>JADJVN010000001.1 GCA_016710585.1 Saprospiraceae bacterium
GATGGATTAAATGATGTCTTTACTATATATGGCACAGGCGATGTTAAGCAAATAAATTATGTATCAATTTTTGATCGATGGGGTGAATTGCTGTTTTCGAAACGAAATTATCCATTGAATGCAGAGGATCAAGACCAATCTTGGAATGGAATCTATAATGGTCAATTATTACTACCTAATGTCTACATCTATTTAATTGAAGTCGAATTCAAAAATGGAGAAATCCAAAGATTTAGTGGAGACATTAATTTAATAAAATAATATTACCAAATAGTCTCTTTTATATTTGATTTAAATGCAATAAATCTTGACATTGTAAAAAAATAATCCGAAAGTCTATTTAAGTATATGATCAAATTTTCATTTATCGTATCCATAGAAGCCAATGTCACTACCCTTCTTTCTGCTCTTCTACAAACAGTTCTGCAAATATGGCAAACTGCGATACTTTGGGATCCACCGGGTAAAATAAATGACTTCAATTCCTTCAACTGAGAGTCCATTGTATCCATAGCAATTTCTAATTTTGAAATTAATGTAACATCAATTTCTTTTAATTTCAGTAAATTAATTTTATCAAATGGAGTAGCAAGATATGATCCAATCACAAATAAATCTCTCTGAATTTCTATTAAAAATTCCACTTCTTCTATTGAAAAATTTGGTAAAAGCGAAATCAACAAGCCTAAATTTGAATTTAATTCATCCACTGTGCCATAGGCTTCTATTCTGATATCATCTTTGCTCAAACGAGTTCCATCAAATAGAGAAGTTTGGCCCTTATCACCAGTTTTAGTATATATTTTCATTTACTTGTATTTTATAAATTCAAAAAAAAGTACAACTCAAATCAATTGGCTTAAGCCTATTTATTTATGGTTTTCAACTTCTTCCATGACATTATCCGACTCAATCAATCCATCACGCATTCTGATAATGCGATGCGCATGTTCAGCAATATCAGGTTCATGTGTTACTAAAATTATTGTATTCCCTGCGGTATGGATATCTTTCAATATTCTCATAATTTCCAATGAAGTCTTTGAATCAAGATTCCCTGTTGGCTCATCAGCTAAGATTATAGCAGGATCATTAACTAGTGCCCTTGCAATAGCTACCCTTTGTCTTTGTCCGCCTGATAATTCATTAGGTTTGTGAAACATTCGATCACCTAATCCAACTTGCTCTAACACTTTTTGGGCTTTTGATTCCCTTTCTGCCTTAGACTTACCAGCGTAAACTAGAGGCATAGCGACATTCTCTAAGGCTGACATTCTCGGTAGAAGATTGAAAGTTTGAAACACAAAGCCAATCTCCTTATTCCTCACTTCTGCCAAATCAGTGTCCGACATTTGGCTGACATTAACACCATTTAGATAATAATCTCCTGCAGTTGGGGAATCAAGGCAACCTATCAAATTCATTAAAGTTGATTTACCACTGCCTGAGGGGCCCATTAAAGCAACATAATCATTTTTCGAAATGGCCAAATCAACAGATTTTAATGCTGTGACGATCTCGTCACCCATTTTATAAATCTTGGATAAAGCATTAGTTTTTATAATATATTGTTGCATAAACTTTGAAATTATAGGCAAAAATAGTTTATTAACATTAAGATGATTGATATTTTAGATATTTGACTTAATTTTATTGCTCGAAAGCAAAAATAGATAGATAAAAGACTTAAACCAAAACATGAAGCACATTGGAATAGCAGGCAATATTGGAGCTGGTAAGACCTCATTATGTCAAGCTTTATCAAAAAATTTTGGTTGGGACGTACATTATGAGGATACAACCAACAATCCATATTTAAATGATTTTATTACGATATGGATCGTTGGTCATTTAATCTAAAGTTTATTTCTTAAGTTCAAGATTTAAGCAAATACTTGAAATTCAAAGAGGTGAAAAAACAGTAATACAAGACAGAACAATCTATGAAGATGCCAATATTTTTGCTCCCAATCTATATGAAATGGGGCTTATGAGCGAAAGGGGATTTTCAGAATTATCAAGAATTATTCAAAATCATGATGTCGACTATTCGTCCTCCAGATCTGATCATCTATTTAAAAGCCTCAGTGCCAACACTTGTGCAACACATCAGTAATCGTGGTAGAGATTATGAAGGGAATATGAGTCTAGAATATTTAAAAAAACTAAATCAACGATATGATGATTGGATTGATAGTTTTACGGATTCAAAAGTGTTGATTCTTCCAGCAGATGAATTAGATTTCATTTCAAAACCAGAGGATATGGGAAAAGTGATCAATTTGGTATCTACTCAAGCCCACGGGTTATTCTAAATCATTTCAAAAAATCTTTTAGTATTTTAAATTGAATTAAAAAGAGTCAAATGAGAATTTCAGTATTGTTTACACTATTTATATTGATTTCATACACAGCACAGGGGCAATGCCCAGAATTCACTGGCTCAAGTATTTTACCTGCTTGTCCTGGTGGTGTCTGTAATTTCTGTCAAGGACAATCCTTTACCTTGAAAGCTCAAGGTGGAGATCTCCCTTCCACTAGCAAAGTAGATTATTACATTGATGAAAATCCGGGCTTCAACCCATATGCTGGTGAAGGGACAAAAATTGGAAGTGCAAATATCGTCACACCTAGTCCTCCTTGTAGAATTTGTCCTCAATGGCTTGGATTTATGATAGATGCTTGTGGACCTGAAGCTCAAAATGAATTTATAGTAATTTGGACAGGGTCTGGATTTAATACAAGCAATTTTACAGTTGACTTCGATTCAAACAATAATGGAGGAGCTGGAAATGGAGACATCGGTTCAGTATGTGGTATCGTTCCTGGCCCTGCAGGGCTTATTGGAGGTTGCTCTGCAATTTCAGTTGGAGCTAATGTAAATTTACCAGCCAATTCGATGTATGTCGTATTTACAAGTGCCGGAGCAAGTACTAATTATGATTTTAGTGGCATTTGTGATCAAGTATGCAATGTTTATGTAAGCTCTAGCGCTTGTGCTAGAACTATTGGTGCATTTTCAAACAATGCCTCAACAGGAACAAGAACACAAACAGTTAGCTTCTCAAATTGTGGATGTCCTTCAATTACATTTGGCTATGACACAGATGACCCTACTTTAATGGGAGATGGTGATGCATATGTAGGTGGAATTACTAATAATGGATGCAGCTGTCCATCCATGTCACCCGGAGGTTACTCTCCTGTTCCATCAACGATAAGCGATTTTAATTTTACCATTCCTTCTGGCTGGTGTGATAAAACTTATGAAATCGTTGGAGTATTAAATCCTAAGCCTAACGCTGCTTGCTGTATGGAAATATTCACAGATAGATATACCATCAACACAAGATGTCCAAAGGCTGCTACAGCAAAACTTGAAGCATGTGAACTAAATAATGGACAAGCTACATTTGATCTTTCAGAGATAGAAGATATCGTTTTAAATGGTTCAAATGGAATCGTAGAATGGTATCGCGATATGGCTGGAATGATCAGACTTAACTCACCCGTTACAAGTGGTTCAATAACAGTTTATGCAAGAATTAAAGATGGAGTTTGTAATTCGAATATTGTTGCAGTTCAATTGATCGTGAACCCTAAACCAAAGGCAAACAATGCACTACTGGAAATGTGTGATGAAGGTTTCGGTCAAGCAACATTTGATCTATCAAAATTAGATCGATTTGTAAATGGAGGTAATAATTCATTGGCTGTAAAATATTTTGAAGATTTTGCACTCAGCTCTGAAGTTTTTTCACCTTATACTAGTGGAACCACAATCATTTTTGCAAGTACCTCTGATGGCAAATGTGAATCAAATCCTGCTGAGATTAAACTCACTGTGCTACCCAGACCATCTGGGAAATCCATTACAGAAAAAATCTGTGACAATGGCGATGGAAAAGGGACCTTTAATTTAAATAACTTAATTTCAAAAATTACAGGAGGTAAAAATGGAATTACGGTAAAATTTTATGAAGACATTGATTTAATAAAACAAATCCAATCGCCTTATACTACCAGTTCAACTAAAATTTATGCACAACTCTTTGATGGAAGATGTTACTCAGAACCAATTGAAATTATTCTTGATGTAAGTAATATTAATGGCATACCACTCATCATTGACAAAATTTGTGATAATGGTAATGGTATTGCCACTTTTGATCTTGACAATGTATTATTGCAATTGACACAGGGCGATACGAGCATTATTACAAAATTCTATGAAGATACTATAAGTTTAGCTCCAATTACTTTACCGATATTCGTCACAGGAAGAGATACCATTTATGCAAAACTTTGCAAAGGTATTTGTGTATCAAATTTTATAAGTATCATTCTAGAAGCATTACCTAGACCAAAAGCAGATCCTTATCATTGGATCATTTGTGCAGATACAAGTGGAAAAGCTGTGTTTGATCTCAATAAAATTAATTCAATAATCAATAAAGGATCAGGATTATTTGTTGGTTATTCTAGAGATAGCAGTTTAAGCCCACTGATTTCAAATAAAATTATTACGACTTCAAAAGATAGTTTATATGCATTCACACTTGATGGAAACTGCAATTCACTTCCAGTTAAAATAATTTTGGAAGCAAAATTTGGTCCTTCTATAAACCATAAAAATGACACTACTGTTTGTGATTCATTTATACTGCCTCCAATTACTGGCACTAATCTAAATCAAGCAGTTTATACTGATATTCTCAATGGTGGTGGACAAACTTACCCTACAGGTACAAAAATTATTCAATCGACAAAGTTATATTTATTTGATAATAACAGTTCATGTGAGTCAATAGATAGTTTTAACATCTTTATAAATCATCCACTAAAAGCAGGAGTCGATAAAAGCAGTTCAATTTGTGAAGGAAGTACTATAGATTTAAAATTATTACTTCAAAATGCAGATAGTACAGGAAACTTTGTAGACATTGATAATTCTGGAAATTTAAATGGAAGTATTTTTAACTCAAGCAATCTTTCAGGTGGCTCATACAGGTTCCTATATATTCATTCTAATGCATTGCCTTGTATATCCGACACAGCAATCTTAACATTAAATATACGTAAAAACCTAGACGCTGGATTAGATAGTTCTATTATAATATGTGAAGGAGAAATTTTAAATTTGCTCAGCTTATTGAGAAATGCTGATCTTGGTGGTGACTTTAAAGAAGCTAATAATAATCCTGCTCTCATAAATAACAATTTTGACTCAAGGTTATCTGGTCCTGGCATTTTTTCGGTAACTTATACAGTTGGAGATGGCTTAGTTTGTCAAACCAAACAATCTAAAATAAACATTACAGTTCAAAAGCAAATTCTTATTGATTCAATTCCCGATTTGACTAATTGTAATTATATTATTTTGCCTAAAATTACTGGAAAGCATATAAATAACAATTCGTTTTATTATACAAATTCAAATGGTAATGGAAATAAATTTAATGAAGGTGATACAATTAAAAACAGTACAAAACTTTTTGTGTATGCTACAGAAAATGGAACATGTGAAGCCCAGCGATCTTTTAATATAACTATAAACACTTCGACAGTAAGTACAGTTAACCAAAGCAATCTTTGTCCAAATGAAATTGTAAATATTGCAGGAACTCAATTCGATATAAACAAACCTAATGGGCAAGTTATTCTGAAAAATGCAAGTTCAAATGGTTGTGATTCTATTATTCAGGTTAATTTAACTTTTTTAAAACCCGCAGTGTCACAATTCCAAACTAGTATTTGTGAAAATGCATCAATAATGATTGGGTCTACAGTGTTTGATAAAAATAAGACAACAGGACAAGTCATTCTTACAAAGCAATCTAGTTCAGCATGTGACAGTCTAATTGATGTTTCTATAACAATATTGCCATTAGTTCAATCCAATTTTCAGGCGACAATTTGCAAAGGAGAAAGTATAACTATAAATTCTAAACTTTATAATGAAAATAAATTAACAGGAACTGATACTTTAAAAAATGGTAGTTCAAATTCTTGTGATAGTATCGTCAACATCAAAGTTTCATTAATTCCTGATATTAAAACGAATTACGTACAAAGTATTTGTTCTGGTCAATCAATAATCATCAATGGAAATACTTATAACTCTAATAAATTGACTGGGACTGAAATTTTTAAAAATAGCTCTTTCAATGGATGTGATAGTACTGTAGATATTTCTTTAAGTATAGTTCCAGCCGTGATTTTTTCGACTAAACAAAGTTTATGTGACAATAAATCAATTGTAATCAATGGAATCCAATTCGACAAAAATAAAACCAGTTACAAAGACACTATCAAGAATGGTGCAGCTGGATTTTGTGACAGCATTGTTGATATCTCTATAAATCTAAAAAAATCATATTTTGATACATTGCGAAATCAGTTCTGTGACAATGGTTCATTAACAGTAAATAATAAAGTTTACAACAAACTTAATCCAAAAGGTATTGAAAATTTACTTGCATCTAATGGTTGTGACAGCAGTATTGTGATCGATTTAAGTTTTAAAAATCAGGTCCAAAGTTTATTTACAGACTCCATTTGTTCTAATGATATTAGAATTGTAAATGGAAATACTTATGACAAAAACAAATTGACAGGAACAGAAACTTTTATTGGGCAAGCTTTGGGAGGATGCGACAGTATTGTAAATATTTCACTTGCATTGAAAAATAATTCATTAGTGAGTTACATCAATCGTCAATTATGTAAAGATGATTTCATCATCATTCATGGTAAAAGATATGATAAATCCAATAGTACTGGCTCAGACACCATAGGTATTTCTAATTCTATATATTGTGATTCAATCTTTAATATTTCATTGGATTTTGTAGAGTATAATTTAAATTTCACAAAGGATGTTTTTGCAAACATTGGTGATATTATTCAATTTGACATTGTCACCGATATAAATCCAACAAACATAAGCTGGACTGCGGATTTAGGTCTCAGTTGTTCTGATTGCACTAATCCTGAATATACAGTTTTTGGTGAAAAAGAATTAATATTTACATTTACTGACTCTTTGGGTTGCTTAGTGCAAGGAAGTATCAAAATACATATCAAAGATGAGTCCGAAGTATATGTCCCTAATTCCTTCACGCCAAACGGTGATTTATTTAATGATATATTCAAACTTATCTTGCCGAATGAAAATTATACAATTCAAGTATTCGAAATCTATAGTAGGTGGGGTGAACAATTGTACAAAGAAGAACGTACCAGTGGCGCAAGTCATATAGGATGGAATGGTAGCTTTAAAGGAAATGCGCTTTCCCCAGGAGTATTTATATATTATGCAAAAGTGATGACTCCTAATGGAAAAGTAAAAGAGATCGCAGGAGATTTTACACTGATTAAATAAGAATTTAAGCAAAGATCGAACTGCCAATTCTAACCATAGTGCTCCCATGTTGAAGTGCTAACTTATAGTCACTTGACATGCCCATGGATATTTCTTTAAATGTGCTTCGATTAAAATAATTATCTTTTAAAGTTGAAAAACAATTGTGAAGGAATTGAAACTCTGATGCAATAAGAACTTTATCCTCAGAAAAACTAGCCATACCCATGACACCAACTATATTGATATGGCTTAACTCATTCCATTTTTTTTGGTTTAAACTATCCAATAGCAATTCGAAATCAAAGCCATGTTTAGTTTCATCATGAGAAATATAAATCTGAAGTAATATATCCACAATTCTATCAACTTCTTTGGCTCTTTTATTAATTTCAACTGCCAGTTCAAGACTATCTACAGAGTGAATAAGCGTAATAAAATTAATAATTTGTGAAACTTTATTTTTTTGCAAACTTCCTATTAAATGCCATTGAACGTCTTTGGGCAGTTGCTCCTTTTTCTTCAGTAATTCTTGCACTCTATTTTCTGCAAACTGTCTACATCCAGCTTGATACAATTTCGATACATCATCTATTAATTGATTTTTTGTAACCACTATCAACTTTGAATTTGATAATGTCACTTCCTCCTGTATATTTAAATAATTTTCTAAGTTCATAATTTAAAAATAATATCCGAAATTGAATACTCTTTTGCTTCTTCAAAAGAGTTTAAGGCATTGATCAATTTAAAACTATTATACTGATGTAAATCTTCTATAGCTATGTCCTTTAAAATAATTCTTTTTTGATCCAATAAATACCTTCTCATAGTCCCCTCCAACAATGCAGTTTTTGGTGTAACCCAACTAATTCCATTATTCAAAATAATATTTGCAAACTCACCATCAGTCAATAAATTTTTCTTAAAAAAAAGCGCATGACTATTTAAATCATTATTACAATTTCGCAATAAATAATTACGATTAACATACTTAAAATTATATTCTACCCTGCCGATATCAACTAAATAGTGATGTTTAAATACCTTTGGACTATATTTTTCTAAATACAAATCATGCTTTAAATTATTGTATAAAACTTTGCATTTAAACCTACCCTCTTTATTCAAAATACTGTCATTTATAACATCCTTCAAAACAAGTAAATTTGAGGCTTTATAAAATTTTGCAAACGTCCTATTTACTCGATCTTGATGGTACTCCAAATTGCGAACCTGTCCATTAATAATTGCAATGGATTCAAAAAATCGGTACATAGATTTTCTGGTTTAGTTCATTATACTCATCGTCCAGAACTGATTTCGCTGTAATACCACCACCTGATTTATAAAACAATTTATCACCTTGTTTTTCTATAAAACGTATCATCACAGCACTATCGACGTTCAAGCCATCAAAATACCCACACACCCCAGTATAAAATCCCCTTTCATAGTTTTCTACTTCTTCTATAATTTCACAAGTTCTTTTTTTAGGAGCGCCGGAAACAGAACCAGCAGGAGTGATCGCATCTATCAAATCACCAAGATTATCCTTATATTTAGATCTTATATTTCCTGATATTTTTGAACTCATTTGCCACAATAGCCCCTTATTACTTTCTACAGTTTCCAAATACTTGAAAGTATTTACCTTGACATCATGAGCAATAATACTGAGATCATTTCGCAATAAATCAACAATAGTTGAATGTTCAGCATTCTCCTTTTCATCGCTCAATAATAAACTCCCATCAGCATCATCTTTTACATGCGAAGTCCCCTTCATTGGGTTAGTTGATATTCGATTTCCATTAATGCTAATAAATCTCTCCGGAGAAAATAAAACAAAATGATCTGGAATATATAATTTATATTTTGCAGAACTCAAATTGAAAATTTCAACTAAATTTAAATTCACATTAATCTCTGTTGGAAAAGTTAAATTGATTAAATAAGTATCTCCATTTTTCAAATGCTGCATACATCTATCAAAAGCAGCATGATATCTGTCAAAATTCAATTGCTTTGTGTGAATACTACATAGAACATCGGATTTTAATTTAATAGAATTAAAATCAAATAAAATGCCACTATTTTTCAACTGAGATTCAAGAACAAAATAACCAGATGTTTTCTTAAAATCAATGATAAATAAAAATGGCAAACGAAGCGCATAATAAATATTCATCTTCGAAATGACTTCCTGATAACTGAACTTAAAATTATTTAACTGCGTTTCCAATCTATTGTATATCTTTTCGGCACGAATTTATAGCTTTATATGGGCTTAGCAAATAAAAATGTTTTACTAATTGATAATGAAGATTCATTTACCTATAATCTTATACAACTCATTGAACAAAACAACTACAATGTAGATATCATTTCAGGTAAAGACAAATATAAGCCTGAATGTAATTCCTATAAATACATTTTGTTCTCACCTGGACCAGGAATACCAAATGATTTCCCACTAATGAAGACCATTTTGAACAATTATCATCCTCAACAAAAAATACTCGGTATATGCCTTGGACATCAAGCCATAGCGCAGCATTTTGGAGCGAGGCTGTTCAAACTAACTGAAGTCACACATGGCATTAAATCACAAGTAAAAAAAACCATTCCTTTGAGTAATTCATGTCTTTGTAGCCTTCCTCTAGAGTTTGAAGTGGGTCGATATCATAGTTGGGCTGTCGACCTTATCAGCCTCCCAGAAATTTTTGAAGTAAGTTGTACAGCTGGAGATATAATCATGGGACTTTGCCACAAAAAGCATAGTATTGAAGGGATTCAATTTCATCCAGAATCATTTTTAACCGATCTTGGACCCAGCATTATAAACAACTGGTTAAAATAACTACAAGTATAAATAACTGTAATTTAGTAAATTATACATTACTTTCCATTATAATATATAAATTAAGATATTCGATGAACACATATCCTATTGAATATCAATAATTTTCTATATATTTGAAGCAACAAAATGCATTGAAGTCAAGTCATTTCTATAAGTTTTATTATCATGAAAAAAATTTACTTTTTAATATTTGCATTGTTTTACATCAATCTTAGTGCTCAAGATTGTAAATTATTTGAATTAGATTTCAAGAAATTGGATTGCGATTCAAATAAATATTTTCAAGTAAAGATAAATTTTGCTTATAAAAACACAAGTTCATGTTTTAAAATCAATGGTAATGGTATTGATTATGGTAGCTTTGAATATAGTAAACTTCCAATCACATTGGACAGTTTAAAAGGCGACTGTAGTAAAGAATATGAATTTGTTATTACGGATTGTGAATATCATGATTGTAGACTTGTAAAAGAGCTTGGAAAAGTTTGTTGTGAACCAAAGCCTGATTGTAAGATTTCTGAACTACAATTTGAAAAAACGACCTGTGATTCTAATAAGAGTTTTTATGTTTTTCTAAAATTCAAATATCAAGGAAATAGTGAATGTTTCAGAATTAAAGGGAATGATCATAATTATGGTGAGTTCAAATATGCCAATCTACCTATAAAACTTGGACCTTTCAAGGGTGATTGCACTACAAATTATGAGTTCGTTGTCATCGACTGCGCTAATGAACATTGCAATGCTTCAATTAATGTAGGCAAGGTTTGTTGCGATACAAAACCTGATTGTAAGATTTCTGAAATGAGATTTGAAAAATCAAAATGTGATTCAAGCAAGAATTTTTACGTTTATCTGAATTTCGATTATAAAGGCAATAGTGAATGCTTTAGAGCGAAAGGAAATGGTCACACTTATGGCGAATTCAAATACGCCAATCTACCTATTAAACTTGGGCCGTTCAAAGGTGATTGCACTACAAATTATGAGTTCGTTGTCATCGACTGTGCTAATGAGCAATGTAATAATTCAATTAATGTAGGCAAGGTATGTTGTGACGTCACGCCTGATTGTAAGATTTCTGAACTACAATTCGAAAAGACTACTTGTGATGCCGATAAGAATTTTTATGTTTATCTAAAATTCAAGTATCAAGGAAATAGCGAATGCTTTAGAGTGAAGGGAAATGGTCACACTTATGGCGAATTCAAATACGCCAATCTGCCTATTAAACTTGGGCCTTTCAAGGGTGATTGCACTACAAATTATGAGTTCGTTGTCATCGACTGTGCAAATGAACAATGCAATGCTTCAATTAATGTAGGCAAGGTTTGTTGCGACACAAAACCAGATTGTAAGATTTCTGAACTACAATTCGAAAAGACAAACTGCGATGCCGATAAGAATTTTTATGTTTATCTAAAATTCAAATATCAAGGTAATGGTGAGTGCTTTAGAGTAAAAGGAAATGGTCACACTTATGGCGAATTCAAATACGCCAATCTGCCTATAAAACTTGGGCCTTTCAAAGGTGATTGCACTACAAATTATGAGTTCGTTATCATCGACTGTGCAAATGAACATTGTAATGCCTCAATCAATATAGGCAAGGTTTGTTGCGACACAAAACCAGATTGTAAGATTTCTGAACTACAATTCGAAAAGACAAACTGCGATGCCGATAAGAATTTTTATGTTTATCTAAAATTCAAATATCAAGGAAATAGCGAATGCTTTAGAGTTAAAGGAAATGGTCATACTTATGGTGAGTTCAATTATGCCAATCTGCCTATAAAACTTGGACCTTTCAAGGGTGATTGTACTACAAATTATGAGTTCGTTGTCATTGACTGTGCTAATGAACATTGCAATGCTTCAATTAATTTAGGCAAGGTTTGTTGCGACACAAAACCTGATTGTAAGATTTCTGAAATGCGATTTGACAAGTCAATTTGTGATTCAAATAAGAATTTTTATGTTTTTCTGAATTTCGATTATAAAGGAAATAGCGAATGCTTCAGAGTTAAAGGAAATGGACATACTTATGGTGAGTTCAAATATGCCAATCTGCCTATAAAACTTGGACCTTTCAAGGGTGATTGCACCACTAATTACGAGTTTGTTGTAATAGACTGTGCTAATGAACAATGTAATAATTCAATCAATGTAGGCAAAGTATGCTGTGAGGAAGGATGCTCACTTTATGAATTAGGATTTAAAAAATCTGAATGTGACTCTGCTAAGCATATTTACTTAACTATTGACTTTGACCACAAAAACACATCTGATAGCTTCTACTTGCATATTCCAAACTTAGTCAATTTAAAACTTTATAGTTACAATCAATTGCCAATTAAACTTGGACCATATGAAGCTAACTGTAACCAAAGCTTTGAAATTCTAATTAAAGATTATCTAAAGCATGATTGTAAAATAAGTAAAAATATCGGCAAACTATGCTGTGAAGGAACTAATGCAGAATGTAAGATTAAAGAATTAAAAGTGATTCCTCTGGATTGCACAGGACCAGGGCAATATTCAATAAAAATTAATTTTAAACACACTGGTACTAAGGGCTTGGGCTTTGATATTTGGTCAAGATCAACATACCTTGGATTTTTCAATTATAATTTATTACCTATCACTATTTCTGACTTTAAGACATCTGGAAAAGATTTTGATCACATCAAGGTTTGTGAAAACGATAGAGAAGATTGTTGTGCGCAAATCGAATTTGCAGCTTTAAAATGCTTGGGTGAGCATGAATTTGATTTAAATCAAATAAAAGTATTTCAAGAAAATGGTCGATTGATCATTTCCTCACCTGCTAAAATACCAGCACTTGTAAAATATCAACTATACTCACTACAAGGTCAAATACTAGTTCCTTCCCAATGCCTTGCAACTGATTTTGAAAAAAGTATGAATTCAAACAATTTTGAAAATGGCATTTACATTCTTCGATTTGAATATGGCAATCAAAGCAAAGATGTCAAATTCGCATTAATAAGATAAACTACAACTATTTAATTTATAGCCTTTTATATATTATCAAATAATATATAAAAGGCTATATGTTAATTTTACGTAAAGTATTTTTAAAAATCAGTATTTTTACAACAAATATCTCTTCGCTTATGAAAAAATTTTTACTTGTATTTTTAGCCGCATACGGCTTTTCGAATCTAAATAGCCAAGTTGTTAATTTCACAGATGATTGTGAATCTTACAATGTTGGTGATTATGTTGCTTTAAAAAATTCTAAATGGACTACTTGGGATGTTAAACCAGGTACGGCAACTGATGCCATGATTTCTGACGAAAAAGCTCATGGTGGTACAAAATCAATCAAACTTGAGTCTGTTACTCCAGATGGTGGTCCAACTGATTTGATCCTACCGTTTGCAGCTTCAACAACAGATATCGGTAATCTCGAATTTGAAATGTACATGTATGTTGTAGGTGGAACTGCAGCTTATTTTAACTTTCAAGGAGATAAGCCTGTTGGTACAACTTGGGTATTAGATGTGTTTTTTAATGACGATCTTAGTTTCAATATTAATACTAATGGAAATTCTATTGCCTTAGCAGAAGGTACCTATGCTCAAGATGAATGGTTCAAATTTTCTACAAAAATAGATTTAACCAATAATAAATGGGTGATCTACATAAATGATAAAGAAGTGGTATCATTCAATAATAAAGTAAACAAAATTTATGGAATGGATTTATTTCCATTAAATCCAAATGGCACATCGACTTATTACATTGATGATGTAAAATATAAATTCACACCAGCTGTGTTAAATGCTAATGATGCAGCCATCTTAAGCTCTGCTAACAAATCTTTTGGCTTAAGCGGACAGCAAGTAAATCTTGCGTTGAATGTAAGAAACGTAGGAACAATGACATTAAATTCATTTGATGTGAACTTTAATGATGGCACTGGATTAAAGACTGTTCCATTTACAAATCAAAACATCGCTTCAAAAGCGACAAAAGTAATCGCTTTACCATCAAAAATAACTATAGGTGCAGGGGCGTCTGAAGTTACAGCATATCTTTCAAATGTAAATGGTGGATTAGACCTTAACACTAGTAATGATTCTATAAAATCAACTACTTTTGGATATGTTCCAGCAACTGGTAAAAAAGTCTTAGTTGAAGAAGGAACAGGTACATGGTGCCCATGGTGTCCTAGAGGTGCAGTTTATATGGACAGTATGTCACGTACTTATCCTGACCATTTTATCGGAATAGCTGTTCACAACAATGATCCTATGGCTGTATTAGAGTATGATGCTGCTTTTAGTCCATTGTTAACTGGGTATCCAAATATCGTTATAATGCGTAAATTGTTAGGCGATCCTTCTGCTATTGAAGTACCTTCTTTGACTGATTTGACTGTAGCACCAAATTCTGTATCTGTAAATACTACAAACTATGATACAACAACAAGAGAGCTTAAAATTTGTATTTCAACCAAATTCAACAATGCTGTACCAGCTGGATACACTTTGAATTGTGTGATTACTGAAGATGGTGTTAAAGGAACAACTTCTGGTTATGCTCAAAAAAACAACTATGCTGGTGGTACTAATGGCGTTATGGGTGGATATGAATTACTTCCGTCTACTGTCCCAGCAAACAGAATGGTTTATGACCATGTAGCAAGAGCTATATTAGGCCCATTCAACGGTAGTCCAAATTCATTTCCAGATGTGATTTCTGCAGGTGATGAGTATCAATATGAATATACTTACAAAATACCTGCTGGATATAATCCTGCTAAAATGCATGTTATTTCATTCGTACTGAATGAAAATAGTGAAATTGATAATGCTTCAACAGTTTCATTATTAGGTGGAATAAGCAATGATTGTAAAGTGATCATCAATGTTGAAGATGTTTTGGCAAAAACACAAATGTATCTTTGTATCCGAATCCTATATCTGATGAATCTAAAATACATTTTACATTAAACAGTACTTATAATGTAGATTTGAAAATTTCTGATGTTACAGGTAGAGTTTTAAGTCGTCAGAACTTTGGTAAATTAACTGGTACTCAGTCATTAAAAATCGGAGCAAACACATTAACTCCTGGTTATTATATAGCTGAATTAAGAATCGGAAATGAAACAAAATCATTGCCTTTTACAATAAAATAAGACTTTTATTCTTTCTTTATAAAAGGAAGTACTAGAAAATAGTACTTCCTTTTTATTTTTTATTAAAATTGCATAAATTTTAAAAATATGCCAGAATTTGAAATCTCAAATCGCACGAAATTCATGACTGAGTCTGCTACTTTAAAAATGGCTCAGATGGCAAGAGAACTTGGCTCGAAAGGTATCGATATTATAAATCTAAGTCTTGGTGAACCTGATTTTGACACACCAGATCATATTAAAAATGCAGCCAAAATTGCCTTAGATAAAGGGTATACAAAATATACTCCTGTATCGGGAACATTAGAATTGAGAAATGCTATCTCTGAAAAATTTCTAAAGGAAAACAAGCTAAATTATCCACCAAACCAAATTATAGTATCCAATGGTGCAAAACAAAGCTTTGCAAATCTCTGCTTTGCCATGCTCAATGAAGGCGATCAAGTTTTAATTTTCTCACCTTATTGGGTATCTTATTACGAAATAGTAAAATTGGCAGGTGGTGTCCCTATTTGTATTGATTCAATTGTTGAGAACAATTATAAACCTAGCATCGATGAATTGAAATCAAAATTGAGTCCTTCTGCCAAAATGTTGGTCTTTTCATCGCCTTGCAATCCAACAGGAACCGTCTTCAATAAAAAAAATATTGAAGATTATGTTGAAGTACTTGCTGATTTCCCCAATCTATTAGTGGTTTCAGATGAAATCTATGAACTCATTATATTCGACACTGAGCATATCAGCATTGGAAGCTTCCCAGGCATGATAGATCGCACGGTAACTATTAATGGCTTTTCCAAGGGATTCTCTATGACTGGATGGCGATTGGGATACATGGGTGGACCAAAAACAGTTATTGATGCTTGTACCAAAATACAAGGTCAATTCACTTCAGGAGCTTGCTCTTTCTATCAATATGCTGGTATCACAGCATTGACCTCAGATCTAGAACCAAGTTATAAAATGCGGGATGAATTTAAGAAAAGAAGAGATCTGTGCCACGAATTACTCCAAACTATACCAGGTTGGATCGTGAATAAACCAGAAGGTGCCTTTTATTTTTTGCCACAAGTGAATTTTTACTTTGGAAAATCTTTTGAAGGAATGGTAATACAAAATAGTGATGACTTAGCCTTATACCTACTTAATTATGCTCACACAGCATTAGTGTCAGGATCTGCATTTGGTGCACCAGATTGTTTAAGAATATCATACTCTCTTTCCCAAGAAAAACTAAAATTGGCAATTCAAAGAATTAAAGATGCATTAGCTAAATTGACTTAATCTTAAAATTAAATCTTTCAAAATATAAAATATTAAATCTAGTTAACTCATTGTAAATGCAAAGCTTACAAAACCTTTTAGATTTATCCTTGTTTTTGCTAAGTCGGACTGCTATGATACTTTAGCTTAGACAGATACTTAAAAATTATTAAAATAAATGGGATTTTCAATCGCTATAGTAGGAAGACCAAATGTTGGAAAATCAACACTTTTCAATCGTTTGATAGGAGGCAATAAAGCCATTGTAGATGATGTGAGTGGTGTGACAAGAGATCGCATTTATGGCAAATCTGAATGGAATGGAAAAAAGTTTTCAGTAATCGACACAGGCGGTGTTGTAGAAAAAAGTATTGATGTCTTTGAACTCAATATCAAAAAACAAGTCGAACTTGCATTAGAAGAATCTTCAGCCATCATTTTTACAGTAGATGTTACGACAGGGATCACAGATCTAGATGAATATATTGCTAGAACCCTAAGAAAAGTAAAAAAACCAGTCTTTTTAGTCGTCAATAAAGTTGATAATTCTGATCGTTTCATGGCAGCTAATGAATTTTGGGCTTTAGGATTTGAGAAAATGTACACCATTGCTAGTATTTCGGGAAGCGGAACTGGCGAATTATTGGATGATATTGCAGCATTAATTCTTGATGACGAGGAAGATATTTCTTTTTTGCCAAAGTTTGCTGTAATCGGTCAACCTAATGTAGGTAAATCATCATTTATTAATAATCTACTGGGTGAAGAAAGAAATATCGTTACACCAATAGCTGGAACTACTAGAGATTCGACTCATACGCGATACAATAAATTTGGCAAAGACTTTATCCTCATAGACACTGCAGGAATTCGTAAGAAGAGTAAAGTCCATGAAGATTTAGAGTTTTATTCTGTCATACGCGCTATCAAATCAATTGAAGAAGCCGATGTTTGTTTTTTGCTTGTCAATGCTGAAGATGGAATAGAAAGTCAAGACATGGAGTTATTTTCCCTAGCTATCAAAAGGAATAAAGGGCTGGTAATCCTTGTTAATAAATGGGATTTATTGGAAAAATCAACAAATACTGCAAAAGAATTTGAAACAAGAATTCGAGAAAAAATTGCCCCATTTGTTGACGTCCCTATCCTATTTATTTCTGCGCTAGAAAAACAAAGAATTTTTCAAGCATTGGAAATAGGATTAAAGGTCTATGAAAATAGAACGCAAATTATCAAGACATCTGTCCTTAATGATAAAATGCTCGAGGCTATTGCTAAATATCCACCACCAACTTATAGAAATCATTTAATCAAAATAAAATACATTACGCAAATTGATAAACCCTACCCTGTATTTGCATTTTTTTCAAACTATCCTGATCAAATTAAAGGCGCTTACAAGCAATTTTTAGAAAATCAATTGCGCAACATTTTTGATTTTTCAGGAGTGCCCATGCGATTATTATTCAAAGAAAAATAAGATGAAACTGATCCACACTGATATAAAAGATTTATACATCATCGAACCAAAAGTATTCAGTGATGATCGTGGTTATTTTTTTGAATCATTCAGTCAACTTCAATTTCTAAATGAAAAATTGAACTATACATTTGTACAAGACAATGAAGCAAAGTCCAATTATGGTGTAATTAGAGGTCTACATTATCAATTGAATGACAAAGCGCAGTCCAAACTCGTTCGAGTTATTCAAGGATCTGTATTAGATGTTGTCATTGACATCAGAGCCAATAGTGAGACTTATGGAAAAGTCTTTTCCATCGAATTAACTGAATCAAACAAATTACAATTGCTCATCCCTAAAGGATTTGCACATGGCTATTCCGTTTTGTCTGAGACAGCTATTTTCTCTTATAAATGCGATGAATTTTATTCGAAAGATAATGAGGGTGGAATCAATCTATTCGATGCCACACTTAATATAGATTGGAGAATTCCATCATCACAAGTAATCATTTCCGAAAAAGACAAACTATGGCCAAATTTTGGCAAACATAAATAAGGATTATGAATCCAAAAGTTCTCATATCAGGATCTACAGGACAACTTGGACAAGAGTTGTTTTTAATCAAAGATTTGTTTCATAATTACGACTTGTTATTTTTTGATAGAAATGCATGGAACATTAGCAATGCAGATCAAACAAAAGCATTAATACTTGAACACCGACCTACATTCATCATCAACTGCGCTGCTTTTACTGCTGTTGACCTTGCAGAGGATCAGGCAGATCAAGCATTTCTCATCAATTCAGAAGCTGTAAAAACTCTAGCAGATTATTGTCATGAGTATAATATATTCTTGATCCATATCTCCACTGATTACGTTTTTCATGGAACGAATGCTATCGCATTAAAAGAAAACTCAATAAAAAACCCACAAGGAATTTATGCCAAGAGTAAATCACTTGGTGAAGACTATATTATTGATTCGAAATGCATGCACATCATATTGAGAACTTCATGGGTTTATTCTCAATTTGGTAACAATTTTGTAAAAACCATGCTTAGACTTGGGGCTACAAGAAAAGAATTAGCAGTCGTCAATGATCAAAATGGTTGCCCTACTCACGCAGCTTCCATTGCACTTTTTATTGCCTATCTTTTGCAACACTATAAATTAGAAACCTTACAAGAAAAAGCAGGAATATATCATTACTCCGATAGCAATCCTACAAATTGGTTTGAATTTGCAAATAAAATATTTGAGATTGCTGCAATGGACGTTAAAGTTAATGCAATAAGTACAGTCGAATTTAATGCAAAAGCGCCAAGACCACTTTTTAGCATACTTGATACTCAAAAACTCCAAAATACGTTCAATTATAAAATCCATGATTGGGATTTGGAATGAAATAAATGGATGAGATTGCTCAATGTATAATACTTTTAAACATATTCTACTCATAATAATTGTGGGCTTTATACAGAGCAAATGTCTCTATGCTACACACAATAGAGCTGGAGAAATTACAGTTAGACAAATCAGCGAATATTCAGTAATCGCTACAGTAACAACCTATACTAAAGAGGCAGGAACATCTGCAGATAGAGATAGCATCACATTAGATTGGGGTGATGGTTTAAGTTCGCGAATACACAGGAACAATGGATTTGGAGTCAGTATAGGAAATAATGTAAAAAAAAATACCTACGAATTAGAGCATAGCTATCCTGGCCGAGGAAGGTATACCATTGGCTTTTTCGATCCCAATAGAATTGAAAATATTCTCAATATAGATTACCCGAATTCTATCAATATTCCCTTTTATGTTCAAACAACATTTACTTTATTAAACAGTAATTTTCAAGGATTCAACAACACAGTCATCTTACTTCAAGCCCCCATAGATATCGCTTGTGTAAACAATGTATTTATTCATAACCCGGGTGCTTATGATATAGATGGAGATAGTTTAGCTTTTGAATTTGGCATCCCTGCATTTGACAAGGATATGCCTGTTCCCAATTATGTTCTACCCACACAAATAAACCCAGGAACAAACAATAAAATAAGTCTCAATAAAAAAACTGGAACCCTGATTTGGGAAAGTCCTCAAAAAGCTGGTGAATATAATATTACCATTCTCATTTTTGAATATAGAAGCGGCAAACTCATTTCAACTACAGTCCGCGATATGCAAATTTTAGTGCTCCCAGATTGTCAACAAAATCTCCCTCCAAATATTTTTACTATAGAAGATACTTGTATCATTGCTGGTACACTTTTAGAAATTCCGATCTCCATTTCAGACCCAAATATTTCAGGTCCTGGAAGTCGCTTTAAGATTGAATTTAGTGGTTCTGCATTGTATACGAATCCCAAGGGCAATCACAACTTTCCTCAAGTATTCGTAACTGGCGTACAAAAAGGACTTTTCAGTTGGAATACAAATTGTGATTTGATTTCTCCAAATCCTTACGAAATTACAATTAAAGCTACTGATAACTTTCTTGATTCCTTCGGATTAAGTGCTTTAAAAATCATACGTATAAAAATTATTGGGCCACCGCCTCTTAACCCAGCTATAACTAGACTGGATACAGCAAATTTAATTACTTGGTCGAATCCATATTCCTGTGAACAAACTAATTTATTCAAAGGATTTTCAATATGGAAAAGAATCGCAAATACTCCAATTATTCTAGACAGTTGTAATACTATGCTTCCTTCTACTATATACAAAAAAATAGCATACTTAGTAAATACAAAACTAGATACAAACTATTATTTTACAGATCAAGATGTGAATGAGTCTAATTGTTATCGCATTCAAGCAGAATTTGCAAAAACAAGTTCTGCAGGATTCCCTTATAACTTTGTCTCATCACTTGCATCAGAAGAAGTTTGCATAGATGATAAAAATGACAAACCACTGATAAGAAACGTTGATGTCCTCCGCACAGATCAGAGCAATGGTCAAATCATGATTCGTTGGATAAAACCTATAGCTGAAGAATTTGATAGCCTCATTAATAAACCGCCTTATAAAATCAATTTATATCGTGTCGAAAACAATTCTAATAAACTTATTTTTAATAATGAATACCCATACTTCAACATCACTTGGGATTCTATATTTATAGATAGTTTTATTTCAACTACTAATAATCAATACTTTTACAAAATTGAATTCCTTAGTAATTATATCTCATCAAGAACATCTAAGACAGCCAGTTCAATTTTCCTTAGCAGTTCACAAATTAGTATTGGAAATAAATTAAGTTGGAATGAACAAGTCCCTTGGTTAAATACAAAGTACGAAATCTATAGAAGTAAGAATAATTCGAGTTTTCAATTACTAGATCAAACAAATGTAAATTCATATATCGACCAAGATACCGAACTAAGTAATTATTATTGCTATTATATCAAATCCTTCGGGTCTTATCAGTCAAAATTCAACAATCAAATTCTGATCAATAATTCAGAAATCTCTTGCCACGAATATATAGATACCATCCCACCTTGTTGCATTACATTAAGCCCACCAAATTTATGCAATGAAGGCTCTATCGATTCAATTCAAAGTATTTCTTTCAAAATGAACTTGAATGAAAACCTTTGTTTTTACAATGAACTACAATCGATTTTCATTTATGGCCTTGACCAACACAGTGATACTATTTTACTTCAAGAGTATATTCCTCGTCCTGATCTCATTGCCAAAATTGACATCAACATTTATAGATATCATAGTTTTTTTATCAAAGTGAAAGATAAGGAAAACAATATTTGCCTCGATGTAAATATCGTGATTCCACTTACTTGTCCAAGCTTTGAATTACCCAATGCTTTTACGCCTAATGGTGACACTCATAATGATATCTTTAAGCCACGCAAGAATCAGTATATTAAAGAACTAGACTTTCAAGTGTTCAATAGATGGGGCTCCTTAGTGTTCGAAACAAAAAATCCAGAAATCTTGTGGAATGGCAATGATAGTCAAGGAAACAAACTAGAATCTGGCGTCTATTATTACCACTGTACCGCTATCCCATTCAATGCCATTACAAGTGCAAATATCCAATTAAAAGGTTTCATCGAAATCATAGATTCAAGAAAATAATGTTCACAGGAATCATAGAGTCGCAAGGTCAAATCAAAGAAATAAAACATCAAGATGGAAACATCAAATTGACAGTATGTTCCAATATATCTAGTCAATTAAAAATCGACCAAAGTGTATCGCACAATGGGGTTTGCTTGACTGTAATTCATGTCAAGGATGATTGCCATGAATGCGTTGTAGTTCCTGAAACTTTATCAAAAACCAATTTCAAATATTTAGCTCAAGATGACTTCATTAACCTTGAACGTGCTATGATTGTAGGTGATAGATTTGATGGGCATTTTGTTCAGGGTCATGTCGACTGCACTAGCTTATTAGTGGACATAAAAAAAGATCAATCTGTAAAAGAATTTTATTTTGAAATTCCTGAATCATATAAGAATCATATCGTGGCCCGAGGCTCTATCACTATAAATGGTGTAAGTTTAACGATCGCAGATGTGCTTGAAAATAAATTTAAAGTTGCGATCATACCCTATACTTATGACCATACCAATTTTAATAAATTGAAACTTGGCGATCACGTTAATCTAGAATTTGACATGATTGGAAAATACATCCTCAGATTTCTAGAAAATAGAAATATGTAGACCGATTTTGGGCTGTTTTATAATTCCAAAAATAATACATACCGATATTTTGTAATTTGTTTATACTTTTGTGATGAGTTACAAATCTTTAATAAAAGATGATTTTATTTTAGATCTTTAACTGGCAATTGATAATATCTGTCTCATTTATTTCGAATTTACAATTTATCATTAAAGATGGAGCAAAGCAAATATGATTGGATTTTAAATAATCAGGATATACATTGGTGGTTTGTAGGCCGAAATAAAGTGATCGATAGATATATACAGAAGATTGGACTTACAAAAAATAGTACCGGTAGAATACTTGACATAGGTACTGGATTTGGCGCACCAATCTCTACTGTAAAAAACTACGGTACAATTGATGCCGTCGAACCTTTTAAGGATTGTCATACGATCTTGAAGGAGAAAGGCGTTCAAAAAATTATTGAAATAGATGATTTTCCTTTTCATTATCCCGATGAAAAATATGATTTAGTATGTTTATTTGATGTATTAGAGCATATCGAAAACGATCGACTAAGTCTCGATACAATTTTCAATAAATTACTAAATCCAAATGGGCATATTATCATGACTGTCCCTGCATATATGTTCCTATGGACTTCACATGATACAGAAAACAAACATTTCAGAAGATATACCAGATCAGAATTAATAGATAAGGTAACTGCTTCTGGTTTTAAGGATATACAGTGCAGTTACTTTATGAGTCTTTTATTTCCGATAGCGGCACTCCAAAGATTAATCATGAAGGCACTAAAAAAAGATGCAGTGACAGGCTATGAAATTCCATTCTACAATTCATTTTTTAATGCAATATTTAGCCTAGAACAACTATTATTAAAGTATATCAATTTCCCTTTTGGATTGAGTATCATTATCACTGCTAAGCGATAAGAATTATATTTAAACTTTAAATAAATTTTATTTAAAAGCAAATCATTCAATAAATTAATAGATCTCCCATTTTCTTTTCCATCTTATCCCTCGATCTCCTCCATGACCATCTCATGTTCGTATTTTCTGAAATCCACTGCAGTCACATTTGATATTCCTTGTTCTTCCATATATACACCGTACAAGATATCGACTTCAGCCATCGTCAGCTTATTATGAGTGATGATGATGAACTGCGAATCTTTAGAGAACTTTCTTATGATGGTATTGAATTTTTCAATATTGGTATCATCCAATGGTGCATCGACTTCATCAAAAATACAGAATGGCGCTGGTTTGAGCAAGTATAATGAAAACAGCAAAGCTATCGCTGTCAGTGTCTTCTCACCTCCAGAAAGTTGATGAATAGATTTTGGTCTCTTTCCTTTTGGCTTCGCGATGATATCAATATCACATTCCAATGGATCATTTTCATTCATCAAGATCAAATCACAATCATCATCCAGTGTAAACAATGATCTGAATACATCCTGAAAATGGGCTCTCACTTGATTGAAGGCAAGCATAAATCCTGCCGTAGCTGTCTCTTCGATTTCTTTGATTGTAGCCAACAAACTTTCTTGAGCAGCTATAATGTCTGCTCTCTGCTCTTGGATCTTGTCATGGCGCTCTTTCATCTCCTCATAGGCTTCCAATGCAAGTGGATTAATCTCCCCATAATTATCCAATCTCACTTTATAATAATTGGCCCTTTCTCGAAGTTGATCTTCGTTCATGTCCACTGTCTCTTCATCTGGCACAAATCCATCGAGTGAAGTTTGGAACTCTATATCAGCTTTTTCATAAGCAGATTGAATCTTATACTTAAATTCGGATTTTTGATCCTTTAGTGTGTTCACAGATGATTGAAGCTCTAATATCGCTTTTTGATGCCCTCGTATTTTGGTCTCATAGATCGTCATCTCATTTCTTGCATCATAGTATTGAGATTCCAAAGAAGAAAGGTCTGATTCCATTCCTTTGCGGAACTGGTACTTCTCTTCTACATCTGCTTTGAGTTCTTGCAATCCATTTTTCAATGCTTCGATCTCCACTTGGTATTGCTCGATTTTTTGTGAATCGCCATTAATCTGAATTTCCAATTCATTAAATTGATTCTGTTTGAAATTCAAATCTTTTCTCAGATTATCATTTTTATTTTGGACTTTCAGATTATCCAACTTGCACAGATTAAAATTATTGGAAGCCACTGCAAGCTCACCACTGCTTTGTCCAAACACATCATCTGTAGCAGCAATAACTTTAAGCACTTCTTCAAGCTCTGCTTTCCGCTTCTGTAATAGGTTCAACTTCTCTTCTTGAGTTGATTTTATCTCTAGAATTCTTGAATTGTTTCTCGATGACTGTTCTTCAAATTTTGCTTTAGCTTCATTATAATGTTGCATTTTAGCTGAAAGCTGTGCTTTTTGTGCAATGAGTTCAGTCTCCTTTTTTCTTATAATTGCGATCTCATTATTCTTATTTAGAAGTTCTACTTTTTTAAACTCTGCTTTAAGATTAGACAAAACTCTTTCAGCATCAATGATCTGAATATCTAAAGCTTTTATTTCGCTTTCTAGCTTCTCTAAGTTCTTTTTTCGACCTAGTTTTTTTCCTTCAAACAAACCAACAGAACCTCCAGTAATGGTTTTATTTCGCTTTAAGATAGACCCACTTAAACTGATTACAGTTTGTTCATCTGAGAATTTGATCACATCTTCGATATGCCTATCAGATTCTAATATGTAGACATCTTTCAGCAAATGATTGAACAATGGAATATATGCAGCATCAGCTTCTATGACATCTATAGCCCTTACACATGAACCCAAATCTTTGGATGGAAACTGCTCATTGCTGAATTTATTTAAAATAAAAAAATTAGCTTTTCCTTTACCATTGGAATACAACATGCGTATTGCATGAACTGCTTCTTCTTCTGTATGAACCACATAAAAGTTCAGATACGCTTCTAAAAATAATTCAATCGAATTTCGATATTTTTCTTCAGTATAAATCAAGTCTGATAACACTGGCACATCTTTACGCCAATTCTGATTGAGAAATTGAATTGACTCTGGAAAGCCCTCCATTTTCTCGACCATACTTTTCAATAATTCAAACTCATTCTTCTTTGCATCTTTGGTTCTATTTTTTAATGCTAGAGATTGTGTTTGAGTATCTATGGCGCTTTGCATTTCCTTTAATTTTGCAATGCGCTCCTCTTCAATTCTGTTAAGAATTTAAGTTCTCCCTGAATTTTATTTAAGTTCGTATCGACATCATCCACATGTGTTTGTATGAGTAAGAACTCATTGCTCTTATCATGTATTTCTTGACTTGATCTTTTATTCTCTGATTCTAAATTCTCAATCTGATTTTGAAAAATAGCCAAATTTTTCTCAATGTCAAAAATTTCTTTTTCTTGAATTTGTCTTTGACTTGAGTATTGGTCTACCCCACTTTTTAATGACTCAAATTTGGACTGCTTTTCTAAAAAGTCCTTTTCCTTTTCAACTAAAAATTCCTGTATTTGAAGCATCTCAACATCAGAACTTTCTAACTCTGTGTTGATACTCAATAATTCCTTATCTAAACTATCTTTCTTAACAGTTGCGTTTTGTACTTGCTTATCCAATTGCAAAAGTTGAGTATCCAACATAATTCGCTTTTGCTCCTTAACTTGGATATCACTTTCCAACACTCTAATTTTATCTAGGATGTCATTAACTTTCTTTTGGAATTCTCCTAAACTTTTTTCTTGATGTAAATGGTTTAATTTATAGTGCTCGAGTTCTGCTTCTGTTTTAGTTAGCGAAGCTTCCTCATCTCCTATTTTCAAACTTTCAGTTTCGATTCGCTTTGTTATTTCTTCAATCTTGACCTTAAGACTTTCTACTGATATATGATATAATAAAAGTGCTGTAGATTTATACTTCACTTTCATTTCAAAAAACTTCTTAGCCCTCTTCGCTTGTTTCTCGAGTTCAACCAAGTTATTATTTATTTCAAACAACAAATCTTCGATTCGAGCCATGTCTTCATTCGTCGCTTTCAGCTTATTTATAGACTCTCTTTTTCGAGCTTTATACTTTGAGACACCTGCCGCCTGTTCGAACATTTTTCGTCTCGCGTTCTCCTTATTTGATAAAATGTCTTCTACCATTCCCAATGCGATGATCGCATAAGAATCTGAACCAATACCAGTATCAAGAAACAGAGACGTAATATCTTTTAATCGGCATGTTACCCCATTCAATCGGTACTCGCTTTCACCACTGCGGTAAAGCAATCGTGAAATGGCAATATTTTGATATTCTGTTTGAAGAATACTTTTATGATTTTCAAAATTCAGTGTAACCTGAGATAATGGTGCAGCTTTTCGCTTCTTTGTCCCATTGAAAATCACATCTGACATCTGAGCCAATCTCAACTCTCGTCCTTTTTGTTCTCCAAGAACCCATCGAATAGCGTCTACTATATTTGATTTACCTGATCCATTGGGACCAACAATGCCTGTGATCGACTCATTAAAATGGATTACCGTTTCATCAGCAAAACTCTTGAATCCTTTAATTTCTAAACTTTTCAACCTCATAAGTCTGCAAATATATAAGAAACTTTTATAAATATTTTCAATATATGTTTTGAAAATATTTACACACATCACTGATTTTCAATCACATATAAATTTCTTAACTATTTTTAAATCAGTAAATCAAGTTCTTACATTGTATAAAAAAACATCAGATCAAAGTCAAAAAAAATTCAAATTCGGGTTAGAATAGTAAATAATGCTTTGATTTTATAGCTTGTAATTGTGATAAAAGATCTATCCTTATTTGTTAAAATAAAAATAGCCTTTGAATGCTGCGATCATACAAAGGCTATGGTTTAAAAATCTAGAACGGGCAAATTAATGCTTATCTTGTATTTTCTCCTTATGTTTCAAAATTTGATTTTTTATCCCTCGATATGCTTCGTTAATAGCCTGTTCAAAAGATTTTTGAATCGCTGTAACGACAAATTTCGCGCCTGGAATACAATAAATAATCTCTACTATTTTATCCTGAACTTGGCCCACTTTTTCCATTTTTAAAATCACCTCAGCGGATCCTTCTGGCTTAAAATAATGCTTTAGTTTCTCCAACTTTTCCTCGATCATCAAAATTAATTTTTGGTCGGCAGTAAAATGAACAGATTGAATTTTTGTTACCATATTATATCAATTTTAGATTACAAATTTGCTGAAGGATGAGCAGCTTTATAGCTTTCCTTCAATTTTTCAACGGACAAATGGGTGTAAAATTGTGTAGATGCCAAACTTGCATGACCCATTAGAGATTTGATTGCATTCATTTCAGCACCTGCATCGGCTAAATGTGTAGCAAAACTGTGACGAATGCTATGAGGACTTTTTTGTTCAATCGTAGTCTTTCCAATTAAAGATTTCTCTACAATTCTATGAATCAACTTTGGATACGATTTAGAACCTGTATTGGTCAATATTAAATAATCCCCTTCACGAAATTTCAAATCCTTGCGTTTGTTAATATAACGTAAAAGTTTAGATAATAGTTCATCGCCAAAGGGGATCATACGCTCTTTTGACCCCTTTCCTCTGACCTTCAGAATCTTAGAACTCAAATTAATATTATTTAAAACCAAATCTATGATTTCAGCCCTTCTTATTCCACAATGGTAAAGTAATGAAACTACCAAATCGTCTCTAAGGCTAGGAAATTCCGATTCGTCATTTGAATTCAATGTTTCCAAGACATGACTCATCTCTCCTGCTTGGACAATGCCTGCCAGTCTTTTTTTAAGTTTGGGGCGAACAATCTTTTCTATGGGATCGAAGGATAATAAGTTTTTTCTGATTGCCCATTTATACAATGACTTTAAAGAAGAAATTTTTCTATGAATGGATTTATTTTCATTGCCAACTTCAGCCAGATTAGCAATCCACGATCTAATCATTAAAAAATTAGCATGTTTTATGTCCTCAATTTGATATTGAAGCATTAAAAATTGGCAAAATTGTGTTAAATCTCGCCTATAGGCCTCCGCGGTATGGATGGAATACCTTTTTTCAGTAGTGATATATATAATAAAATCATCAACCATATTACCTTCTATTCGAAGGCAATATAGTGACTATTCGGAAAATAAATTAAATTATTTTATTATACGTGCTTAGATAAGTAATCTTGGCGATTAATAGCCTTAAGAATCTCACCTCTTCTCTCCACAGAAGGTTTTGTGAAGTGCTTTCGTCTTCTCAATTGCTTAACTGTTTGAGCTTGCTCAAATTTCTTTTTGTACTTTTTTAATGCGCGGTCAATTGATTCCGCTTCTTTTACATCAATAATTAACATTTAAGATTAAAATTTTAGTTCGCAAAGATATAAAATATTTATTCATATGTAATTTTTTTAAGCTAATCCCTGCTCTTTGCGTATTTACAGGGATTAACTTAATATTTCATCTAATCTGCTATTTCTACTATTCTTTGTTTGTTTGATACTTTCACAAACAAATCTTTGTATTTCTTAGATCCTGTACCTGCTGGTATTTTCTTACCAATAATGACATTCTCTTTCAATCCAGATAAATCATCTATTTTTGCTGCTATTGCAGCTGTACTCAATACTTTAGTCGTTTCCTGGAATGAAGCTGCTGATATCCAACTGCTTGTTCCTAATGAAGCTCTAGTGATCCCTAATAGCATCGAACTTGATGTTGCAGGTATCGCATCTCTAAATTCACAAAGTTTTTTGTCATTTCTCTTTAAGAATGAGTTTTCTTCACGAATTTGTCTCATTGAAACCAATTGTCCACGTTTTAACTTTGCTGAATCTCCAGACTCTGTGATGACTTTTTTATCGAAAATCTCATCATTTGCATCTACAAAATCCCAACGATCCACTGGCTCTCCTTCAAGTAATGTAGTATCACCTGGATCTTCAATCTGAACCCATCTCATCATTTGTCGTACGATAACTTCGATGTGTTTATCATTGATATTGATACCTTGTGATCGATATACTTCTTGAACACCGTTGACCAAATATGATTGAACAGCGAATAATCCTTTAATATTTAATATATCCCGTGGTGTGATCGTTCCATCCGATAGTGGCATTCCAGCTCTGATGAAATCACCTTCTTGCACCAAGATATGTTTTGATAGACCGATAAGGAACTTTCTTCTCTGACCTGTTTTCTCATCTTCGACGAAAACTTCACGATTTCCTCGCTTAATTTTTCCATAAATGACGATTCCATCTATTTCCGAAACTACAGCTGGATTTGAAGGATTTCGTGCTTCAAATAATTCTGTTACACGTGGAAGACCCCCTGTGATATCTGAAACCTTACTTACACTTCTCGGTATCTTACCGATTTTTTGTCCAGCTTGGATTTCTGTATTGTCTTCAATTGTAATATAAGCACCTACAGGAAGAGTATAATGCTTCAATTCTTCTCCAGATGGACTTAAGATTTGAATAACGGGTACTTTCTTTTTATTCTTAGATTCGATAATAACCTTTTCTGTAAAACCAGTTTGGTCATCTCTTTCCAATCGATATGTTACACCCTCTTCAATAGAATCAAATTTGATAATACCTCTGAATTCAGAAATAATCAAAGCGTTGAATGGATCCCAGCTACAAAGCATATCTCCTTTGACAACTTTTTGTCCTTCCTTAACATTCAAAGTAGCACCATAAGGTACGTGCGCAGAAGACAATAATTTTTTAGTTTCTAAATCCAATAACTTAATCTCTCCTGAACGAGATAATACTATTTTCGATTTAGCTTCACCTTCTACACTGTCTGCAACTTTTAATGAATCGAACTCAACGATACCGTCAAATTTTGCAACTATTTCAGACTCAGTTTTAGATACTGCGGCAACCCCACCCACGTGGAATGTACGGAGTGTAAGCTGTGTTCCAGGCTCACCGATACTTTGTGCTGCGATAATTCCTACTGCATCACCCTCTTCAGTAATCCTGCCACTTGCTAGATTTTTTCCATAACATTTAGTACATACGCCTTTCTTAGCTTCACAAGTTAATACTGAACGTATCGTCACCATCTCTACACCTTCTTCTTCAATATAATGTGCGATTTTTTCACTGATATATTCACCCGCCTCAAGAATTATTTCATCTGTTTCTGGATGAAGAATATTATGTAATGTAAATCTTCCTATTATTCTCGATGCAAGATTCTCTATCACTTTGTCATTATCCACTAATGCCATTGTTTCAATTCCTCTTAATGTATTGCAATCATCTTCTATAATCACAACATCTTGAGCTACATCCACCAATCGACGTGTCAAGTATCCCGCATCAGCCGTTTTTAAGGCTGTATCGGCAAGACCTTTTCTAGCACCGTGAGTGGAGATAAAATATTCCAAAACGCTCAGACCATCTTGGAAATTAGATAGAATTGGATTCTCAATAATTGAACCGCCTGTGTCACCTGATTTTCTTGGCTTAGCCATCAATCCTCTAAGACCGCAAAGCTGCTTAATCTGCTGCTTAGATCCTCTAGCGCCTGAATGAAGCATCATATAAACGGAATTAAATCCGCCTTTATGTAATGCCAATTCTTTCATTAAATTATCCGTGATTCGATTATCTGCATAAGTCCACTTATCGATGATTTGGTTATATCTCTCATTATTGGTAATCAAACCCATATTGTAACTTTCCCAAATCTCATCTATTTCTACCTGCGCATCTTTTAGTGTTTTAACTTTAATTGAAGGCGTGATTAGATCACCTAGGTTAAAAGACAATCCAGCTTTGAACGCCCAATAAAAACCTAATTCTTTAATATCATCCAAGAACTTTGCAGTGACTGCAAAATTTGTTCTAGTAATAATTTCACTAATTACTTGCTTCAAGTTCTTCTTAGTCATGACCTCATTGATATAAGGCACTCCTTCTGGTCTCGCATCATTGAAAATCACACGACCAACTGTTGTCTTGACTAATTTTGCTACCGCATCTCCATATTGATTAAATATCTTGACATTGATTGCATCATGAAGTTCAAGTTGCTTTTCATTGAAAGCAATACGAACTTCTTCTGGAGAGTAAAAGTTTTTAAGTTTTTTATCTTTATCTGTAACTTTCTCTTTTGTCAAATAATATAGTCCCAATACCATGTCCTGAGAAGGAAGTGTCACTGGGGAACCATCTTGTGGATTCAACATATTATGTGGAGCCAACATCAATAATTGTGCTTCCAATATACACGCGTGTGCCAATGGAACGTGAACAGCCATCTGGTCACCGTCAAAGTCTGCATTGAACGCACCGCAAACTAAAGGATGCAATTGAATAGCTTTACCTTCGACTAATTGTGGTTGAAATGCTTGAATTGAAAGTCTATGGAGCGTTGGTGCACGATTCAATAAAACTGGATGACCTTTTAATATATTTTCAAGAATATCCCATATCACTGAATCCTTTCTATCCACTAATTTCTTAGCAGATTTTACTGTCTTCACGACACCCCTTTCTATTAATTTTCTAATAATAAAAGGCTTAAACAATTCTGCAGCCATTCCTTTAGGAATACCGCACTCATGAAGCTTAAGTGTAGGACCTACGACAATTACAGAACGACCTGAATAATCCACACGTTTACCCAATAAGTTCTGACGGAAACGACCTTGCTTACCTTTTAGGATATCACTTAATGATTTTAATGCACGACCGCCTTCGGCTTTCACTGCATTTGATTTTCTTGAGTTATCGAATAATGAGTCTACAGCTTCCTGCAGCATCCTTTTTTCGTTTCTCAAAATGACCTCAGGTGCTTTGATATCTAATAATCTTTTTAATCGATTATTTCTTATGATAACCCTTCTGTATAAATCATTTAAGTCGGAACTTGCAAATCGTCCACCGTCCAATGGCACTAATGGCCGAAGTTCTGGTGGGATCACAGGTAGATATTGGATAATCATCCATTCAGGGCGATTATTTTTATTGTTCAACCCTTCTCTGAAAGCTTCAACTACTCTTAGTCTTTTTAAAGCTTCGGATTTTCTTTGTTGAGAAGATTCTGTAGATGCTTGATGTCTTAATTCAAAAGACAAATCATCCATGTTCAATTTTGATAGGAGGTCAAAAACAGATTCAGCACCCATTTTTGCAATAAACTTATTTGGATCTTTATCGTCCAACATTTGGTTCTCTTTTGGTAAAGATTCCAATATTTCAAAATACTCCTCTTCAGAAAGTAAGTCTAGAAAATTGACACCATTTCCACCAGCCATACCAGCTTGAATAACGACAAATCGCTCATAGTAAATGATTGATTCTAATTTCTTAGAAGAGATCCCTAATAAATATCCAATCTTGTTTGGTAGAGACTTGAAAAACCAAATGTGCACGACTGGAACTACCAACTTAATGTGTCCCATCCTTTCACGTCGAACTTTTTTCTCTGTTACTTCAACACCACAACGATCGCATACAATCCCTTTGTATCGAATCCTTTTGTATTTACCACAATAGCATTCGTAATCTTTGATTGGACCAAAAATTCTTTCACAAAATAAACCATCACGTTCAGGTTTATATGATCTATAATTTATCGTTTCAGGCTTGAGTATTTCACCAAATGATCTTTCTAAAATTTCATCTGGAGATGATAAAGCAATCGTGATTTTATCAAACTCTTGATCTAATTTTATATTTTTATTTTTGAATGACATCTTTCCGAGTTAGTTTTAATTAAGATTCAAATTTTACATCCAATACCAATCCTCTCAATTCATGAATCAATACGTTGAATGATTCAGGAATATTAGGTTCTGGTAAGTTTTCACCTTTCACAATCGCCTCGTAAGCTTTTGCTCTACCGATGATATCATCAGATTTAATCGTCAATAATTCTCGAAGGATATTTGCAGCACCATATGCTTCAAGTGCCCATACCTCCATCTCTCCAAATCGCTGACCTCCAAACTGAGCTTTACCTCCTAACGGCTGTTGAGTAATCAATGAGTATGGTCCTATCGATCTAGCGTGCATCTTATCATCTACCATGTGAGATAACTTCAACATATAGATAAGTCCAACTGTAGCTTGCTGATGGAATCTATCACCAGTCTCACCATCATATAAATAAATTTAACCAAACTGAGGTAAACCTGCGTTTTGAATGAAAGCATCAATATCTTTTATCGTTGCTCCATCAAAGATTGGCGTTGAAAAATGGGTTCCCATTTTTTTACCAGCCCAGCCTAATACTGTTTCAAAAATCTGTCCTAAGTTCATCCTTGAAGGTACACCAAGTGGATTTAATACAATATCAACTGGTGTTCCATCTTCTAGGAATGGCATATCTTCGACACGCACTATTCTAGAAACAATACCTTTATTTCCGTGTCTTCCCGCAAGCTTATCACCTACTTTTAATTTACGCTTTTTTGCGATATAAACTTTAGCTAATTTTAATACCCCAGTAGGCAATTCATCTCCAATACTAATATTGAATTTCTCTCTCTTGTATCTTCCGATTTCTTCACTTACTTTGATATTGTAATTGTGAAGCAATTGAGATATCATAACATTCTTATCTTCCTCTTTCGTCCAATTAGAATAATCTGCTTTTACAAAATCAAGTTTCTTCAATATTGCACTGGTAAGCTTAGTTCCTTTTGCAATCATCTCTTCACCGTAAATACTTTTTACACCTTGAGACACTTTGATCTTTAGCGATTTTCATCAACTTATCGATCAAGATTGTTTTTAACTCATTCAAAGCAATATTATGCTTATCGTCAAGTCTAGTAAGGAGATCTTTCTCTTGAATTTTCTGGAACTTATCTTTCTTAGCTCTAGCATAAAGTTGCTTATCAATAACCACTCCTTCAATGGATGGTGGCACTTTTAATGAAGCATCTTTTACATCACCTGCCTTATCTCCGAATATAGCTCTTAAGAGTTTTTCTTCAGGTGTAGGATCAGTCTCTCCTTTCGGAGTAATTTTTCCTATTAGAATATCACCTTCTTCAACATTGGCACCAATACGAATTATTCCATTTTCATCCAAATCTTTTGTAGCTTCTTCGCTTACATTTGGTATATCATTGGTCAATTCTTCTTCTCCCAATTTTGTATCTCTAACTTCAAGTTCAAAACTTTCAATGTGTATTGAAGTAAAAACATCCTCTTGCAATACTCTCTCTGAAAGTACGATGGCATCTTCAAAGTTATACCCTTTCCAAGGCATGAATGCAACCTGCAGATTCGTGCCTAAGGCCAATTCTCCGCCTTCAGTAGCATAACCTTCACAAAGTATGGTAGATGCATCTACTCTATCGCCTTTCATTACGATCGGCTTCAAGTTGATACATGTTGCTTGATTTGTTCGAGCGAATTTTGTCAAAGGATACTCTTTAATATCACTTTCAAATGATACTAATTGATCATTTTCACTCTTATCATATTTTATAACAATTTTAGTTGCATCGACGAACTCCACTACTCCTTCTCCTTCAGCATTAATTAGCATTCGAGAATCTAGTGCAACTTTAGCTTCTAAGCCAGTTCCAACTATAGGAGCTTGAGGCTTAATCAACGGAACAGCTTGACGCTGCATGTTAGATCCCATCAAGGCTCTGTTGGCATCATCATTCTCCAAAAATGGGATTAATGAAGCTGATACTCCTACAATTTGATTTGGAGCCACATCCATGTAGTCCAACTCTTCTGGACCTAGAACTGGAAATTCCCCATGCTCTCTTCCTTTAAGTTTTACTTGTTGGAATTCTCCTTTTGAATCGACAGGTACGTTAGCCTGTGCAATTTTCGCATAATCCTCTTCTTCAGCAGATAAGAATCTGATACCATCTTTTATGGCTACTTTACCAGAATCAATTCTCCAATATGGAGTCTCTAGAAAGCCCATTCCATTCACTCTAGCATGTACACAAAGAGTAGAAATCAAACCGATATTTGGACCTTCAGGAGTCTCGATAGTACAAAGTCGTCCATAATGCGAATAGTGAACGTCACGCACCTCGAAACCAGCCCTTTCTCTAGATAAACCACCTGGTCCTAGCGCTGAAATCCTTCTTTTATGAGTGATTTCAGAAAGTGGATTTGTTTGATCAAGAAACTGAGACAACTGACTCGTTCCAAAGAAAGAATTAATGACTGAAGACAGCGTTCTTGCATTGATCAAATCAACTGGAGTAAATACCTCATTATCACGTACATTCATACGCTCTCTAATCGTACGAGCCATCCGCGCAAGTCCAACTCCGAACTGAGCGAACAATTGCTCACCAACAGTTCTTACCCTTCTATTTGACAAGTGATCAATATCATCAAGCTCAGCTTTTTGATTGATCAAAGACACTAAATATTTTACAATTTCTGTGATATCAACTTTAGTTAAAACTAATGTCTCAAAGAAATATTTAAGTTCAATTTTTTATTGATCTTGTATCGACCAACATCACCAAGATTGTATCTTTTATCTGAGAAAAATAGTTTGTCAATGATACCTCTTGCTGTCTCATCATCCGGAGGATCGCTTCCTCTTAACTGACGATAAATATGAATTACAGCCTCCATTTCAGAAGATGAAGGATCTTTCTGTAAAGTATTATAGATAATAGAAAAGTCCTCTTCTATATCCTCTTTTTGGAGAATGATTGTATCAACTTTAGCATTTGCAATTAACTCGATATTCTCCTCATCCAAGACAACATCTCTCTCAAGTATAATCTCGTTTCTTTCTAATGTAACCAATTCACCAGTATCCTCATCGACAAAATCTTCTGTCCATTTTCTCAAAACTCTAGCGGCAAGCTTTCGTCCTATTGCTTTTTTAAGATCTTTGGCAGTTGCTTTGATTTCTTCAGACAGTCCAAATAGGTTCAAAATATCTTTATCAGAATCAAATCCAATTGCACGAAGTAAAGTCGTTACTGGAAATTTTTTCTTTCTATCGATATAAGCGTACATCACCAAATTGATATCTGTCGCAAATTCCATCCAAGCACCCTTAAAAGGAATTACTCTTGCTGAAAATATCTTAGTACCATTTGGATGATAAGACTGACTAAAGAATACTCCTGGAGATCTATGCAACTGAGAAACAACAACGCGCTCTGCACCATTGATAACAAACGTACCTTTTGGCGTCATATAGGGAATATTTCCCAAAAACACATCCTGCTCAATCGTTTTGAAATCAACGTGTTCTTCATCATTACATGATAATCTAAGTCGCGCCTTTAATGGAACACTAAATGTTAATCCCCTCTGTACGCATTCCTCAATATCATAGCGTGGTGGATCAACATAATAATCCAAAAACTCAAGAATAAATATGTTTCTTGCGTCTGAGATAGGAAAATTTTCTTTAAACACCTTGAAGAGTCCTTCATTACCTCTTTTATCTGGAGTAGTTTCTAATTGAAAAAATTCTTTAAATGATTTCAACTGAATATCCAAAAAATCTGGATAAGCTGCAGACAGAGGCGCTCTTGCGAAAGAATGTCTAGTTCTGGTCTTTTGCTTGGAACCGTTGGTTGCCATATTAAATAATTATTTAAAGAGCAAATGCTCGTTATTTTCAAAATATTTTAAACTATGAAAGGCTTAGACCATTTTATAAATGATCTAAGCCAAACAATTTTAGTATTCCTTTTTAGCTAAAGGCATACGGCGATTGGTTGATTAATTATTTAACCTCAATCTCTGCTCCCGCCGCTGTTAAAGCTTCTTTCAAAGAGTTAGCCTCTTCTTTAGAAACTCCTTGCTTTAACATAGATGGCGCACCATCTACTAGGTCCTTAGCTTCTTTTAATCCAAGATTAAGAATATTCTTAACCTCTTTAATTACATTTAATTTATTTGCACCGCCTGATTTAAGAAGCACATCAAATTCTGTCTTCTCAGCAGCAGCAGCACCACCACCATCTGCAGGGGCAGCAGCTACAGCAACAGCCGCAGCAGCAGGCTCAATACCATATTTGTCTTTTAATACCGCTGCTAACTCGCTAACTTCTTTTACTGTCAAGCTAACTAATTGTTCAGCTAAAGCATTTACATCAACCATTTTACTTAATTTTTTTCGTTTTTAAAATATATATGTGCACGACTTGGAAGCCATATTAATTTGAAGCTCTTTCTTCCAGAGCTTTCACTAATCCTGCTATTGTATTTCCACCTGACTTCAATGCACTGATAACATTCTTCGCAGGTGATTGTAATAACATGATTATATCTCCAACTAAATCCTCTTTTGACTTTAGGCTTACTAATGCCTTTAATTGACTATCACCTGTAAATACAGCAGTATCAATATAAGCTGCTTTCAATACTGGCTTTTCATTAGTTTTTCTAAAATCTGTAATAATTTTAGCAGGTAAAGAAGCCGTTTCTGTAAACAATATAGATGTTGGTCCTTCTAAAGATTTATATAAATCTCCATACCCTCTATCATCCAAAGATTCCAATGCTTTTTTAGCCAATGTATTCTTTACCACCATCATTTCTACACCTTTCTCATGGCATAAGCGTCTGAATTGATTTACTTGTGCTACAGTTAATGATGAAGAGTCAGTGATATAAAAAAATGGAGATTTATCGAACTTTTCCTTTAATTCCTGAATTGCTTGTGTTTTTTGATCTTTTGTCATGATTTTTAACTTTTAAAGATTAACGAACTGATCTTGGATCAATTTTAATACCTGGACTCATTGTAGAAGCCATTGAAATTGTTTTCATATAAGTACCTTTTGCAGAAGAAGGCTTTAATTTTACAATTGCATGTAAGAATTCATCTGCATTCTCTTTAAGTTTTACAGGATCGAAAGATACTCTTCCTACTGATGCATGAATAATTCCAAACTTATCAACACGGAAAGCAATTTTACCTCCTTTAACCTCTGTTACTGCACCTGCAATATCCATTGTAACAGTTCCAGTTTTAGGATTTGGCATCAAACCTCTTGGTCCCAATATTCTACCTATTTTACCAAGTTTTGCCATAACTGTAGGCATAGCTACTATGACATCAACATCAGTCCAACCACCTTCGATTTTTGCAATAAATTCATCTAGTCCAACATGATCTGCACCTGCAGCTTTTGCTTCTGCTTCTTTTTCTGGTGTACATAATACTAGCACACGCTTTGTTTTACCAGTTCCGTGTGGAAGTGTTACAGTTCCTCTAATAGCTTGATCAGCTTTACGAGGATCTATACCTAGCCGAACATGTAAATCAACTGAAGCATCAAATTTAGGTGTACTGATTTGCTTGATTAACTTACAAGCATCACCAATATCATAAAGTTTTGCAACTTCTACTTTAGTGTTAACTTCTTTCCTTTTCTTTGTTAAATTTGCCATATATTAAATTAAAAGGTCAAACGTCAATTTTTAATTGACTCCCTGTTTAAAAATCATTTTACTTTTCCCAAGGGGCAACACCTGTTACAGTAAGTCCCATACTTCTAGCAGTACCTGCTACCATCTTCATTGCTGAGTCCAACTTAAATGCATTCAAATCTGGCATCTTAACTTTAGCAATATCTTCAACTTGTGCCCAAGTCACAGTTCCTACTTTCTTACGATTTGACTCTGCAGAACCACTTTTTATTTTTGCAGCTTCTAGTAATTGAATTGATGCAGGAGGAGACTTAACTACAAAATCAAAAGATTTATCTTTAAATAAAGTAATTACTACTGGCAATAACTTGCCTGGAGAATCTTGAGTTTTTGCATTGAACCTCTTACAAAATTCCATGATATTAACACCTTTGGATCCTAAAGCAGGACCTACTGGTGGTGCTGGATTTGCCTGTCCACCTTTAACTTGGAGTTTTATATAACCTTCAATTTCCTTTGCCATCTTTTTTAAATTTAATTTGTTTTTTCCACTTGCATAAAGTTCAATTCAACTTCAGTACCGCGGCCAAATATTTTTACAATTACTTTTAGCTTTTTCTTTTCTTCGTTCACATCCTTAATATCACCTACAAAATCATTGAAAGGACCATCGATAATTCTTACAGTTTCACCCACTATAAATGGTTCAATCATTGTCTCCACCATTTCCATTGATTCATCCACTTTGCCTAACATTCGATTAGCTTCAGCTTGAGTCATTGGAATTGGAACATTTTTACCCAAGAAGTGTATAATGTCTGGCATATTTGAAATTTGCTGAACCATCTCACCACTAAACTTCCCAGGAACGGCTTCAATTAAAAGATAACCTGGTAAAATGTTTCTCTCTAGGATCACTTTTTTACCATTTCTGATTTTATAAACTTTTTCTGATGGTACTATTACCTGTGTAATAGTTTCAGTCCAACCAGATCTTTGTATTTCAAGAGCTACTCTATCTCTGATTTTTTTTTCTTTCCCACTAATTACTCTTAGAGAGTACCATTTTTTTTCGTCGGACATGAATCAGAGTTTTATTATATATTATAGATAAATTTTAAAACGCCATTCACAATTAAATCCATAATAAAAATTACTAGAGAAATAATAATACTAGTAATAATAACTACCCTAGCAGAATCAAACAAGTTTTGCCAAGTCGGCCAAGTTACTTTCTCAACCAATTCGGCATAACTTTCTTTAAGATACAATGACAATTTATCCATAATTCTATTTCTATTATTGCACGGGCAGAAGGACTTGAACCCTCAGCCTACGGTTTTGGAGACCGTCGCTCTGCCAGTTGAGCTATGCCCGTAGATATCAGGGTGATTGTGCACCCTGATATTTACATTAACAATATTATTCAATAATTTCTGTTACCTGACCAGCTCCAACTGTACGACCGCCTTCACGGATTGCAAAACGCAAACCTTTTTCCATGGCAATCGGGTTGATCAATGTTACTTCCAAAGAAATATTATCTCCTGGCATAACCATTTCAACTCCTTCTGGTAATTGACATTCTCCTGTTACGTCTGTTGTTCTAAAATAGAACTGCGGACGATAACCTTTGAAGAATGGTGTATGTCTTCCTCCTTCATCTTTTGAAAGAACATAAACTTCACATTTGAATTTTAAATGTGGCTTTACTGAACCAGGAGCGCACATAACCATACCTCTTTTGATATCATCTTTTTCGATACCTCTAAGAAGTAAACCTGCATTATCTCCAGCTTCTCCACGATCTAATAATTTTCTGAACATCTCTACACCAGTGATTGTAGAAGTCATTGGTTTTGTACCTTTAGGCATCATACCAACGATTTCAACTGACTCACCAACTTTGATTACACCTCTTTCAATTCTACCTGTTGCTACAGTACCTCTACCTGTGATAGAGAATACGTCTTCAACTGGCATCAAGAAAGGCTGATCAACCAAACGTACTGGTTCAGGGATTTCAGCGTCAACAGCTGCCATCAAATCATAGATTGCTTGCTTACCTGTAGCATCTCCTTCAAGAGCTTTTAGAGCAGAACCTTTGATCACTGAAGCAGTGTCACCATTAAATTTATATTTAGAAAGAAGTTCTCTAACTTCCATTTCTACTAATTCCAACATCTCTGGGTCTTCGACTAGATCTACCTTATTCATGAAAACCACGATCTGAGGTACACCTACCTGTCTTGCCAAAAGGATATGTTCTCTCGTTTGAGGCATTGGTCCATCTGTTGCAGCAACAACCAAGATAGCTCCATCCATTTGCGCAGCACCCGTAACCATGTTCTTCACATAATCCGCGTGACCAGGACAGTCAACGTGAGCATAATGTCTATTTACTGTCTCATATTCAACGTGAGCAGTATTGATTGTGATACCTCTTTCTTTCTCTTCTGGAGCATTATCGATGGAATCATAATCTTTTTTCTGCGCCAAACCTTGTTCAGAAAGAACAGAAGTAATTGCAGAAGTTAAAGTTGTTTTACCGTGGTCAACGTGGCCTATTGTACCGATGTTAACGTGGGGTTTTGAACGATTGAAAGTTTCCTTTGCCATTGGTAACTATTTTAATACTTTTTATTGATAATAATTGTTAATTAACTTGTATCTGTAGAGCCAATGAAGGGAATTGAACCCTTGACCCCTTCCTTACCATGGAAGTGCTCTACCCCTGAGCTACATTGGCTTAATATTAATCTATAATTTAATATTGCCTTAATTTAACTCTTTTAATAATTTCAAATTCACTTTTGAATTCAACTTTTCAAATGAAAAGATTTCGAGCGGGAGACGAGACTCGAACCCGCGACCCTCAGCTTGGAAGGCTGATGCTCTACCAACTGAGCTACTCCCGCATACTTATATAATTGCCTTCAACTAAGCAAGCTCAATTGAACCCATTATTCCAAATTTCAAAAAATAAATTTGTCTCTTTTAACAAATTTGTGGGGGTGATTGGATTCGAACCCATTCAGTCATAGACACTAGATTTACAGTCTAGCCCGGCTCTCCTACTCCGGCGCACCCCCGTCTATGAGAATCCTTGAGATAAAATCTCAAATTCCCAATAAATATTAAATAAATTTTGAGCCAGTGGACGGACTCGAACCCCCGACCAGCTGATTACAACTCATCTGCTCTACCAACTGAGCTACACTGGCAAATAATTTAATTCAGGACACACTTCTGTACCCCCTTTTTAACGAGTTGCAAAGATATCACTTTTTTATATTTTCCATATATTTTTTTTCATTTCTATTTGTAAATTATTTATTAATATTCATATTAAACAAATAAATATGTGTTATGTATTTATAATTAACGATATAAGATAATATTTAAAATATCTTATTATTATAAAATTTAATATCAATGCTTTTAATTACTATCAAAATCATTCATTTGATTCCAAAAAATTAGAGAGTTAAAGTGCTAAAATAAAAAAAGGGGCTCAATTGCCCCTGATTTTTCTTCAATTACACTTTATTCATTTTTTGCTTTTTTATGCAATTAACTGAATATTAGTGACTTGTACTCAAATTATGTGATCCCGCTGGGGCTCGAACCCAGGACCCCTACATTAAAAGTGTAATGCTCTACCAACTGAGCTACGGAATCGGATAACTTCGATTTTAAAATCGAGCTGCAAAATTATGATGAATATCTCACTTTACCCAATAATTTTGAAAAATAATTTACCAAAAATCAATTTTTAATTTGAATTTTTTAGCAAACATCATAACTCCTTGATTAAGGCCTATTTGTTTTAGGCATATTTATAAACTTTCACTTGCTTAGCCTGATGGTAATTTATTAAATGCGCTTAATTGGCTTAAAATTTGATATATATTTCTGATATTTTAAACAACAATAGGTATATGTCATTGAAATTCATAAAATTATATTCAAACACATGTAAATCCTGTTACCTTGCCCTATTCTATTTATTGTCTTCTACTTTAATATATGCAACAACTGTAGCTCCTCCACCACATCTTGGCGCTTTTGCTGCGATTTCTGATGAACTTGTCTTAATTAAAATGATTGAAAAATCTCAGGAGTTCAATGGATCTAAAATGAAACGCGCATTTAAATTTGAAGTTATCGAACATTTAAAAGGAAGTTTACAAACACACGAAAATATCCAATTGACATCTTATGGATTTACGGAGGGTGATTCAGAATTTAAAATAATAGGTGATCTTGACTTCGAACTAAATAAATCTTATTTAGTATTTTTAGATAAACATGAAAATGGCTATAGACCACAAATGATGGCTTTTGGGATTTTTGAATTGGTTCAGTTTGAAAATAAAGATTATTTTATTCCACTTTTGAACTCTGAAGCAATGACTATCAATCAAGATTCAGAATTTGACATATTAGCAGCATACAAAAAAAATGAACTTTATAATTCAATCAATATTTTTTTAAACGACCACAAAACTTGGAATCAAAAGTTTACTTTGTCTGAATACAGTATAGATCAATTGAGAGGGATCTCACAAGCAGCCCCAAGCCATTGTTCTTACCTTTCAGGTGGAAATGGAAAATCTGGATTCAGATGGCAGAACTTTGAAACTGCTCCTGTTAATATGCGATACAGCTCTACTCTAGATATCTATTTCTCAGGTTGTAACACTCAAGCCGTCAATGCTATTAATGATCTCAAATCAAATTATACTGGAACTAATTTACTCAATGGTGGCACTCATGGGTATGTTCCAAATTGCGCCCAAAACTCTGCGGTAAGTGGAAATTTCTTAAACTATATAAACAGTACTTATGGATCTTCTAGAAATACCTTAATTATCTATAATGATCCTTGTGATGAAATCCCAGACCTAATATCTTGTTTTGGAATACTTGCATTTGGAGGAATGTATGGATCATCATGCCATAGCTATGATGGCTTGAATTGGTATAATGCAGGTTATGGTTACGTTGTCGTAAATGATAGTGTCGGTGCATGTTATTCAGCCAGTTCATATAAACTTATATTAACTCACGAACTTACCCATTCATTAGGCATTGGTCACATTTCAAGTGGATATGGCAATGCAAATATGAATCCAGTCTGCTGTAAGGTTATTAGTCCATTGGATATTGATTGCGTAAACTATCTTTACTTACCTAATCCTACTCCCATCAGATTGGAATATTTCAAAGCTATTGCAGCTCAAGAAAGTGCTCAATTAAACTGGGCAACCGCAACTGAATTTAATAATTCCCATTTTGAAATAGAAAAATCGACAGATGGCTCAAATTTTACAATAATAGGAAATGTCAAAGGAAAGGGCAACACCGTTAACCAAACCTTATATTCATATACCGATCAAAACATATCAGCTGGTAAAAATTATTATCGCTTGAAACAAAATGACTTTGATGGAAAATATAGCTATTCCAATATCGAAGTGGTGGAAATTAAAAACTACAATAAAGTAATCCATATCTATAACGATCCTTTTTCAAAAACAATTACTGTTGAGCAGCCAGATAGTGACGAAATACTATTAGAAATTGAAATATTGGATGTCGCGGGTAAAATGATATTGAGCTCAAATAAACTTAACTTAAACGATTCAAAATACACCATAAACTATAGTAACAAAATCTCATCAGGCAACTATATTTGCAAATTAAAGCACTCTAATTCAACAAATTATATCAAAATTCAGTTGGCAGAATAAAAAAACTAACATATTAATATAACATTATATATTATTATTTAATATATTTGTTGAAATTTCTGCCCAATGAAATCGATTTTTTTTATTGCACTCAGTTGCATCTATTGCTATTATCTCAACGCTACATCAATTATTCCTGCTAAAAATATAGGAGAATTAATAAAATCAGCTGAATACATAACTGTTGCACGTTTAGCATCTACAGACCGTATTGAAACTAACGGAAAAACTTATACAAAATTCAACTTCAAAATAGTTCAAAATCTCAATTATTACTCAGACTTAAAAAATGAATTTTCAATCATCAATTTTAGTTTTAGCTTCAAAGGAGGATCATTTAAAGCAAGTTCAGATTTAGAATTTGAACTTGATCAAGAATATCTATTTTTTCTAAACAAAAAAGGAAATTATTTCATTCCTGTGACTTTAGATTTTGGAATTTTTGAAGTCAAAAAATATAAAGGGCAAGAATATTTAGTGCCAAGAGAACATTATCTAGATGTTGCACAAATAGGAAATTCATCTTTGATGAAATTACCTATCTATGAGAAAAATATATTAATTAAAAAAATACAATTTTTTAAATCAAACAAGACAAATTGGGATGATAAAAATGCAGAAAAATTGAGTTTATCTTCATTCTATCCTGAACAACGAGCTGCTCCAAGTCACTGCAATTTTTTAACTTATCAATCGAAACCGTTTCGATGGATAGGCTTTCCAAATAGCAATGTAAATATTCGATATGCAGCCTCAGGTGACAATTCGCATCTCACTGCAATCACTGATACAAAAAATGCAATTACTGAAACTAAAAATGCTTATTCAGGCATAAACGTCACTGATGCGGGTACGCATAATTATAACCCATCTTGTATTGGAGGATCATCACTTACAGATGAATTTATTAATTTTATCAATTCAACTTATAATTCATATCGAAATATTTTAATCATATATAATGACCTTTGTAATGAATTAGCAGATTTGATCAATTGCACTGGCATTGTTGCTATCAGTGGTGTATTTGCAATATCATCACATGTCTATGATGGATCTTTATGGAATACTGCTGGATATGGCTACCTATTAATGAATAATAATGTAGGTCCTTGTGTAAATTCATATTTATATAAGTTAATTGTAGAGCACGAATTATCGCATTCTTTAGGTTTTGATCACATCACTTCAAGTACAGCAAACATGAATCCATATTGTTGTTACACGATTAATTCTTTAGATATTGCCTGTGTCAATTACTCATACAGCCCTATTGTTTTGCCACTTGAAATAGAATCATTTTCTATTAAACAGGAAGCAGAAACAAATCAATTAAATTGGAAAATAAATTCACAGTTTGAATATAATTTAGAATTAGAAGTTGCTGCTGATAATAGAAATTTCAAATCCATTTATAACTCTAACTCCTCCAATGCAACAAACACTTTTCAATGATAATCATGAAAATATTACCAAATATTATAGATTAAAACTTAAAAATCAAGATAAAGTGACATACTCGCAAATTTTGGTTTCTAAAGTAAATATTGTTAATCATAATATTAACTTTTTCTATAAAACAAATCGTGTTATCGATCTTGAAGCTGATCATGAATTAAACTTGGAGGATTTTAATATTTTTTCAATTGATGGATCAAATGCAAATAATCATCTGAATTTTATCCAGCCAAATAAGAATACTCTAGAAATATCATTTCAAACAATTCCTGGAATTTATTTAATTTATTCAAAACGAAATCAATTATTTCAAAAGGTATTCATCACAGATTAATTTTCTAAAATCAATTCCAATCGAGTCGAACGAGAACCTTTTATTAATATAAGACTTTCTGAATAAGAAGTTGAATTAAACCACTTTTTACACTCATTCACATTTTCAAAATAGAGGAAATAATTTGGGAAAATACAGTTTGTAAAATTTTTACCAACCAAGCAAACTTGAGCTAAATTATATTTTAAAATTAAATCAATCAAATTTTGATGTTCAACTAAAGTATAATCGCCAAGTTCAGCCATTTCACCAATTATCAGTATTTTATTTCTAGATTCCATTTCAACAAAACTTTCAATAGCCAATTTCATGCTTGATGGATTCGCATTATATGCATCTAAAAATATTGTATTAGTGCCATACTGTATGAGTTGAGATCTCATGTTTCTTGACTGATATCCAGAAAGACCGCTTTGAATAAGATCAACAGGGACATTTAAATAAAGCGCAATACTTGCTGCACAAACAGCATTAAAATAATTATGAATCCCAAACAATTGACTCTCAAAATCAATGCACTCTACATTTCTCCTGTTCAATTTGAAGTGGATACTTGGAATTAAATTTACTATTGATGCCTCAAAATCTGTATTTTTATTACCAATTGAAATATGATTTCGATGGGTGACAAACAATCTTCTAAGATTTTCATCATTCAGATTATAAAATGAAACGCCATTATTCTGATCTAAATAATCAAACAATTCTTTCTTAGCCTTAATGACATTTTCAGGCGATTCAAAGCCTTCCAAATGAGCCTTACCTATACTTGTAATCAATCCATATTTAGGTCTAGCTATATTAGCCAATTGCATGATTTCATTTATATGATTGGCTCCCATTTCAATTATAGCATATTTATGATGAGCCTTTAAATTAAGAATAGTCAAAGGCACCCCAATATGATTGTTCAAATTTCCTACAGTTGCTAGAGTTGGTGCATGCAAGGATAAAATCGTATTTAATAACTCTTTTGTCGTTGTCTTACCATTGGATCCAGTTATTGCAATTGTAATTGGATCAATTAATGAAATATGATAATTTGCCAGAGCTTGAAGTATCTCCAGTGTATCATCAACTACAATTACATCCTCAAGATTATCAGAGTTCTGCGAAGCGATAATACATTTTGCCCCTTTTTCTTTTGCTTGGACTAAATAATTATTACCATCAAAATTCTCACCTCGAAGTGCAATATACATGCTGCCTTTCACTAAAGTCCTTGTATCTGTCGACACACAAAAGTCACAAGATCTATATTTCGAATAAATAAATTCAATATCCATAATAATTAAAATAAAAAATCCCCATCACCTTGCGGAAATGGGGATGATATAATTTTACAAAATCATCTTATTTATAAGATCTCTTTGTTTTTGGTTGTTTTCTTTTGAACTGAAGACCTCCCGCATCTTCATTACCTTCTGGTCCACCAGTTCTAGTCATTGCACATCTAAAACCAAGAGTTCTATCTGATTTATCTTCATCTTTAAATCTTCTTGCTCCTGGCGAAAGGAAATACAATCTGTCAGCCCAAGAACCTCCTTTAATTACTCTAGATTTTTTATTGATTAATGAATATTTGCCATAAGCATATTCGATAGCTTCATCATCATCATCAAAATAATCTTTAACTTCACTCTTATTATAGTTTTCTCTACCTATGAGTAATGAATCATTTTCAAACTGATATTGTAATCTTCCCAAACTATCTTTCTCTACTGGATTTCCAGATTCATCTAGAATCAATTCTTTGAATTCATTTCCTCTAAATGGATTTAAATCATGATTCTCAACATCTCTCAATGTAGTAGAAGTCAATGGTCTAAATACATCAAATGTCCACTCAGAAACGTTTCCAGCCATGTGGTATAATCCAAAATCATTTGGCCAAGACGTTCTCACTGGCGCTGTAATATGTGCATGGTCATTCAACTTACCTGCCATACCCATGTAATCTCCTTTATCTCTTTTGAAGTTAGCAAGGATATTACCCATTGATTTGTCTCTTCTTTTGTATCTCACTGTATTACCATCCCAAGGATAGATTCTTCTATCAGTGATTAACTCATCTTTATTTTCAGCCTGCTTGCCTATTAAAGCTAATGCTGCATACTCCCATTCAGCTTCTGTGGGTAATCTATATTCTGGCAATAAGATACCATCTTCGAACTTAACTGGTCTTTCACCTCCATTTTGAGAAGAAAGATCAGGAAGACCTTTGCGTACATTTCCTTGATACTGACCAGCTAGATAAGTCTTTGTATTAAAATTATCATTATCAACCTGCTGAGGATTAGGATTAAATATTCCCTTTTCTATTAAGATCATTTCATTAACCCTATCAGTTCTCCACTTACAATAATCAGTAGCTTGTAACCAATTCACACCAACTACTGGATACTCATCATAAGATGGGAATCTTAAGTAAGTCTCAACAAATGGCTCATTATAAGCTAACTCCTCTCTCCACACTAGAGTATCGGGAAGTGCTTTCTTATAAACATCTGGATATGAGACATATACACGATTTAACCAATAAAGGTATTCGCGATAATTAATGTTTGAAACTTCTGTCTCATCCATATAAAAGGAAGAAACCGTTACTCTTCGAGGAATATTATTCCACTCATAAGATACATCTTCTTCAGTGAGACCCATGGTAAAAGTACCACCTTCGATTAAAACAAGATTTGGACCTGTTGCTTGACCAGCATAGTCCACTTTTTCAAATCCTCCGTACTCTGGATCGTTATATTTCCAGCCTGTGGAAGAGGATTCTCCACCTTTATTTTTGCTGCATGACATGGTTAAACCTATCATTACAAGCAAAACCATTGAAATGATTTTGAAATTCATCCTACTACTATCTTTAATTAAAAAACAAAATTAATCATTTTTTATTGTTTCAAGCACTTCAAATTTAATATTTTTATTGAAAAGCCTTAAAACAATCGCTGACAACCGCTTTTTTCTTGGGATTTTGCTTCATTTGAAACAAAAGACTTAGTTCATGACTACCTCCATTCTCTATTCCAAGCGAAGAAGTAGTAAAATCAAAACTATATCCAAGCTTCCATTTATCCTTTTGAAATCCCAATACAAAAATCAAAGCATCTGAGTTAACTCTGGCATGCCGATACCACAAACCTGCAAAAAGCATGCTAAAATTGTAATTTGATCCAATATTTAACTGAAAAAATTCAGATTGCTTTGCTATCATTAAAGCTGGACTTAAATATTGAGTATTATCCCTTTTCAAATAATAATTAAATCCTCCATGAACTATCCATCTCACTGGCAATCCATTGAATGCAGCTTGATTTGACTCTAAAATATCATTTTTTGGGGTATTAATATGCTTTAAGGATACGCCTACATAATAATTTGGTGTATAATACAACATACCAGCACCTATATCAAAATAATTCGTTGAGGTTTTAGCAGGTCTCACTTCGCTAGTTGAATAAGGTGTGCCTCCTGGCCCAATTGAGCCTGTCTCCAAATCTCTTATTTGATCTCCAAATAAGAATTTATTCCAATCGTATCGAAAATTCACAAAACCCAATTCTAAACCGCCTTTTATATAATGTCCTTTAGCTAACAATGGGATACGATAGCCATAATTCAAAGCTATTTTATTATTTTTTAAGATTCCATCACCAGCCTCATCAGATAATAATTGAAGTCCAAAGCCTGAATTCAAAGACTCAAAATATTGATCGTATGTCGCACTATAAGTCACATAAGTATTGTAACTTCCCAACAACGGGAGTTGATTTCTATAGTTTAATGCAAACTTTGGAGCATCATTCAATCCTGTAAAAGCTGGATTAATATGAATCGCACTAGCAAAATATTGTGAAAATAATGGATCTTGTGCTTTGGATTGACTCCACCAACAAACTAATATTAAAACCAACAAGCTAGAAAATCGAAAGAAATTTATCTTCACCATAAAATATGTGTCCAATTTTAACGTTTTCTTTACTAAAACCGATATAATTGCATTTCATTATATTTAAACACAACAAATTTACCATTTAAAATGAAAAATTACACAGTAGCCTTCTTCACCTTGTGGATAAACTTTTGTATCGGACAAGAAATGACCAGCCTCAAAGGTACATTAAATTGGAAAAATATAACATCAAATTCAACCAAACTTAATTTTGAAGGTGCGCAATATTGTCCTCAAAAACTTGGAATTCCTATATTACTACTACAAGCGCCCATTAATAAAAATGCTATTTTTAATGTTGAGTTGAGAAATATTACAACTGAAGAAATCACCGATGCACCTAAAAACTATAGAATATCTGAAGATTTTAAAATTAATCATGGCATATATACTGAAAATAGACAAGGTAAAATTTGGATTGAAATTGAAGCATTAAGAAATAACAAAGGTAGAATTGAAAAATTAATTGACTATGAAATTATAATTCAAGAAAAACAAAATAATCTTGCATTCTCACCGCCACCTCCCCCATTCAAACTAACCTCTATTTTATCAAATGGTGATATATATAAAATTGCAGTAAAGGAAAATGGTATATATAAAATAGACAAGAATTTTTTAGAAAAAAATCTTAAACTCAATCTAAGCGGAATTGACCCAAGAAAAATATCAATCTATGGGAATGGCGGAGATAAACTTCCCGAATTAAACGCTACCAACCGAATAGATGATCTTGAAGAATTGGCGATATATATTTCTGGTGAAAATGATGGAAGTTTTGATGCAAATGATCAAATATTATTTTATGCAAATGGTCCAGATTTATTGACATATAATCTAGCTACACAAGATTTTGATTTTACTAAAAATATTTATTCTGAATGGTCATACTATTTTATAAAAATCAATACTCAGAATGGAAAAAGAATATCTCAAAAAAATAAAATCACAGGAAGTTTTCCTCTTTCTAATAAAAGTTTACAATGCATTCACTATGAAAAGGATCTAGTTAATTTACTTGAATACAATACATGTAATCATGGAACTGGCCAAAGATGGGCTGGTGAATCTATAGGCATTACACGACCTTTTGAATCAATGGATTTATTCAGATTCCCAAATATCGTAATGGGAAGCGACATCAAACTAACTGGATATTATGTAGCGAGAGCAGGAGGTAATTCTTTGCTTGATATAAGTCTAAATTCTAGTGGTATGCAAAAGACTGTCTATGGTGTTGATCTTGACATATGCACCAATCCAACTGCGAGTGGTGTTGACTTCTCACTAAGTTCAAAAGCAACAGCGGAGCTCGTTTCTGTTAAATTACAACCAAAAATTTCATCTAGCATTTCACATGAATCATGGATAGATTTTATTCAAGTAAGTGCAACAACTTTAAATAATTTTTCAAAAAATATTTTTCAAATATTTGACCCCAATACTGCAATAAATCCAATAAATAGTTATGAAATAGACCTTGCGAACAAAGATGTCAATGTTTGGGACATTACAGATTTTCATCAAGTAAAATCCATTGCAACTGATTTTGAAAATGGAAAAATTAAGTTTAATGATCAGAGCCAAAATCAAATAAAAAAATATTGGGTATTTAATCCTTTACTTGAAATTAAAAGCCCTGAATATATTTCAAAAGTTGAAAACCAAAATTTACACAGCATCCAAGATCTCGAATTATTGATTGTTTATTATTCTGAATTTAAAGAAGAAGCATTCAGATTAAAAAAACACAGGGAAGATTTTTCAAAATTGAAGGTAGAAGCTATTGAAATTTCTACTATCTATAATGAATTCGCTTCAGGAACTCAAGACCCAACAGCCTTGCGTGATTTTTGTAGAATGATCTATTCAAGATCTCCTAATTTTAAATATTTACTATTGGTTGGTGATGCTTCATATGACTATAGGCATCTCGATAAAAAAGTTAATAACGAAAATCTGGTGCCTACCTACCAAACAATGGAATCATTTGATCCAATTCTTGGATTTCCATCAGACGATTATTTTGGATTATTGGATGATTCTGAGGGTAATAATTTAGATGGATTCTTAGATATTTCAATAGGTAGAATCATTGCCAGAAATCTTGCCGAAGTTAAAAATCAAGTCGATAAAATAATTCAATATGATATCGCTCCTGAATCTTTAGGCGACTGGAGACTCAATATGATATTTGCGTCTGACGATGAAGACTCTAACGCCCATATAAACCAAACAGAAATTATAGCAGATGAAAATAAATCTAAAATATATAATCTACAAAAAATCTACTTTGATGCCTATGAACAGGTCTCTACACCAGGTGGTGAAAGATATCCTGAAGCAACAAAAGCAATAAATGCCTCCGTTTTTCAAGGAGCGCTTTCTATGACATACATGGGTCATGGAGGTCCCACTGGTTTAGCTCAAGAAAGAGTATTGTTGGATGATGATATTAGAAAATGGGAAAATAATTTTAGACTCCCTCTTTTAATTACTGCAACCTGTTCTTTCAATGCTTTTGACGATCCAAGTATCACTAATGCTGGTGAATACGCATTGCACAATAAAGCTGGAGCTATTGCCCTTTTCTCTACAGTGAGGGCTGTATATTCGGACGATAATTTTCAATTGACTAAAGGTGTTCATTCCAAATTTTTTGAAAAAACAAATGGAAGGTATTATACAATTGGTGAAATATTAAAAATTTCGAAGAACGAAAATACTTCTGGCTTTATTAAATTTAATTCAAGAAAATTTATGTTATTTGGTGATCCGTCACAAACATTAGCTTATCCTAAATATGAACACAGTATCGTAAGCATCAATGACAAACCTCTTGGAAGTGTTAAAGACACTTTTAGAGCATTAGAATTAATGAAAGTAAAAGGATTCGTTCAAGACGGACAGGGTAATAAATTGACATCATTTAATGGTGAATTGAGTGCAACTGTTTTCGACAAAGAAATCAATTTAAAAACCAAAGGAAATGATCCTGGCAGTAGTCCATTTCAGTACAATATTCAAAAAAATATTATATTCAAAGGAAGCTCAGAAGTAAAAAATGGGGATTGGGAATTTTCATTTTATATTCCAAAAGATATCAATTATGAGTTTGGTTTAGGCAAAATAAGTTTATATGCATCTGATCTAAAAAGTAGTGATGCTGCAAGTTATACTGATGCATTTATTATTGGAGGGGTTTCGAGTAAAATCATTAATGATGATAATCCACCTGTTGTAAAACTTTATATCAATGATGAAAATTTTGTCAACGGAGGTATTACGAACCAAAGACCCAAAATATATTCAAAAATCTCTGACGATTTAGGAATAAATATCACTGGAAATAGTATTGGTCATGATTTGACAGCGATATTAGATGCAAACTCTCAGAACCCAATTATATTAAACAATTATTTTAAGTCAAAACTAAATGATTCTAGAGAAGGAGAAGTATTGTACCCATTAAACGAACTAAGTCCTGGAAAACATAGCATCACATTAACTGCATGGGATATTAGCAATAAAATGGGTCAAGCTTCTATTGAATTTAACGTTTTAGATAATAATATCTTCGGCTTAGATCGAGTTTTAAATTATCCAAATCCATTTTCAAATCATACTGAGTTCCAATTTGAAACAAACTTGACTAACACCGAGTTTGATGTCACAATACACATCCAAACAATCAGTGGTAAAATAGTAAAGACCATTCAAACAAAAGTTCGATCTGAAGGGAATAGAATAGCGGGGATTCCATGGGATGGTAAAGATGATTTTGGAAGTCCATTAGGTAACGGCATTTATATTTATTCCGTCAAATTAAGGGCAGTGATTAATGGTGAGACGTTCACTAAAACCAGCAATTTCCAAAAATTAGTTAAAATTAGATAATAAAAAACTAAATTTTATGTTATAGGATAATTAGTTATTCTATATATATATAATAGCTTTAATATATTTTTCATAGATTTGCCAAAAATTACAGAAATACATGCGTATCATAATTTTCCTTACTTTAATTCTAAGTTTTATTGGAACGTCCGAGGCACAATATTGGGATCCTATCAAAAATTGTGTCGTAGATAGAAGCACCAAAGAATGTATATCCAATACAATATTGACTGCATTACCCTTCCTCAGAATTAATCCTGATGCAAGATCTGGAGCATTAGGTGATGCGGGAACAGCATTGTCATCAGATCCAAATGCCATGCATCATAACGCAGCTAGATTGGCATTTTCTGAAACTGATATGGGTATTTCAGCTACATATTCACCATGGTTAAGAAATCTAAATATCGATGATATTTATTTATTTTATCTTACTGGATTTAAAAAAATAGATGATAATCAATCTGTTGGAGGCGCTATTCGATATTTTTCATTGGGTGAAATTGAGTTTAGAGATACTGAAGGTAAAGATCTAGGAACTGGCAAACCAAACGAATTAGAATTAAATGTAGCATATGCAAGAAAATTATCAGAAAAATTTTCAGCTAGCCTTTCTGCTAAATTCGCATATTCAAATTTGGCTTCAGGTCGAACTGTAGGAACAAGTCAAATTACTTCAGCCAAATCATTTGGAGCTGATATTGGTACTTTTTATAGAACACAGTTAGGCCAGAGTGGAAGAAGAAACTATCTCAATCTAGGTCTTGCTGTCACCAACATAGGGTCCAAAGTAACTTATGTAAAAAATCTTACTAAAGATTTTATCCCTACAAACATGAGTCTTGGAGCCAATTATGAAATGAATTTTGATGATTACAATTCATTAAATATTATTGGAGAAGCAAATAAATTATTGGTTCCATCACCGATCCCTTTTGGCAATGAAAATTATGATCGCGATACAAACAAAGTTGCAGATTTTAGGGAAAAAGCACTTTTTGAAGGAATCTTTGGTTCATTTAGTGATGCCCCAGGAGGATTTACTGAGGAAGTTCAAGAAATCAGTTGGTCATTAGCTCTTGAATATTGGTATGATAAACAATTTGCAGTACGCATGGGATATTTCAATGAGAATGCATTAAAGGGAAATAGAAAATTTCTTACTTTAGGTTGCGGCGTAAAGTATAATGTTTTTGGACTTAATTTATCCTATTTGGTACCAACAAATAACAACCGAAGTCCATTGGCTAATACTTTGAGATTTTCATTGATTTTTGACTTTGCAAATAATAAAGAAAAGAGTTAAACAATTAATATAAAGCTTTATAAATATTAAATTAAATTTTAATATTTAAAATAAGAATCTGATACAATCAACAGTGTCAGATTTTTTTTATTTAATTAATCGCACAAATTGATTATTTTCAATGAAATTATACGATTTTTGTGTTTATTCAACAAATTATGCCAATTTTTGATAAACTAAAATCCATTTTTGTAGTGAGTGAAGAAAGCACTACAACCAAAGAAGAGCCAATTCAAAGTAAAGAAACAAATGAAAGGCCCAATAAAGATATGGTCAACCCAACTGTGATCACTCCTGGTCAGACGTCTGAAAAATTTGTTGAAATCCTACATCAAGTATTAGAAAAAAACAATCTACCTGGTTTTGATTATTTAGAATATCGGAAAGCTATCCAATCCATTGCAAAAATGCATAATATGGATGAAGCAGCTCAGTTTCGAACTGCATTTGCAGCTGCCCAGGCAATGAATGTTCAGCCAAATGTGTTGGTTGATTCTGCTAAGAAATATTTAAACTTACTCCAAACAGAGGAAACTAATTTTAATAATTCAGCAAATCAGTTTTTAACCACTCAAGTTTCAGCAAAAGAAAGTGAACTTCATAATATTCAAAATTCTATAAAAACAAAAGAGGAACAGATCGAAATCTTAAAAAAGGAACTAGAATCCTCCCATAATCGTTTAGTAAGTTTGAAGTCAGAAATTGAAAATGCAAAACAAAAAGTAGAAACGAATAAATCGAATTTCAAAGCCAGTTATCTGACGGTCATCGATCAAATCAAGTCAGATATCCAAAAGATGGAAACTTATTTAAAATAAAGCAGTAATATTGTTTAAAATATATGGAATATAAACAGAAGTCGTTCTGGAAGCGACCTGAAGGTGTAACAGGGGCTTTAGTGTTAGCTGGATTAATCGGTGCGGGTGGATATTTGATATATACATTCTTAGGTGCAATAATTGCAGCCCTTTCTAATACCTTATTTCTTGCAGGAATGCTGGTTGCTTTATTTGCCTTAATTTATGTAGTATTAGACCCCAAAGCGAGAAATCTAGTTTGGTATATGTATAAGTCAGCGATGAGATGGATCACTGGCCTTTTTGTAAAAATGGATCCTATCGGGATCATGAAATCATACGTAGAAGACTTAAAAGATAACCTTGGTAAAATGAATAAACAGATTACCAAACTTAGATCTCAAATGCATCAACTTCGAGAGCAGATCTTCAATAACAAAAAACAAATTGAGTCATCATTAGGACAGGCCCAAACAGCTAGAGACAGTAACCAAGAATCTATAATGGTCTTGAAGTCAAGACAAGCTGGAAGATTACAAGAATCAAATATTAAGTTGACGGATCTTTATAGAAAAATGGAGATCTTATTCAAAGTACTCAATAGGATGTATCAATCATCAGAAGTTCTAGCAGAAGATATTACAGATCAAGTAAAACTCAAAGAACAAGAACGTGCCGCAATTCATGCCAGTCATTCTGCAATGCGCTCTGCAATGAGTGTCATCAAAGGAGATAAAGATCAGAGAGCTTTATTTGACGAAGCCTTAGAGCACATGGCTGACGACATCAGTCTCAAAGTAGGAGAAATGGAGCAGTTTATGGAAATTTCAGAAAATTTCATGTCTTCAGTAGATTTGCAAAATGGCATGTTTGAAGAAGAAGGAATAAAGATGTTGGAGAAATGGGAAAAAGATGGCGTAAGTAAATTACTTGGCAAAGAAAAAGATTTATTAGTTGCAGGTGACAAAACACTTGTGTTAGATAGTGAAAGACCCGAGAGACAAACGGTCGATCAAAACAATCCTTATGACGATTTTTTTAATGAAAAATAAAATGAAATTATGGCTTCAAGATTAACTGCCTTTTCTAAATTTTTAATCACTTTATTAATTTTAGGTGTTCTATTTTTTGCTGGAAGATATTTTCTCAATAATACAAAAATAGGCCAAGATCTTAAAAAGCAAAGTTCCGAATCAGCTTCAAAACAAGGTCAATCTAATGACAACCAAACAAGTTCCAATAATGGAAATTCTGGCTCTAACGAACTCAGTAGAGATGCTGTAAAAGTTGGGGTGGTAACTTGGGGTGGTTATGCTGGTGGTGAATATTTTAACGAAGGTTTTAAGGCAAATACAAATTCTAGATATTACAAAGAATATGGATTTCCTGTAGAATTTAAAATATTAGATGACGTGCCTGTCTCAAGAGAAGCATGGAAAAACGATGAAGTAAATTTATTGTGGTGTACAATAGATGCTCTTCCTACAGAGATTGCTGGATTAACTGATTATGATCCAGTGGTTGTATTTCAATCAGATTGGTCACGAGGTGGCGATGCTATCGTTGCAAGAAGAGGAATTAATTCTGTTGCAGATCTCAAAGGTAAAAAAATAGCTGTGGCAGAGATGTCTCCTTCGCATTCCTTTTTACTTTGGATGCTAGAAGCGGGTGGCTTGAAAGCGAGTGATGTTGAGATTGTGAAACAAGCGTCAGCAATAGATGCGGCACAAGTGTTCAAATCACAGCAAGTTGATGCTGCAGTAGTATGGAGTCCAGATGATCAAGCTTGCATCAAATCTGTTGCAGGAGCTAGAATCCTTGAGAGCACGAAATCAGCTTCAAACATTATCGCAGATGCATTTATAGCTAAAAGATCATGGGCCGAAAAAAATAAGGATCGCTTACAAAAACTTTATGAAGGCTGGATGAGAGGTGCTGCTGAAATCAATAGCAATGATGCAAATAAAAGAAAGGCTGCAAAAATTTTAGCTGAGAATTTCACAGGATTTTCCGAAGACGATGCCTATGCTGCGATCAATAATGTGAGATTATGTACACATGGAGATAATTTAGATTTTTTTGGTTTAAATCCTAATTATAAGGGTGTCACCGCTGAACAATTATATTCGAGGATGACTACAAGTTATAAAGCGATCGGATATGCCGAAGGAAAAGTACCGAATTGGAGAACTATAAGTATGCCTGAACCACAAAAAAACACAAATTTGACTGGTACAGAACACCAATCCGAAGCACAAAAATCTTTTACAAAAGTGTCTGAGGCTGAAGGAAAAACTAAAGAGGCCATTGCCACAAAAAGAGTTTCCATTTCATTTAGAAGTGGAGAATTCCAACTTGATGAAAATTCCAAATATATAATAGATAAAGAATTTGTTGAAATTGCAAAAGCTTTTGGAAATTCTAGGATACGAATTGAAGGAAATACTGATGATGTTGGATCTAGAGATGCGAATGTTATATTATCAAAACGTAGGGCTCAGTCAGTTGCAGACTACCTTGTGAATACACATCGCATGTCACGAAATAGATTTGTTGTGATTGGAAATGGTCCAGACAAACCTGTTGCAAGTAATTCATCTGAAGATGGAAAAAGTAGAAATAGAAGAACTGATTTTGAATTAATAGGAGAATAATGCTAGAACAGTGGTTTAAACTTCGAGGAAAAATTGAAGGAAAATCTTCATGGATATATTCAATAATTGGCTTTGCGATTACAATTTGTGTTTGGTGGATATTGGCAGAACTATTTTCTACCACAAAACCTATTTTAAATGACTTTAATTCAGTCTTGCCTTCGTCAATAGATTCTGTGCATTTAGTCAATAGGGATTCGATTATCAAAGCTGAAGAGGCTCAATTAGCAAGTGCAACAAAATTTGAAAAAGTATATCCATTACTACCGAGACCAGATAGAGTTTTATTTTCATTCAAAGATTTATTTCAAAAAGACAAATTAGTTCCAAATACTTTACATTCCATTTGGTTGAATATACAGGGATATTTCTGGGCAATTTTCCTAGCAATTCCAATTGGATTAATCATTGGTTTATTTCCAATTTTTAATTCAATGTTCAATAAGCAAATTGATTCATTGAGATATCTTCCATTGTCTGCTCTTACAGGTTTATTTATAATTTGGTTTGGACTAGGTGATCCTATGAAAATTGCATTCTTAGCAGTAGGAATTTTGGTTTATTTGATTCCTGTGGTTGTGCAGCGAATACAAGATCTTGAAGAAGTGTATCCTCAAACAGCATACACAATGGGAGCGAGTAAATGGCAACTTATAAAAAACATCTTCCTCCCTGGAATTTTCGGAAAACTCATTGATGATATTAGAGTCCTTACAGCGATTTCATGGACATATATCATCATCGCAGAATTGTTGAATAAAGAAGCAGGGATTGGATCACTTATCTATACTAAATCTAGACAAGGACAAATTGATAAAGTATTCGCATTATTGATCGTAATAATTATTATTGGATTAATTCAAGATAAATTATTTGTACTTTTTGACAGGATGATAAATCCACATAAATATTACAAAACAAAAGAAAGTGGATTGGCCGAAGGAAGAATTGGAGTTTCCGCCATGATTATTGCAGTAGTATTCGGTATACTCTGTTCTTATTTTTTAAAGATAAGCATCATGTGTACTATCGCATGGTTATTATTTGCGGCAGGGCTTTTAGCTTTACTTTATTCTTATTTTTTACTTTCAAAAACTCCAAATAAATGATCCAATTTAAAGATTCGGAATTAAAGAACATCATTGAATTAAAAAATATCTCCCAGTCTTATGATGACGGAAAAACATTTATACTTAAAGATTTTAATTTAATCATCGAGGATAAACCAGCCCAAGGTCAATTTGTAGTTATTCTGGGTATGTCTGGTTGTGGGAAGTCTACAGTCTTGAGATATATTGCAGGATTACAAAAGCCAACTTCTGGTGAAGTAAAAATTCATGAAAAGTTGAGGAGTGAAAACGATCGTGTCGGCATGATATTCCAGCAATATTCTTCATTGCCCTGGTTAACCGTACTTGAAAATGTCGCGATGGGATTGGAATATAAAGGTGTAGACAAGCATGAAAGAGAAGCTAAAGCGATGGACATGATTGAACTCGTTGGATTGAAAGGACACGAGAAAAAATTTGCCCAATACCCTACTTTATCGGGAGGGCAACTTCAACGAGTTGCTATTGGTAGAAGTTTATTATCCAACCCAGATATACTTTTAATGGATGAACCATTTGGTGCTTTAGATATAAAGACAAGACTTCAAATGCAGGAAATGCTGGAGGATATTTGGCATAAATTTCATAGTACAATAGTTTTTATTACACATGATATTGCTGAAGCAGTATTTTTGGCAGATGATATTTATATAATGAAATCCGCCCCCTCATGCATTGTTGAACATATCATAGTTGATCTACCGTTTCAAAGAAATAGAAATACTAAAAAAGAACAAAAATTCCTTAATCTAATCCAAGAAGTTGAAAATAGAATAATGAAAATAACAGAGAGATAGTTAGTAGTTAGTAGTTAGTAGTTAGTAGTTAGTAGTTAGTAGTTAATGGTTAGTGGTTAGTGGTTAGTGGTTAGTGGTTAGTGGTTAGTGGTTAGTGGTTAGTAGTTAGTAGTTAGTAGTTAGTAGTTAGTAGTTAGTGGTTAGTGGTTAGTGGTTAGTGGTTGGTTAGTGGTTAGTAGTTAGTGGTTAGATTATATCAAATAACTTTTGGATTAATAAAAATCAAATAATATATAATGTCTATTCAAGTTTATAAATTTGGAGGTGCTTCAGTAAAAAACCATGAAGGCATAAGAAATGTAGCGAACATTATCAAAAAATATGGTCTTCAAAAGTCATTGATTATCGTAGTATCAGCAACAGGAAAAACCACCAATCAACTTGAGGAAGTTATCAAGGAAAAATTCAAAAATATTAAATCAGCTTTAGAGCTCTTAAAAGCAATACATGAAAAACACATTCACATTGCCCAAGAACTAGGATTTGAAGAAGAACACGTTGTCTATCAAGAAATACAAGAGCATTTTGTAGAAGCTGAATGGATAATAGAGGAAACTAGAGAGATGTCTTTTGATTATGTGTATGATCAAATTATTGCAGTAGGTGAGCTTATTAGTAGTCGTATTCTATCTCGTTGGCTAGAAAAAGTAGGGATAGATATTGAATGGATTGATGCCCGAGAAATAATTCAAACTAATGACACGTATAGAGATGCAAGGATTGAATGGGAAAATACAAATTCAAAAATAATCAATACGCTTAGCCCAGTTTTAAGAAATGGAAAAATGATCGTCACCCAAGGTTTTATAGGTAGCACCACAGAAAATAATACTACAACATTAGGAAGAGAAGGTTCTGATTATACAGCAGCAATACTTTCAAGTGCTGTTCAAGCCGAATCCATGACGATATGGAAGGATGTCCCAGGTATTCTTACAGCCGATCCTGCAAAGTTTTTAAATGTATCAAAATTAGATCGACTGACGTATACAGAAGCAATTGAAATGACCTATTATGGAGCGAAAGTAATTCATCCAAAAACAATACAACCTTTAAAATTGAAATCAATACCTCTATATGTAAAATCATTTATTCATCCCGAAGGTGAAGGTAGTGTAATTACTGGCGATATCGACCTCGAATATCCTCCTATCGTTGTCCTAGAACCAAATCAAGCATTGGTACATTTTTCTTCAAATGATTTATCATTTATCGCTGAACATCACCTTGCTCATCTTTTTAAACTATTTGAAAAACACAGGATAAAAATTAATATGATGAGGAATACTGCAATTTCATTTTCTGTTTGCGTGAGCTACGATCCTGATCGATTAAATAGAATGATTGATGAAATTAAAAATGAATTTCGTGTTATTATTGATTTAAATCTTGAGTTGATTACAGTAAGACATTATATAGATTCTATGCTTCCAAAATTGGTAGAAGAAAAAATTATTATTCTTGAAGAAAGGATTCGTAAAACAATTCAAATGGTAGTTAAGAACGCACCTAGTATTATCCCTAAACCTTCAGAATCATAGTTTAAGATTATCTCGAATCATCAAATAAAAAAGCCCCAGAAAAATCTGAGGCTTATATTTGAATATTATATTTTATAATCTCTATTCTATAATGATCTTTTGCTTATAGCTAAAATCATTATTACTAACTGTAACAAAATAAACACCAGTCTGGAGTGAGCTTACATTAATTTTATTATCTCCAATTAAAGAATTGAATTCTTGATTGATTACTTGAATACCATTCATTGTGTACATTTTAACCAATGTGTTTCCATGTTCTGCATTCAATCCATTAATATAAATAAAATCAGATGCAGGATTAGGCATGATCTGTATTGGATTAATAGCACGATCTGAAGTTTGCTCTTTCTTTAATTGTGGACCTCTTGTTTTATTCTTTGTACGATCAGGACACTTGATTGAAGACAAGACTTCGACATACTTTAATATTGTCTTTGAGTTGGTACCATTTGAATTTGCAACACTCAACTTTACGCCATAAATACCAGGAGTTTCATAAATTACAACGGGATGCTTTAATGATGAAGAACTTATATTCCCTCCATCAAATTGCCAGTTCCAGCTGAGCACATCGATACTAGAGAGATCTTTAAATTTCACAGTATCACCTGCACATACTTTCACAAAATCTGAAGTAAAATTCACTTTAGGAATTAAATTTACAGCTACAATTTTCTCATAAATAACAGTTCCACAAGAATTCGTCACTGCTAGTTTAACATTGTAGTCACCTTCAGCTAGATAAGTGTGCGAAGGGGCAATTTCTGTACTTGTACTGTTATCCCCAAAATCCCAAATATAACTTACGCCATTTTTACTCTCATTGGTAAAGTTTACAGTAAACCTATTTATCGCTTGAGAGAACAATGAAGTTGGCGGAATATCAACAGTAATATATTTTGTATTTGAAATTTTCTTGCTATCTGTTCCATCTGAAGCAATTAACTCAACATCGAATGATCCCGCACTATTATAAATTACTGAAGGATTCTTTTCTGTACTAGTGGATGGTGTTCCTCCAGGGAATGACCAAGCATAAGATGTTGCATTGGAAGAAAGATTTTCATAATCAACCTTAAATGGCGCGCAACCACTTGTTTTTGCAACCCTATAATTTGCTGTTAACCCTCCTGATATTAACACTGCTAACTCAAACGTATCAGATCCACAACCATTATAACTTATCAATTTAACATTATATGTTCCTAGAGCTCCATATGTATGAGATGGATTTACCAAATTGGAAATTGTATTATCCCCAAAATCCCATTTATAATTTTCTCCATATAAAGATAGATTAGTGAAATCTACAATTGAACCAATGTTCATGAATGAGAAATTAGCAACAGAACCAGTATCTACACTAATATACGCTGCTTTAAAACTTGTAGAATTATATCTAGAATTACTTGATTTTAATGTCACATCATAGTCTCCTTTTGTATAATATTTGACTGTCGGATTCTTTAAAGTAGAGGTAGACGGATCTCCTCCAGGAAATGTCCATAAAAATGTAGTCGAATTATCAGATGATTGATTTATAAAATTAACAGTCAATGGAACACAACCGCCTACAACATTTGAAGAAAACTCTGCTGTAACTTCAGAAACAACTTCGATTCTTTTGCATAATTCTTTAAATCCACACACATTTGTTGATTTCAAACATACATTGTAAATCCATCTTTTGCATATTGATGCACCGGATCTGAGTCAGTTGAAGTCTGACCATCACCAAATTTCCAAGAATACACATCTGCACCAGAACTTGAATTGATAAATTCTACTAAAAGTTGGTCTGGAATAAAAGTCCAATTAGTTGTTGGTTTATCTCGTATCGTAATATATTGAGGATAGTTAATGTATTTGTTCCACCTGAATTTGATACTCTTAAAGTAACATCAAAAAATCCAAGCGTATTATACACTACGGTTGGATTCTGCAAAGTAGAAGTAGCAGGTGTACCGCCTGGAAAAGTCCAAAGCCATGCAGTAGGATTGCCTGAAGAAAGATCTGTGAATCTAATCGTCGCTGGAACACAACCCACTGTTGTATTCGCAGAAAAAAGTGCTTCAGGTGGTGTAACAAAACCACAAGATCCTAAACAACCTCTAGATGCAATATGCGAGTTGATGGCTGATATAGAAGGACCTGACCAAGTGTTTGAACCATTAACTGAAGGAGCCATTATAAAGCCAGAACCTGCGGCATCATGACCATAAGACCAATTGTGCCCCATTTCATGTGCCTGTAATTGTCTGTTTGTATTGTTATTACCGCTGAAATCACTACAAACACTATATCTTGATCCTGTACAAACAACGCCTACATAAGCTAAGCCAACAGCGCCACTTGTATATTTCCTCGTCCAAACAGAAGCCAATGCATAGTTAGCTCCACCATAGCCTCCAGCATTAGCCCATGAACGGTGTGTCGTTAAATGAGTATTGATATCATTTATTCCATTCCAAGGGTCAGAAGCAGCAGTCGTTGCCACAAATACGGTAGAAAGTGACAATTGCACTGGATGTGCAAAATCGTTGTCATAATTAGTTTCAACCAATCCAAGGATAGAACTAGCCCAACTTGATGAACCACCTCCTCTTTGCTGATAAACAGAGAAATCACAAGCTAAGGCCACATCTGCTACAACACAATGATTACGAGTCGAATTTTGGGCATCTATTTCCACATGTTCCAAGTATTGCTTGGCATCAAATCCACACTGTACATTGTTATTGGGGATGACGTTCATGTCTTCATATAGTATAAACTCTGTTGGCGCTGCTCCCTTAATCATACCATTTAATGGCTCGATATAGTATGTCGCTCCACCTTCCTGAATCATTGCTAAGAAAAAATCATCGGCAATATTAAAACTAACATTACCGCCTCTGATCCCTTTTACATTACCTTTATAAGTACGTAGTGATAATTTTTTATGTGTTCTAGTTACGCCATTATCATCTGCAACTGAATGCAAAAAATTTGGTGACATCAAATCGTATTCAAACAGCTCAAGTGTCCATTTACGATTGCCAAAACTTAAATTTACTTCTGCCAAAGTGCCCCGAGTGTTCATTCCTGCATAAATTTTTTGGAAATCTAATTCAAATGTTTCATAGAATTTAAACTTTTTGTTCAATTCATTCTGGTACTTTTCCATTGGTACCGCATTGTAAGATTGGGCGTTTGTTAAACAAACATTAAAAAAAAGAATTAATAATGCTAAATAAAGATTTTTCATATACTTTGACACGATTTTAAAGTCTAAAGATATGGATTTTTCATTTTCTGAAATAAAAAAATTCCAAATTTAAATTAGGAAATTTTTGTTATTTATAGCGGATTGATTTTCTGCAAGTTATAAAAATACAAATTAAATTAATATATGAAAAAAATACAATTTTGCCTACTCTTTGTTTTAATTTTAGCATCATTTAGTGCTTTTTCTCAATCAAAGATCACTAAAAAAACAACTAAGTCTAAAGCAAAAACAGAGAAAAATACAATCAACTTGAAAGAAAGATTATGGTATGGTGGTAGCATAAGTCTTGGTGGTGGGAGTTCTTCATTAGACCAGTTTACTCCAGGAAACATATTTATTATTGGACTTTCCCCAATGGTTGGATACAAATTCAATAAATATCTCTCTGCAGGACCAAGAATTGGGTGGGAATATAATTATGGCAGATTTAACCAACAGGGAACCATTTTAAAGTATTCAGCAGCGGATTACAGCTTTGGCGCATTTGGCAGATTAAAATTTTTAAATGTACTTTTCCTTCATGCAGAGTTTAATCGAAGTTCATCGACATTTATAACAGGTGCAATCAATGCAAATAATAAATTAGAAACAGAAAGAGTATGGGATAATCACCTCCTTGCAGGACTAGGTTATAATCCGGGTGGAATTATGAGTTATGATCTTTACTTACTGTGGGATTTTCTAGCCCCAAAAAATACCACAAATTTACCTATACAAATCAGAGGTGGTTTGACGTATAACTTTTAATTAATCTTTACTGAAATCCCAAATGCAAAATTTCTAAGTGCTTGAGGATAAACTGCTTTACCATAGTGTAAATGACCATCTGGGGATTGATGGTATGGATCCCCAGTATCTGTAACATTCTGTTGAGTAGAATAATAATAAATCCAACCATGAGTGGTATAGCTTTTATTCAAGAAGTTATTGATATCAAACCATAAGTTAACTTCATGTTTATGTTTTATATTGAATTTTAATTCAGATCGAATATTCAAAACACCATAAGCATCAATTTTTGAAAATTCTCGATTTGAATTATCAAGATACTGACTACCAACATATTTATAATTTGGAGAAATATTCAAACTGTATTTCTTATTCTGAAAAACACTTGCTTTAATTTCAAACCATGAAACGAGATTAGGGGAAAATGAAATGTTTGCACGTGGCAATTGTGATTTTATGATATTAACTACTGCAAAATTGGAATCGTAATTATAAATATTTTCAATATGGTTTATAATTTTATTATCACTTAAATTTAAATTCCCATTAATGTTAAACTTTTTTAAAACACTAGTAGAGATTTTCAACTCTAAGCCTTGCCTATATGACTTGTCAACATTGACTCTGACTGCTTCACCAACATCATTTATCTCTCCATTCAAAATAAGTTGGTTTTTATAATTCATAGAATAAAAATTAATCGAACTATTAAATTTTTTTCTATTATAAACCAATCCGAATTCAAAATCCAGTAACTGCTCTTTACGAACATTTGAATTTCTCAAAATATCATCTCTAAATGGTTCTCTTTCATAATAAGAAGCTGATATATCCATAGACAAATGTCTATTAACCATATAGTGAGAAAACAACTTTGGATTCAATAAAAATTGCTGATTTGAAATAGTTATCCCTCCATAATAATCATCTAAACCCTTTGAATAATAGTTTACAAATCTAAAAAGTAAATCAGCACCAAACTGAAACTTCTTAGTTAAAAAATAAATATTTTTATAATAAACTGACTGTTCAGATTTCTCACCTGTATTGTCATAATATTCGGATTTCAAATATTGAAAGCTATCCACTTTCACATCCTTTACTCTGCCAAAATGACCTCCTTTATAATATGAGGAACTTAATCCAAAAAGATGTTTCTGATTTTTAAAATGTGATAAATCCAAAAACATATTTGCAAATAAAAATCGATTCCTTAACCACTTCTGCCTTATAATATCAGCAGTGGATGAAATACTACTCTCAAGATAATAAGTACTCAAATCTTGATTTGATTTGTAGTTTTCATAAAACCCAGAACCAAAAGTGTGATTAAAAATAAAATTAATATCTACATTCTTCTTGATAACTTTCTGATAAAATAGTTGAATGTGATTTTGTTGATATGAATCAATATCATCATAATATCCATTCGAAGCTTCAGTACCTGCAAAATTAAATCTATAAAGTGAATCAATATGTAAATAAGATTCCGGAACACCATTCCATGCCTGACCTGTAATTTCATTTCCATAAATCAAATTTAACTTTAATGAAGAATTCGCTTTTACTTTAGAAGCTGAAATAAATAAAGATTTCAATTTTGAATGCGACCTTTCAATAAATCCATTAGATTGAATATAGCTTAATCGCCCTTCGACATTAAATTTATTCTCCAATAAGCCAGAGTTTAAAATTATTGAGGATTTTAACAAACCATAAGATCCAAAAATAGTCGACAATAGAGCGAATGGCTTCAGGTTTAATTTATTAAGATTAAAGTCAACGGCAGTGCCGAATCCACCTACACCTGCCCTACTTGAAACAAATCCTCTTGAAACTGATGCTTCATCAATACTTGAAGCAATGTCTGGTAAATCAACAAAAAAACTCAGTGACGATTCTGGGTCATTAAAAGGAATTCCATTTAAACTTATTTGAACATGAGATGGATCAACACCCCTTATTCTCATTCCTGTATACCCTACCCCATTCCCTGCGTCACTGCTGTAGGTTTGAGAAACATTTTTGAAAGCAAATAAGGAATATCGTTGCTTTGATTTTGTAAATCGGTTTGGCTTAATTTTTCTTGATTAGAAGTCATTATTTCTCCCCAACGCTGAGTTTTAATTATGACCTCATCAAATTCAACTCGTCTATCGAGAAACAAATTAAATTCAACTGATTGCGCCCCAACTTCTACTTTTTTCCACAACACATCATAAGCGTAATCGAAGGACATGGCATAGGTACCAGGCATAATGTTATTGATCTTATAAAAACCATTACTATCTGTATAAATAATCGAATCGACTCCTATTATATTTACTCCAATATTCTCAAATGGTAAAGAATCATGATCGTAAACAAATCCAGAAATTGATACTTGTGATTTAGAGATAGTAAAACAAGACAATACAAGAAAAAATGCAAGGAAAGAGCGCATAAAAACAAAATTATAGGTGCGAAGCTCCGTCCTCTGCCACTTCCTACTCAGCATTACCTGAGCTAGGTTCAATGGGTATAATCTCAGCCCGAATACTAGGCACCCCAGTTAACAATGGTGCAAATGTAATGCATGATTGATCAGAAAGATAATCTTATTCAATCTTTTTTTACAACAGGAATCGATAATATAATAAAAACAATTATTCTCTTTCAAATATTTAAAGTGTAAATTAACCAATAAATCCTGTGTGAATTCACTTTCTCGCATCTCATCATACTCCCAGCTCAAGGTTGGCAAAAGCAAAAAATACAAATCCGCTTGATTATCTCTCCAAAGATTTAATAAATGATCATCAAACTTATTATATTTAACTTCATACCAAATCACATAATTTAATAAATCAGTATCAAGGATCGTCAATGCAGTATCTGAGCTATTTCGGATCAAATTACTATGATTTGTTGCCATAGTTAAAATGTCTTTTTCACTGTACTTTAGACCATTTTTAGATAAATATTTTCGTGAATAATCATTAATGGTAGTACATTTGTAATAGGATTGTAAATACTGAAAGACTGTGGTTTTTCCAGTAGATTCAGGACCAACAATTGCAACTTTAAAACTCATGATAATTGATTATTAAAACAAAAATAAAACTTATCTAAAATTATGCACAATATAGAGCCTTTTTATCTTTGGAAGCACATATATGATAGCGTAGAAGATAAAAATAATCCATTCTATGGCGCTATATATAATGAATTTCAATATACCAATAAAATATATAACTTTTTTATCCATCCGCAATGGGATGAAATGGAATCGGAGACCTTATACCTTAAGATTTTATTTGTTGATTATGAAGAATCTCAATGCATAATTGAACTTATTGGAGAATGGAATGATTGTATTAACAACGATATCATGTTTTTGAAGCGGGATATTATAGATCGTTTTATAAAACAAGATATTAAAAACTATATATTACTGTGTGACAATGTGTTAAATTTTCATGGGTCAGACGATTGCTATTATGAAGAATGGAAAGAAGATATTGAGGAAGGGCAAATATTTTTTGTAAATACACATGATCATGTATATGAAGAAATGCGCTCAATGGGTATTCATCGGTATGTCAACTTTCAAAAAAACAACAATCAAATAAATTGGAGAAAAATGGACCCAAACGCTCTTTTTGAACTCTTATATCAAAAAACAAAATGAATAATTTTAAGTCAGGTTTTGTAAATGTTATTGGATTGCCAAATGCTGGAAAATCATCATTAGTCAATGCCATTACAAATACAATTACATCTATAGTAACTCACAAACCCCAGACGACTAGAGAGCGTGTATTTGCAATATACAATATTGATCAATTTCAAATTATATTTTCAGATAGTCCTGGATATATTGAAAATGCATATTACAAACTTCATCATTATATGAATGCTCAGATAAGTACTCAATATGAAGATGCAGATGTATTTTTATTTGTTCATGATGGCTCCACTACTCAGCTATTATCAGAATCTGTCTTAAACAAAGTAAGAGAAAGTAAAATTCCAAAAATTTTAGTGATAAATAAGATTGACATTGCAAGTAAAGCGCAAATAGACCTTATTGAAAGTAACTATACAATGCTACTTGACTTCACTGCAATACATAAAGTTTCTGCTAAAACAAATGAAAATGTCAGTTCTCTTTTGGACGCTATAAAGACTTACATCCCTGACCATCCAGCATACTATCCAGAAGATTATATGAGCGACAAACCTATTCGATTTTTTTTATCAGAACTCATAAGAGAACAAATATTTGAACTCTTTGAAGATGAAATACCATACAGTAGCTTTGTAAAAATTAACTCCTGTACTGGCATAGATGATCAACTTGAACTGGTAAAAATCGATGCTTATATAGTCGTAAACAAAGAAAGCCAAAAATCAATCATCATTGGTAAAAATGGAACTAAAATCAAAGAGCTTGGCACTAAAAGTAGAATTGCAATAGAAGATTATCTAAAACAAAAAGTCTTCTTATCACTTACAGTTAAGTTCGAAAAAAATTGGCGAGATAATGATGCTGTGCTAAATAAACTACTTGGAGTTTAAATCCCCTACTGTAGATCTAAAATTTTCTTTTTAAAATTAACAAACTCTTCATCAGTTAGCATTCCTTTCTCTTTCAAATCTACAATGTCCTTTAATTGATCGACAATGCTTCGCGATCCAAAACTAGTATTAACAGTTGGACTGGATGAAACTGTCTCTTCTTTTGGCATTTTGAAGGGTTCATATTTGGGGTTTGGCGCATATTGATTCTTTAATTTTTCAATTATTCCTTTGCCATATTCATAAAACTCAGCATACTTATTTTTTATCTGATCCAAATTGATATCAATCGGTGATCCTCCTTTCTCAAAATGGTTTTTAAAAATTTGACCTAAAGCATAAGTGGAAGCACCGCTCATCACAGACATAGCTATCCCACCAAGCAAAGTGCCAACACCTGGAATAAATTTCACAGCTCTTAGTGTAATTTTTGAAATTGCAGAAGAGGTCAGGGCTGCTATAATTGCTTGTGTTTGCGACTCCTTAAATTCATGTCCATATAGTTTTGTCAATTGTTTAATCATTTCCAACTGAATAGACCCTACAGCTACAAAATCAATAACAGGTACCCAAACCATTCCAGCTCCCATCGACCATTTTACGTGATGATTTATTATATCATCAGCTAATTTTTGTTTATCTTCCATGAATCACTTTTTATAAATAACAAAAATGAACAGTTAAAATTCAAAAAAACCAACTTATTCGACAAAATATATAAATCGATCGACAATTTCAAGTTTTATGAATGAATCAAAATCTCTTCGTGTATGCAAAAAAATTCACTTTATCATTTTAAGTTTAACTTCATCATTATATCTATTTGCTCTTCATCACCTAGCTTAAATAGATGTCGATTAAACTCTACAAAACCATTTTTAAGATAAAAGCGAATAGCCCTTTGGTTGTTTTCCCAAACGCCCAACCAAACATAATTTAAATCTCGCTCTTTTGCAATTTCAATCGCTTTTTGATACAATAATTGTCCAATCTGTTTTCCATGAAATTCTTTCAATACATAAATTCGCTCAATTTCTAATGCATTAACATCCTCTAATTCTGTCTGAGCAGTACCAAAATTTACTTTTAAATAGCCTAATATATTATTACTTAAACTTGCAAAATAAAACTGAGAATTCTCATTATTCAATTCCTTCAAAAGCTGCGATGAGGAAAGTGATTCACTTAAATACTTATCCATGTTTTCTTTTGAATTTGACATAGCAAAAGTTTCAAAAAAAGTTTTCTTACTTATTGCTTGAAGATACTCCAAATCCAATTCATTCACTTTTTTGATTTCCATTTGTTCCATTCCATCAAATTAACCGCAACAGAAAATATTTTGCTTATTATTTAACAATTTCTAGTTTAATCCCTTGACTATGTGCAGCAAATTCAGGCGCATACATACTTTGAATTGTAGATATTCCATTGGAAAATTCACCTACTTGTGAAGCCCTTGTATCATATTCTAATACATAAGTTCCTTTTCCTAACCATTGAATAAAAAAATGTGTAGCGAGATCACCTGGACTTTCGTAATATCCAAGTCCAGCATTCCATTTATATCCTGACAACTGATTAATAATTTCAAGGCCAGAAGCGCGCATGTCTTTTAAATGAACATACTCCATATCTCTATCCACCTTAATAATAATTCTTGATGTCAAAATATCTCCAATTTTCAATTTTGTTTGATCATCGACTTTTGCAAGGATTGGGCCTTTAGAAGAATTCGACTTAATATAAACTTCTTTAGATAATTTTAAAGGGGAATTTACAGAAGATTCGATTTGATCCATTTGTTCAAAATACTGATAATAAATAGCACCCCAAGCAATTGATGAATTAGGATTCGTGAGTTTTATTTCACCAAGATGCGACTTGATCTCATTACCAAAATAAGTTTTTTTAGCATAAGCTGATGCAATTTCTTTATTTTCAAAAACAATTGGCTTTTGATTCATTTCAATCTTAACTTCTTTTGTTTCATCGATATAATTTTGACCAAAGGCAAGGATCGCATAAATAGCAGATGTCGTAGCTTTTGTTGAATTCCAATGTGTGGTTTGTTTATTTTTTAACAACCAAATTTTCAATTGATCAACAGTTGTGAAATCATTATCAACATCATGAAATACTTCAATCATTAAAGCTTGTGATTCTACTGGAGCTTGGTACAATAACAACTCCAAGTATTTTTCCAATACATTCCCAATTCTTCATGGACTATGGCTCTTTGGCGCAAGGACTCAGCAATCAACTTAGAATTGACTGGCTTTGAAGATTCAGGATGGTCGTGTAATATCAAAGCACAAAGTCCTTCCCAATATATATTCTCATTATGCCAATACTTTTGAATCTGCGATAAATAGTAGCTTCGAATTGGAATTAGATCTGGATCTTTTGCTCTATCCTTCAATATATACTCTATGTACAAATAATGCAGTGTAATAAAATCTAGATGGTGGTCTTCCCATTTTGTTTTTTTCTCTTCCACTAATTTCTTTAGATCATTATAGTTCTTCTTTAAAGACTCATCACAAAACTGTCGTGATTTATTTAAAATATGTACTGCTTGAATATCAGAATCAGTCAATACTTTTAACTTGAATAATTGTGCTAACATCAATGTAATATGCTGAGTCATATAGAGATCGACTGGTCCACCTTCCATCCAAGGAAAACCACCATTAGGATATTGCATAGCTTCCAATTTATGCAATGCAGCATCTTTTTCATTTGCCATCTTATTTAGATCCATCAATAACTCAATTTGCGCCATTTGCTCTGTCTCATTTTTTGCAGCACTTAACCAAGGCGTTTCTTCAAGCAAAGCTGTTTTGAGATCACTATTTTTTTCTAAAGGTGATTTCATTTCAGATTTATTTGCTTTTAGGATTTGGCTTACTCTTGGAAACTGCGTCATAAGCTTAGCTCCTAGAGAATTTGCATAGAATTGACTCATTGTTTGTTCGGCACACTGATGTGGATATTCCATGATATATGGTAATGCTTGAACTGCATACCACACGGGATGTGAAGTTTGCTCTATCGTTAAAGAAAAAGGAACTGCAGTAGAACTGCTCAATGATTTAGTTAATCGCGTTATATCGAACAACTTCGTTTGATTTCCTTTAACAGGAAGAGGCAAAGTTTCAGTCACTAGTTTTCTATTGCTTAGTACTGGAACAATATTTTCTTCACCATCGCTATGAGTTTTTCCATTCGCGGTAAATCTGACGATGTATGTACGGGTCTCATCTTTTGGTATATCTATGACCCATGAAACGGATTTGGATTCATTTGAAAGTAAATTTAGAGATTGAGATGGATTACTTAGCTTCAATTCTTCAAGAAGTGACTTGTTTGTATTGAGATCCAATATATCTATTCTAGCATCAACTGTTTCATTCTGATCTGAAACATTGGAAATTTTGGTATTTAAAACAATGCGATCACCTTGTCTGAAAAATCTAGGATAATTTGGTAATACTTGGATTGGTTTCCAAGTCACTACATTAAATGATGCAAAACCATATTTCAAATCTTTCGTATGTGCAAACAGATTTAACTTCCATTTTGTCAGGGCTTCATTCATTGTAAAATTAACTTGAACATTTCCTTCATTATCGGATTTTAAAAATGGATAGAAAAAAATAGTTTCAGCAAGATTTTTACGTACTTGCGGAGTTTCTTGCAAAGTAATACCAGGCTCTACACTTGCATCCATTTTTGATACTTTGCCACCTCTTGAAGAAGCCTTATCTCTCATTATTCCAGAACCATCTGAATCATAAGCAGCAGATTCCAACATTGCATTTCTCATCATAGGTGGATTCATAGCAAATTCACATCCGAATAAATTCAACTCATAAATTTCATGGCTTTCAAAACTGTTAATAAAATAATCTTGAGTTTGTTGATTAGTAACGATACGATGACCGACATTTGATTCGAACTGAAATCTATGGTAAAATGTAGGATAAAAAGAAGCATTCCATTGATGAGGCATGATTTTATCAAGAGATGCATCATACATTGATGCAAGGATTTCAGCTGCATTAACAGGAAGTGATTTACCAGTAATGGTAAATGTCCAATTCTCTTTTTGTCCCGGTAAAAGTTTGTCCCTAAAACTCTTTGTGGTTATGGTAAGTTCTTTCTCCCAAGGTACTTCAATTTGACTTTGCATTTGATAAAATCTATTATTCAATACACATGCAAATCCATAATTTAGTCCACCTTTATCTCCTTCAGTCAATTTAATATCTACTTCATTGTCATTGGGAATTTTCTTCCACCCTTGAAATGATCGATTGAAACTTGAGTTATAATGATAAACATAATAAGCTTTTGATAATTTTGGGAAAATCGAGTTAAAACTTGATCCAACTGATAATGACTTCTTTTGTTGAATCATCATAGGCTCCAAAAAAGGATACTGATCTTTAGAATTAATAACTAAAAAATAATCTTTAAGCTCAATAGTTTGCCCATTTCGTTTTGCAACAATTTCGATTTTATAACTAGTAGAATTACAAACCGAGCTTAAATCCAAATCAATGCTTCCATCGCTCTGAAAAACTTTTTGAAAAACTAATTTCTTGACACCCCAAGTCGAAATATCATCTTCTTCATTATAAACATCTTCTGGGAACCAAGATTTAAACTCAGCTTTAGAATACTTAAACACATCTGGCTTTTTAGTTAATCTTGGACGCATAATTTCTGTTGGTGAAATCAGTTCAAATACTTTAATATCTAGTTCTGCATCTATTGGTATTAAATTTAAATTTTCAGTCTCAACGGTAATTTTTTTTAGGTATTCTTTCTGAGTATTGTAAACTAAATTTGTCTTTATGCTAAAAGCTTTATTTGATACTTGCAAATTTGAACTTCCAGATTGAGTTTCTCCATTTTTATCCGTAACATCAATTGTAAATCGGTATTGGTAAACTTTTTGGATTTCAGAAGACCCCTCTTCAAATGCAGTACTCTTTACTTTTATTGAGAATCTACCTTTTTCATCTGTGATTAGACTAGCGTTTTCGATTTCTTCCTCTCTCTGTGAAAAATTAAAAGATCTAAATGAATACCAGCATGGGAAATAAGGAATCTGTTCTATCCTTACTATGCGGTATTTAGCATTAACATAGTCTAATGCCACTCCAGAAAAACTTTGGACCAATCCAGAAAAAACTAATTCATCACCAATCAAGTAAGACTCATGTGTTGTATCCATAATGATTTCAAATTTTGGCCGCTTATACTCCTCAACTTGAATTTGTTGAACATAATTTTCGTTTACCAAAATTGAATAGCTTCCTTTTAAACCATTTAATGGTATGGTAAACTCACCAGCAAATGTTCCATACTCATTTGTGAGAATAGATTTACTTGAAACCAAGTTTCCATTGACATCCTTTAAACTAATATTTAACTTTACAGAGGTCTTCAATGTAGGCATCCCTTTTTGATCATTTAGCACATGCAAACCTTTATAATAAACTATTTGTCCAGGTCGATATAAAGAACGATCTGTAAAAAGCACATTAGAAGTAAACGACTCTCTTTGCTCATGATAGCCAGAAAAAAACTGAATCCATGAAGTTGAATAAAGTTGATCATTTCCATTTTTTAAAACAAAATAATTAAATCCGTCCTTCGAATCAGACTCTATAAATCCATCTTTACTTGATCTCAAGGTCTGTGAAAGCACTGCTTGAGGGTCGATTGAACTTCTATAATCGATTTTATATAATTCACACAATACATTTGACATCGCTTCTCCTGATGTACGATCTACAGTTGTGATAGTCGATTTTCCATTTTGATTTCTGATAATAAAATTTGCCAAATTGCTCACTTGAAAAAACCCTGAAACATACTTTGTATAACTAATTTCATCATTTACATTAAAATCAAAATTATCATAACTTGCAGCAATAAAATACAAGCCATAATCTAGAGGATCAATTTTAATATCAATAACATGTTTTTTAATAGCAGCATGGTCACCCCAAGTCTCTTCTTTATCAATGATTAAAGTGCTGCCTTCTAATATACTCAAAGTATTATTTCGTCTATTATTAAAAAATGTGGACCTTTTACTGTTATTAACTTTAAATATCTTGTAATGCATTTTAGTAGTATTATTAAATTCTACTTGCATTTTTATTGGTTTATTGGGTAATACAACCTCCTCAAATTCTAACTTAATATTCTTCGTATATAAACTTTCTTTTAAAGATAATGCCGCTTTATATTTCTCACAACTGGAGTAATTTTTGATAATTACACTAATAATAGAATCAGTCTTAGTCAGATCATTTCCATCATTACTGCCATCTATGGACGTATAGTATAATTCCGCCTCTGCAAATAATATATTTCCTCCAAATGATTCATTTTTATACTTCTCAAAAAGTGACTGAATTGCTGATATATATAATTTTCTATTATTCAAATTTACTTTTGATTGATAAAAAGTTTTCAATCGTTGTAGATCGTAAAAAACAATAGCCTCTTTATTATTTTTACTTTGATGATATCTTATTGCATTTTGAAACAACAATACAAGTAATTCTTGAGGTTCAGCCTTGTTAGATATTTCATGTGAGACAAATTTATCGATAGGTGAAAATAGAATTTCACTTGACACACTATTCTGGACATTTGCTAATTGACTTTGCGCATTAGAAAAATGACTGACTGCACGTTGCAATAACACATCATATAAATAAGGTTGCTTCAATGAATCACCCTGTTGAACTAGAATGGCTTTAAGATCAATATTCAATTCGGTCAAAGGAATCTCGGCCTTTACAGAATTTAAATAATATTCATTTGATTTCAAAAGCAATTTCTCAGGTGACCAAGTATTTACATCATTGTTATCTTGCTCTTCCCCTTGGATATTTGAATTCCTTCTCCCGTATAAATTTTGGCTATACAATGACCAATATGCTGAACCCAATACTGAAGCAATAAGAGATTTTAATGGTTCTTTAGCATTAAAATCTCTCTTCTCAAATCCATTAATAAATCCTTTTACCCCTTCTTCATTCCCTCGACTTAGATTGGCTTCCAAAGTCATAATACACTTATATTGTTGAGGAAAATTATCTTCTCGTTCGGCCCTTTGCAGCAAAGATTCCACCTGTTTGATTACATCTTTAATCAATCCTTGATTGCTCAATTGATCTATATGCTGCCACTCAGCCTCATAGCTTGGGTAATTCTTTTCAGGCATTCGATTAAAAATTTGTGCCATCCCAAGAAGAAATAAAATAACAAAAGAACAATAGCTGACTATTTTCATAATTTAAACTAATTAATAATTTAATTGGACTCATTTCGAATTAAAACGTTTAATACTCACTTCCTTATCAATATTTTCTCCATTTAACAAAAACTTCACCATTTGATAGACACAATAAGGAGCAAGGGAACTTCCTTTTGTCCCTAAACCATTTAAAATAAATAATTTGTTAAATTCTGGATGACTACCAATAACTGGACGACGGTCTTTCATAGCTGGACGAATTCCAATTGATTGATTTTCTATATTGACTTCTTTTAAAAAAAGATTACAACTATTGATAAAGTCATTCTGAGATTTTATTTCGCTTTCAAGTAAATCAATTGCTCTGTTATTAAACTCATAATTTGATCCAATCCAATATTTTGAATTGGCTATGGGTATGATCGAATAATCCAATTTAAACACGTCTTGACCAAAAGCATAACTATCAGATGAAACAATACTCCTATGTCCTTTTACAGCCATAAAGGGAGATGATTAAAAAATGGATTGTCCATCGCAAATGAGCCTTCGGTAAAAACAACGCCATCCAGAATCTGAAAATCCTTCCATATCATACTTGAGGGATCAAGATCAGTATATTCCATTTTTTCATTAGTGACTAAATTCAAATTCTTGAAAAAATTTAATACCTTTCCTAAAACCAAATTAATATCCAATAAAAAAGCAGTCTTAATTTTTAAAAGTGGAAATTCTGAGCCCTTTGAAGTTGGCATATATTCAAACTCAAGATAATCTTTATACTCACCGTCTAGCATCCTTGATGCACATTGATTCTCTTCTTCAACAGAATCCAAATATTGGTATATTGATATTGGCTTTAACAAAGTACAATCCCAGTCCTTCTCTAAACTTCTATAGCACTCCAAAAAATGTTGTTGAATTACTTCCCAGTTCCACGTCTTCACAAATCTTTTCCCAGTGATCGGATTTATCAATCCTGCACTTACAGAACTGGCTTCCCCTTTCATTGAAGTTTGTATAAGTCTGACTTGCTTACCTGCTTTATATAAGTTATAGGCCAATAATGAACCTGCAATTCCACCTCCGACAATTAAATAATTAATTTCTGTTTTAGTCGTCATCTGTTTTTCATTTTATGTGGAAAGCAAGAAAAAAATTAATACTCAAAACGCTCTGACTTTGGTAAAGATTTCACAACACTTTCATAAGAATGATCAATCCATTCCTTTAGCAATTTTATACTTAGTCCAGTGTCAAACTCGACAGTATTCCAATGCTTTTTATTCATATGATAGCCAGGCTTCACTTCATTGTATTGATCACGCAACAATTCTGCTTTTTCAGGATCACACTTTAAGTTAACCTTGAACTCAGCATCATTCAAATCTGTTATTGCAAAAATTTTGCCTTTTACCTTTAGTACAAGATTTTCTGGACCAAATGGGAAATCCTCAGTCACAAAAGGCTTTTTCCTACAATATTCAAGAAATTGTTCAATATTCATACTACAGGCAAATATCGTACAATTTTTTGTTGTATTTTTGTGCAATGCGGCAATATTTACTAAGTTTAATTTTCATTCCCTTATTACTTGTAACAGGGTCTGGACAATGGAAAACCATGGATGTCTTCAAAAGTGATACGGGATTCTTTTTGATTACAAAATTAGCCCAAAATTATAAACCCACTCAAGTTCTCGATTATTCACAAGCAAGAGTAAAAATGTATACTGAGATATACAACGTTAAAGATACAGTCTACTGTGTATATAGCAAGCATGCATTATATTTAAGTCCGAACTCCGTTGACCCTATAGGTGATCTAATAAAAAATGGCAATAGTAATGGTATCAATTGTGAACACACATTCCCTCAAAGCAAAGGTGCTGAAATTGGAAATGCACGATCTGACATGCATCATCTATATCCATCAAGAGCTGGAGTAAATGAGGCACGTTCAAATTACCCTTATGCAGAAATTAATGATAGTAATACCGATCATTGGTATTACAAAACCCAAAATCTAACTACAAAACCATCTTCACTTGTAAATGAATATAGTGAAGGGATCAGCAATCAATTTGAACCTAGAGAAGATCATAAAGGAAATGTAGCTAGGGCTATATTTTATTTTTTTACAATGTACGAATTTCAATCTGATGCGAGTTTTTTTAACTCTATGAAGTCTACTCTATGCGATTGGCACAATTATGACCCAGTAGACTCATTAGAGTGGGAAAGAACTTTCGCAATAGCAAAATATCAGGATAATAAAGCAAATCCATTTGTGCTTGATTGTAGTCTTGTAAAAAGAGCCTACTGCCCCAATCTTCAAACTTGTAAAATCAATTCAAATACTATTGATTTATTTGATCAAATTAATCCTTATTATGATTATTATTCAAAAGAGATTAGATTCAATTCTATTTCAACAGACAAAAAAATCTCTTATAATATTTATAATGCCTTGGGACAAATTGTTTTGCAAAAAAATAATATTGCTAATACTAATAATATACAATTGAATTCTTTTAGTACTGGAATTTACTTTTTCCAATTATTAATCGATGGTCAGCAACTCGTCTTTAAATTTCAAATAATTTAATTTACTATTTTATTTTCTTCAATGGATATACAATTTAATCAATTTGAAGATCAAATGAAACTTTTGATCTCGCATTTTAACAAAGAACTAGAAAAAATAAAATTAGGAGGTGGTCAAAAAAAATTAGATCATCAAAAAAGTCAAGGTAAAATGACTGCTCGTGAGCGTATCGATTATTTACTTGACAAAGAATCGCAACAATTTGAAATCGGCGCATTTGCGGGTTATGAAATGTATGAAGAACATGGAGGCTGCCCAAGTGCAGGAGTGGTCGTTGTTCTAGGTTATATTCACAAAAAATTATGCATTGTTGTTGCCAACGATGCTACAGTAAAAGCTGGAGCTTGGTTTCCAATAACGGGTAAGAAAAATTTACGCGCACAAGAAATCGCAATGGATAATGAAATCCCCATCATATACCTTGTGGATAGTGCTGGAGTTTACCTTCCGATGCAAGATGAAATATTTGCAGACAAAGAACATTTTGGTCGAATTTTTAGAAATAATGCAGTGATGTCCTCTCGGGGAATTCCACAAATTGCAGCAGTCATGGGGTCATGTGTGGCTGGTGGCGCTTATCTACCTATTATGTCTGATGAGGCTTTAATAGTCGAAGGAACAGGTTCTATATTTTTAGCTGGTCCCTATTTAGTAAAAGCCGCTATTGGAGAAGATACAGATAATGAAACTTTAGGTGGAGCAAAAACACATTCAGAAATATCAGGGGTTACTGATTATAAAATGAAAAATGATCAGGAATGCTTAGATACTATAAGAAAAATAATTTCTAATACCAGTGTTTCCCCTAAAGCCAACTTTGATCAAATCGAGGCTAAAGAACCCAAAAGACCAAAGTCAGAAATTCTTGGATTATATCCTGTCAATCATCAAAAACCGTATAGTATGATTCCAATTTTGGAATGCTTGGTGGATGATTCAGAATTATTATTTTATAAAGAAGATTATGGCAAATCTATCATCTGTGCTTATGCAAGGATCAATGGTTATTCTGTTGGGATAGTTGCTAATGATCGCAAAGTATTTAAATCTGGAAAGGGTGAGATGCAAATGGGAGGCGTGATCTATTCAGATTCTGCAGATAAAGCCACTAGATTTATACTAAACTGTAATCAGAAAAAAATTCCACTTGTTTTTATACATGATGTAACTGGTTTTATGGTGGGAACAAGATCAGAACATGGCGGAATTATTAAGGATGGCGCAAAAATGGTAAATGCGGTTTCTAATTCTACTGTACCAAAATTCACTATTATCATCGGGAATTCCTATGGCGCAGGGAATTATGCAATGTGCGGCAAAGCATATGATCCAAGATTCATCGTTGCATGGCCTAGTGCAAAGATAGCAGTTATGGGAGGTGCTCAAGCAGCGAAAGTTCTTACACAAATACAAATAAGTAGTCTAAAATCAAAAGGAGAACTTGCCGATCCTGAAAAAGAAAAAGAACTGTATGACAAAATATCTCAGCGATATGAAAAACAAACCACAGCTTACTATGCTGCATCACGAATTTGGGTAGATGCAATCATAGATCCTCGGGACACTCGCGAATGGATTTCGATGGGTATTGCTGCAGCCTCTTTTAAATCAATTGAAAAATTCAATGTAGGCGTAATTCAAACTTAGAAAATAATGTTTCAAAAACTTCAAAATAAATGGAAGGTATCATTCCTTCAAGTAATACTTATACTTTGTGTATTTACCATTGGTGGTAGTCTTACCGGAATTATTGCTGATATTATTATGCCATTATTTAATGTTGAAAATAAAATTATATGGATTATACTCTACATCATCCTTATGACTTTGATTTGGCCTCTCATGGTAATTATCATAAGTATTCCTTTTGGACAATTTCATTTTTTTAAAAACTACTTAATTAGAATTTATAATAGAATTAGAGGTCATAAATAATTTAACAAAAAATCTGTTGAAATGAAGAAGGCTATAAATCAAAACTTTAGATTATCTACCACATATAAAATACTTTGTCTTTACTTTATTTGCAGCGCGGACATCAAAGCACAGTATTCTCCTAATGATAGTGTAACATCTAAAAATTTAAATGAGCTACTTTTGATAGCTCAACCAAAAAAGGAATTTTTCTGTAGAATTGAAGATAAATTAATTAAAAAATCAAAAATTAATTTTTGCTTTAGATTGGGCTCCAAAGAGTACACAAATTACATTGAATATTCACCTTACTTGACAAAAAAATAATATTGCTAGTACCATAGATTACTATAAACACAAAATGAGAAATTCTAATACAAGAATCTCTCATTTATTTTTTCAAACTAAAAGTTTTCAATTACTTCGATTGCTCAAAGAATTCTTTTACTTTATCCTTATGGACGATTTGCTCTTTGTAAGTATATTTTCCAGTAACTGGGTCCTTTATAGACTTTATTACTTTTACAAAATCTCTACCAGATCCTGCATTTGCTGCTCTTTGAGCAACCCTCGCGTTTTTCGAAACTTTTGCCATAATTACTTGATTTCTTTATGAACAGTATATTTTTTTAAAATAGGATTATATTTTTTAATCTCCAATCTATCTGGAGTATTTTTTCTATTCTTTTGAGTCACATAACGTGAAGTACCGGGCATACCAGATGCTTTGTGTTCGGTACACTCAAGAATAATTTGTTGTCTGTTACCTTTTGATTTTTTTGCCATGATTCGTGAATCTTGATGGATTAATTATTCGCTTTCTTTTCTAGCTTTTTGATATAAGCATATAACCCTAATTTATCGACAGTCCTTAAAGCTTTAGCTGTCACCTTTAAATCTATCCACTCCCCTGTCTCAGGAATGAAAAAACTTTTTTTCTGTAAATTTGGATTAAAACGGCGTTTCGTCTTTCTATTAGAGTGAGACACATTGTGACCATACAATGGTCTTGTTCCCGTTAAATCGCATACTTTAGACATAATTCGTTGTATATTAATCTGTTAAATAACTTCTTCGTGACTCCGTCAGGATTCAAACCTGAAACCTCTTGATCCGTAGTCAAGTGCTCTATTCAGTTAAGCTACGGAGCCTTTTCTAAAATCGAGCTGCAAAAGTAGTACTTTATATTGAATTTTTTAAGTTTTTTTATCAAATTTTAACAAAGGCTTTGGTATATTTTTCACTATCCCCTCTAATTCGCAAATAATAACTGGCGGCTGCCCATCCTTCGATATCTAAATTTATTACGTTTACCTTTGTGTTGAATTCATATTTCTTAGAATATACAAGTTGTCCTAATAAATCAAATATCTCCATCGTATAATTCGTTTCATTTCCTTTGGTAAAATCAAACTGAAGCAAAGATTGGATTGGTGTGTTTCTCAATAAAATTCCAGTTTTACTTGAGTCGCCAATTACCTGATTACATTTCCTTGTAAGATTTATAGCCATTTCGTAAGCATCCAATCTTCGACCTGAACTTGTAGCATTTTTCAATCCAATCAACTGAGGTCCACTATTCAATAATACATCATTTATATATAATATTGCTGAATCTGGTTTTGTCTTACTTAACACTGTCAGGCTATTACAAAATTGGTACATTAATCCTATTGCTGCTGCAACTTGTGGCGTTGAAAATGAGGTTCCGCTAATATTTGTACTATATTCACCTAAAGCGCTGATACTAGGAATATTCTCTCCTGTTGCTCCTATATCGACATTAGTTTTACCATAACCTGCTGAACTAACTTTGGTATCACTTCTTCCTGTATTGGTTACCCCTATGATTGAAATACTTGGACATAGACCTGGAAGATCTCCTTGGATGTCAACATTGATATTTTCATTTACTGTTGCCGCTGTGCTGCTGATACCAACCGAATTTAACTTCTCAAAAACTTCACATAACTCAGGTTGATCTTTTGGAAATTGATTTGCAAAACCTAAAGAAGTTGAGGAACAAACTATGAATGCACCTTCTCTTCCATTTGATTCATTATACTTTTTCTTCATATTATAAAAATACTCGTAACAGTTGATCATATCAACATTTGAACTTGCAGAACAAATCATCATTTTTATATTCTGAGCAGCTCCTGTCATCAACAATTGATTATTACCTTTTGCTCCTAAAACACTTGAAACTTGTGTCCCATGATTAACTAAAGGATGATTATCTCCTTGTGACTGTATTCCGTTAAATCCATAATAATCATCAACATATCCATTACCATCATCATCTTTAAGGTTATCTGGAATTTCTTTATAATTTGTATAAATATTTGGTAAAATATCAGGTAGTGAATAATTAAATCCATTATCTATGATGCCAACAACTATGGTATCGCCACTTGGTGTTAAGCCAGAATTATTTAAACACCATAATTCATCGAATCTCATTTTCATCAGGTTATACTGATCACCAAAATTTTTATCATTTGGTGCACAAGATCTTAAATCTGCTTTTTGAGATTTCCTAACATTCTTTGCATGAAGCTCATCATTGAGCACTTGGTTAATCTCATGTTCAGTGAGGTCTGAATAAAAATTAATTTTATATAGATTCTGACTAGAATTTACAGGAATTAACTTGTAGTTTGATTGATTATCTTTGAAACTATTGTCGCTCCGGTTTACCTCAATCAAATATTGTTGATATACCTCTTGACCTATCAAGAAGTTACAGCTTAGCAAAAGAAGACACAAAACAAGTTTTTTATAGATGAGGTTTATTATCATAAATTTTATTTAATTGGTGTATTAATGCGTGAAAATAATCAAAACTTTGCAATAAATAACTTCCATACCATGAAAATGCCTTTCCATCTACTAAAACCGCTCTATTTGGCAAAAAATCACACACATCAGTTTCATTAAATGTATAAGGTTCTGTTGATAGAAATATAAAATCCGACTTTAATTCCATCAATGCAGTCTCCGATATATGAGGATATCTTTCCATACCTAAAAATAGATTTTCAAAGCCACAAAGCTTCAACATACTCTGAATAAAGGTTTGATTTGCAACAACCATATATGGATTTTTCCAGATTAAATAGACTATTTTATATGGAAGAACTCTAATTGGCAGCATTTTAGTATTAAAATTATATTCAATTTTTTCAACAAGCTTATTTGCTTCTAATGTATTATCTAATATCACCCCCATGTCTTTAATCATCTGATTTGATTCTTCAAGAGATATGATATCTGAGATATAAACAGGAATATTCTTTGATTTCAACAAAAGTATATCCTCTTGTCTATTTTCTTCTTTATTGCAAATGATCAAATCAGGACATAGCGAAATAATTTTCTCAATATTTGGATTTTTTGTTCCACCGATTTTAGGTATTGTTGCTGTAATCAGTATCGGGTCATTACAAAATTTTGTGATTCCCAAGAGTCGATCTCCTATTCCTAGGTCGATTAAAGTTTTACTAATAGATGGAACAAGACAAACGATTCTTCTTGGTCTTTTCTCAAATTCCAATTCATACCCAAGTTGATCAATCAATGTGATCATTGACTATTATTGGACAACATTTACAAATACTAAGGTATTTTGCTTCACAGCTATGCGATTAATGTTGGTAATTTGATATTCAGAAAAATCTAAGATTTCTTTCCATATCTGGTTTGTATCCTCCCATTTTAAAATTTTAGATCCATTGCCACAAATAAAATCGCCATTCGATAAACGAAAAAAATCTTCAGTTTTTGTAGGCATTTTTGCTATAATTTTTGCTTTTCCTTCTTTGACATTATACTCTTTCAAGATCCAATTATCTTCTAAAATCTTATGAACAAATAAGACTTTATTGACATCAATGACTTCCATTGTTCTCCCTATATTCGATGCAAAAACATTCCTTGTATCAGTGTCTTCATCACATACAGCCAAAATATGTGGTTCATCTACAATAAAAGTAACCCATTGTTTCGCATTCAAATGTCTATAATAGCCTATCTTACCATGGTGATCGAGAAAATTGATAACATGATCTCCTGTTTCGAAATCAATACCAATTAAAGACTGGATTGTAGAATCAAATTCCGGAACATAAACCGCAGAAATCACTTTATTTTTAAGTGGATAAATTCGAGGACTATATTCGCTTCCTTTTGAAAATGTAACTCTGTGTTTTTCTTTAGTTTGAAGATTACATGAATAGATATCAGTATTTAACTCAGTGATCTTTCTTTGAACAAACAGTATTGTCTCTGGATCTATTAGAAATGGTTGATTATTATACCCATCACGATTGTCATTAGATAGGAACTGGATTTTATCTAATTGCCATTTATCTGAATTTATATTATCAATCTTACAAGCATAAAGATGAGTTATTGGTAGTTGTGCATTTGCTCCAAAAGTCAAACTAAAAATTAGTATAAATGAAAAGTAAATTCTAAAATGGAGCATAATGAATATTTATTTATTAGCTGATGTGAACACACGTTTCCAATTAACACCATCGCGTAGATTTGCATTATTTAGACTAAACCAAATAAACAATGGCTTCCCTACAATATGATCTTCTGGAACAAATCCCCATGCTCTAGAATCTTCAGAATTGTGACGATTGTCACCCATAGCCCAGTAATAATTTTGCTTAAAAGTATAGCTATCAGATTTTACACCATTAATGTAAACACCATCACTCTTGACTTCCAATTTGTTGTATTCATAAACTCCTATAATTCTTGAATAAAGCGCAATATTTTGAGGTGTAATAGACACTGTAGCACCTTGCTTAGGAATCCAAATAGGTCCAAAATTATCATAATCCCAATTTCCAAAATTTACTCTGTCATTTGGAAATGTATAACCCTTCTCGGTAGAATTTCGAACCGATAAAACAATATCTGGACTCATAGCTTTGATTCCTTCTACTTGTTTAGCATCAAGACTAAGTGACCCATAACGCGTATAATCACTGAGATTGATACCAAGCTCTTTGAGTTTTCTGGCATTTAGAGTGCTAGTATTTCCACCAGTAATATCATAATTAAACTGCATGTGCTCAGGATTGACTCCAGCTTGTCCATTGATGTACAATTGTCTATTGATGATCTGAAGTGAATCGCCAGGCATGCCGACACATCTTTTAATATAGTGATCTTTTTTATCTATGGGTCTCGTAATTAATTTGCTTCTACCTATTTCTCTAGCTACTTGAGGGTAAACTGCTTGAAAAGCAGCATAAGATCTTTCCTTAGTTAAATAAACGCTATCCCCAACTGGCCAATTGAAAACAAATGGATCATTTCTTTTAATTTTAGTAATTGCAGGTAACCTTGTATACGAGAGTGATGGCTTTTCGATATATGATTCACCTCCAATGATTGGAATTGTATTGTGCAATAAAGGCAATTGAAATATAGTCATAGGCATTCTGATACCATAATGCGCTTTGCTTACAAATAAAAAATCGCCCACTTTCAAAGATCCCTCCATAGATGGTGTCGGTATCACATATGCCTCAATTAAAAACATCCTGATAAAGGCAGCTGCAAAAACTGCAAAAACGATTGACTCTACCCATTCTCTTAAAGGCGACTTTCGATAAATTGAGCTATTTTGAAGCCTTGTATACTTACTTGAATCTTTTGCTTTTTGAGCGTCATGTAAATTGTGCAAATATTCTTGTTCTTTAGCATACGCAGGTTCAATATACTTTATTTTAGGGTCCTTAGCAATCTTATTAAAAATATAAGGGGGAAAGACTACTGCCCAAAACGAATCCATGAAGGCCATTTTACCAAATGACCTCACCAAATCTATAGCCATTCCCGTCCAAATAAAAATATTGACCAACGGAAATAATAACCACAAAGCATGAGATGGTTTTCTGCCAATTAATTTACACCATTCTATAAAATTAACACCTGGAATCCAAGCTTTACTGGCTTCAAGTCCTACCTTTGTAAAAATCCATGATAAGGTTAGACATGTTAATACATAAACAACTAAAATATAGATAAATATAATCACAATTAAGCAAATTAAGGTACAAATATACGAATTTAAGGGCAATTATTAAAAACAAACGACCAAGCACTAAATATATCAGATCAAACTCATTAAAATTATTACTATATGTTATTTAAAGCTTTTTAACTATAATTAATATATTAGTGTTTTGGAGGCCTTTGAGGGGCAAACATTCTTAATGCTTCCTGAATGACAGAATCAAACTTAATTTTCTGCCTATCATCACAAATCATCCTAAGTTGATAAAAATGTTTAAATGTTACAATTTCAATCTGGCGCTGTAGATATGTGATTGAGTCTAGAGTCACATTTAATAAAGTTGAATCTAAAGCTTTTGATTTTAATTGATCGAAATATTGATCATGGAATAATCGATTCTTTTCTTTTATCAACTGCACTTGTTCTTGATGATCTTTTTTCAATAATTCAAAACTAGCAATTTGATGTTCGTTTAAATCGAGCTCTTTTACCAAATAATCTCCAATCTTATTCCTTGGATCTTTGTTAAAATTTCCATAATTCCAAAGGTAAAAAAGACATACAATATTCAGAAGAAGCAAAAACAATAAAGCCGCAAAACATAGTTTCTTCCTGTTCATATTACATTTGATTAAATTGAGAAAGATACTCAGAATATACTGGATTCATTTTATGAATGGGTTTACTCTGTTGAAAATGATTTATTGCAATTATATTAAATGAGATCAATATTATTGCACTAGCTGCGACAATCCAAATATATGATTTTCTTAATTTATTATATTTTATTTTATGTTGAATCAGCTCTTCAACAATTGCATCACCTTGGGCCTCCTGAAGGGATGAATCAACTTGTTTAAAATATTGAGACAATAAAAGGTCTATATCCTTATCTTCCATGGTCATATCTATTTAGATGAAATATTGCATCATATCTTGCGTTTATCACTTATTTTTTTCATAAAAATCAGCTAAAAGTTTCTTCATATAATGTTTTGCTCGAAAAATGAGTGATTCCACTGCAGGAATAGAAATATTCATGATATCAGCTATTTCTTTATAACTATACTCCTCCATTTTACTCAAAATTAAGGACATTTTTTGATTTTCAGGTAACTTATTCAAGGCTGCTTTAATTATCAAACTTAACTGCTCATTTTCAATAGCGGCACTTGATGAAAAATGATCAGGAATTTCAAGGGCCGACTGATTTATGTCTTTCCCGCCAAAAATGCTCACTACAAAACCAGCGCGTTTTTTTGCTACCTTAGCTCGCTTCAATTCTAAACACTTCGAAACGGCAATTTTGTGAATCCAAGTAGAAATTTTGGATTGACCTTTAAATTGCAAAATAGACTCAACAATTGCAATAAATACTTCTTGGGTGAGATCTTCTGCTTCAGGTAACGTTGATGTCATTTGAGAACAAATACGAAATATTCTATTTCCGTAAATATATACCAGCTGACGAAAAGCCGATTCATGACCTTCCTTCAATCTATTGATGAATAATTCCTCGCTTTGATCTATCAAATTAACTCAACATAATTTGGTTGCAAATATGTATATTTATTCATAATTAATGATACTATTATAAAATTAAAAAGAATCCAAAATACAATTTGGATTCTTTTTAATATTTGAAGGAATACTATTAATCAGCTTTTATTAATTTAAAAGTCTTATTTTGATTATTCGTCTTTACTCTTACATAATAATTTCCTGTAGGAATATCTTGGATAGATATATTCATTTGAAGAGTAGGTTTTCTAAAATAAAGCGATTTCATCTCGATGCCTTGAAGACTATAAATTTGGACTTCACAAAAATCTGTCTCGATTGAATTGTATAAGACAAAAGATTCGTTACATGGATTAGGTGCAATCTTCAACTCATCTTCAATATTTTGAATACTTCGGGAACTTGAATTTTGAATACCTGCAGGACATTCTTCTGCAAAAAATACCCAATCTGGAATATTGCTGATCCCAGTATTTCTCTTAATGATATCAGACAATTTAGTTCTTTTCAACTGATCTTTTAGGCTTGGAGAAATGTATGGATCATTTAAATAAAAATAATAATCACCATCCCTAAGTTTTTCGAACTGATACTTTATCATAGCATGCATTGTTTTACCAACAGACTTTCCAGGGAGATGATCTTCTGCTAACAATCCAACCCAAAGATCTATATTATTTATATTTCCATACAAGCTTCTTAATTTAGATGTTTTAGTCACATCACTACTTATTTCACCAAAACTATTTGCTGCTTTTCCTAGGTAAAACCGTCTTGCAGAATTATAACTAGGCAATCCGTGATCTCTTCCTCTTTGGATATTGATTGCAGCCAAATCTAGACCAAAACGAACAGAATTACTAGGGCTTCCAAACAGAAAATTTCGCAATATTGAATTTACCTTAAGATCTGTTTCATACTGTTTATGTGCACTAATTCCTTTAATAAAGGGATCAATATTATATTCATAAACTAATTGTGGATTCCAGAATACATCTAACAAGTCAAATTCACCTTGCCCCACTTCTTCACAATCATTATCCAGGACTAAAATATCATCAGCCACCATTGAATGCCCTATGCGATAAGATGCAGTTGAAAATGTATTCAATATATCTGGAGAAATTGCAGAATTATACTTAGAATAGGTATTCAAAGTTATACCTAAAGCAGGTAAAAACTCTTGGTATGTAATCACTTGCACTAAAGCACCTACTTCTTTTCTAGCCAACTGGTAAAGCTCTTCATCATTTCTAATTCCACCATTTTTCAAACGATTGCAAATTCGATTATGCTCACGGACAAATAGTGTATGAATTGATATAAGCGCGGGATGTTCTGCAGCTCGAACATCACCTGCTACAAAAGTTTTAACTGTCTTATTTTTATCATTTGCCATACTTGGAGCGGTAGAGTCAATAAGACTATTATATTCCCCATCAAGAGTATTATAAGGGAGTAAATTACCAGCTGACATTTTCATTTTACCATCCTTTCCTGTCCTTAACCATTTTGCGCGTTGATCATCGGAACCATAAACATTTGAAGCATCTATCCAAGCAGTCACCAAATTAATTTGTTCACGTGGACTATTTACTCCGGTTCCAGCAAATACTTCGCTTCTCATAAAAGGAATATCCAAAGTAAATAAGGTTTCATTTAATGGTAATTTAATAGGAATTGACTCAACACTTGCAGTAGGATTTAATGTTATATCGTGATCTAAGAATTGACCCCAGACATAAACAAAACTGCTTAAATTGCGATCATTAAAAATAGTAACTGGCTCATCACAAAGTTCATTTGATACTAATCTTGCAGAAGGCCTATTTTCACCAGCTAAGCCATTCAATTTATCTGAATACTCTGCAGGAATCTCTCTAACTAGTTTTACTTCTGAAGCACCAAACTCAATTTTTGAAGAGGAACTAATATTGTTAAAAGTTCCATCTATTGTTCTAAATTTAGAATTGGCTTTGGGAGGAATGGGATTCGAATTATGGATTCTATTATTTTGAATAAATGGAAGATTATTAATCGTCCTCACTTGCTGTGCATCTACATTAAACATAACACTAATAACTAATAGCATGAATAGTGCTTTTTTAAAAATTGATTTTTTCATATCTCTGTTTTTTAAAAGTTAAAAAATAAAATACCTTTTGGTGTTTGCAAGATTATATTGAAATGCACATGGGAAATAAATTCGTATTATTTTAAAAAGGTCGACTGCTTTTTAATCCAATAAGAACATATTATTTATTTTGATGCATATAGAATTTATTACTTGCGCTAAAAACTTGCTAAAACAGAAATTTCATGGTTTACCTCTATAGTATTATCACTGAAACTGACATTTCTTGCAGAAAAAAAATTAAAAATCCAAAAGTACAAGCATGTAAAATACTTTCATTATTCAATAAATATTTAAAAATTAAAAAAATAATACTGTACTTTTGCAGCAAAGATTAAATAAAAATGGAAGGATTAAATGGAAAAGTCGTCATAATCACTGGTGGGTCTAAAGGATTGGGAAATGCTGCTGTAAAAAAATTTGCTAATTCTGGTTCTACAGTTGTGATTTGGGATATTGATGAAACATCTGGCAATAATCTTGCAAATCAGCTACAAGCAGAAGGGAAATCGGTCATTTTCCAAAAAGTGAATACTTGTGATGAAGAAAATGTGATTCAATCTGTAGAAATTATAATTTCAAAATATTCAAAAATTGATGTCCTTATAAACAATGCAGGAATTACACGAGATGCCACACTACAAAAAATGGATAAAAATCAATGGCAACAAGTAATTGATATTAATCTTACCGGCGTATTTTTATGTACGAAATATGTCAGTCCCCATATGATTAAACAGAATTCGGGTAGAATAATTAATACATCATCTATAGTAGGTATTCAAGGGAATTTTGGTCAAACCAATTATGCTGCATCAAAAGCAGGAGTTATTGCTATGACAAAAACTTGGGCAAAAGAATTAGGGAGAAAAGGAATTTGTGTTAACGCAGTTGCTCCAGGATTTATTCTAACTGATATGGTTAGAGCCATGCCTCCAGAAGTACTACAAAAAATGAGTGACAAGGTTCCTCTAGGCAAATTAGGTGAAGCCGAAGATGTTGCTGACACTTATTTGTTTCTTGCATCTGACAATGCTAAATATATTAATGGTGCAACAATAAGCATTGATGGTGGATTAAACATATAATTTTCTTCCGTTAATTAATCAGCGAATTTGATCCAATTTATACCGTAAATTATAATTACGCCAAGATTGTAATCCACCTGTATGAATAAAATAAATGTCCCTATACATTTTGTAATTATCAAAATTAAAAATAAAACTCTGCATTAATTTTGCAGAATAAATGGGATCAAGCAATATAGAGGTTTGTGTTTTAAATAAAATAATCTCTTTATAATATTCCTCATTGTATCCAGCAAATGATAAATTAAACTTTGTTGGAACTTGTTTCAACCTGTCATGGATTAGAATTTGATTATTCATCACAGGGCTTAATGTAAGCACATGAGCATTGCTTGTGTTTTTCAAGATAGCTTTACAACTTGTACCTGTTCCATATGGAATTATAATTAAGCTTTCTTTGCTATCCTCAAACGATTCTATTTCACTTAACATTTCTGCAACTCCTTTCTCTGCCAATTCTCCTTCTCCACCTTCAGGAATAAAAAAGAAACCATCATTTTGCCAAAATTGATTTATTAACTCATTTTTCAAACTACGAGATATTAGTTCAACTTGACTGTTCCACTTAATGGCATCTTGTAACATCATATTGTCATCTGAAATTTGCGCCCCATAAATATACAATTTACAAGGAATATTCAACAAATAACAAGCATATGACAATGCATGCAAATGATTTGAATAAGCGCCCCCTATTGATACGATCCCATTACTATTAGAACTGTTAAATGCTTCTATAAAATATTTTAACTTCCTCCATTTATTTCCACTAATTACTTCATGTATTAAATCATCTCTCTTGATGTAAATATCACGAGATAATTGCGGAATAAAAACTTTATCTAATGGACTTGGAATATTTAGATTCATTTTTCAAACAGCCATCGTGAAGGCTTCATTTTATTGTGTGGTCTTAAATTCTCCAAGATATTTACATTCTTTTTAATATACCGAATCACTTCATCTGGATCATCGGTGACTGTAATCAATTTATCATCCAATGGAGAAATTGTCTTATATCTTTTTAAATCATCAATAAATTCTAACAAGTTTTTATGATATTCTTTTCCAAAAATAATGATAGGAAAATGAGTCATTTTCCCCGTCTGAATTAAAGTCATTGCCTCAAAAAATTCATCCATTGTACCAAATCCTCCAGGCAAAACAACAAATGCATATGAGTATTTTCGCAATAACGCTTTGCGAGTAAAAAAAAACTCCATATCTACCCAAATATCCAAAAAGGATTGGCCTTTTGTTCAAAAGGTAGGATAATATTACAGCCAACATTTTTTCCCCCTACTGACCTAGCCCCTTTATTTGCAGCTTCCATAATTCCAGGTCCACCTCCAGTCATTACAGTAAATCCTAACTTTGCTATTTCTGCTCCTAGATACTCACCTACTTTATAATACTCATGATCTTCTTTAAAACGAGCAGAGCCAAATACCGTAACACAAGGTCCACAAAAATGTAATTTTCTTATTCCTTTCAATAAATCACAAAACACATCTTTGAGATATATTAACTCTTGCCATCTACTTCTAGGACCTTCCAAAAATTCTATTTCTTTATTACTTTTCGCAATGAAATGCTCTTCCATACATCTAAAATAAGCGCAATTTTAAAGAAAATACTTTACATTATTAAATTTTTCAATATATTGTGGCATAGTTAAAATATTTTTATGAGCTCAGAAGCAAGCAATCCAACAAAGATCAATCTTTGCTCAGCTATGGCTGAAAATTTAATTCCTTCAGAAATAATTAAGTTGGGGAATGAAATTTCAAATAAAATCAAGCAAGGAGAAAAAATTCATAATCTCACAATAGGCGATTTTGATCCTAAAATTTTCCCAATACCTAACTCTCTTAAAAATAATATCATTACCGCTTATAACGATGGCCAAACCAACTATCCTGCAGCAAATGGAATGTTAGAATTAAGGACAGTTATTTCAAAATATATAAAAGAGAATTTAAATATCGATTACAGTGCAGATGAAATATTGATTTCTGCAGGTGCGCGTCCAATAATATACTCAATATACACGACCTTGTTGGATCCTGGAGATAAAGTATTATTTGCGACACCTTCTTGGAATAACAATCATTATTGTCATCTTTTAGCAGCGAATAAAATAGAACTAGAAGTTGGTCCTGAGCAAAATTTTATGCCAACAGCAAAAGATATAGAACCTTATATTAAGGAAGCAACAATGATTGCATTATGCTCTCCACAAAATCCAACTGGTACTGTATTTGAAAAAAATGCATTACTGGAAATTTGCCATCTAGTGATTGAAGAAAACAAAAGAAGAAAAGGAATACAAAAACCTTTATATATTTTATATGATCAGATTTATTGGCAATTAACTTTTGGAAATAATAAACATTACGAACCAGTAGGGCTAATTCCTGAATTAAAGGATTATGTTATCTATGTGGATGGTATTTCAAAAGCATTTGCTGCTACGGGTGTGCGGGTTGGCTGGACATTTGGACCGGCACATGTTATCAACAAAATGAGAGCAATACTATCGCATGTAGGCGCTTGGGCGCCGAAAGCAGAACAGGTCGCGACTGCTCATTTTATGCAAAATAAATCTGATGTAAAAGAATACCTGGACTGGTTCATTCCTGCAGTTGAAAAGCGGCTATTTGGATTATATCATGGCATCATTGATTTAAAGAATCAAAATTATCCAATAGATGTAATCATACCACAAGCTGCCATTTACCTTACTGTTTGTTTGCCATGGAAAGGAAAAAAAACATCAGAATTTCATTTAAATTCTCAGGAAGATGTTAGCAAATACCTTATCGACAAATGTGGTATAGCTATTGTTCCATTTAAAGCATTTGGATCATCTAGTGAGTCACCTTGGTATCGTATATCAGTAGGTACTTTGGATGAAAAAAATATAAGTGACATTGTCAATTCACTTAAGCGTGGAATGGATCATTTTATTGATTAAGATTGTTTTATTAAATAAATTTCAGTGATGAGTTCGATACATGCAGTAATCATGGCTGGTGGTGTTGGCAGTAGATTTTGGCCAATGAGTAGAAGTCATAAACCAAAACAATTTTTGGATTTCATGGGATCGGGAAAAACATTGATCCAAATGACCTTTGATCGATTAACTCATGTATGTGCTTATGAAAATATTTGGGTAGTTTGTCATAGTGATTATATTGATTTAGTAAAATCCCAATTGCCAAAAATAAAAACCGAAAACATTCTAGCAGAACCATCAAGGAAAAACACAGCTCCTTGTATTGCTTACGCAACAGCAGAAATTCTGATGAGAGATCCTCATGCTAAAATGATAGTGGCTCCTGCAGATCACCTCATCACCAATGAACAGCAATTCACCAAGGATTTGGAGGAATGTATTGAATTTCTCAATATAAATGATGGATTACTTACTTTAGGAATCCAAGCTTCTAGACCAGATACAGGATATGGTTATATTCACTTTGATCAATCCAAAGACAAAGGTTTTGAAATATATCCTGTGCTACAATTTGTTGAAAAACCAAATCATAATACAGCAGTTGAGTATCTAAAACAAGGTACTTATTTGTGGAATAGTGGCATGTTTATTTGGAAAGCAAGCAATGTCATGAATGAAATAAAGTTGCATCTTCCTGATTTGTATTCATTTTTTGAAAATTATTCATCCAAGACTAATATTTCAGATATTTATTCACATTGTGAAAGTGTCTCAATAGACGTTGGGATAATGGAGAAGTCGGAAAAAGTTTTTGTAAAAACAGTGGATTTTGGATGGAGCGATCTGGGTACATTCGGATCAGTATATGCTCTATCTGACCATGATAAAAATGCTAATTCTATCAATTCTCATAAAAAATCTTAAACGAGGTAGAAGCTTGTTTTATTAGAAATGAAGAAAATAAATTAATAGCTATTCAAGGGCTTAAAAATTGTATTGTGATTAATACAAAAGATGTATTGATGATATGTGACATGCAGAGTGAGCAACAAATCAAAAAATTGGTCCATGATGTGGAGCACCATTATGGAAACTCTCTCATTTAGAAATACAATAAATAAAAAAGGCCTCCTGATAAACAAGAAGCCTTTTATACTTTTTAGTAATTTTTCTTATTGAACCTTTGCAGGTGCAGGTGCTACATTTTCTTGCATAGCAGGAGTTGCATTAGCCTCCCCTTTTGAGCAAGACTTTTGTCCTTTTTTACAACAAGACTTACCTGTTCCTGATGCACAACCAGCCTTCTTATCCCCAACTTTCACGTCAGACTCAGATGCCAAACTTACAAATTGAGCTTTTGCATTATCATAAACTACTTCAGAATATGAAACAGCTCCCGTAGCTGCATCAACTGACTTCTTATGGAATGATACATTGCCTGAATGCTCACAAACTTTTTTCTCAATGGTAGCATCATTGGCTGCAGCAACTAGTGCTGCTTCAGAAACAGCAGATGTAGATACAATACCTACAGGAGCTATTTCAGTAGAAGCTGTACCTTTTGATTTACAGCATGCACCTTTTGATTTTGCACATTGTGCATTTAATGAACCAAGGCCAAAAACAAGTCCAATACCTAATAAAAACAATACTTTTTTCATTTCTTTTCTAATTTAATTTATTTTTTATACAAATATAGAACGCTTTTTTGACTTTTATTGTTTAAAAATCAAAGTTTTAACATACTTTTAAATTTTTAAATCAAAAAATGAAAATACATTTACTACTCTTATTCAGCATTTTAAGCATTTCAATAGGAAGCAATGGATGCAAAAGTTCAAAATCTATGTCAAATCAAGGAAAAGATTTTATCAGGATTGGTTTCGGTGGAGGCTTTGTGGGCAAAGAATCTGCTTTCACTCTTTTTCAAAATGGGAGTCTTGAATCTGAAGGCAAACCATCCCAGAAACTAAGTTCTAATATTACCAATCAGCTATTTTCAAATTTTCAAACTTTAGGATTAAAACAAGTCGAATTTGAAAATCCAGGCAATACATACAATTTCATCGAATACCAATTAAATGGGGTTACTAAAAGATTGGTCTGGAATCCTTCTGACAAAACCGTTCAATCTGAACTACAACTATTCTACAATAACTTTAACTATTACATAAAAAAAAATATTAAATGAAAAAAATTCTGATACTTGGCGCTTTTATTGCGCTATTACACAATTTAGCAATAGCTCAATTCAAAAAAGACATTCCTTTTTCAAATAATAATTCAAAACTTAACTTCAGTGGTAAAAAACTAGTTAAACCTGAAACAAATAATGGAACATTAACCTCAGAAGCCTATAATTTCAATAAAATAGCTTGGTCTTCATCTAAATTACAACAATTCACAAAAAACATTAAAGTCATCCTTATGGATGAAAATAATATCCCAACTTGGTATGAATCAAAGAGCTCAGATCTAACTAGTAGAAGTTCATCAAATTTAAAATTTGACAATCAACTTAAAAGTGAATTAAATATCGATCCAAATCACAACATTGATTTTATAATAACTAATTCCACAAAAGATGAATTGAACATCATTCATCATGATCTAATAGAAACATATCATTCGACTCCAATTTATGGTTCAGAATATAAGATCCATGAATATCCTGATAATAGGCTTTTGATCAGTGGAAAATTTAAACAACCTAATATAGAAAAGGCATCGGCTAAATTAACATCCGAAGAAGCCATTTTAAAAACAAAAACATTTCTACAATCAAAAGGGATCAAATTTTTTAAACCGAATTATGGAAACCTTGGTAAAACTGCTGAAGTTAAATCGACGGATTTATTTTATTTTCAATCACCTATTGATAACAAATGGTACTTGGCATATCAGTTACACATACTTCCAAATTTGAGACATAACTATACTGTATTTGTTGATGCTCAAACAGGTGATATACTATACCATTATTCAAATATTTGCAATATGCACGCCCATTGTAACAATGATCATTCTCCTGAAGTAAATCCATCAGGAGCTGAAGTTGCAAATGCATTAGATCTATTTAATACTTCTAGAAAAATAAATGTGTGGAAGGAAGGAAGCACTTATTTCATGCTTGATGGTTCAAGACCAATGTTTAATTTAGCAGGTTCAAAATTGCCAGATGAGCCAGCTGGTGGTATTTTAACTTTAGACGCAAAAAACACTGCATTTAATGAGAATGATTTTAGAGTAGATCATGTCACTTCAACCAATAATACTTGGAGTAATCCACAGCAGTGTCTGCACATTATAATGGAGGTAAAGCTTATGAATATTTTTGCAAACACTCATGCTAGAAATTCCATAGATGGCAAAGGAGGAAGCATAGTATCTATCATCAATGTTAGAGATGAAAATGGTGCCAAAATGGATAATGCATTTTGGAATGGAGAAGCTATGTTTTATGGTAATGGAGATCAGGCATTTACTTCACTGGCAAAAGCTCTAGATGTTGCAGGTCATGAAATGTCACATGGTGTCATCCAAAATACAGCCAATTTAACTTATCAAGGAGAATCTGGCGCAATCAATGAATCTTTTGCTGATATTTTTGGGGCAATGATTGATCGTGATGATTGGAAAATGGGAGAAGATGTTGTCGTTCGTACTTATTTTCCTTCTGGAGCTTTAAGAGACCTCAGTAATCCAAACAATGGTGGAAATTCTTCTCAGCAATATTGGCAACCAAAACATGTATCAGAGCAATATAAAGGCAGTGCCGATAATGGTGGTGTCCACATTAATAGTGGAATCACTAATTATGCTTTCTATCTCTTTGTTCAAGAACTGGCTAAAACGAGAACTGAAGAAGCTTCAAAAGTGATTGCAGAAAAGGTATATTACAGAGCTTTGACGAACTATTTATCACGTTCTTCACAATTCAAAGATTTACGAGTTGCAGTGGAGTCTGCGGCAACAGATCTTCATGGAAATACTGATGTGTTAGCTGCAGTAAAAAAAGCATTTGACAATGTTGGAATTGGAGGTTCAGGTGGAAGCACTGGTGGTACAAATTATCAAAAAGATTTAAGTGTAAATCCTGGTAAAGAATTTATACTCTGCACAGATAATAATCAAGAAGGTATATATACCTATGAAATTTCAACTGGAAATATTGTACAGCATTCTACTAGAACGATCAAATCAAAACCGAGTGTTGTAGATAATGGAACTGAAATTTATTATGTAGGAAGTGATTTAAAATTATATGGATTGTTCTATTCAGCGACTACAAAAACATATTCCGAAACATTAATTGATGCAGACCCAATCTATCGCAATGCAGCCATCTCTAAAGATGGTAAAAGACTGGCATTGTTGTCTAATGAAGAAGACAATTTTATTTACATTTATGATTTTGCATTACAATCATTTCATGATTTTAAATTATACAATCCAACTTATTCTCAAGGAGTTAATGCTGGTAATGTTAAATATGCGGACTTCCTTGACTTTGATCACAGTGGTCAATATTTCATGTATGATGCCTTAAGTGAAATCACTAAATCAACTGGAACTACATACGAATTTTGGGATATCGGTTTTCTCAATGTGTTTAAAAATTCAAGCAATCAATTTGGCGATGGTAAGGTAGAGAAATTATTTTCAGACCTTCCTGAAAATTCAAGTGTAGGAAATCCTGTTTTTTCTAAAAACTCTCCTTATATTATCACATTTGACTTTTTAGATGAAGCTCAATCAAAATTTTCTGTGCTTGCTGCTAATATTGAAACTGGAGATCTTGGTCAAGTTAAAATCGATAGAAATCAAACTGGATATCCAAACTATAACGTGAAAGACAATATCATGCTATATGATGGAACTGACAGTAATAACTCTGAAAACATATATACAATTGCACTCAGTTCAAACAAATTAAATGCATCAGGATCAGAGAGCTCGCTATTACGCGGTGCAAAATGGGGAACTTGGTTTGCACTTGGAAATCGTAGTTTGAATGTCAATACAAAAAACATAGAGTTTGTAAAAAATCTAATCTGCTATCCTAACCCAGTTTCTGAAGAAATATTATTATCATTGGAGTCAATAAAAACAGAAAAACTTCAAATTGAATTATACAATACACTTGGGCAAAAAATGCTTCACGAGTCTTGGAATGTCAATGCTGGAAAAAATTCAAAATCAATGAATTTAACGAAATTAGCAACTGGGACTTATGAACTAGTTATCAGTTCAAATACAGGATCAAATTCAACTCGAATTGTAAAAAATTAAAGCAAGTAGTATTCAAAAAAAAATATTGATTATACGATTTAGTTCAATAGGAGATATCGTCTTGACGTCTCCTATTGTACGTTGTGTTTATAATCAATTTAGTAATAACATTCATATCCTCACTAAATCTAATTTTCGTTCACTTTATGATAATAGTCCTTATGTGAGTAAAGTGATTTGTTATGATGATTATTCGTTTATAGATTTAATCAAATTACTGCGAAAAGAAAATTACCATCTTATTCTTGATTTGCATAAGAACCTAAAGAGTAAAATTATTTCTGTGCTCTTACTCAAAAAAGTAATTTCATTTTCAAAATTAAACATTAAAAAATGGTTATATGTGAAATTCAAACTGGATCTTCTTCCTTCAAAGCATTTGGTAGATCGATATTTTGAAAGCTTAAGTGAGCTAAATATTATTAATGATAATCAAGGTTTAAACTATTTTTATAAATCAGATTTCCTGAGACCCACAGAATCATTTCTTAAAACTAAATATGCAGTTGCCGTCTTAGGTGCAGCCCACTACACCAAGACAATACCATTAATAAAATGGCAACAGTGGATTTCTAAAATAGAATTACCTATAATATTGGTAGGTGGCAAAGCTGAAATTCCGTTAGCGAATCAACTTTCAAAAATACAGAATACTATAAATAAAGTTGGCATCTGTTCCTTGGATGAATCTGCATATTATATTGAAAATAGTGCATTCGTTATTAGTCCAGATACAGGTATGATGCACATAGCTGCTAGTTTTCAAAAGTCTATAATTTCAGTATGGGGTAATACCCTACCACAATTTGGTATGTATCCATATTATGTAAACAATCAAATTAAAAATATTAACCTCGAAGTTTCTAATTTAAAATGTAGACCTTGTTCTAAAATTGGATTTAATAAATGTCCAAAAAATCACCACAATTGCATGAATCACCAAGTAAATGATTTAAATCAATACATAACAAAAATAACTGAAGAATCATAATCGTATGCAAAGCTTCAAAGCAAAATATTATACAGGTGTAAAACCCATAGGTATCGAAATTGAATTTAATATCACTGAAACTGGAATCGCATTTGAATATAATCAACATATTAATGTCTGGTCATTTACAAAAATCATAAGAGATAATCATAATGATACAAAATCAATAATAATAAAATATGGAAATAAACACCCTTTTGACTATTTAGAAATCACTGATGCTGCTACAATTTATTCTATAAAAAACAATCACTATGATAAGTTTATTACAAAACCTATTTCCTATAAAAAAACTATAGGTTGTTTAATCAGTTTTGCTTTAATTAGCATATTATCAGTAATTGCACTTTACTATTATCTAATGCCCATCATTAGTGAAAAAATAGTAAAAAATATCCCTAAAGATATGGAAAAGAAAATGGGAATTCTGACTATAAACTCTTTACTAACTGACAAAACAAAAATAGATAGCAATAAAAGTAAGATTCTAAAATCGTATTTCGTCGAACTTAAGTTTCCAAACTCTGACTCAGTTTCATTGTATTATGTAAATGATACATTTGTGAATGCATTCGCAGTTCCAGGGGGACATATCGTTGTATATCGTGGAATCGTAGAAAAAATGAAAACTTATGAAGAACTTGCTGGATTATTAGGACATGAATTCACTCACTTAGAAAAGCAACATTCATTAAAAAATTTATCAAAAAATTTCACATTCAATATGCTATTAAGCTTTACCCTTGGAGATCTTACTGGCATTAATGCAATTCTCCTCGAACAAGCGAGTTTGTTCAATTCACTTAATTATTCAAGAGAATTTGAAACTGAATCTGATGAAGAAGCTTTACGTTATCTTATCGAAAGGAAAATAAATCCAGAAGGAATTCTAAGTTTATTTTCAATCCTTGAAAACGAATCAAAAAATTCAAGCAATACTATTCAATTTTTATCTTCGCATCCTTTAACTGAAAATAGGATCAAAAACATTCAAAATAAAATCGCTATTAAACAAACTAAACACATCGATCAGCCACAACTTGATAGTCTTTTTCATGAAATGATAAATTAAATATTAAAATAATTTACCCTACATATTAAATTATTAATAAATACTTTACATACAGTTTTTGAATAAAACTTAAAATTATTAAAGATTAAGTCTATTTTTGCAGAATTTAGAATAAAAAACAACGTTTATCGTTGAAGTAAATAGAATTTGAACAAAATGGAATTAATAAATCTAACAGAAATAATTAAATTGTGTTGGAAGAATAAAAAACTATTCATCTCAGTTTCAATTGCAGCAATCCTCATTTCAGCTTTTGCCTCATATTTAATTGTTCCTTATTATAAATCAACCACTACGATTTACCCAGGTAAATTATCACAAGCACCTATAAATGAAACAGCTTTTCGAAAAGGTAATATTATGGAATTTGGTTCCACTGAAGATGCAGAACAAACAATAGAAATTTTAGGTTCAAATAATCTTCAAGAGCGAATAATTAATAAATATAATTTATATGATCACTATAAAATTAAGAGAGAAGATCCAATTGCAAGAACTCTCGTTTTAAAAGAGTTTCAAGGCAATGTTTCCTTCAAGAGAACAAAATTTAATTCCATTTCAATAACAGTATTAGACACAGATCCTATTATGGCTTCAAATATTGCAAATGCTATTCCTTCTGAACTGGATTCTGTAAAATTTGAAATTATCAAAACCCGAGCTAGTGACTTGGTACAAAACCTAATTGCTCAGAAACATATCCAACAGGTAAAAATTGACAGCATCAGAAGAACTATGGATAATTTTAAAGCTCAAGGAATAATGAGTCAATTTGAACTAGGATATTTATTGCAAGCATATGCTGAATCAAATCCTTCTGAAAGAAATAGAATGCAAACCCTAATCAATGCTAACATCAGTAAAGGTGAAGATTTCGACAGAAAAGAAAGAGAATTAGACTATGAATTAGATAATTTATATTTACTTGAAAAATACATTACTCAAACTAAAGCAGATGCCGAAGTAAGATTTGTTCAAAAGTTTGTAGTTGACCAAGCGATCCCAGCAGATAAAAACATTACCCTACAAAGTGGTTAATTGTTCTAGTCAGTTTAATATCTGCATTGTTTATGTGTTTGATATTATTGATTATAAGAGAAAAATGGCCTCATATAAAAGCTGAATACCTGAGTGAATAGTCTTACATTTTCGAATAAATCGATTCTTATTTTATGCTCAACATTTATCTTTATATGTTGTGGCTTTTTATTTTTCAAAATTAATTATTTATTTATTCTTCCAGCTGTAATAGGTTTTATATTAATATTTATTTTAAAACCTGATACAATATGGACTAGTATTGCATTTTTCACACCCTTATCGATCAACCCAAATGATGTCGAATTAGGAAAACTGAGCGTCGCTTTTCCAACTGAACCATTATTAATCATACTTGTAGTTTTATTTTTCTACATTTCATTAAATAAAATTGGGGTAGATAAAAAAGTACTTTATCACCCCATTAGTATATTGATTTATATTTACTTTAGTTGGCTACTAATTACTACATTTACCAGTACTCATAAAGTTGTTTCTGCAAAGTTCTTGCTTGCTAAAATTTGGTTTATATTTCCTTGTTATTTTTTAGGCATGCAATATTTTAAACAAGAAGGAAAACTTGTTCAATTTTTAAAATTATTTACGATAAGTATTAGTATTGTTGCTGCATATAATTTCTTCCATCTTTCCACTCTTGGATTTGAAGATAAACCTTCACAATGGACGATGAGACCTTTTTTTAAAGATCATACTATTCTAGGTGCGATACTGGGTCTCTCGATTCCAATTTGTTTAGGTGTATATCGACTTGAAAAAACAAAATCATTAAAATACTTTTTCTTGATTTGTTTTATTTTTCAACTTGTATGTCTCATTGTTACATTTTCTAGAGCTGCTTGGGCTAGTATTATTGCGTCTTTATTGACACTGATTATCCTCAAAATAGGAATAAGGTTCAAATATATTCTTTCCATATTACTCATTGTACTTATATATTTAATTTCAAATATAAATACAATAATGATGAACTTAGAAAACAATAAAGTTGCAAGTTCTGATGATCTAGTAGAAAACGTTGAATCAATTTCCAATATCAGCACAGATGCTTCAAATCTTGAACGGATAAATAGATGGGCTTCAGCGATTGAAATGTGGAAGGAAAAACCAATATTTGGATTTGGGCCTGGAACATATATGTTTGAATATTCACCGTACCAACTCAGCATTAATCAAACAATAATCAGTACTAATTTTGGAGATGTTGGAAATGCACATAGTGAATATTTGGGCCCATTGGCAGAAACCGGTTTAATTGGATTAATTTTAATTTTAACATTGTTTGGGATGAGTTTTTACTTTGGTTTTGATGCTTACTTTAATTCGACAAAACCAGATCATAAAATCTTGATTGCAACTGCAATTTGTTCCCTATCAACTTATTATTTGCACGGATTTTTAAATAATTTTTTAGATACAGATAAAGCCGCAGTTATTTTTTGGACATTGACATCTATGATCGTTTTTTTTAACATTGAAACAAAGAAATCAACTAAGTAAAATATTTCTTAGCTCTAATTACAAGATAATTTTTTCAATTTCTCTAATTTCTATATATTTGAACATGAAAAGAGTTTTGCTATCATTAATTATTATTTTTCAATTTATTATAGCCATTGGTCAATCACCCATCAACCCCTATGAAAAATACTTTAAATCTGTAAAATGGAGAGAAATAGGTCCTTATCGTGGAGGTAGAAGCTGTGCGGTAACTGGCGTAATAAATAAACCCAATCTTTTTTATATGGGCTCTACTGGTGGCGGTGTATGGAAGACAACAAATGGTGGTGAATCGTGGAATAATATTTCAGATGGATATTTTGGTGGTTCGATTGGAGCTATAAGCGTTTCTGAACAAGATGCCAATATTATTTATGTAGGCACAGGTGAAGAGACAGTAAGAGGTAATGTTTCATCTGGTAATGGGATATGGAAATCTGATGACGCTGGAAAGTCTTGGACAAATATTGGTTTGCAAAACACAAAACATATATCAAGAATAAGGATACATCCAAAAAATTCTGATATCATACTCGTAGCAGCAATGGGAAATATTTATATGCCAAGTCCTGAAAGAGGAATTTACAAATCCATCGATGGAGGCAAAACCTGGAAGCGCACCTTGTTTGCATCAGATTCTGCTGGTGCAATAGACCTTGTTATTGACCCCAGTAATCCAAAGATTTGCTATGCGAACTTATGGCAATTCCAAAGAACACCATACAGCTTATCAAGTGGTGGAAATTATTCTGCTTTATATAAAAGTATAGATGGTGGAGAAACTTGGATAAATTTAAAAAAGAAAAAAGGTCTACCAAAAGGAATTTGGGGAATAAGTACCATAAGTATTTGTCAATCAAAACCTGACAGACTCTATGCAATGATCGAAAATGATAATGGTGGATTATTTCGCTCTGATGATTCTGGTGAAACATGGGAACGTGTAAATGAATCAAGAGATTTAAGGCAGAGGGCTTGGTATTTTAGTAGAATTCAAGCTGATCCGAACAATGCAGACATCGTCTATGTCCAAAATGTTTCATTTCATAAATCGAAAGATGGAGGATATACATTCCAAACCATAAATACTGGACATGGAGATCACCATGATCATTGGATTGATCCTAATCAATCAGATAGAATGATCATAGGCAATGATGGTGGTGCTCAGATTAGTTATAATGGAGGTAATACTTGGTCGAGTTTGTATAATCAACCAACAGCTCAATTCTATAGAGTTACTACAGATAATTCATTTCCATTCAGAATTTATTGCGCTCAACAGGATAATTCTACTGTTAGAATAAAACATCGGACAAATTCAAACAGAATCACACAACAAGATTGGGAATCAACTGCTGGAGGTGAATCTGGACATATTGCAGTAGATCCTCTCAATCCTCAGATTGTATATGGAGGCTCATATGGTGGCTATCTTACTCGATATGACCATGAAAAGGACATTTCAAGAAGCATTAATGTATGGCCTGACAATCCTATTGGCCATGGCGCTGAAAATTTAAAATACCGATTTCAGTGGAATTTTCCCATTTTATTTTCACCTCATGATCCCAAAAAAATTTATACTGCGTCTAATCATTTACATGTGTCAACGAATGAAGGCCATTCATGGCAAACCATATCTCCCGATCTTACTACAAATGACAAATCAAAACAATCTGCTTCTGGAGGACCAATAACAAAAGACAATACTTCCGTAGAATATTATTGTACCATATTTGCTGTCTCAGAATCGCCGATAAAAAAAGATTTAATTTGGACTGGCTCAGACGATGGATTAATTCATATCACACAAGACGGTGGAAAAAATTGGAAAAATGTCACACCTTCTATTTTACCAAAATTCACAATGATCAACTGTATCGAAAGTGATCCTTTTGATGCTGGGACATGCTATATTGCTGCGACCTCATATAAATCTGGGGACTTCAAGCCTTATCTAATTAAAACAGAAAACTTTGGTCAAACTTGGAGCTGAATTACTAATGGAATCCAAGAATCAAATTTTTCTAGAGTAATAAGGGCTGATCTTAAGGCTAAAGGTCTATTATACGCTGGTACTGAAAATGGAATGTATGTAAGTTATAATTCGGGAAAAATGTGGTACCCTTTGCAATTAAATCTACCTATTACTCCAATCACAGATATTGCATTAAAAAATAACTCACTCATCGTCTCAACGCAAGGTCGTGGTATATGGATGGTAGACGATCTCAATCCTATTAGGGAATCATATTCCACTACAAAAAACAATATCATCTTCGCACCACAAGCATGTTACAGAAACTTTGGTGCTTCTACTAATAAAGTTGGAGCAAATGGTACCAATCTTGCATCTGAGATAATGTTATATTTCTATTTAGACAGTCTATATGAGCAAGACACATTATTAATAAGTTTGTTAACGACCGAAGGAGATACAGTTTCGATTGCTTCAAACTATCCTAAATTAAATCAAGATAAAATTACAGCAAACTCTGGCTCGAACCTAGTGCCAATAAGATATCAATTTAAACCTGCAAAAAAATTTGATGACATGATATTATGGTGGTCTTCCTTAAGCGGTCCTACCGCTTATTCAGGAATATACCAACTCCATTTTAAGTCAAATAATATAAATGAAAAAGTACCTGTAGAAATCAAAAAAGATCCTAGATATCCAATCACAGATGATGATGTAAAAAAACACTTTAATTTTATTAAATCCATCAGAGACAAAACTGATGAAGCCCATAAGTGTATCATTCAAATGCGAGATATTAAAAAACAAATCACTGGTATATTGGAAAGAACTGAAAAGACGACTCAAAACGACAGCTTATGGAAACTTTACAAAGTGATTGACACTACTATGAATTCAATTGAAAATGAATTGTATCAGACAAAAAATAAATCAGGTCAAGATCCAATAAACTTTCCCATAAAACTCACTAATAAACTTGCACATCTTACTGCTTTATACAATGGAGACTCCTACCCTCCAACAGAGCAAGCAGAAGCATATCGAAAAGAAGTAAGCGAATTAATCGATGAACAACTCAAGAAATTTGAGGTATTAAATAAAAATGAAATAAGCCAATTTAATAAGTTAATACATCAATATTCAATTGATATCATTAAAGTTAAAAAGATCGACTAATTTTTTTATTCCTGAAATAAAATTATCTTTTTATCAAGCCGCGTTCTTTCATCAAAACGATCCACTTAGGTAGGTATGAATAAGATCTTGAGCCTTCTGTTATACCATTTGATTTTAAGAAAATATCATATACATAATTTCGAAGCCAAGGCAAGAATTCTGGATAAGAATTAATATTTATATTAATTTCATCAAGATCACTCTGAATAAGATTAGGCAATGAAGCTCGAAACAATTTGTAATATGGAAAATCCATTACACTCAAGTCAAATAACATATATCGCAGCAATGCAATCTCTGCTGAATACTGGTAGATCAACTTATTAGAATTCTTACATATCATGTAAGCCAAAAGATTACACTCACCTTCATCTGTCCACCCCATAACATGTGACATTTCATGAGCCATAGTGTATGGCATTTGAATGGAATGTAAACCTGCATCGACATAAGCTTCTCCTACAAAAGGCCAATATACTCCTGAAGCTCCCCAAAAAAATAAAAAGCCCTTAGGATGAATAAATTTACAACTTAATGGTAAGGCTTTTCCAATATTGAACTCAACAAATGTCGAATGAACCAATGGCTCCAACTCAAATTTCAAACTATCATTGTATTCATTAAGTTTTGGAAATTCAGTGATATTAGATCGCAATCCTATCAATCGTGCTTTGAGTGAATCCAGTTCAAAATAAAATTTGCATTCATTATAGTCACCTTTTAAATTTAATCTAGAAATCAAACTCTTTCCTGCATAATTGATCCCCCAAAGAATATAAAATAATGAAAAATGGAATAAACAAATGCAACCTAAAAATAAAATACTTTTCGCGAAACTCCATGTTCTTTTAATTAAAAAACGAACAAACACAAACACAACAACAAAAAATAGAACTCCAATCCAAATATAGATTAATGGAAACTTAATTGAGGAAAACAAGAGTTCAAAAACTTGCCGAAAGCTGACATAAAACCTTGAATAATAATAAGCCTCTGCTTCAATTTTACAACAATTAATCCAAAAATAACTTAATAAGAAAAATAGAACACTAAGCCAAAACCACCAATATTTGATCAAATCCTTAAACATTCGTTAAATATAGCAAATTTCTGATTATGATGAACCAATTCTCAAATACTGTTGTTTTCCATTGACAAATAAATATTAAAAATATGGCGTTTGAATTCACAGATCAAAATTTTCAAAGCTCAGCTTTAGCATCAGGTAAAGTTTCTGTGGTTGATTTTTGGGCAGAATGGTGTGGACCATGTCGATTGGTTTCCCCTATTATTGAAGAACTTTCTAAGGAATATGGTGAAAATGTAACCATTGGAAAGTTGAACGTAGACCATAACCCGCAAGTGTCTATGCAATTTGGAGTAAGAAGCATTCCTACTATCCTATTTATAAAAAATGGAGAAGTGGTTGATAAACAAGTAGGTGCAACTACTAAAGCCAATCTTAAGCAAAAGATTGACAATTTAATTTAAATCATTTTGAAAATTAATAAGATCAACCCTTATCTTTGGCGATAAGGGTTTTCTATTTTATGAGTTTTTTTGACCAATTTCCAGTTCAGGCTTTTAATCACTTAGATTTACTTGCAAACCAAGTAGTCGAAGGATTTATTATTGGAATGCACAAATCACCATTCCATGGCTTCAGTGTAGAATTTGCTGAACATAGACTCTATAATCAAGGAGAATCAACAAAAGAAATCGATTGGAAAGTCTATGCAAGAACTGACAAACTTTTTTCAAAAAAATTTGAAGAAGAAACCAATTTGCGATGCCAAATCGTGATTGACACTTCTTCTTCGATGTATTTTCCAGAAGAAAAATTTAATCAAGGATTGGTACTAAATAAATTCAAATTCTCAGCTTTAGGGGCTGCTTGTTTGATGAATGTATTAAAGCGACAAAGGGATGCTTTTGGACTTTCGCTATTTGACCAAAGTCTTCATACACACTCCCATGCTAAATCTAGTACGACACATTACCAGTTACTTCTATCATTCCTGGATAAATATTTAACCAATCCTACTCAGAAAAAATCAACTTCTGCAACTGACGCATTACATCAGATCGCAGACCAAATTCACAAAAGATCATTAGTTATTATTTTTTCTGATATGTTTGATGATAAGAATAATATTGATGAATTATTTGCTGCTATAAATCATCTTAAACATAACAAACATGAAGTCATCTTATTTCATGTCTTAGATAAGAAATATGAATTGGATTTTGAGTTCGAAAACAGGCCATATGAATTTGTTGATATGGAAACAGGTGAGAGAATTAAACTCCAAACACATCAAATAAAAGAAAAATATATTACTCAGATCACCTCATTAAAGTCATTGATACAATCTAAGTCTATCCAACATAGAGTTGAATATATAGAAGCAGATATCAATATGGGATATGACTATATCCTTCAATCCTTTTTTGTAAAAAGAAAAAAAATGATCAATTAAGTCTTATGGCAAAATCAATTAAACTTTCAAAAATAAATCCCGAAGCACCAAAAGGTTTCGAAAAAGAAGCAACAATCAAAAAGACAAAAGAACTTGTCACTAAAATTGGAGAATTGTCTGAAAAATTGTATGCTGAAAAGAAGCACAATTTATTGATCGTATTTCAAGGTATGGATGCTAGTGGCAAAGATGGTGTCACAAAAAATGTGATGCTTAAAATACCTGCAGTAGTCATAGATGCCCATAGCTTTAAGAAGCCATCCGAAGAAGAGTTTGCGCATGATTTTTTGTGGAGAGTAAATCAATATTCACCTGCAAAAGGACAGATTAAAATATTCATCAGGAGTCATTATGAAGACATTCTTATTCAACGTGTTCACAATTGGATAGATGATAAAAAAGTCAAGCAAAGAATGAAATCAATCAATGCTTATGAAACAACACTCGCACAAGATAATAATACAACAATTCTAAAGTTTTATTTACATCTATCACATGAAAGACAATTGGAAAAGTTAGATGAAAGGCTTACTGATCCGACAAAACAATGGAAACACAATCCAGCTGACTACGAAGAAAGTAAACTATGGGATCAATATATGAAATGCTATGAATATGCAATCAATGAAAGTGAGATTCCATGGCATATAGTTCCCTCTAATCAAAGATGGTATAGGAATTATTTTGTCGCACAAATTGTCCATGACACTTTAAAAAAATTGAAACCTGAGTATCCTTTATTACCACATGACGGAAAAACTAAGAGTTGATAAATGGCTATGGTCAATTAGGATTTTTAAATCCAGAACCATGTCAACAGATTTTTGTAAATCTGGCAAGGTAAGATTGAAAGAAGAGGTATTAAAACCTTCTAGCCTTATTCAGGTTGGTCAAACCTTAGAAATTAAAAAAAATGGCTTTAATTTATTATTTAAAGTTATAAAATTAATTTCCAAAAGAGTCTCAGCTTCAGAGGCAATTCTCTGTTATGAAAATGTGACTCCTGAATCTGAAATGAATAAATTCAATGAATGGTTTGTCGGTAAAAGCACTGGTGAATGGCGTGACCGAGGTGAAGGCCGACCCACTAAAAAAGAGAGAAGACTTATCGATGAATTTAAATCTGAACAATTTAATTGGGATGACGAACCAATCATATAAACAATTATAATAATCAATTTAATATTCGTAAATCTAAGAACTGAGCAAGATTTTTTATCTAATTCTTGGTTAAAATTAAGTATTTTCGATAAAAAAGCAGCAAATTTTGTAATTTTTATTAATTTTGCGGTTCATTTTTAAAAATCTAAAAGGATGGCTAAAGGATATAGACCAAGTAAAGATAAATCAGAGGTAAGGAATGTAAACCCACAAAACGCTGGGGATGAGACGATTATTGATCTTGGGAAAGTAAAAGCAGAGACAGAATCTTACTTTCATAAAAATCAAACCATGATCCTAAGTGTTTTGGGAGGTTTGGTTTTATTGGTCGGTGCTTTTTTTGCATACAAATATCTATACAAAGAACCAAAACAAAATGAGGCATTGGAACAAATGTATCAAGCAGAACTTATGTTCCAAAAAGATTCACTTGATGCAGCTTTAAATAATCCTGGAGGAGGGCATGCAGGATTTAAAGAAATAGCAGAAAATTATGCTGGTACTCCAGCTGGAAATCTTGCAAAATATTATGCTGGTTTATGTAATTTATATCTTGGAAATTATAAAGATGCAAAAGATTACTTCACAGGTTTCAATGCTGAAGGTGAAGTCATGACTATATTAAAAAATGGTGGCTTGGGAGATGCATCAGCTGATCTAAATGAATTAGACGCAGCAGTTGCTTTTTATGAGAAAGCGAGTAATAGTGATAATGAATTCTTAACACCTGTTTATTTAAAAAACTGGCTGTTCTAAAAGAAAAAATGGTGACAAGGCAGCAGCAATTGCTGCATATACTAAAATAAAAGAAAAATATCCAAACGCTCCAGATGCAAATAATATAGAGCGATTTATTATTGCAAATCAATAAATCATCATATTCATGGCTGGTCATTTACCCAACTTAACAGGTTCATTTCAGCCAAATCAGCAATTTTTAAATACATACAGAATAGCGATTTGCGTCGCAGAATGGCATAAAGAGATCACATCTTCTATGCTAGATTCTTGTAAAAGGACTTTAATTTCCTTGGGCTTAATAGAATCTCAAATAGAAATCCTTTCAGTACCTGGTTCTTTTGAATTACCATTAGCTGCAAAGCATATGATTTCAAAAGGATGTGATGGAGTGGTTTGTTTGGGAGCAATCATTAAAGGAGAGACAAATCATGACATGATCATCGCAACGAGTATCTCAAACGCAATCCTTGATTTGAACATTCAAACACAGAAACCCATCGTCATGGGGGTACTTACTACTAATACAGTCCAACAAGCCCTCGATCGAGCTGGTGGAAAACTAGGTAATAAAGGAGAAGAGTCTGCAATCTGCTTACTTAAAATGTTAGAATTAATTCGAAGCTAATGATTCGTAATTTGCACTATATCGATACAGGATTTTTTAAATTGGATGGCGGTGCTATGTTTGGTGTAGTCCCCAAAACAATGTGGTCCAAATTGAATCCACCTGATGAGAATAACATGTGCACTTGGGCAATGCGTTGCATATTACTTGAAACTGACTCTAGACTTATCCTAATAGATACTGGAATGGGGAATAAACAAGATGCAAAATTCATGTCTCATTTTCATCCTCATGGTGATGCCAGTTTATTAAACTCGATATCAAAACTGGGCTACAGTCCCGAAGATATTACCGATGTCATTCTCACCCATTTACATTTTGACCATTGTGGAGGCGCTGTCTCAAAATCTGAGTCTGGAAGCTTGTTCAGCACATTCCCAAAAGCAGTTTATTGGAGTAATGAGAAGCATTATAAGTGGGCATTTTCACCAAATGATAGAGAAAAAGCCTCATTTCTTAAAGAGAACTTTGTTCCTTTGGTAGAATCAAATCAATTAGAATATTATAGAGAGTCTCATCCCCTTTGGCCAAAAGAAATACAAGTTAAGATGAGCAATGGCCATACTGAAGCCATGATGGTATGTGAATTTAACTTTCAAGATGAACATTATGTTTATTGTGCCGATCTTTTGCCATCAAGTTACCATATTAGTATTCCTTTTATTATGGCATATGACATTAGACCCTTGGACTCCATTGCTGAGAAACAAAAATTACTTCATGCTGCAGCCACATCTAATCACAATCTAATTTTTGAACACGACCCATTAGTTTCTCATAAAAAGGTGAAATTCAACGATTTAAATAAAATTATTCTAGCATAAAAAAAATATTTGTAAAAATAATTAATCCAATGCAGCATTTTGGATTGATTAGGGATCATATATTCAGAACCGGAACTGAAGTGAAAAATTTTACCCAATCGTGGGTAGAATTTAAGCAAGTTTACCTTTCTATACCCTAGGTAGTGATAGGTAAGGTTAGCTCCGATACCCGGGTGTCGGAGTTTTCACCTAAATGCTTAAGATTAAAGAAAATTTACCTACAATATTTACCTACTACTGTCTTAGGAAACTATCTCGCTGAAGTGCGAGGTAGTTTCCTCATACTTTAAACTTTTTAGCTGATCAATTAGCCACGTACATCCCTCAAATGCAATGGCTTGCAAAGCCTTATGATCAAATGTTTAGCTTATCTATATTGAACTATATCGACAATTTAAAGCCTTATGTCTAGCATTTACCAAATCTTAGACAATTCACTGATTAATTCGTAGATTTGCGGCTTATACTAAAAAAAATGGATCGCAACTCGATAATCGGATTTATACTCATATTTGTAATATTAATAGTTTGGAACCAATACTTCTTTCAACCCTATATAGATAAAGAAAATACAAAAAAAGTTCTACAGGATAGTTTAGCCAGAGTTGGCAATATTTCAACAGAATCAAATGAAACAATTAGTGCTGAAAAAATTATTCAGAAGGACTCTTCAGTCACCACAATATTAGATACGAACATAACAGTGCCATCAAGAGAATTTGTTTTGGAAAATGAACTTATCAAAATACAGATCTCTAACAAAGGGGCAAAAATCACAAGTGCAGAACTAAAAAAATATTCAAAGATCATTACAGATAAAGCTGGAGTAGAATCTAAAATTCCTCTAATGCTTTTAAATCACCCCAAAAACCAATTTCATTATGAAGTCCCAATCGATGGGCAAATACTTTCAACAAAAAATTTACAATTTAGTGTACAAGAAGAATCTAAGAATAAATTAACCTTAAGAGCAGCACTTCCAAAAGGTGGCGAACTAGTAGAAAAATTTATTTTAGATGATTCAAACTATAAACTAGAACATTCAATTTCAGTAAATGGGACTAGCCTAAGTCAACCGATTAAGTTACATTGGGAAAATTACTTAGATCGAATTGAAAAAAATGTTGCCTATGAAAAAATGTACAGTACTGTATATTTTAAAGCTTCAGATGCAAAAACAGATTATTGCTCATGCAGTAGCGATGACACTAAAGAACTTCCAAATAAAAAAGTAGATTGGATCTCTCACTCCCATCAGTTTTTTAATTCAACTCTAATGAGTGCAGCAGGATTCAGCAATGTCAAAAATGAAACTCACATGATGCTTGACAATGCTCCAGAAATGAAACTTATTAAATCTGATCTAGAAATTGAAAGTGAGCTTATAACAAACAGAGAGTTCAAAATGCAATGGTATATTGGACCTAATGAATATAATAGATTAAATGAATTTAAAAATGGACTGGCAGATATCATTTCATATGGATGGAGCATATTTGGAACAATAAACAGATATGCGATTAGACCTCTGTTTGTCGCATTGGAATCATTTATCGGGAGCAAAGGAATTATTATTTTACTCATGACATTTTTAGTCAAACTTTTGGTATTTCCACTTGCATATAAAATGATTCAATCACAAGCAAAAATGTCAGCCTTAAAACCAGAGATTGACAAGATAAAAAGTAAATACAAAGATGATCTCCAAAAACAACAAATGGAGACAATGAAGATTTATAATGAATTTGGTGTTAACCCATTAGGTGGATGCTTCCCATTATTATTACAGATGCCTATATGGATAGCATTATATAGATTCTTTCCTGCAACTATTGAATTTAGGCAAGAATCCTTTTTATGGGCATCCGATCTTACCTCATATGATATATTCATGAACCTACCCTTCTCCTTGCCTTTCTTTGGAGACACTATAAGCTTGTTTGCATTTTTATGGATGATTTCAACTTTAGTATTCACATTCTATTCGAGCAAAAGCATGGATTTTTCTGCTAACCCAGCAATGTTGTATATGCAATATTTAATGCCAGTTATATTTTGGGTCATGTTTAATAAAACTGCATCTGGATTGACTTGCTACATGTTTTTTTCAAACCTATTAAATATAACACAGACCATTTTAGGAAAGAATTATCTCTTTGATCAAAATAAAATCAGAGCTCAACTAGAAGTAAATAAAGCAAAACCAAAAAAACAAGGCGGTTTTCAACAAAGGCTTGAACAGATGGTAAAAGATCAACAAAAAATCCAACAAGATAAAAGCAATAAGAAAAAATAATGTCATGCAAAAGTATTTTTATTATATAGTCATCATAACTTTTTTTAGTGCATGTAATAATAAATCTAAAGTATTATTAGATGAGCATCAAAATACTCTTGATACTCCAACTCCATTGTCACGTTTTGTAAAAAATATTCCTGATTCGCTTAATGGAATGATCGCAGATACATTGCTATATTTTAAAAGGAGTCCTTGTTTTGGTCAATGTTCAGCATATGAATTTACAGTCTTTACAAATGGTGTTGTGGGATATAATGGATATGCAAATACAGAGCCATTAGGTGAACATATTGGATTACTTTCTGAAAGCAGTTGGAATGAAATAATAAGCCAAGCAAGAACAATAAACTTTTTTCAATTTTCAAATAAATATCCAGAAAAGCAGGAAGATTTTGTTGCTGATTTGCCGAATACATTTATTATGATAAAAGAAGGTACCGAACGCAAAAAGATCATGGATAATCATTCACCTCCCAAAGAATTAAAATTATTTGAAGTTAAAATTGATGGCATTTTAAAATCACTTTCCTTAAAAAAACTAATAAAACCATAAAACTCTCTTGAAATCTGAATACCAAAAGTAAATGAAAGCAAAAAAAAGGAAAGTAGGCGTAATTGGAGCAGGTAGTTTTGGGACTACTATTGCAACATTACTTGCCCACAATTCTGATGAAGTTTACTTATTTTCAAGAAGATCTGAATTGGTGGAAAAGATAAATCTGACACATGAACATCTTGGAGTTCAACTTGCAAACCAAATCATTGCAACTTCAAATTTACAAGAGGTTTTGCAAACTTGTAATGTAATATTTCCTGTAGTTCCATCTGAAAGTTTTCGAAACACTATCATAGCAATGTCTGAATTCCTTACACCTGCACACATCTTAATTCATGGGACAAAAGGATTGGATTTAACAGGAATTCAACTATCAAATATTGAAGAAAAAGACATCTCAAGATCTAATATCCATACAATGAGTGAAGTCATTCGTGAAGAATCATCAGTATTACGTGTAGGATGTCTATCAGGTCCAAATTTATCAAAAGAAATTCTAGAAGGTCAGCCTACTGCATGTGTCATCGCAAGTGAATACGATGAAGTCATCCAAGCAGGTCAAGAATCCTTGGCTAGTCGATATTTCTTTGTTTTTGGATCCTACGATCTAATAGGTGCAGAAATGGCTGGAGCCTTAAAAAATATCATTGCCTTAGGATCAGGGATGTTGGCAGGAAGAGGTTTAGGAAAGAATATTCAAGCAATGTTAATTACTAGAGGACTCAGAGAAATGATTGAAATAGGGAAAGCGGTTGGTGCTACACACAGATCTTTTTTGGGTACCGCTGGAATTGGAGATCTAATAGCCACTGCAACAAGTGATAAAAGCAGAAACTATTCATTCGGGATCCAGTTGGCTTCAGGAATTAAAAGAGAAGACATTTTAAAATCTATGGATGAGGTTGTCGAAGGTGTTAGAACTGTCAAAATCGCATATGGATTGTCTAAATATTATCATCTTCGCACCCCAATTATAAGTATGATTTACAATGTCGTATTCGACAATCTGAGTGTTGACAAGGCTATCCATTATTTAATGAGATATCCTTTTTTGCCAGATGTCGATTTTATTTAGAGCTTTATCGAATAAAATGCACGATTTAAACCATATATTTGTTGAATTTTTAAAATAAAAAAGAAAAATATGCTTCTTGAACAAATGTTTGAGTTGGAAACAATAGGATTAGATCAGATGAGTGTCAAATTCTTAAGTGATGGACTAGGATCTCAGGCTGGAGAAAAATTTGACTATATTAAATTCAGAAAAGCCATAAAAGCTTTAAAGGGAATGAATATGGATATGACTACAGCTATCCAATCTACTTTAACAACAGCATCAACAATGGGTGTACAATCTAGTGATATATACCAAAGTGCAAGCAAATTTTTAGACTTGATAGACTCAGAGGAGCATAAATTCAATGTTGCACTTCAAAGACAATCTGTAAACAAAATAGATGAAAAAAAAATAGCATTGGATGAATCCAAACAAAAGATCTTAGAGATAAAAAATAAATTAATTGAACTTCAAAACGACATCTCAAAAGAAGAAAATCTACAACTCATCCTTCAATCTGAGATAGAAAAAAACCAAACTATGATTCAAGATAAAAAACAACTTTTTCATGAATCAATTCAAAAAATTAAATTATTAGTACAAGAAGATTTAAACTCATTGAAATAAAATATGGCAACAATTAATACTCCAACTGGAATCGACAAGCCAAAATCTTTTTGGCAAAAACCTGAGGGCGTGACTGGGACAATTGTCTTATCTGGATTGATCATTGGTGCAGGTGCACTACTCTATAAATTCATGCCAGTCCTGTTAGGTTTAGCCCAAAACATGTTATATTTATCAGGTATGCTTTTAGTTCTTGGCGCCATCATTTATATGGTTTTAGATCCAAGAATGCGCACCCTTATCTCTTATGGATATAAAAGCATAATGAGATGGATCACTGGAATATTTGTGACAATTGATCCTATTGGAATTTTAAAAAATTATGTTGAAGATCTAGAATCCAATTTAAGTAAAATGTCTGAACAAATCGGCGCTTTGAAAGGCCAAATTAGAAAATTGACCACCAATGTTCAGGAAAATACCAAAGAAATAGAAACTCAATTGAGAATGGCCAAAGTAGCACAAAATCAAAACCAAGAACCACAAATGGTATTGGCTACTAGGAAAGCTGGAAGGCTTCAAGAAACAAATGAAAAATACAATCATCTTTTGAGTAAAATGGATATCTTATCAAAAGTGCTCACAAAAATGTATGAAAACTCTGCAGTACTTCTGGAAGATACCAAAGATCAAGTAAAACTAAAAGAACAAGAGAGAAAAGCAATAAGAGCATCTCATAGCGCCATGAAATCTGCTATGAATGTGATTACAGGTAATGCAGATCAAAGGATGATGTTTGACCAAGCCTTAGAACATATAGCTGATGATGTGGCGTCAAAAGTTGGGGAAATGGAACGGTTTATGGAATTATCTGAATCATTCATGAATTCTGTTGATTTACAGAATGGTGTATTTGAAGAAGAGGGTTTGAAAATGCTTCAGTCTTATGAAGAAAAATCAAAACTCCTACTGATGGGAAGTGATAAAGGAGAAAAAATGAAATTAGACGCACCAATGCCAGAAAGGGAAAAATTGCGATCTGAGTCAGATAATAAATACGACGGACTATTTAATAGTTGATAATTATAACAGCTAATCAAGATTTTATTTTTGAATAAAAAATATATACAATATTTGTTATATATATAAGTCCTTATTAGCAAATTCCTTATAAAGTTAAGAAAAAAATAAAAATTGCTTGAATTTTTAGTATTTTCTTTATCTTCGCCACACAAAATTTCAGGATTTGAAGATAGCGGTATTTAAAGAGACGAGGGAAGGAGAAAAAAGAGTAGCCTTAACCCCACAGGTAGTCAAACAATTAGTCGGAAAAGGATATGAAATATTTATCGAATCCGGTGCTGGTGAACAATCTGCATTTCAAGATAGTGATTATAAAAACTCAGGAGCAACCATCATTTCGTCAGCAGAGGAATTGTGTAAGGTGGCATCTGTTTTTCTAAAAATAAATGCATTCAATGATCGGGAAATTTCATTATTGCCAGAAAATTCGATTTGTTTTAGTTTGATGTATCATCTTATCAATCCAGAGTACGTACAGAAGATGTCGGATCGAAAAGTATCCTGTTTTTCTATGGATGCGATCCCTAGAATAAGTCGTGCACAAAGCATGGATGTATTAAGCTCACAAGGAAATCTTGCAGGGTATAAAGCAGTCATACTTGGTGCTGAACACATGACAAAAATATTTCCATTAATGATGACAGCTGCAGGAACCATAACACCTTCTAAGGTGCTGATTTTTGGTGTAGGTGTAGCTGGACTTCAAGCAATTGCAACAGCAAAAAGACTTGGAGCCATAGTTGAAGCAACAGATGTTAGAGCCGAAACAAAAGAACAAGCTGAATCACTTGGAGCCAAGTTCATCACAGTAAAAGATGATGGTGTTAAAGTGGAAGGAGGTTATGCAAAAGAAGTTACCTCAGAATATCTTGCTAAGCAAAAAGAGGCAGTTAATAAATCACTATTTCAAGCTGACCTTGTAATAACGACTGCACAGGTCATGGGTAAAAAAGCACCAGTATTAATTACAGCTGATCAAGTAAACCAGATGAAATATGGATCAGTTATCGTGGATATGGCTGTAGAACAAGGAGGAAACTGTGAACTATCGGAGTTAAATAAGATCGTCATTAAAAATGGTGTAAAAATAGTTGGCATAGGCAATTTACCTTCTACACTAGCTACAAATGCAAGTGAACTCTATGCAAAAAACATCCAAAACTTAATCCAACATCTATCTGATAAAGATGGATTTAAATGGGATATGGAAGAAGAAATCACTAAAGGAACTCTAATCGTACACAAAGGTCAAATTCTTAAATAAAAAATAATGGGAATTTTAGAATTCATAAGCTCAAATATACAGATGATCTATTTGGTGATTCTGATGATATTTGTTGGAATAGAACTCATATCACATGTTCCATCTGTTCTGCACACGCCCTTGATGTCGGGTGCTAATGCGATACATGGTGTAGTTATCATTGGTGCCATAATAGTAATGGGTCAAGCAGAAGGAAGTTTAAGCCTGATTCTAGGCTTTATTGCTGTGATATTGGGTACATTAAATGTAGTTGGTGGATTTGTTGTGACAGACAGAATGTTGGAAATGTTTAAGAAGAAAAATAATGGAGCATATATTAGTCGTAATTTATTTAATATCTTCAGTGACATTCATATTGGGATTGAAGATGCTTTCTAAGCCTGATACGGCAAGAAATGGAAATTTAATTGCAGCAGCTGGAATGGTACTTGCAATTTTTGCTACGATATTTTTATATAAAGATAGTGAAGGCAATCATTTACATAATTTGATATGGATTTTCTTAGCCTTAGCCATCGGAACTGTTATTGGTTGGATTATGGCCAAACGTGTACAAATGACAGCTATGCCACAAATGGTTTCATTTTTTAATGGAATGGGTGGTGCTTGTGCCGCTATTATTTCTATAATTGAATATAATCATTTGAATCATGTATTAGCTACCACAACAATGACTCCTGAAATGTCAGCTTCCTATCAAGGTAAAATACTAATAATCCTTGCGGGTTTAATTATTGGTACTGTATCATTTTCTGGAAGTATCATTGCTTATGGTAAACTAGAAGGAAAAATAGGTGATTTTAGTATCAAAGGCCAGCAAGTAGTCAATATTGGATTATTATTAGCGATATTAGTATCTTCAGTATTGTTTTATCTAGGTGTAATCAATGGCACTTTTTGGTTTTACATTATACTCTTGGTTTCTGTCATGTACGGCGTATTATTCGTTTTTCCTATTGGAGGAGCAGATATGCCAGTAGTGATTTCTTTATTAAACTCATTTACAGGAGTTGCAGCAGCTTGTGGGGGCTTTTTGTATAATAACTATGTGATGCTTATAGGAGGTATCTTGGTTGGTTCAGCTGGAACCATACTCACAGTTAGTATGTGCAAAGCGATGAATAGATCATTGTTAAATGTATTAGTTGGTAATTTTGGTGGTGGAACAGCAGCTGCTTCGACAGGAAGTACTGCAGGTGGAAGCACTAAAGAAATAACAAAATCCGACGCAGCAATACTGATGAAATATGCAAAAAAAGTCGTGATCGTTCCTGGATATGGACTTGCAGTGGCACAAGCACAACACACATGCCATGAATTGGAAACAATCCTAGAAGAAAGTGGCGTAGAAGTAAAATATGCCATTCATCCTGTAGCAGGTCGTATGCCTGGACACATGAATGTTCTTCTAGCTGAATCCAATGTGAGCTATGACAAACTCATTGAAATGGAGGATATCAATCCTGAATTTGCGACGACTGATGTAGTACTGGTTGTTGGCGCAAATGACGTCGTCAATCCTGCTGCAAAAACAGATCCAAGCTCCCCTATTTTTGGGATGCCAATTCTTGAAGTTGAAAATGCAAAAAATGTTATTGTAATGAAAAGGTCTATGAAAGCAGGCTATGCAGGTATAGACAATGCATTATTTTATCAACCGAAGACTTATATGCTCTTTGGTGATGCTAAGGATACTTTAGTAAAATTGGTGAATGAGGTAAAGAGTTTGTAATTCTTTATCACGATTTATGTCTAGTTAGAAATAAGTGTTAAACTGCTATTGGCGCTTTAATTGCTGGATGAGATTGATAATTCTCCAATTTAAAATCCTCATAAGTAAAATCTAAAATCGATTTAACATCTTGATTTATCTTCATTGTAGGGAGTGGAAGTGGTTCTCGTGACAACTGGAGTTCAACCTGTTCCATATGATTTGAATATAAATGCAGATCCCCAAAAGTATGAATAAAATCTCCGGGTTCATATCCAGTAACTTGTGCGATCATCATCGTAAGCAACGCATAAGATGCAATATTAAATGGCACACCTAGAAATAAATCCGCGGAACGCTGATATAGTTGACAAGATAATTTACCATCTGACACATAAAATTGAAAAAGACAATGACATGGACTTAAAGCCATTTTAGGTAGATCACCAACATTCCATGCAGACACGATCAAACGTCTAGAATCTGGATCTTTTTTTATCAAATTTATAACTTGTGTTAATTGATCAATGACTTCCCCTGATTCTGTTCGCCAAGTGCGCCATTGTTTCCCATACACAGGTCCTAAATCACCATGCTGATCTGCCCACTCATCCCAAATCGTCACTCCGTGATCATTTAGATACTTTATATTAGTATCTCCATTTATAAACCAAAGTAACTCATAGATTATTGATTTTAAATGTAATTTCTTAGTCGTTAATAAAGGAAAGCCTTTAGATAGATCAAATCTAATCTGATGTCCAAAAACACTTTGAGTCCCCACTCCTGTGCGGTCTGATTTGATATTACCATGTGTTTTAACATGTTTTAATAAATTTAAATATGTCTCCACAGAATATGAATGCAAATAAAAATGGATTTGTTTAAAAATGGGATCAAAATATCAAAAGTAAAAATTAAAATTTACCTAAACTTATATTACTTTTTTATATATTAAAATTGTATCCTTGCATAAAATTTAAAATATGCAAAGAAAATTTACTTCCTTACTGATTTTTACTCTTATTAGTGTAAACATAATAGCTCAAAGCTGGACACACTACTTCACTGATTTTCCTATTTCTTGCAGCTATCTTGATAAAGATAATGGAAAATGGTTTGGTACAGAATTCGGAATTCAGCATATTGATAAAGATGGCAATAGAAAAAACTATAACACTGCTACTACTCCACTAATTGTATCAAACCTTATTTCTTGTATCAATCAAGATAATCAAGGTAAACTTTGGTTTGGAACAAGTGATGGCGGTATCAGTGTATTTAATGGGACAAGCTGGCAAAATTACAATAAACAAAACTCTAACTTGGCTACAAATAATATCGGAAGGATTAAATTTGATAAAAATGGTAATGCATGGATCACTAGTTCCGATACTGTAATCTACAAATTTGATGGAACAAATTGGACCTCTTTGGCAATGCCACAACACTACAAAAATAAAGTGATTGCAAATGATCTCACTTTTGACAATTTAGGTAATTTGTGGATCGCTACAACTTATGGCATTATAAAGCAAGAAAATAATGGATATACAATCTACAGAAGAGATTCTTCAAAATTATCAAACTATTCAAATTTCAGTAGTATTGAGAAAGATTTGTCAGGGAATATCTGTGCAGCTGGGTATGATGGCTTATTACTTTACGATGGTGTCACTTGGAAAAATATAGGTAATTCAACTTTCGGACCAAAAAAGCTATATGTAGATAAGAAAAATGTAAAATGGGTGATTTCGGGAGATGTATATTCTTATGATAATACTTCGTGGCAGAAATTTGATCTTAGCAATTTAGACCTAGATCTTAATCGAATTAATACAGTCTTAGTTGATAATAGTGAAGCAATATGGTTTGGAAAAAATAGAGGTGGCTTGGCGATATCCTCATACAATCAGTATGGTATTTTTATAAATTTGGGAACACTGATCTCACCGATAATTTAATCACCGATATAAAATTTGCAGATGACAATAATCTATGGATGTCCACTGATTATGGAGTCTGTCACTACAATGGTACTTGGAATAAGCTAGACAGTATAAATGAAGTAATTGACTATGCACAACTTAGAGATATTGAAATTGATGCAAATAAAAACATTTGGTTTGGCACTGCATTATCTCAACTTGGAATAGCTCAATTTGACCAAAATAAATGGACTATTCACGACAAAACAAATTCAGGATTTGCTTCTAATCTTGCAATCTCAACTTATTTTGACAAAGATCAAAGACTTTGGGCATCTGTTGCCCCAAAAATCTACTACTATGAAAATAACAGATGGATAGAATTTAATACTGCTGCTTCGAATTACCTGACTAAAAACCCACCTTACAATATGATTCAAAGAGAGAATAAAGATTTGTGGTTCTATTTCCCAAATGGCATTGCTATTTATAATGGAATTAAATGGGACAGTCTTTCTACATTTGGAACAAACTCTCCAATTCCTTATTCTTCAATAAATGACATTATTGAAGACAAAAATCAACATGTTTGGCTAGCTCAACGAGATGGTGCTACAAAATTTGATGGCAATAAGTGGACTCATTATTCAGCAAGACAAATGAATTTGCCAGATGGTGCATTAGTCACAACTGTTTTCGAAAGTAGGTCAAATGGAATTTATGTTGGTTCCACAAAAGGCTTTGCAAATTTCCAAAACAATGTATGGAAAACCTCTAAAGACTTTAATGCTCCATTAGATATGGACATCACTAGATTCGCAGAAGATTCTAAAGGGAATTTATGGATCTCCTCAAATAAACAGGGTTTGTTTACTTTCAAACAAAATATCGTAAACATTACAGATCAAGACATAACGAATGCAATTCATCTTTATCCAAATCCAGCAGATCAATTCCTGAATTTTGATGAACAGATACAGAGTTATTCAATCCTAAACTTTGATGGAAAAATACTCCAACAAAACAAAAATCTAAATGCATCAAAAATTGATGTAAGCAAACTTCAAAGTGGAATTTATTTGCTCAATGCCAATACAGCAAGTGGAACTCACTCACAGAAATTTGTAAAAGAGTAAACTAATAACCGATTAAAAATAAAAAAGCATAATTCGCATTAAGAATTATGCTTTTTTATTTACAAGAAATTATTTTGCTGTTTCAATAATCATTTTTTCAGAATACAAAAAAAACCATCATTTTAGAAACTAAAATAATAAACACCAGAAATCAGATGACTTAATTCTACTCCATATATTTCATGAGTTAATAGATGACTCCCCTTTTCTATTCAAATAATATCAAGGATTTTTAGCTAGAAAAAAAATCAGAGATCTCTAATTTCTTTAGTTCAATATTTAAATCCAAGTTTCTTATATATAAAATGAAGCAACCAAGCAGGACCTATTAACAAGAATTGAATATCCTCCAAAAATGACGGTTTCTTTCCTTCCACTTTGTGACCATAGAATTGCCCTATCCAAGCTAAAATAAAAATCATGAGTGAAACATAAACATAATTAATACCAATTGCTTCCACATATAGCTTTAAATAATAATTTCCCAAAAGCAAACTAATAACAATAAAGATCAATCCAAAACTTAATGGTAATGACAATCTCAAATAATAACCCAATGCGAACATCAAAACCAGAGTGGCTAAATTGAACACAATGCTGTAATTCGGAAAAGGAACACTCATCAAAAGTCCAACCAAACTAAACATGATTAATGGAACACAAACCCAGTGAATTGCTTTATTGGTTTCATGTTGATGACTTTCACCATATTTGTTTAAAAGAATATCGATTTTTCTATCCAATGCTTAATTTTTTATCAATTTCAATTCTTTTGTTCCACTTTGAGATTCTAGCGTAATGATATAAATTCCATTTCTATAATTCTTGGATTGCAACTCAATGCTAGAAATTCCAGTTGGATACTTTTTATTTGATTGATAAATATATTTACCGTCTATAGTACTAACAGTTATTTTAATATCTTCTGATTTAACTAAGTTGAATTTTAAAATTGAATTTTCATCAGTCGGATTTGGATAAACCGTACAGTTGATATCACTTGCCCAATCATCATTAGCAACAATAGCACAATTGATTTGACCTGACTTTACTATTCCACAACCAAATGCATCCCTTAACTCAACTGAATAATTATCTTGATGATTAAGTATATCACCATTCTTATTCCCTATATATGTAAGACCACCTGCCTTTGAAGTTCCAGTGACAATTAATTTGGCTTTTCCAGTTTTTTGTCCATTAATAGGATTAATCAGACACTCAAATTTAACATCCAGTGCAACTCTAGAATAAGCGCATGAATCAAAATCACAATTGATCTTTCCAGAAGAGGTCGCTTCACATCCTGCTTCATCTTTAGATGTCACGAGATAGCTTGTTCCTTGATCTAATAGCTCTAAATTTTTGTTTCCTGTAATGGTATAATTACCTATGCTTCCAGTCACAGCTATATTCAGTCTAGCTTTCAACAAAGTATCAATACAATCGTACTGTACATTCACCTTCATGGCACTCTTACTACAATCAAATGGTGGACAATAAATCCTACCCTCTTCTATAACAAAACAAGAATCCGAATCAATTAAAATTATTTTATACAAATCACCATGTCGCAAGACATCACCATTCTTATTCCCATAAAAATAATATATTCCAGATCCTCCTTTTCCATTAATTGTGAGTCTCATCTCGCCTGTGTTTCGCCCCACTGAGTCTGATAGACATTGTGTAAGCAAATCAATATCTAAACTAGAATTACGGCATTTAGCTGGATAGGACAATTTGCGACAGTAGACTTGATGTCTCGACATTTACCTCATCTTCAATAAAAGCTTCAATGACGCTCCCATTGAAAAATACATCTGTTGCTGAAGGACCATAGTAATTTATTTTACCTTTTCCACCTGCTGTATTATAACTTACTCGTGTTAAAACGCCGTGTAGACATTCGGTACTCAATGAAAGATTTAAAGGTGTAAAATTACTGGTTTTGCTTAATTCATCCACACGCACACAAATCTCACCTTCATTTACTTTTATCAAATTAGAATTGGCGACTATTTGCAATAAATAAGTTGTATTTGGAATTAAACCATTGACTTTGATTGGCCCATCGCAAGGATCTTGACTATCACCACAATAAACCTCATTAAGATTTGCACATGTACCAGTGTATAAAGCCCAAGAATAGCTAAATCCTGCATCTATTAGCAATGCAATATTATTCTCTGCCCCTGTGTTAAAACTATACCATAAATCAGCAGCATTATAAACAACGCATGAAGGTTTAATACTAGATTTTGTCCCTCCAAATATTTGAGTCTTTTGACAACTTTGATTTAAGCTTATTTTTTGAGGCGTAGCACAATTGTCATTTGCTGGAATTGTAGCGGATTTCTCAATTACTTCTACACAAAGGTTCCCCTCTAAAGTTGCAAAATAACCTGAGACCTGTAGAATATATTCAGTCCCAATTTTAGGATTTTCAAAAATTAAATGATTGCCCAAGTCTTCTACTTTCACTTCTTGTAATGCAGCGCAAGTCCCTGTATAAAGAGTCATGACTTCAGCAAAATTTGAGTGCGAAATGATCTCTAACGGTTTTGTACTCGTCGGTCTAAAACTATACCAAATATCAGATTTAGATCTTGTATTATAACTTGGAGCAGGTCCTTCAGTTCTTGCATTCAGATTCGTTCCATTTATGCAGCTTCCATTAATATTAATATTTTGCTTTGACGAACAGAGGTCATGAACAGGAATTATTTTTGGATTTGATTTTTTATGTACAGACACACAATGTGTACCTATCGGCTTACCATATGAATTGGTTTTTTGACTCAGACGCACATAGTATGTTTTTCCTGACTGAACATTGATTTCCATTTGTTCACCTGTAAATCCAAATTCATCATCATCGTCACAAGCCAATTGGATCAGGGCACTACATGTCCCCTCAAAGACAGTAGCTACTACATTATAATCCGCATTAACTTTAACTTCTACAAGTCCACTTTCGGTGGCTGTATAATGATACCAATAAGTATTTTGTAAATTTGAAATACATGCATTATTTATGGGAACAAAAGTTGGAATCCCAACTCCACTTTTACAGTCTTGATCAAGGACAAGATCAATAGATTTAGCACATACATCATTTGCATGACCTACAAAGAAATCATCTATGATGATCTGAGTCCCTGCATCATTTCCTACAGACTCATACTCTACTACATAATATACTCCTTTATCTCCTATGCTTGGACTAAACAGATTTGATGTTACTAATCCATTAAAACTGGAAGCGTTTAAAGACATGACGAGACTGGTTCCCTTCTCTAAAACCCTAATCACTCCATTTCTTGGATTCGTGAATTTCAAATAAAAACTTGTATAATATGTTTGACCCGCTATAAGCTCAAATGAATTAGATTTATAGGAGAACTTTCGCTTGACAGGATTTTTTCGATCTGTTGAATTATAAATTAATGCACAATTAGAATTGGTAGTGACATCATCAGTATTTGGGGCGATAGAAAATTGTTCTGTTCCACTTGTCAATTGCAATGAAGCACCTATTGGTAAAATACAGTCATTAAATTTTTCCAGCAAGCTTAACTTTTGGGAAAACAGATTCGTACTGAGTGAAAATATAAATATATATAATATTTTTTTCATGATTGGAAATTTAAAAAATTAAAAAATTGAAAATCTTCGAGTGAATAATTTTCCACTACTTTTCAATTCATAAATATATTCACCAGATGAAATCTTCCACTTGGCAGGATCAAAAGTAATCTTATATGAACCTTTAGGCGCATACTTATCGAGAAGGATTGCTAATGTCTTACCGTTGAGCGACTTTACTGTCAATTCGACTTCTGACCCACCCAATTGTGAAAATTTTATATCAATCATTTTGGCATCTGATTCATTAGGGCTATGACCTATTAATATTGTATTTAAATTTGATCCTTGTGAACCTCCACCACAAGGGTTTTTAAATAAATTTAATTTATTATAAGACTGACCTAATGCATAATCTACAACCTCGCTATCTAGGCACAAATAATCCTGCAACACCCCAGAATAAACTTTTCTAAAATCTGTGCTTGGTTGCGATTCATAGTACACGACAGTATTCGTCTTTAATATAGGATCTTGTAGATTGATTGGGGTGCCGTAATGTCCTCCTTTAACTGCATCACCAAAAATCATCATTGGAGCTAAATTGCCATGATCTGTTCCTTGTGTACCATTTTCTTTGATTGTTCTACCAAACTCAGAAAATGTCATTAATGTAACATTAGATTGTGCATTATCGGCTTTTAAATCATTGTAAAAAGCGCTCACGGAATCAGCCAAATTACCTAGCAATCGAGGATGTGAGTTAGCCTGACTTGCATGTGTATCGAATCCATCAATGTACACCATATAAATTTTTGTCCCTAGATTTCCTTTAATTAATCTGGAAACTATACTAAGTTGGGAAGCCAAATTTGAAGTGGTTCCAGTAGGGTAATTTACTTTATTTGTAGATCTATTATAAGCATCTATCACAGTTTGAGAATATCTCAATGAGCTATTGGTCAATTGTCTAACGAACTCCCTTTCTTCACCTTGAGGACAATCTCCAAAACCATCAGTAGCATATAATTTTCCATATTGTGCCAATGTAAAAAAATCTCTTGGACTATTAAAAACTAACTCCATTTGTTGTCTCCCCGGCGCACTAAATATAAGATCAGTGGAATAACCAATCCTCAAAGCTGGAGGGACAGTAGGAGGAGTCTCTGCAAAACTTGGAAACTCTTGACTCAGATACCTTCCTATATAACCATTGTTGATTCTCTTGTCATGAAAACTATCGGATGCGGATGCCCAAATATCAATTGAAGCAAAATGAGAATAGTCTTGATTTGCATAACCCACGTTGTGAATTACTCCCATTTTACCTTCTCTCCATAATGGCATAATGGAATCCATTGTAGAAGGAATTGCATAACCATCATTTCCGAAACCAGAAAGAACTTGATTATCTGTAAAATTGGTTCCTTTTTTCTGCGCAATGGTAGGCCTTAATTGATAATATTCATCAACACCAGCTGCCGAAGTATGTGGAAAGACCATGTTCAGACCATCATTACCCCCAAACATTTTTACCAAAACCAAAATATTGTCAGTATTAGCCATTGCTAGTTGAGCTAATTCCTCAGATATTGCTGCACTAATTGGTATGCCAGAAAGGAACATACCCAAACCTGCAAGGCCATTAGTCATAAGAAATTGACGTCGATTCCATCTGACGTGTTCATCAGCATGTTCTTTACCGAGGTCTGTATTATATAATTTATGATTTTTATTATCTATGCTCATATATTTCAACTACTGGGTTTATAAAAGATTTGATTCGGGTAAAGTGATGATATACTTCATTACTGTGGTGTACTGACGTGGGACATCAACATAATCCAACGACCATGTTCCATCTATGAAATAATTCAATGGAACTACAGATTTAAATGCATCCACAGCATTTAATATGATGTCTTCTGATAAAGGCAATGGTATAAAATATTCCAATAACTTTCTCACAATAAATTCTGGGTCTTTTGAATTATTAGATATTTCCTTTAAAAAATCTCTGTATCTGGTTGAGGTAGATGGATAGGTCAATTGCCCATCAATCTGATTTCTCAGTATTCTCCATCTATTCACTAATGTAAATTCATTCAACCAACTTCTATAACCTGGCCAACCTGCGACATTAACTGGATTAAAAAGTGTTTGGCCTAGATTAGAACATTCAAAATAAATATTATCCATTGGATGAAGATTCTTTGTATTCAATGGATCTCTTACCCTTGCATTATTGACTATTTGAAATAAGAAATAATCCTCGCCATTCTTCAAAGAGGCAGTTCTATAGTAATGTATTACTGTATCAATGTGGCTCTTAATATTTAAACCCATGTTTTCTTCTTCATAAAAATGCTCGCTTTTGAAAAGTGTTTTCAAGACAGCCATGATATCCCAATTGGAAGTAATAAATACTTGCGCCAGTCCATTTAAAATTTCATCAGGCGGAAATTCATACATATAGAATTTGTATAATTTCTTACATATAAATTTAGCAATAGCATCCTTTCTTTCACTAAAAATGATGTCGTGTAGATTTTGATATTCAAGATGCGCTATTCTTGTCGCATCAGCCAAATCACCAGATTTTGGTGTAGCGGCCGGAATCGTCTTTCCTAAGACATTCTTTGTCCCAAAATCGTGACCATAATTCCCCGCGCCACGAAAGACATACTCACCTACTCTTTTAGGTAAATACTCCCCTACGACACTTTTGGTAGCAGCATCATAATATGCATTCTGAATAGTCCATCCAGTCATCGATCGTGCAACTTCTTCCACATCTCGCTCTGTATAATTCCCTACACCCATAGTAAACAACTCCATGAGTTCTCTTGCATAATTCTCATTCGGGCTAATCGCATAACTATAAGCGCCATCAAGGTAAATAAGCATATTGGGAGTCCTGCCAATGTCCATAACAAATTGCTTAAAATTGCCAAGCGCGTTTTTATGTAAAAGGTAATAGTATTGAAAATTCCAAGATGGAACATTATAATTATTGGTAACAAAATGATTTGACCAAAAAAGAGCCAGTTTATGTCTTAATCCTTCTTGGATCATTCCATTCAACCACATTTGAACCAAAAAATAATATTTCTGATAATACACATCAAGCACATTTCCATTACTGAGATCATAGTCGGCTGCTGGTTGCTCTTTCCAGGGATATGAATAATCGATTTTGCCATTAACAGTAGTGCGAACCTCTCCTGAAGCGGATGCGATTTTGCAGTAGTGAGCAGGTAATCAACTAATCCTGGCCCATTACTTAAAGCTGCTTTTATTAGTGAATTTGGGGCGCCATTGCTTAATTTATTATACAAATGATGCACACGTTTTTCGTTCCAAGGTTTAGATGGAGAAGGGACGTATTCTTGTAGGCTACCTTTTAAACAATTGGTTACTGCCATATAATTGGGTTTTATGCTGCAATGTAATACGTTTTTCTATTTTAACAAAATTTTATTAGCTATTTTCCATAAAAAGGCAAAATTTAATATTTATAAAATTAATACTATTTTTGTTAAAAAGTCATTTCTAATACAATGCTAAATTTTATCACTTTTAAAGCGTATTTCCTAGGTTTTCTTACAGCAAGTTATATTCAGGTAAAGTGAATATATAAAACATCACAGTTTCGAATTGCTTAGGCACCTCTATATAATCTAAGGTCCAAGTTCCATCATCAAAATAATTTATTGGTACTGGCGATTTAAATGCATCCACAGCGTTATTTAAAATGTCTTCAGACATTGTAATAGGTATGAAATTCTCTAATAACTTTGTTATAATAACATATGGATCCATTGAATTATTACTTATATCTTTTAGGAACTGTCTATACTTTTGTTTAGTATTTGGGTACGGCAACCATCCATTTACTTGATCTATTGCAATTCGCCATCTGTTGACTAGTGTAAATTCATTAAGCCAATTACGATAACCTAACCAGCCAGCAACATTTGGAGGATTGAACAATCCTTGATTCAGATTATAAGTTTGGTAATAAATATATTCTAATGTGTTGACTTTTTCAATATTCATAGGATCTTGCACTCTAGTGTCATTTATAATTTTAAACATAAAATAATCTTCACCTTTTCTCAAGCCAAGAAGTCTATAAAAGTGGATCACATTCTCAATATGGCTTTTAATATTTAAGCCCATATTGGCTTCCTCAAAAAAGTGTTCACTCCTAAATAAAGTCTTTAACACACTTAAAATATCCCAATTGGAGCTGATAAAAACAGCTACTAATCCTTCAATTATTTCATCTGGAGGGAACTCATATAAATAGTGCTTATACAATTTTTTGCAAATAAATTTTGCAATCATTAATTTCCTTTCTTCGAATATAATATCATGTAATTTTTGATATTCTAGATTAGCTAATCTAGCTTCATCTTTCAAATCTCCAGACTTGGGGGTCGAAGCAGGAATTTTCCTGCCAAGAACGGTTTTAGATCCGAAATCATGACCAAAATTCCCTCCCCCTCTAAATAAAAATTCATCAACTTTATTTGGGAGAAAATTATTCACCCATTTTTTTACTCCAAAGTCGTAGAAAGAATATTGGATTGTCCACCCTGTCATAACCCTGGCAATTTCTGCTACGTCTTCTTCAGTATAATTGCCTACACCCATTGTAAATAATTCCAATAATTCACGAGCATAATTTTCATTAGGGCTTATCGCGTAACTATATGCGCCATCCAAATATATCAACATGAGAGGAGTCCTCCCCATATCCATTACGAACTGCTTAAAATTGCCCAAAGCATTTTTATGCAACAAATAATAATATTGAAATGTCCAAGTGTGCGCATTCATTTCAGACGTAAAGTGATTAGACCAAAACAATACTAATTTATGACGTATACCTTCTTCTATCAAACCATTCATCCACATTTGATACATAAAATTTCGCTTCTCGTATAGAATGGCGCCAAGATTTTCAGGATTTGTTAGATCGAAATCTTGAGTGGTTTGCTCCTTCCATGCCACAGAATAATCAATGACCCCTGAAGCTGTATTCTTAACTTCGCCCGGAAGGGGATGGGATTTTGCTTCAGCTAATAGATCATTTATAATGCTTGGTCCAGTAGCTAGTGCTCGTTGCAATAGAGGATATGGTGCCCCAGTACTTAACTTATTAAACAAATGATGCACTCGCCTTTCATTCCAAGGCTTTTCTATGGAAGGTACATATTCTTTCAAACTACCTTTTAAGCAGTCATTTTGTAGCATCTATGCAGGATTTATGATGCAATATATAAATAAAATATTGCTTTATTAATCGTAGATAATTTATTTTAAATAAATAAATTTTAATGGCGAGTCTAGTCTCTTCCGCCAATCCAATTCACTATGTGAATCTCCCTCAAATTTTAATGTTTGAAATGTGACATTTGGTTTATTTGACAAAAAAGTATCCACTTGAGTTTGATATACTTCATACCACGCATCAAGGTTCTCAGTGCCATAATCAAAATAAAACCTAAATTTATTGTCCTTTATAGATTGATTCAAATAAGTTAGAGTTTGTTGATGTATATTAATATTATTTCTCAGTACACTCATTGGCCAATGTGAAGACATAGAAATTGCAAAATCAAACATATCGGGATACTCCACAGCTGCATAAAATGAAATTAAAGCCCCCATGCTACAACCTCCAATACCTGTTGAAACAATCTGTTTGTTTTGCAAATAATTATTCTTTATAAATGGATGCAACTCTTCTACAATAAACTTTAAATAATCATCTGAGATCGGCTTTCCTGAATATTCCAATTTGAGTTGGAGTCGTTGAGACTTAGATAATTTCTTATAGATTTTTTCAGGCAGATATTCTCGATATCTCTTATCTGTATTCCATATACCTATTACTATGAGATTATTAATATTCAATCTATCCAATGCGCGATGCATCTCCAATGGATTCTCATTGTACGCTACTTTTGGATCAAACAAATTTTGTCCATCTTGCCAATACAATAAATTGTATTCAGTCATGCTGTCAGCATTGAAATTTTTAGGCAAATAAATTTCAATATTGCGTTGATCTACGTAATTAGATTGAAAATTCAACAATCTAATTACTTCAACTCCAGCTTCAATTTCGACGAACTGTCGCTCTTGTGCTTGAGAAGATATTGCTGCTCCAAAAAAAAATGATTTGTATAATTTTTTAAAAAATTGAAGCATGAAAAATTAATTTATTGCTTATTTTTATATAACATACAATGTTTAATAAAATCAACAAACAATGGATGTGGGGATTCCACTGTACTCTTAAGTTCTGGATGAAATTGTACACCAATAAACCAAGGATGATTTTTTAATTCAATGATTTCAACGAGATTTTTCTCCTCATTTATTCCAGAAGCTAACATTCCAGCCTCTTCTAATCGCTCTCTATACACATTATTGAATTCATATCGATGCCTGTGTCTCTCCATGATTTGCTCCTTACCATATGCTTCAAATGCTTGGCTATTTTCCAAAATCTTGCATTTATATGCTCCTAGTCTCATTGTACCGCCTTTATTCTTTATCTTTTTCTGTTCATGCATCATATCAATTACTGGATCAGAGGTATTTTTATCCATTTCAGTTGAAGCTGCATTACTTAATTTTAAAATATTTCTCGAATATTCTACTACTGCACATTGCATCCCGAGACAGATACCAAAAAAAGGCACCATATTCTCACGAGCGTATTTAATTGCCAAAATTTTCCCTTCTACACCTCTTTCACCAAAACCTGGTGCAACAAGAATGCCATCCATTTCTTTCAATTTCTTTTTTGCATCCTGGTCTGATTCAATATCTTCGGAATGAACTGCAACTACATTGACTTTACATTCATTGGCTGCACCACCATGCACAAATGCTTCATAAATTGACTTATAGGCATCTGGAAGCTCATTGTACTTTCCGATAAGACCAATTGTAACATCTTCACTTGGATTTTTTAAATGTCCTAAGAATATTTTCCAATTTCTTAAATCTGGCTCCTTAAGTACTGGGATCTTTAATTTATCCATCACCCGCAAATCGAGTTTCTCCTTAAGCATCATTAAAGGGACATCATATATTGTATCCGCATCGATAGCCTCTATAACATTTTCTGGTTTTAGATTACAAAACAGGGCTAATTTGGCTCTGATCTCATCACCAAGTTCATGCTCAGTTCTACAAACTAAAATATCTGGTTGAATCCCAGCTTCTTGAAGTTCTTTTACAGAGTGTTGTGTTGGTTTGGTTTTTAATTCTTTAGCAGCGGCTAGATAAGGGACCAGAGTTAGATGTACAGTGACATGATCACTAGAAGGAAGTTCCATGCGTAATTGTCTCAATGCTTCCAAATAAGGTAATGACTCAATATCACCAACAGTTCCACCCAACTCAGTAATGATTACATCAAAATTTTTCTCTTCAAGTAATCTCATTCTTCGCTTTATTTCATCAGTGATATGAGGAATAACTTGAACGGTCTTACCTAAATAATCTCCAGCACGCTCTTTATTAATTACGGTCTCATATATCCGTCCAGTAGTAACATTATTAGCTTGGGACGTAGAAATATTTAAAAATCTTTCATAATGTCCAAGATCCAAATCAGTCTCTGCTCCGTCATCTGTTACATAGCACTCGCCGTGCTCATATGGGTTCAATGTCCCTGGATCTATATTTATATAAGGATCAAATTTTTGGATCGTTACATTTAAGCCACGTGCTTGTAGTAATTTACCTAATGATGCACCAACTATGCCTTTTCCTAAAGAAGATGTTACTCCACCCGTAACAAAAATATATTTACTCATACTATTGTGATAGTTACGGGATGCAAAGGTAAAGCGAAAAATTCGATTAATCTAGTAAATACAAATATATGTCTTCTTAAACTTAATAATAAAATTATTTAAAATTCAAAATTATTCCAATATCTTGCATCAATGGAGCTAAAGGCAAATATAGAATCACTATTTATTTACCCAATCAAATCCCTTGGATACGTAGAATTAAAATCTGTAATTGTAAATAATAGTGGATTGCAATTGGATAGAGAATGGATGCTTACAGACCTAAATGGAAATTTTATTACACAAAGAGAATTTCCGATTTTAAATTTAATACAAGTCAAGTCTATTTCAGAAAATGGAATTAGTCTAATCTACAATAATAAAGAAACAAGCTTTACTTGGTTAAGTCAATTCGAATCAGCAATTAAAACTAAAATTTGGGATAGCTATTGTCTGGGAACAAAAGAATCAAATGAAATTAGTGACTATTTCTCTGAAATTCTCGGTACAAATGTCTTACTTGTACGCATGGTAAAAGACTCTCGTATTAAATCAAATCAAATGATGCCTTACAAAACAAAACTAAATTTTGTCGATGGTTATCCAATTCATGTAATCAACAAAGAATCAGTTACTGATTTATCTAATAAAATTGGATACAAAGTACAGCCATTGCAATTTAGGCCTAATATTATTATTGCTGATTTACCTCCATTTAAAGAAGACTATATTTCTAAAATTTATGCCTCAGAAAAAGAATTCTATTTTGCAAAAAAATGTGTAAGATGTATTATGACAACATTAAAACCTAATAATTCAAACTTCCAAAAAGAGCCATTAAAAACTTTATCCAAGTATCGAAAAAATAAAAATAATATTGAATTTGGAATATACATTTATACTCCAGAGAAAGAAACTATAACTTTAAATTTAGGTCTGATAAAAATTCAAATTGCTGATTTATAAGCTGAATTCATTTGTTCAAATGTTTCAAAAACTTTTGAAATAAAATTAGCATCAATCAATTTTTTTAAAGAATCAACATCAAAAATTGTCTCTGATTCAAAAAATTTAAATACTTGTTCAAATGGGCCAATTTCGAATTTCAATATAAACTTATCATTTGTCTTCATGATTGATATCAATAGGCCATCCTGAGAGTACTGATCCAACATTCTCATTTTAAAAATTTATTTAATATAAAATTTGTATTCGATTTATAAACCTCTTGAATCTCATCCGAAAACTTTTCCAAAAATAACTGATGTAAACGAATGGTCTCCATATCATTTCTTCTTGCAGGGCCTGTCTGAATATCTTCTGGTGCTTTATTCTGAATGCTTTCAATACTTCTATTTATTAAAGGCATTAAAATATCCAATTCTAAGTTTTTCGACTTTAAAATTTCATTTGCAATAATAAAATTTGCGTTTGTAAAATTATTTACAAAAACAGCTGCAACATGAATAGCGATCCTAAGTTCATCATTAGTTCTGTAAATTTTTGTTGATAGAAGTTTGGCCAGTACAGATATTTTAGAAAAACTTTCCTCATTCGCTTCAATAAAAATTGGGATATTTTTCCAATTTTGTTCTAAAGATTTAGTCAAAGTTTGCAATGGATAAAAATTTGCAGAATTGATAAAATAGTTATTTATTTCGTTCTTGCTGCGGCTACCACTGGTATGCATTACTATTTTATCTTTTGGCAAAAAATAACTGAGCTGTTCTGATAATATAGCAATAGAATCATCATTGACACATAGAAAGTAAAAATCAGCTGTGGTAGAAATATCATCTAATTTATTTGTACCATCACATAAAAACCGTTTACAAAAAGTATTGAGTTGATTTACATCTCTTGCATAAATTTGCTGAATTGAAATATCTAAATTTCTAAGCACTGATGCGAGTGCAAAAGCTACATTTCCTGCACCAAGAATTACTATTTTGAACTTACTACCCATTAGTCATTCTTCTCTGATAACTTCCAATCATCAAACCAAAAACCATGAACAAACTCCCTAACCAAACTAAATTAATACCTGGAAACTCTATTACTTCCATAACTATATAATCAGTTCTTGGTGCATTTTCAGCGATTTCAATTGGAATTTTCAGTTTTGATATGTCGGTATAATTTTCAAAAAAAGAAAATGTCATCACAGCTGAATTTGGATCTATTTTATCAAAATAAATACTTAATCCAGGCAGTAAACTGATATCAGGAATTGAAAATGATTGATTATCTCTGATGACATAAATTGGTGAAAGTGTTTTCTGAACTCCACCTTTTGTTACTAACAAATCAGCGGCAACAGCAATGTCCTTATCAACCAATAATCCTGTTTTTGCCTTAGGATTTTTGTTCAAATTCAACAATGTAAATTTAAGATCTCCTATCTGAATACTATCATTTAACTTAAGCTCTATTGACTTTTTCTCAATTTTATTTGGAACAAAATTCAATACAGAATAAATCGTGTCGGGGATTTGAATCCTCATTGACAACTTATCGATATTATCTGGAAATCGATAAACTAAATTTTCTCTGAAAATGATTGCAGGACTTGCAAGAAAAGATTTTTTTACATCTAGGTTATAAAATTCAAAATCCAATTCTAATTGCTCATCAGTATTGAGTGTTTCGAACTCATGCTTATCGATTCTATTTCGAATATTTTTTAAAATACCGAAAGATTTTCTTGTATAAAAAGTATCGCCTATTGATACGTTATATTGTTCAAAATCAATGCTATCTTCGGCAGCAGCAGATGCAGTTGCATCCATTTGTGTTTTTGGAATTTGGGAAATAATTGTAAAAATATCTTTTGACAAATAATGTTTCGTTGCCGGGTTTGAAGCGGCTACTTTTGTCAATTTATTATCATATTGAATTTCTGGATTCAACACAAATTTTTCAGCGTTATCAGTTGAATCGCCTTTTGAGAATTGGATATGATACCTTCTCACTTTATTATCCATGCTATCTAAAGTATACAAAAGTTCATAACCCTCAAGTTTAGCTGGTTCTCCTTTTATTAATAAAAAATTTTTCTTTGGTCCTTCAATATTATCAGTTTCAACATCCTGAAAAAATAGTTCCGGCTGAAAATTTCTTTTATTTATTCCAGAAAAAATTATCCCTAAAATCAACAAACCAAATCCAGCATGAGCCATTACAGAGGCTATTATTTTAGGATTCTTGCGAAGAATACTAATGGCTATTACTAAAGAAGATATAAATGCCCATATGCCAGAAAATAACAAAAGAAACAGACTCCAATGATTCTTATTTAAAAATTGGAAAACAAAAATTGCAACTACTAAAGCGCTTAATAATGTAATAATTATATTTCTCCAAAAATTTTTATTAACCCCTGATAGCGAATAGCCGCAATACCTCAAGAACAATGCAATCCCTGACAATAAGGACACAAATACTCCAATCCAAATTTGAAATCGATTGTGATGGTCTATAACATTGACAGGCGCGCTTCTGTGATACTCTTTCAAATCTACATTCATTAGCCCCCCGATAAAATCTAAAATTTTATTATAAACAGGCAACGAAGTTGTAAACGTGATTAATCCAGCACTAAACAATAAGACGAGACAGCCCATAAACATCCAGAATTCTCTAGACTCAATTTTTTCTTCTTGCTTTGGTGTTAATATAAATTTGCTCGACTTAATGTAGAGGAATAGAGGAACAAAAAAACTGACGACTCCAAAAAATAAAAGTTGCCACTCCAAGCCCATTTGTGTAAATGCATGTGCAGAACTTTCTCCAAGTATTCCACTCCTTGTAAGAAATGATGAATATACGACTAAGACAAAAGAAAAAATATAAAACAAAATCGTGGCACGTACTCCATATTCTGTGCTTTTTGCAACGAGATGACTGTGTATTCCTGCAATTAATATAATCCATGGTACCAAGGACATATTTTCCACAGGATCCCATGCCCAGTATCCTCCAAAACTTAAGGCTTCATATGCCCATGCTGCCCCCATCAATATGCCTAATCCCAATATTGAAGCTGAAAATAGTGACCACTTTAAAGATGGAACCAGCCATAATTTAAATTCTTTAATCCATAAGGCGGAAACTGCATATGCAAATGGAATTATTGTAGATGCAAACCCTAAAAACAATGTAGGAGGGTGTATGATCATCCAATAATTTTGTAATAATGGATTAAGGCCATTGCCTTTAATTAAGCTTGTATATTCTGCATTCTTAAATAAAGGAATGTCCATCACTTGTCTCAATAAAACAAAAGGGCTACTCCCTATTTTGACTCCATTAATATGAACTCCAAGTATCATGGAGCACAGTATAATTTCAACTCCAATTATAATTGTAATTATTGCAACATTGACTTTACTCAAGCTTTTCCAAAAAAATAATCCCAACACAGAGTTCCAAAACATCCAAAGCAAAAAGCTACCCTCTTGGCCTTCCCAAAAAGCTGAAAGGATATACTTCCTCGCCAACTCGTCTGACACATGAGACCACACATAATTATATTCATAATAATGTCGATCCATCATAAAAAATATCAATACTATAGAAAGAAAAATAAATACGACATGGAACAAAAATCCTATTTTTACAGCTTTTAACCACTCTGAATTTTCAGCTTCATTTTTATTCACACTAACTATTCCAGACACTAATGTGTATATCCCAGAAAAAAAAGCTAAAATTAAAAATGCATGTCCACAATAATGCACCCATAGGTGTTCATTTACATATTGTATAGGTTCCATCTACTAGCTTTCAGATTTTATATAGACTTCTTCATCTTTATACTTTGAAGGACACTTTAGGAGAACATCTTTAGCTATAAAATCATCACCATTAATTTTCCCAGTAATGACTATTTGTTCACTCAATTCAAAATCTTGAGGCTTAGCTGCTTTGAGTATCACTTTTTGAGTATCACCCTTTTTATCGATTACATAAAAACTAAAATGATTGGGATCAATTTCAGGATTGTATACCATATCTTTATCCTTGGCAAGTTGACCGACTATTTTAACCTCCTTTTTCGAAGTCCGTGCTTGTTCAAAAGTGGTGTAACTAGTCAAATCACTTGAAGCATTGATCAACAAAAAAATCGAAATGCCAATAAAAACTAAAGCAATTAAAAATGAAAGTTTCATTGATGAAAAATTTATTTCTTTGATATTGATTCTAATTTATTGATTGTTTTAGATTTTAATCAATTTTATCAATAAAGTAGATCCAATAAGCCAATTTAATAAAACTTTAAGCTACTAAATTGTTTAGATTAAGCTTAAAATTAGTACTTTATTGCTAAAAATAGAAATTATATTAAATTAGTAAATGGCTGGAAGGATATTATCAATTCAAAACTTAGAAATACAATCTCAAAGCAGCATTGTAGTTCATCCCTTTAATATTGAATTGGACCTAGGACAAGGGATTATTATTTACGGCTTAAATAATTCTGGAAAAAGCTTAATTTGTGAAACCATTTTCGCCAGTTACAATCAAATCAAAGGGACAATAAAAGTCTGCGATTTCTCATTAAACCCAATATCCCCAACAGACAAAGCAAATCTTAGACGAAAATTGGGATATGCTTCACAAGTTTCCCAACTGCTGCCTCACAAAACAGTTAGAGTTAATCTATTGATGGCAATTAATGCTTCGGACAAATTTAAAGATATCCCATCTGAAACATTGATCCTAGAACATCTCAATCTTTTTGACCTAAGCCATAGTTTGAAGACAGAATTTGGGGCTTTGTCATATTCCCAACAAAAATTAATCTCTTTCATAAGAGCTATCATTCATAAACCTAAATTTTTGGTTTTAGATGGTTTAATGGAAGGGCTTGACTCCAAATATCATGAAATTATAATCGAAAAATTAGAGCAACTTGTATTAAAAGACAACTTAAGTTACCTGATTACCACTCATTCAGCCCAAAAACTCCCATTCCTACACGCCAAATCATTTGAAATCATTGATAATAAGCTGGTAAGCTTGAATTAGTAAAAATGATAGGAGATAAGTCTTATATTTGCGGCTAAATCGAAATTTCATGTTTGAAAGTTTAAATGAGAAATTAGAATTCGCGTTCAAAAACCTCAAAGGAGAAGGTAAACTAACGGAATTAAACGTAGCAGAATCCATAAAGGAAATTAGGCGAGCATTGGTTGCAGCAGATGTTAACTATAAGATCGCTAAGGAATTTACTGATAAAGTCAAAGATCAGGCTATGGGATCCAAAAATGTTCTTCAAGCGGTTAAACCTGGGGAATTGATGGTTAAAATCGTCATGGATGAACTCATTGAACTGATGGGAGGACAAGCAGCTGGTCTAAATCTAAATGGCAATCCAGCTGTAATTTTAATTTCAGGTCTTCAGGGATCAGGTAAAACGACTTTTTCTGGAAAACTAGCGCTTTATCTAAAGACAAAAAAGAATAAAAAGCCGTTACTAACAGCTTGTGATGTCTATCGACCAGCTGCGATTGAGCAAATCTCAGTTCTAGGAGAACAAATAGACGTCCCTGTTTATAAGGAATTAGATAGTAAAGATCCTGTTCAAATTGCAAAAAATGCAATTGAAGAAGCAAGGAAAACTGGTAGAGATGTCGTCATCATTGACACTGCGGGAAGAACCGCCGTGGATGAAGAAATGATGAATGAAATTGAAAGAATAAAAAATTCAATTCAGCCCTCAGAGACACTTTTTGTTGTGGACTCAATGACTGGACAGGACGCTGTAAATACTGCCCAATCCTTTCATGATAGAATTCAATATGATGGTGTTGTATTGACCAAATTAGATGGTGACACTAGAGGTGGTGCTGCTTTATCTGTTAAATATACTATAGGAAAACCCATTAAATTCATTTCCACTGGAGAGAAGATGGACACTTTGGACATTTTCTATCCTGATAGGATGGCCCAAAGGATTTTGGGAATGGGGGACATCGTTTCTTTCGTCGAAAAAGCACAAGAGCAATTTGATGAAAATGAAGCCAAGAAAATCGAAAAGAAAATCAAGGCAAACACCTTTGACTTTAATGACTTCTTAAGCCAAATTAATCAAATTAAAAAAATGGGTGACATCAAGAGCTTGATGAATATGATCCCAGGCGTAGGAAAACTGACCAAAGATGTAGATATTGACGATAAGGCTTTTAAAAAAGTAGAATCAATCATCTACTCCATGACACCTAAAGAACGTAAAAATCCTGAATTGCTCAACATGAGTCGTAAGACTAGAATTGCAAAGGGTTGTGGTCAGAATCTACATGAGATCAATGCCTTCATGAAACAATTTGAAGAAATGCGAAAAATGATGCATATGCTATCAAAAGGCCAAGGAATGGGGCAAATGATGAACCAAATGAAAAATTTCAAACGCTAGAATAAGCTTGACATTTAAAAAAGTTGTATTTTCAAGTCAAATTTTGAGATTTGAAAAGTTTCTTTTTTACACTTAGTTTTTTACTTTATTTTACTATTGGATTTTGTCAACTCCCTTTTGGAGGGTCCGCCCCAAATTTTACAGTTCAAGACATTGGTGGTGGTTCGCATACTTTATACAATAAATTAGCCGGTGGCAGATCTGCGATACTTGATTTCTCCGCTACTTGGTGTAGTCCTTGTTGGAATTTACATGAAAGTGGTGTATTGAAATCAGTTCATAGTTCCTTAGGAGGATATACATCAGTATTATTTATGGAATCTGATCTTAACACCAATGTAGATTGCCTTTATGGTCTCTCTACTTGCAGTGGCTCTGGAACTTGGGGAAATTGGGTTGCAGGGACTAATTATCCTATGGCAAATCTTACTTCTTCAAATGGATCTGCTATTCTTGGACTTTATCAAATAGGATACTACCCTACTGTCTATATTATATCACCTGACAAAAGAGCTTGGGAAATAAGTAATTTTGATTTCGGATATATTGAAAGTTGGGTTAAATATAGCTTTGCTTTAAAGACCAATCCAGTTGTGACTAATTCGCCTTGTGGAGACAATGGATCCATTATTTTAAATACTTCTGGGGGGCATTCTACTCTCAATTATGTATGGTCAAATGGAGAATCAACTCCAAATCTAGAAAACATAGGAGGTGGCACCTATCGAGTTACTATTACTGATGCCAATGGATATTTTATTACGGATGGCCCATTTACTGTTACTGGCCCTACTCGACGAGTCCAAGCGAGTATCAGTTCTCAAGTAGATAATTTGTGCTTTGGAGATGCAAAAGGAGATGTAAAAACAAATGTTGCTTATGGAACAGCTCCTTATACTTATGAATGGAGCAATGGTGCTACTACTTCAAGGATTAGCAATTTAGAAGCTGGTCTATATACATTGACAGTAAGCGACAATGTCAATTGCATTACAGAATTAAGTGCATACATTAGTCAACCTCCAATATTGACTACCCAAATAGTCCCTACTCCTGAAAAATGTGACCAATTAGATGGAGAATTACGATTTATTGCCACTGGAGGTGTAGGTCCATATAAATATAGTTTAAGCAATAACTTTGTAAGTAATAATACTTTTAAAGGCTTGAAAAAAAGTGAATATTTTTATAAAATATTAGACAATAATAATTGTTTGCTTACTGGAGATATATTCCTCGACGGAACTGACAAACCTGCAATTAATGCAGGATCAAAATCCAGTTTGCATTGTAATACAGATTCACTTCTTATCCCCGCAACTGGAACTGATGACGATCCCTCTATATTATACAAGTGGACCACAAGAAATGGTAATATCTTATCTGATCCATCTGTGATGGCAATTTATGTATCTAAAGTAGGAACATACATTCTTAATATAAAAAATTCATTAACGCAATGCAGCAATATTGATTCAATCCTAATCATCGATGAACGCAATTATCCAAATGCATCGATCATTGGTGATACTATATTGAACTGCAGTATAAAAGAAGTAAATCTTCAAGGACAAACAAATTCAAATAATACTATCAATTTTTGGACAAATGACTTTAATAAAAACTCGGACACAATTTCTGAAATCAAAGCAAAATTACAAGGAAAATACATTTTCCATGTGCTTGATACCAATACATTTTGCGAATCTCTAATTGAAAAAATTGTAAATATCGATACGGTCTATCCAACTATCCAATTTGAAATCATCGATCCGCTGAATTGTAAAAATCAATTTTCTTCTATTGACGCAAGAAAATCTTCAAGCGGATTGAATTACAAAAACCAATGGCTTAGTCCATCAAATACTGTAATTGAAGACACCTTAGTTTTGAACCAATTATCAGAAGAAGGAAATTATTCTCTCAGCATTACAAATCTGAAAAATACTTGTAAGACTTATACAAATATCGTTTTGAAAAAAGATATTGAAAAACCTAACGCCCATGCAGGATTAGATAAAGACATCCTAAAATGTAAAGAAAATCAAATTAACTTAGATGGCAATCAGTCTTCAAAAGGGAATCAATATCAATACGCGTGGAGCACTCCAGATGGGACTATATTATCAGGAGAAAATAGTTTAGAACCTATTATTAGTTCAAAAGGAACATACACGATAAATGTAAAAAATATTCAAAACTACTGTCAAAATACTGCCAATGTCATCATAGGAGAACAAGATAAGTTAGCCGCTGCATTTGAAAATACAATAGTAAATTTCACCATTTCATTAAAGGATCTTACAAATGGTAAAATCTTAAACAGAGTGTGGCAATTTGGTGATGGAACGTTTTCGGCTGAACAAAATCCAACCCACACTTATAACAAATCCGGAGCTTATCAATTGTGTTTAATTGTAGAAAATGATTGTAATACAGATACATTGTGTAAGACTATTCTAGTAAAAGAAATCCTCGGATTAAAAGAAAACAATGAATCAAGCTCAATATCAATTTTCCCTAATCCTGCAAAAGGAAAAGTGAATTTAAAACTAGATTCCAATATTAAATCGCTTGATCTGCATTTAATGAATTCACTAAAAGAAAACATTCTTATTAAGAAAATTAAAAACCCAACCGAAAATATTGAAATAGACCTCACTAATTTTCCATCAGGGATATATTATATATTATGCCAAACGGATAAAACTAATTTTATTAAAAAAATATTGATAGAAAATTAAATCCAATTTTTGTAGCTATAATATTGTATCGCAATATACTCTCTCATTGCTTTGATTTGATAGATCAAATAATTCCAAAAATTATATCTTATTTGTAAAGAATAAAATGGTGAATTATTTTGTTCGGGGCTCAATAATTCAGGTGAGAATGGTTTTTCAATATTATGAACCGCAAAAAAATTTGCTCTGGATCTTTTTCTAAAACAGGCAAGTGTTCTCAGCGTTTGTTCATAGTTGCATACCACGATGACATTCGTATTACTTAAATCATTTTCAGATATAATGCTTTCGACTTGAGTCACTGTATTATATCCTTTTGCACTAATGATTAAATTAGAATTAGCAATACCAAAATTTTTAAATAATACTGAATCTTGCATTATCAAATTTTCATCTAAAGATGGAAAAGCCAAAATCAGTTTTGTATCGGCTCTTTTCTGTTTAATTTTTGAAACAAGGTAAATCTTCTCTAATGCATCAGAGGAAGGAAAATCATTTCCTGACATCACGATAATAAAATCGGCTTCACCTACAAGAGAGTGATTATCTTCTGCATATCCATGATACCAATAATATGGAATATCAGTAAATGCCAAACTTAAAAACAAAATAAATACACAAGCAAGCAAATAAAGAAACCATCTAATTCCAGTCACTAAAAAGAAACCATATTTCCTGATATTTTGCATCAAGCTATTTTCACAGAAGTCATGGTTAGTGAACCTCCGACACATTCATCATTGAAAAAACTTACATCTTCTTTGGCGCCCTGCATACCTAGAATATATAAAAGTGGGATATAATGCTCCGCTGTAGGAATAGCGAGTAGTGCACTTTTGCTTAATGACTTATAATTTACCAAAGATTGATGATCCGCATTTTTGATTTTAGTTTTGAACAATTGATTCATTTCTATTGCCCAATCAAAACCATAATTTCTTTCATTTAGTCTATTCCATGCAACACGCCCTAAGTTATGAACCATATTTCCTGAACCAATAAATAATATACCTTTTGATCTCAAAATGGAAATTGCTTTTCCAAGTTGATAATGATAGTTCATATCTTTTGTATAATCTATACTTAATTGAAGGACGGGAATATTAGCATTGGGATACATATGCCTTATTACTGTCCAGCACCCATGATCCAAACCCCATTCATGATCCAAAGCTATGGGATACTGAGAATTCAAAGTGTTCAACTCTTTTGCAATCAATGGATTTCCTTTTGCTGGATACTGCACCTTGAATAACTCATCTGGGAAGCCACCAAAGTCATGAATAGTTTTTGGGTTCTCCATGGCTGTAATCTTGCTACCTTTTGTCTCCCAATGAGCAGAAATGCAAATAATAGCTCGTGGCTTTGGAATATTTTTTACAGAATTTTTCCATTCATTGGAAAAATTATTTTGCTCTATTCCATTCATCGGCGAACCATGACCCATGAAAAAAGCAGGCATTTTATGATCCACAGGGGATAATTCACTAGCCAATTTTTCCAATTCAGTCAAATTTGTAATGCCCATGATGCTTAAAATTGAGTTCCTAATAAATTCAAATCGATTCACTTATAATTGATTTACAGACAATTAAAATTAGATGTATATACAATTAATTACAACAATTGTTCAATTTGGCAAGAGCTGACAGTTTTTACCAAAAAGTTGGCATGCTTTTTGAAATAAAGTAGATGAGTTTTGAGTTTTGGTTATTAAATGAAGATTTGCCCGTATAATGCATACGGGCTATCTTTTTTTTAGGACTTTTGTATTCCATAAGATTCGTACATTCGCAGTATAAAAAAATTATTTTATGATCATTGGAGTACCAAAAGAAATAAAAAGTAACGAAAACCGAGTCGCCCTCACACCCGCTGGTGCATTAGAATTGACCAAGCGAAATCACAAAGTATACGTTCAAAGTACTGCAGGAATTGGTTCTGGATTTTCAGATTCAGATTATACTTCTGCTGGTGCTGTGATATTGCCTACAATAGAAGAAGTTTATGCTATTGCGGAAATGATAATAAAAGTAAAAGAACCGATAGCCTCAGAGTATAAATTAATTAAGCCTGATCAGTTGCTATTTACTTATTTCCATTTTGCATCATACGAGCCATTAACCAATGCAATGATTGAAAGCGGAGCGATATGTTTAGCATATGAAACAGTGGAATTGACAGACAGAAGTTTGCCTTTATTGATACCAATGTCGGAAGTTGCTGGAAGAATGGCAATTCAAGAAGGAGCAAAATATTTAGAAAAACCACAACAAGGTAAAGGAATTTTATTAGGTGGGGTTCCAGGCGTTCCTCCCGCTAAAGTTCTTGTTTTGGGTGGCGGAATAGTTGGAACTCAGGCAGCAAAAATGGCTGCAGGTTTGGGTTCTGCTGTAACATTGTTAGATGTAAGTCTTCCAAGACTGCGTTATTTAGCTGATGTCATGCCACCAAATGTGACTACAATGTATTCTAATGAACTTACAATTAGGACATTAGTCAAGACGCATGATTTAATAGTTGGAGCCGTCTTAATTCCAGGGGCAAAGGCTCCAAGTTTAGTTACTAGAGACATGCTTCCCACTATGCAAAAGGGAACTGTACTTGTCGACGTGGCGATAGACCAAGGAGGTTGTATGGAGACATCGAAACCCACTACTCATGATGATCCTATTTATTTAGTTGACGGTGTCGTGCATTATTGTGTAGCAAATATGCCAGGAGCAGTGCCTTATACTTCCACAGTTGCATTGACTAATGCCACATTGCCTTATGCAATTCAATTAGCTGATAAAGGATGGAAGAAAGCATGCCAAGAAAATCGACCATTAAAACTTGGATTGAATGTTATTAATGGGAAGGTAGTGTATGAAGGTGTTGCAAAAGCGTTTAACCTTCCTTTCACGCCTATTGACGAAATAATTTAAAAATAACTTAGGTTTTTCTTGTACAGATTTTATAAAGGTTGTACTTTGAAGGGTTATTTTGTTTATCTATACTTAAAACTTTTATGTCTATGTTTATTACATTTGATGAATTAAGAGAAATAAAACACAAGCTTCCACACGGTAGTATCACAAGGATTGCGACTGAACTTAATTTAGACGAACAGGTCGTTAGAAATTATTTTGGAGCACATCATCTTGAGAATAGCGGCAACCATATTCAGCCAGGACCACAGGGCGGAATAGTACAGATTAATGATGAAAGAATTCTTGATTTGGCCAAGCAAATTTTACAAGAAACAGGTGATGTAAATCAAAATTAATGGAGTAAGCTTTACTTCAACTACCTGGGGATTGGAATTTTCTGATCCCTTTTTTATTTTCCAATAAAATTGGGTTTTCTCTTTTGTAAAAAGGCTTCAATACCTTCTTTAAAATCATGAGTTTGACTTGCTTCTATTTGCAATAATAACTCAACACCAAGCTGTTGATCCATTGTATTTGAGAATGAAATATTTAATGCCTTTTTAGTGAGTGCCAATGCTCTTGTAGGCATATTTGCTAAATTTGTTGCAAAACCAATGCATTCCTCTAAAAAATTCTGATCATCAAAAATTTTAAAAACCAACCCACAATCCTTTGCCTCCTGGGCGTTCATTTTCTCAGCAGTCATCATATAGGCCATTGCCCTATGAAAACCAATCATTCGGGGAAGAAAAAACGTCCCACCGGTATCAGGAATCAAACCTATTTTTGAAAATGCTTGAATAAAACTCGATTGATTTGAAGCAAGGATAATATCACAGCACAATGCAAGATTGGCTCCAGCTCCAGCTGCTATCCCATTCACTGCTGCAATGATAGGTTTATTCATTGACCTAATGGATCTCACTAATGGGTTATAATGTTCGTTTAAAATATTTTCTATCGTCGGACCATCTACAGCTGTTGCTTCAGTAAGGTCTTGACCAGCAGAAAACGCTTTACCTGAGCCTGTGATAATAATAGCTCGAATATTATTATCTTCTTCTGCTGCGGATAATGCCTCTAGCAAAGCATGCGACATTTCTCTATTAAAACTATGGAAAACTTCTGGCCTGTTTAGACTCAAAATAGCAACAGCTCCCCTATTCTCAATTTTAATTGTATTTGATTTCATGATTGGATGATTTATATTATTTATTTAAATGTTGCAGATGACATAATATCATTCATTGAAGGAATTTTCAATCTCAAACTAAACACGATTTCTTTGGCATAGGAATAATGATCAATAGACTTATATAAATCACTAATATTCTTTGAATGATATAGTGGAAAATAGATATTGATGATATCTAAAGGAAATGAAATATTTATTCCTCCGCTCATCAATACTTTACTTTCAGTTTTTTGATTTGGTTCATAAAATCCAAAATCAAAATAGGGTCTGATAATTTCTCCAACATATTTGAATGGAAGGTCAGAACTTAAATTAACTGATGCCAACAATATATTGGTATTTCCTAAATTATTAGCTTGTGTGATGCCATGAGCCAATTTAAATCCACCATTCTGTACAGCAATCTGTTGTGACCATAAACCTGATTCCAATGTTCTACCAAGGAACAATTCTTCATTGGTAAGATCACTATAAGGTTGATATGCAAGGCCTACTGATCCTTGTGTAAATGAATAATCTCGTCTTGTTGCAATCGATACAGATTCACGCTCAGTATTGTATAGAAACATTGATCCAAAAAATCTTGCATCGAAATATCTATTCTTCATAAACCGAAAACTCTTTCTATAATCGAGATCTGCTCGAATATAGCTTTGTGTTTCTCTACGAACATCTTTGTATGCTTGATATTGAAGACCTGTTCTTAATTTTGTACTACTTAATATATTTGGATTATGATAAGAATAATATAACTGATGTACAGTATTCTCCACTTTGCGTATCAACTGCAAAGTATCGACATAGTCGACATAATCATCCTGAATCCAATTAAATTTATAAGTAATATTTGAACTTGTCATTTTAGCTGGTTTATTCCTTAGCTCGAATACAACTGAAGGGCTCACTTGGCGATACTTCAATATTTCTCCACCAACATTCACTTTTTCAAATCCAAAAGTCTTTCCAGCAAGATTAAACTTTACATGATGGAGTAATCCATCATCTAAATACTTTGTATAACTAGCCTTTGCCATTCCGACCAGTGATTTAGTTCCAAAAGAATATAAGGGTGTGATCTCTATATCAAAATTCTTCATTGGTAAAAATGGTGGACATAAATGTAAACCAATCATTGTGCGATTATATGAATTCCATCCAATTACTGGAAGAATTCCAATTTCTGTCTTTAGAGGATTATCAAGTAATGGGAGAAAATTAATTTTTAGTGGTTCTATTTTTCTAAACATACCGGTCGTTTTCATTTGATTATTTGCTCTTCTTAAATCAAATGAAATATTTTCCTTATCCAAAACAATTTTATCAACTTCAGAATTTGGTATTTTAATTTTTGCTTGCCAACAAAACCATCTACCCACTGTTCGAATACAACCTTATTATCCTTCAATCCTGATATTTTGACTGGTGCTGGGATTTCTTCTTTATTCACGATGGTTAATTCACTCTGTTCGTTATTGTGATGGTATTTGCACAATTTATAATCTACTTTTTTATTTGTCTTTAAAAAATAATCGAACAACCAATCCGCTTTCGAACCAACTTTCGAACTAAATATACTTTCCAAATTCTCTGGATAAGGATGTCGAAATTTCCAAGTGTCGAAATAGGATTTCATTACTTGATCAAAACGCTCGGTACCTATTGATTTCTCCATATACGCAAACAAATTAGCTGTCTTCATATAAACATCAGTGCCATAATTTATTGCAGTAAAATTAGATGAATGCTGATCAGGGTATTGATCTCTATTTGAACGTGCTGAAAGTAAATAAACTAGTTCTCTTTCCGAATATTCTGAATTAATAAACTTAGATATTTTTTCGGGGATAAACGAGACTCATCATTATAATAAGTTTTAAGATATCTATTTTCATAATAAGTGTTTATTCCTTCATCCATGAATGGATGCTCTCTTTCATTAGATGCAAGAATCCCGTAAAACCAATTATGCCCGACTTCATGAGTGATGACATCATCTAATGACTTTGGTGTATCAGCATCTCCAAGAAGAGTGATCATAGGATACTCCATACCGCCCCCAGCACTCAATGCACTATGCACAGCAGTAGCTTGTGGCCATGGATACTCACCTACATGCTCAGAATAAAATGCGACAGATCTATCAACATAGTTCACTGCATTATTCCAAACACCAAGTTTCGTAAACATTGCATAAGTATCCACTGATTTTCCTGACTTTAACTTTACTTGAGATTTTTGAACCATAAATGTTTTGTCTGCAAACCAAGCAAAATCATGAACATTTTCTGCTTTGTATTGAAGTGTCTTTAATTCTGGATCTGAAACAGGGGTATTCGAAAAAAGTGGCGTACTCGTTTTAATTGCCATTGAAGTTTTATCATGCATTTCCTTTAAAAAATCGACTTCACTTTGATCTTGAATTACTCCTGTCGCTCCTACAACATAATTTTTTGGCAGCGTAATCTTGACATCATAATCTCCAAACTCAGAGTAAAATTCTCCTTGATCCAAATAAGGAAACTCATGCCAACCTTTATGATCATAAACTGCAGGTTTAGGATACCACTGAGTGATCTGATATGACTCACCGACATGCCCAAGACGACTATAAGAATCTGGAAGCTTTACCGAAAAAGGTGTTTTGATAACTATACTTTCTCCAGGTTTCAGTGGTTTTGGCAAAATTAAATAAACAATATCTGGATGAATTTTATGTTTTTGAACTGTGGCATTAACTCCGTCTACTTGGAATTCATAAGAATCTAGATTACCAAGGCTTTCAATTTTTGCATCATAAAATTTGGTACTGTGTTGAAGTAATTTTTGCTTTGCAAAAGCTGTGTTTTTATTCGAATACGCATTTGGCCAAATGTGAAAAGGTATTTTATCCAATATATCTGGACTATTATTCTTATACTTTATTTCAATTTTAGCTTGTAAAATATGTTCTTTGTCATCTAAGCTAACTTCAATTATATTTGACACTTCTTGTTGAAAATAATCTCGCTGACTTTTCAATAAGAAACTAAAATGGATGATAAAAAAAAATATAAATAAAACTCTCATGATAAAAATAGTTCAACTTGCAAATATAGCCAAATTCACCATATTCTTACTTTTGATCCAATATTCTTGCAAAGGATTGCAAAAGGATGCTACCACTATTTGTCCTTTTGAAAAAACATTAGAGTCTCACCATGGCTTATGGAAAGGAAAGTTAAATATATTCAGAGAAAATGCACTTCTGACTACAATTGATATGTCATTACAAATTCAAAAATCCCAAGATAATTTCGAATGGATTTTAAAGTATGGAGACAAGGACATTCGGAACTATGTTCTAAAGAAAGATTTAGCTCATAAAAATCACTATATCATCGATGAGCAAAATTCAATTCAAATTGATGCTACTTGGGATGGTACTAAATTATGCTCATTTTTTGAAGTAGAAAAAAATTTAATCCAGTGTAATTATGTTTTTTGCAAAAAAACTATTAACTTTGAAATATATTCTGCAAATAAAGTTGCGCAGAAATTTTCTGGTAATAAAATTATCAAAACTGATACAATACCAGTGGTAAAATCTTGGTATTTTCAAAACTATCAAAAAGCTGTATTAAAAAAATGACTTTTTTAATATTATCTCGTCAGAAAAAGGATTATAAAACCACAAAATTCAATAATTTTATAAAATTACTTACAAATGAGCAAATTTTTAGAAAAAGTAGCACTTTACATGGAGGACGCAAAGAAAATTGGAATTAAAGTAGATGAAGCAAAACTTACTTTAGTGACTAAAGGCTTAGGCCCTTCAATTTACAAAGCAGATGCTTCAACTGTGGCTGGTTCTGATAAAGCTGAATTAGAAAGAATCAAAGCTAATTTTTTAATCAAAAAATTAGGTCTGACAGATAGCAAAGAATTGGATGCAGCAATAGCTGATGCCATAAAAACAATGGGGACTGCAAATAGAAATAAGCACAGAGCCTTAGTTTATTATCTTTTGGCAGAAAAATTTAACAAATTTTCAGTTTATTCTAAATAATTCTGAAAATTAAAATTTAAATGGGTGGTATAGATTCTATATCACCTTTTTAATTTGGTGTATTAGGACTACTAGGCTCAACAATATCGCTTCATTCTAATAATTGAAAACTAGTTCTTCTATTTTTCTGATGAGACTCTTCAGAACAGTCTTCACAATTACAGCGGTCGAATAACTCAGATTCTCCTAAACCTCTATAACTCAATCTTGAATTAGAAATTCCCTTTTCAACGAGATAATTAACCACTGATTCTGCCCTTTTATTTGACAATTCCAAGTTATAATCTTCCTCTCCGCGACAGTCTGTGTGTGAGCGAATTTCTAGCTTCAAATTGGAATTTAATTCCAACATATCTACAAGTTTATCGAGAGACTCAAAAGAAGCTTCTTTTAGCTCATATTTATCATAATCATAATAAACATTTTCAAGAAGGAACTCTATCTTGACCTTAATTGGAATGAGCTCTATTTCTTGGATTATTTTTATAATGCTATCTTTGGAAAGTATTTCAGGCGATTCAATATTAATATCAAAACTTGAATTTAAATACCCTCTCCTTGCAAAATTAATCTTTGATCTCTGATCTGGATTCAAAATAATACTGATAGATGTTTTATCAAAGGTATTTAATTTTACAGGTAATATTGTCGAACTTAATTCTACGGAGTCTACATATTTAATTGCATTAAATGTCGAACTGATTGGTGGCTTTTCTTTAAAAATAAATTTAATACTCACTTCCAATTCATGTTTCTTCTCAGCAACTGTTGACGTATCATTTATCGATTCAATAAAGAAATCATAAATATCATCTTTCTTATTTTCATCTCGATTCGAACTAAATATGCCTTTTAAAATCTCTCCACCATTTGAAATAAAATTTGGATCGACACATAATCCAAAATCATCGGCTCCAGAATTAATAGGATATTTTTGATTTTGCGGTATCGCCCATTTTCCATTAGACATTCTATAGGTCTTGAATATATCTAATCCACCCATACCAGGCAAAAAATCACTTGAAAAAACAGGGTATCATTGTACCAAGTGGGAAAACTTTCATTCCCTTCTGTATTAATAGAACTCGGCAATGCTTCAGGTTCAGACCATTCATCATTCACTTTAAAACTAATGTATAAATCAAACTTTCGATCCTTATTTCTATCAGAAGAAAAAACAAGAATAGAGTCACTTTTGTGTATTGCAGGTTGGATTGAATTTGATTCAACATCATATAAATCGAGCTGCTCAGGGCTGGTGTAGTCATTATTCTCTATTTCACAAACGAATATCTGGCAATAGCTATGAATACTCGCATCTTTACTACAATGAGTAAAATAAATTCTCTTTTTTAGATTCGAAATACTAGGGGTTGCTTCGTGGTGTTTTGAATTAATTGTTTTTAAATCTATAATTGTTTTATCTAATGCATCCCATTTAAAAATATCAGTATACAATCTTCCAGTCCAATTATAAATATCACTCCCAGTTGATCCGATTCGATCTGAAGAAAATAAAATATTCCCTGATCTGTCATAACAAGCTGAAAAGTCTGCAAACTCAGTATTAATATCAGATTTTGGAAAGACGGATACGTTCAATTTTGAATTTGATTTTTTCCATGATTGCGCTAATTTACACATGGATATTTCTTTTCGATATAAACTCTTATCTTGAACTTCATTAGTCAATTTCTGAAAGGCCTGAATAGCCTCTATATATTCTTCCTGCCTTTTCAGGCCAAAGGCCATTTCTTCAAGTGACTTCAATCCATAACCTTGATCATACGCTACTTTAAACCAATCCAAACTCTTCTTATACTCAGCTTGGAATTTATAACATTGCCCTATCCTGAAAGCTGCTTTTGATTTAGCTGATTCGTCTTTCGTCGATGCAAATATTTTTTGATAAGATAATAATGCCAGATTATATTTTTTTTGGTTGAAATAGACTTCTGGGTTTACTTTATTTATTGCACACCCAATGAATAAAATATTCAGAAAAATTATTAGAATCTTGTTTTTAGAAATATACATATTCAATTTACGTTTGCAAGATAAAGCATAAAACAATTAATTCAACAATTAATCCTCCACCATAAACAAATTTTAACAAAATCAATGATTCAGATTTATAATTAAAGTGAGACAATAATACTTTGATTTTAAAGTTATATTAGGGTCAAACAATTGCCGAGCTTATTAAGGTATTGGTAGAATTTCAAAGCTGTTATTTGATGATTCCCAATACTTTTATTACATTTGCAAAAATTTAATATATCTTCTACTAAATGAAAGGAGCAATGGACGAAAAAGCATTCCTACTGCTTGAAGACGGGAGCTTTTTTGAAGGATATTCTGCAGGAGCAAGAGGGACAACAAGTGGTGAAATATGTTTCAACACAGGCATGACAGGATATCAAGAAATTTTTACAGACCCTAGTTACTATGGGCAAATCATGACCATGTCAAATGTTCATATTGGAAATTATGGCTCAAAAAAGACAGACTCAGAATCCAATAAAGTCCAAATTGCAGGTTTAATCGTAAGAAATTTCTCAAATCATTATTCCAGAACAGCGGCAGATGAATCTCTTCAAGACTACCTTACTTCAAATAATATTATTGCAATAAGTGGCATTGATTCGAGGGCTTTAGTTCATATTATTCGCAATAAAGGCGCTATGAATGCTGTGATATCTACCGAATTGACAGAAATAAAATCACTAAAAGCTGCTTTAGATAATACGCCTTCAATGGTCGGTCTTGAATTAGCATCTATTGTTTCAACCCACTCAGCATACGAATTAGGCTCAGAGTCGTCTAAATACAAAGTTGCAGTCATGGATTTTGGCGTTAAAAAAAGTATATTAGACCAACTCTTGTTGCAAGGTTTCCACATCAAAGTTTACCCAGCTAAAACAAGTTTTGAGGAAATTAGCTTGTGGACTCCAGATGCTTATTTCCTTTCAAACGGCCCTGGTGATCCAGAACCGATGCACTATGCTATTGATACTGCAAAGAAAATGATTGATTCAAGAAAACCAACTTTTGGAATCTGTCTTGGTCATCAGATTTTATCCCTTGCATTTGGTGTATCAACCTATAAAATGCATCATGGACACAGAGGCGCCAATCATCCAGTAAAAAATCTGATCACAGGATTAGGAGAAATCACAAGCCAAAATCATGGCTTTGCAGTTGATAGAGAACAATTATTAAACAGAAAAGATGAATTGCGAATAAGTCATATCAATTTAAATGATCATTCTATTGAAGGATTTGAACACAATAATTTACCAGTTTTTTGTGTACAATATCATCCTGAAGCAGGACCAGGACCTCATGATTCAAGATACTTGTTCGATCATTTTTCAAAAAAAATAAATCAATCATATATAAATTAAGATAATGAGCCATATAGTTGATATCAAGTCTAGACAAATTTTAGATTCTCGAGGTTTCCCAACAGTAGAAGCAGAAGTGTATACATCATCCGGTCTTTTTGGCCGAGCGGCAGTTCCGTCAGGGGCTTCCACTGGAAAACATGAGGCAGTAGAAAAAAGAGATGGGGACAAGAAAAAATATCACGGCAAAGGCGTCTTAAAAGCTTGTGCACATATTGAAGAAGAAATATCAGATGTGCTATTAGGTGTTGAAGTCAGTGACCAAAGGTATATCGATCAATTACTTATAGAAGCTGATGGCACTCCAAATAAATCTAACTTCGGGGCTAATGCTACATTAGCTGTATCTATTGCATGTGCAAAAGCCGCAGCAATCGAGACTGGGATGTCACTATATAAATACATTGGAGGTATCAATGCACATATCCTTCCAGTACCAATGATGAATATCATCAATGGCGGTGCTCATGCTGACAATAAACTTGATTTCCAAGAGTTTATGATCATGCCTATCAATGCCAACACATTTTCTGATGCATTGAGAATTGGGTCTGAAGTGTTCCACACTTTAAAAACGGTATTAAAATCAAAAGGGCACGGTACGAATGTCGGTGACGAAGGCGGATTTGCCCCAAACCTAAATAGTAATGAAGAGGCACTTGAAATCATCCTTGAAGCAATCCAAAAAGCTGGTTATAAAGCTGGGAAAGATATCGTTATCGCATTAGATGCTGCTGTCAGTGAAATGTATAATTCAAGAAAAAAACTCTACGAATTCCATAAATCTGGAGAAAAATCTTTGGATTCAGCTGGGATGGTAGCTTACTGGGCAAAATGGGCTAAAAAATACCCAATCTTTTCCATTGAAGATGGACTTGCTGAAGACGATTGGGATGGCTGGAAATTAATGACTCAAAAACTTGGAAACCAAATCCAAATTGTTGGAGATGATTTTTTTGTAACTAATCCAATAAGACTGCAAAAAGGAATTAACGAAGGCTGTGCAAATGCCTTATTGGTAAAAGTAAACCAAATTGGAACTTTAACAGAAACTATTAATGCTGTACAATTAGCGCAAAGAAATAAATACAATTGTGTGATGAGCCATAGGTCCGGGGAAACTGAAGATACAACGATTGCTGATCTGGCTGTGGCGTTAAACTGTGGACAGATTAAAACTGGCTCATTGTCAAGAACAGATAGAATAGCAAAATACAACCAATTATTACGAATAGAAGAAGAATTGGGCGAACAAGGAAGATATTTAGGAAAAAGTATACTTGATAGAAAATAATCATGTATATTTGCCTCACTGACTAAGGTTTATGAAAAATAAATTTAAAAATGAGGTAAATCCATTGGAAATACTACGATTTCTATGGAATAACAAAATTTTATTATCTCTCGCATTTTTTGTCATTTATTTGGCATTTTTTGACAAATACAGTTTAAACACACAGTACAAACTGTATAAAGGTCTATCAAAATTGGAAAATGACAAAAAGGAATATATCCGTAAAATTGCCCAAGCAAAAAGGGATAAATGGGATATAGAAAGAGATTATGAAAAATTTGCAAGAGAAAGATATTTGATGTCTCGACAAAATGAAGATATCTTTGTGATCGAAAATCAAACTAAAAAGTAAAATGAGCGTATTAGTCAACAAGCATTCAAAAATTATTGTACAAGGATTTACTGGTAAGGAAGGCACTTTCCACGCAGAGCAAATGATTGCCTATGGAACCAATGTCGTAGGAGGTGTCACGCCTGGTAAGGGAGGTCAAACTCATCTCGACAGACCTGTATTCAATACAGTAGTGGATGCTGTTAATCAAGCTGGAGCTGATACTTCATTGATTTTCGTACCACCAGCTTTTGCAGCGGATGCTATCATGGAAGCTGCTGAAGCAGGTATCCGTGTTATTATCTGTATTACAGAAGGTGTCCCAGTACAGGACATGGTGAAAGTAAAAGAATATATTAAAAATTATCCTTGTAGACTTATAGGACCAAATTGCCCAGGTGTGATCACCCCTGATGAAGCGAAAGTAGGTATCATGCCAGGATTCATTCATAGAAAAGGAAGAATAGGTATCGTATCTCGATCTGGCACACTAACTTATGAGGCTGTAGATCAAGTTACCAAAGCTGGCATGGGACAGTCTACTTGTATTGGCATAGGTGGAGACCCAATTCCTGGCACCACTACATTAGAGGCAGTGCAACTTTTAATGGCTGATTATGAAACTGATGGAATCATCATGATCGGTGAGATCGGTGGATCAATGGAAAGTGATGCTGCACAGTGGATCAAGCAATATGGAACCAAACCAGTGGTTGGATTCATTGCAGGTCAAACAGCACCTAAAGGCAGAAAAATGGGCCATGCTGGGGCAATCGTCGAAGGCAAAGGTGATACAGCTGAAGCTAAAATGGAAATGATGAGAGAATGTGGCATCCATGTCGTAGATTCTCCTGCAAATATTGGTATAACTATGAAGAAAGCAATGGAAAGTAAGGGATAAAAATCCTTACCAAATTGCTGATTCTTTAATTTTTCCTAGAACGAGTTCATATATCGCTGATAAGGTATAATTGCCGCCTTTAGCATAATCTGATATTTTATAACTCGTCCCATCTGTAAAATTTATAAAACAAGTTATTACTTGATCTGAATTTTCTGATGACCCAAAAGTTGGAGATTTTGATTCTAATTTCAAATTTTTACACAGATTCTGAAGCAAACGTAGATCAGACTCATCACATGTGGATTTGTAATACCCTGCATCTTCTCTAGTATTTTTGATCGTCTGCATTATTAACCCACCTACACTATCTACCTTTAATTTGTAATCGGGACATCCTCCGAATTGGCAAAAACTATGAAGCTGTATGAAACTCAATTTTTTATCAACAGGATGTTTATTATATTCTAGCAAACTCCCAAATCTATGATATAGTGTATCTTTCTGAACTAAGCCAAGTTTGTAATATTCACTAAAAATCTTGGGTTCATATGTTTCTTTTCCTTTCTTTATCGTCTTTCTTCTTTCAGTAGCATAGTGCTTTATTATGATTAGTGGACCCTTTTTAGTTTCTTCAATGAAAGGAACCCGCAAATCACCCTTTTCTTCAAAAGCTCTAACTTCTATATAATTATACTTTCCTTCTTCTTCAGCTAAGATTAAATAGCTGATATTTTGTTTTTTTTCATGTCCTGTAATAAATAAATCTGAAAGACCATCATCATTGAAATCACCAACAAACCAAGGAGAGTATTCTATAGAATCGAGATATAATTGATTATCTTCATATAATACCTTAACACCAAGATTGAAATTCTTTAGCTCTTTAAATTTATCTTTGACAAATACAATAACTTCCTTATCCAAAGTAAACTCATCTAGCTCTTGAGCATTAAGATTCAAACCAAAAAAACAAAAAAATAAAATATAACGCAACATACACATTCTAATTCAATTTATAAGCAATCCCCAAATCTTCTAACTCCGCTAATAAATCACCACTCACCTCTACTTTATTTTTAGTTGACATAAAATCAAGTTTGATTTCTCTTGACGGGTCGATGATCTCAACTTTTACTGGCAAAAGTCCCTTATGTTTTTTGCAAGTTTGAAATAATCCTGAGATCATATTATCATTTATTGAATTCAAAGATACTAGGGTAGTCATTTTTTTTGTAAGCAAATTCAAGGAGTTTGACAGCAAACTAATATTTTGTATCCGAAACTCCCACTCGCCTTTTTTATTTTCCCATGTACTTTTCTCATAGGTTCCTTCAATCATTACTGGACAGCCATTCTCTAGATAATTTTTAAATTTGATATACTTTTCCTTAAAGACACTCATTTCCAAACTGGCATCATAGTCAGTAAGTTTGAAATTGGCGAAACCACCTCCTTTTTGATTTGTCCTATGGTTTACATCAGTAATCAATCCACATAATCTGACACGAGAACCTAAAAGACTATCACTTTTAAATTTATCTAACTCTTCAATTTTACAATTTGAAGTGTATTTTATTTCCCTGATATAATCATCCAGAGGATGTGAACTTAAATAAATTCCAGCAATCTCAACTTCCTTACTGAGTTTATAAATGGAACCCAAGGTTCTGCTTGAGGTGCTTTAGGGGCTTCAATATCAGCTGATACCAAATCTCCAAATAGAGATGCGGTTGTATTTTCCATCGAACTTTGGTAACTTGTTCCCCACTTAATCATCTGTTCAATATAAGTTGGAAATTTTTCAACCGGCGCAAAATATTGGGCCCGATGCATATTTTCAAAACTATCCAAAGCTCCAGCCAATACACAACTCTCTATAACTTTTTTATTAAAAATTCTAGAATTTAAGCGCTTGACCATGTCTACAAAATCAACAAACTTCTCCTTCTGTCTTTCGATCAGAATATCTTCAACAGGGCCTTCTCCTACCCCCTTGATAGCTGAAAGACCAAAACGAATTTCTCCCTTATCATTAACGGTAAAAAATAATTCACTTTCATTGACATCAGGACCGAGAACTTTTATTTTCATTCGTTTAGCCTCATGCAAATAGAGTCTTAGTGAATCCATATCATCCTTACTGTGAGTCAATACAGCGGCCATAAATTCAGCGGGATAATGCGCTTTCAGATAACCAGTTTGGAATGCTAATATTGAGTATGCGGCAGCATGTGATCTGTTGAAGCCATAGGAAGCAAACTTAGCCATAACATCAAATATTTCCTCAGCTTTCTCTACTTCCAATCCCTTTGCTACAGCTCGCTCACTGAAGATAGATTTTTGCTTGTCCATCTCTGATTTTTTCTTCTTTCCCATGGCACGTCTGAGGATATCTGCTTCACCTAAACTATAATCTGCCATGATCTGCGCAGCTTGCATGATTTGTTCTTGGTATACCATAATCCCATAGGTTGGCTTCAGGATTTCTTCCATCCACTCATGCGGGTAAGTCACTGGAACTCTACCATGTTTTCTGCTTATGAACTCCCCTATATAATCCATTGGACCCGGTCTAAACAAGGCATTCATTGCAATGATATCTTCTATTCCAGAAGGTTTGAGATTCTTGAGATGAGCACGCATCCCATCCGATTCAAACTGGAATAAGCCTATTGTATTTCCTGCTTGGAATATTTCCAAAGTTTTAGGATCATCAAAGGAAATATTTTCTAAATCTATTTTGGTATTCTCTCCATGTCTTTTTTTAATATTTTCTATTGCATCATTTATTATCGTCAAGGTGGTAAGACCCAAAAAGTCCATTTTAAGCAAACCAAGATTTTCAATAGATCCACCTTCTACTTGAGTCACCCATAATGATGTATCTTTAGCTGTAGAGACTGGAATAAATTTCATGATATCATCTGGTGCAATGATTACTGCTGATGCATGAACACCTGTATTCCTTACAGAACCTTCTAGTTTTATCGCAGTCTGCAATACATCTGCTTCAAGATTGGTCCCACTTGATATTTTACGCAATTCAGCAATATTAACTTTCTCATCTGCTCCAAAATCATCCGAGATTTCTTTGTCCAAATCCAAAATCTCTTTAAGCTGAGTCCCGGGTCTTGAAGGCACTAATTTGGACAGTCGATCAGATATGGACAAGTCTAATTTCTTTACTCTTGCCACATCACGAATTGAAGATTTTGCTGCCATAGTACCAAAAGTAACGATTTGTGCAACCTGATTATGACCATATTTTTTAACGACATAATCAAGCACTTTATCTCTTCCCCTATCATCAAAATCAATATCAATATCGGGCATAGAAACCCTTTCAGGATTTAAAAATCGCTCAAATAGTAAATTGTATTTAATAGGATCAATATCTGTAATAGTCAAACAATAAGCAATAACAGATCCAGCGGCTGATCCCCTACCTGGACCCACACTAACACCTAAAGTGCGCGCTGCTAGTATAAAGTCTTGAACAATCAAGAAATATCCGGCAAAGCCCATCTTGCGAATGACTTCTAATTCGAAGTCAATCCGTTTCTTGGTGAGATCATTCAATATACCATACCTCATAGCGGCACCTTGGTAAACTAAATGGGTTAAATAATCGATTTGCTCTTTAAAAGGATCTGGTAACGGAAATTTAGGCAATAATAAATTATTAAAAAGATTGGGCACATAACATTTGTCTGCCACTTCAAGTGTATTCTCTAATGAGTTGGGTAAATCATGGAAAATCTTTTCCATCTCATCACTCGTCTTAAAAAAATAATCTTGACTTGAGAATCTAAAGCGATCTTCATCTTCTACATTGGAAGCTGTATTGATACACAACAATATATCATGCGGCACTGCATCTTCTTCATTGAGATAATGTACATCATTCGTTGCGATTACTTTGACATTATATTTTTTTGCAAGTCGAAGAAGTTGTTGATTTACATCTTCTTGTCCAATCCCCATATTATCTAGATTGGTGTTGCCCTTTTGTCTTTGAATCTCGATATAATAATCATCACCAAAAATATCAAGCCACCATTTTAATAAATTTTCAGCCTCTGCAAAATTTCCTTTGATAATTGCTTGAGGGATCTCAGCACCAATACAACAACTGGTTGCAATGATTCCCTTGTGATATTTTAAGATCAATTCCTTGTCTATCCTCGGAAACTTTCCATACAAACCCTCAATAAAACCTAGTGAGCAGAGTCTTGAAATATTCTCATAACCTTCTGGATTCTTTGCTAATAATAATTGATGATATCTTTTATCGCTTTCACCACCACTTTTCAAAAAAGACTGTTTATGGCGATCGTCTACTAAGTAAAATTCACAGCCCAAGATTGGCTTTATATCATTCTTTTTTGCTTCATTTACAAAATCATAACAGCCGAACATATTGCCATGATCAGTCAAAGCTACAGACTTCATGCCATCTGCTTTTGCTTTTTTCATTAAAGCAGAAATATCTGTGGCTCCATCCAACAATGAATATTGTGTATGACAATGTAAATGACAAAATTTCGACATAATTCTTTTCTATTTTACTTGCAAGCTCCTTTTGTATAACTCAGAATATTACTACACTCAGCCATACATGCGTTGCCATAGGTTTTATTATTACATCCACATACTGGATCATATTTCTCATTGCAAATACAATTTTGAGATATATCTTCTTCGCATTCACTGTGTTTACATGCAGAAATTGATAATAAGGACAAAACTATGAATACTACTTTCATAAAGGAGATTTTACACTAGGTTTTTGACTTTGTTTTGATGCTGCATCCAATTGCTTTCGTAGTTTTAACAGTGACTGCTTTACCAGCTTTCATTTCTTCAATCGCCAATTCCAAATATTTTTGATTGACTTTAGTAGCATCCTTTGCATTATCATCTATAGCTCCAATATAATGCACAGTTTTGTCTTTATCCAACAAATACACATGTGGTGTCTTCGTTGCGCCATAAGCTGGATAAACTTTTTGTCCTTCATCCAACAAATACGGAAATGGATACTTTTTCTTTTTAGCCAATTTTTTCATTTGTTTCATGCCGTCTTCTGGCACTTCATTAGGATCATTTGGATTGATAGCAATAATTGGGTAACCCTGACCAGCATATTTATTATGTAAATCAATTATTCTTTGTTCATACATCTTTGCATAAGGGCAATGATTGCAAGTAAAAACTATAATAAAACCTTTGGCATCTTTGTAATCAGAAAGACTTACTTTTTTTCCATTCACATTGACTAAGGAAAAATCACTTGCTTTATCTCCGGGATTTAATCCTGCAAAAATAGAAGCACTATTGAATACTAAAAAAAGAAATAAACTGACTATTTTCATATATACTTTTTTAATACTTTTTGAATCCGCATTTTTTTTGATTTTATCAATTCAAAATTTTAAATCAAGGATAAGCTTTACTTTAAAACTTAAAAAATAAATGATTTAATGATACACCTGATCAATGAATTGCTTGATTTCGTCTTCCGAATAAAATTTTTTCTCTGCTAAAAACTTTCTCGTTTGATATTTTAGAACTGTAGCAGGAATTGAACCTGTCCATTCTACCATGATTTTGTCAATCCAATTATTTGAATTGGGATCATCAAGCATGATGACTTCAGCATTGAATTTATTCTTATTGACGAATGGCACGACTTTGCTATTCAGCTTATCTCGATCATCAAGACTCACGAAAACAAATTTGACATTGGGATCTGTATTTTTTTCAATGTAGGCGTTAATTAATGGTAATTCTTCAATGCAAGGTTTGCACCAAGTAGCCCAAAAATTAAAAACATATATATAATCTGTGGCATTTAAATATTTCTCCTTAAACTGTGAAAAATCAACCACTGGGACTTGTGAAATTGCGTTATTAAAAATAAAAATTAGACAAACTATAGTGACACCAAAAGCTTTTCTTCCCATAACCAGATAACGAGTTTAATAATATTTTAGTTTTGAATCCTGCAAACTTAAGATAAATTTTGTAAAAACTCATTTCATCGACAAAAACTTGCTACTGGTCGAATATTATGCTAAATTCAGTACTTTAGTAAACATAGTACCGTGTTTTGTATTATCTTTGTATCATGAAACTTGAAAATACAATTGCTCAAATGAAAAAAGGTGTCCTAGAATTGTGCATTCTAGCGATCCTCGAGAAAAAGGATGCTTATCCATCCGATATCATTGAAAAGCTCAAAGAAGCTGATCTTCTGGTCGTTGAAGGGACTCTATATCCATTGCTCACCAGATTAAAGAACTTTGGTCTATTGGATTATTACTGGCAAGAGTCCACCTCTGGTCCACCGAGAAAATATTACCAAATTACAAGTACAGGATTATCCACTATGGAAGAGTTAAAAACCAGTTGGAATCAATTTATAACAAGTGTAAATCAAACTATTCAAACCAATATAAACCATGAATAAAATACTTCATATTAACGTAGGCAAATATCCTTTCACCATCGATACTTATGCTTATGCAATCCTCGATGATTACTTGGACAAACTAAACAAACATTTTTCAAGTTCTGATGGCTGTGAAGAAATCATGCAGGACATTGAATCAAGAATTGCGGAGATATTCCTTATGAAAATGGCTTCTACAAAAATTATAGATATGGAAACAGTAAAATATGCAATTTCAAAATTAGGCACACCAGAAGAATTTGGTGCAGCTGATCAAAGCAAATCAAGCACTCATTCATCTTATCAAAAAACAAATGCAAATTGGGGAATCAAACCTGGTCGCAAACTTTTCAGAGATCCTATGGATAAAAAAGTTGCAGGTGTGTGTTCAGGATTGGCAGCATACTTTGGGATAGAAGATCCATTATGGATCAGAGTCGCCTTTGCCATAGGTTTATTTGCAGGAGGTATTGCGGTTCCGCTTTACTTTATATTAATGATAGCTGCTCCCGTTGCAAAGACCTCAGCTGATAGACTTCAAATGGCAGGTGAGCCAATAAATATTGATACTATTGCAAAAAAGGTAGAAGAAGGATTCAATAAAGTCACGGACAAGATTGATTCGTGGCAAAAATCAAAATAAAAACCTATCTAGATTACATCGATAGTCCACCACAAACTGAGATGACTTGTCCCGTGATATAACTTGATTGATCTGAGGCTAGGAAAAGTACAAGATTAGATACCTCCTCTGGCTTTGCCAATCGTCCCAATGGAATGCTTTTAAGGAAAGCCTCCTTTGTTTTTTCATCCAAAGTATGGGTCATCTCAGTCTCTATAAATCCAGGCGCAATAGCATTGCAGCGAATATTGCGTGAAGCAAACTCTTTTGCAACTGACTTAGTTAATCCGATCATTCCTGCTTTTGAGGCTGCGTAATTAATTTGACCAGCATTGCCAAAAAGTCCAACAACAGAACTGATATTAATGATTGATCCGCTTCTATTCTTCATAAAATGTTTGCTTGAATGCTTGATCAAATTAAAGCATGATTTCAGATTAGTGTCGATGACTTGATCCCATTGATCCTCACTCATTCTGAGCAACAAATTATCTTTAGTAACTCCAGCATTATTTACCAATACATCCAAACCACCAAAATCCGCCAACACTTGATTGATTAAAACTTCGGATTGCGCAAAATCTGCAGCATTTGACTGATATGCCTTTGCCTTGACACCAAGAGTTTCCAGTTTCTGAATGACTTCATTTGCTCTTTCGGGAGAACTGTTATATGTTATTGCAATATTCGATCCGTGTGCAGCCAATGTTTCTGCAATAGACGCGCCAATACCTCTACTTCCTCCAGTGACCAATGAAACCTTATTTGTTAACAATGCCATTTTATAAATTTTTCGGAAAAATAATGCTTTTAATTAAATATTTGAAAATAGAGTTCAATTTTAGATTAAATCGTATTTTTGGTTTATTAAACTAAAAAATATTGACTAATCTCATTTATTGTTTGAAGTTCACAATCGCATTTTTAAGCATTACAATATTTCAAACTATAAATGCTCAGGAATTTTGCAAAACACATGAATTACATGAATCACTCTATAATAACAACTATGAATATCGAAACAATTATAATTTACTTCAAAGAAATATTCTCAATTCGACGATCAAGCTACAATCTAAAATCAACTCTAGAGCAAAAATCAATTATCTAATCCCAGTTGTAATCCATATCGTCACACCTCCAGGTACAGCAATAGGTACAGGAAATAATTTAACTGACCTTGAAGTAGAACAAGGTCTAAGTTATCTGAATGAAGCATTTTCAAACACTGGAAATTTCAAAACAAACAATGGAGTTGATGTCGAAATTCAATTTTGTCTTGCTGTGCGAGATCCCAGTGGGTTGCCTACTTCAGGAATCACGAGAACCGAAAGCAGTCTTGTGGCAGATCCTATGCCTTGTTCACCATATGGGACAAGTTCTGCAAATGATGGAGCCATAAAGCAACTTGTGAATTGGGATTGTAGACAATATCTGAATGTATGGCTAGTAACTGATCTTTATGACAATGGCTTTGGATGTGGTCTAGCAGGTTATGCTTATTTTCCTGGTGCGCCTTGTACAGTTGATGGGGTCGTTCAAGAAGGAAGATATTGGAATGCAATAGGAGGCACTCGAGTCACTGCACATGAGATAGGACATTATCTCAGTCTTAATCATACTTTCAATGGAGGCTGTATTAACAATAATTGTCTAATGGATGGAGATCAAGTATGCGATACACCTCCTGATGGCAGTCCAAGTTTTGCTCCATGTAATACAAACTCATGCAATACAGATAATCCTGATTTACCTGATGACAATACCAACTATATGGACTACACTTCTTGTCTCCCGATGCATTTCACACAAGGGCAAAAAGTCAGAATGATTGCTGGTTTGGAAAATGGAAGAAAGTCTTTAATCACATCTCAAGCTTGTATTCCTGTAGTGAATATTGATGGAGCAATACAATCATTAGGACTACCCTATCCTATTTGTGAAACAGATGTTTGTCCAGAAATAACTTGGAAAAATGTTGGACTATTAACTTTAACTTCAACAATTTTTGAAATTCAATATGACAATAATCCCAAGACTATATTTAATTGGACTGGCAATCTATCTCCAAATAGTTCGATCAAAATTAAACTCCCCTGTGAGAAATTAAGTATTGGAAATCACATCGTCAAAATCAATACAAAAAACACAAATGGAAGTTCTGACGGCTATGCTAAAAATGATAGTTCTATATTGGCGATCAACATTCTATCAAAACCAAAATTGAGTGTATCATCAATCACGGGAACCCATTGTATCTCTGATGGTTCTGTGAGGCTCAATTGTATCAATGGAACTATTCCATATTTATATCAATTGCTTCCTCTACAGTATGTTCAAAACTTAAACTATTTCAACTTATTATCATCAGGCAATTATGATGCAATCGTCACTGATGCTAATCAGTGTATGGATACAATCGCCTTAGTCATTCCAGATTCATGCAAATCTTCAACGCCAAAGAATTTCATCACAAATAAAGATGCTGTATACCAAGGTAATGATTGTTATCGATTGACACAAGCAATACAAGGGCAAGTTGGTTCTATTTGGTATGATCAAAAAATAGACTTAAATCAATCCTTTGATGTCGTCTTTGACATCAACTTAGGATGCATCGATGGCAATGGTGCAGATGGCATCGCATTTATGTTACAGCCATTGTCTACTTCTATTGGTATATCTGGTGGAGGATTAGGATATGCAGGTGTAAGTCCATCTATTGCAGTCGAATTTGACACTTATCAAAACTGTTGTTCCAATTCAACAAGTAACACCCCTCAAGATGGCAATGATCCTGGACAAGATCATATGGCAATTATGAAAAATGGCACAGTAAATCATCTTCATGTCAATAATCTTGCGGGACCAGTTGACATACTCAATGGAAGAAATGCCGAAGATTGTAATTTTCATCCAGTGAGAATCAGTTGGAATGCAAGGACAAAGAAATTCGATTGCTATGTGGATTGTATTTTAAAATTAAGTTATACTGGTGATATCATCAATACAATTTTCAGTGGAAACCCAAATGTTTACTTTGGCTTTACAGCTGCGACAGGAGGCTCTATAAATGTACAACAGGTGTGTTTCAAATTCATCTCTTTCCTTGACAAATTGGAAGATCAAGTGATATGCAAAGGCGCTACAATTCAAATCGCGGCTGATGATGATTTTACTTCTTATTCTTGGACACCAAATACTGGAATAAACAATCCTAATATAAGAAATCCATTATTCTCTCCTTCCACTAGTACAAATTATATTGTAGTGATGAAAGATGCTTGTGGCTTTACTGTAACAGATACAGTATTAATCGAAGTTGTAGAGCTAAATATTGAACACGAAACTAAAATAAGTAACCCTTGCGGTGATAGTATCTCGGTAGACATTTTTGTAAAAACAAATCCAGTATTGCCAAATACATTGTATTCTATCGATGGAATTAATTTTTCAAGCATAGATACTTTTTTCAATTTGAGAAAAGGCACTCATGTGCTTTATGCGAAAAATGGAAAATGTACCATAACAAAATTTATAGAAATAAAAGAGAATAAAAAATTGCAAGATAGCCTCATCGCGCAAAATGCTGTTCGATGCTATCAACTGGGAATGATTAGCATTCAAGGCATAGGAGGATATTCACCATATACTTACAAAATAGATAATGACAGTTATAAGAACGATGGCTATTTTCCAAACTTAGATTCTGGAATTCACATTTTAACTATCCGAGATAGTCTTGGATGTGAGACACAAAAAGAAATTCATCTCGCATTTTTAAAGCAAAAATTAAAGCTACAAATTATTGACTCAAATCTAACAATAAACTGTCTCGACAGCAATACATTTATATCACTAAAAGCAAGTGGAACTGAGGCATTTTACCATTACAAATTGGATCTTATTCAAGAGAATATTTTAGGTAGATTTGAACAACTAAAAGAAGGGAATCACACTATCGTGGCACTTGATGAATTTGGATGTGTCAGTGATACCTTATTTTTCAAAGTCAATAATTATATTAATCATAAAAATGCTAATGTCGATATTTCAATTTGCGAAGGAGATTTCCATCAAGTAGGACAAAATAAATATTACAATGTTGGTTTATATATTGATACACTCACTACTGCAGATTTTTGTGATAGTATCATTAATACTAATCTCAGCTATTTTAGAAAAGAGAATATCAAAACGAATATAGAAATTTGTGAAGGCAGCTTTTATAAAGTTGGGAGTTCGAATTATAGTAAAACGGGAACTTATCTCGATACACTTCAGAATATCTATGGCTGTGACAGCATCATCAATACCGATCTATTGGTTCATCCTAGGCAATACGATAACGATAATATTCAAATTTGTGATGGGAGCTTTTATAAGATTGGAAATAATAGCTATTCACTTTCTGGAACTTACATTGACACATTAGTAAATATAAAAGGATGTGACAGCATCGTCACCACGAATTTACTCGTCAATCCAAGATATGCTATTCAAAACAATCAAACGATATGTGATGGAGAATTTATAAAGGTAGGAGCAAATAGCTATTCGATCGAAGGAAGCTACATCGATACATTATTCACTGTATCGCGATGTGACAGTATTATCATTTCAAATTTGAAAGTAAATCCTATTTCAAAAACAACTTTAATGAAAGAAATATGTGAAAATGATTTTTTTCAAGTTGGCAATAAAAAATACTTAATCGCAGGAAACTATATTGATACTTTACAAAATATCCATCAATGTGATAGTATTATCAATTTAAATCTTATTGTCAATTTCAACACAAGCCAATTAATAAGTAAAACCAGTTGCGAAAATATTCCTCTTGAAATCAATAATGAAATTTATTACAGGTCAGGGCGTTTTGTCCAACTCCTTAAAAATACAAAAAATTGTGATAGTACCCTGAGCATAGATGTCAATATGATAGACACCCAAATAGTGCTTAGAGAATTCATTTTATGTCGTGATGATAGTGTCTTGATTGGAAATAACCAATATAAAGTTGCAGGTCGCTATACAGATATTTTAAATAATATTTATGGCTGTGATAGCACTGTAAAAAGTCTAATCATACAAGGAGATGATTTTTATTGTGACAGTTTACATTGTCGCGTTTACATTCCCAATGTATTTTCACCTAATGGGGATAATGTGAATGATGAGTTCCAGTTTTTTTCTCCAGTGCTCGAAATAAACTACCTCGCCATCTATGATCGATGGGGAGAATTGCTTTATGAATCGAAAGAAAATAATCCAAAATGGAATGGCAGAGACGCCAAAGACAATCTCATATTACCAGGTGTTTATGTCTATTTCATGAGAGCCAGTTGCTCCAATGGCAAACAAGTAAAGAAAGTTGGTGAAATTAGTTTAATACGTTAACAGGTCTAAATAATTAAGTTTAATGAACTGATTTTCAAACATTTACACTATTACCATTTTTATATAATTAAAAATTATATATTTGCATCATATTCGAAAAAATTGATAGAGAAAAAGGTCATAGCAAATTACTTTTATATCATTACCACTTCATTGGTCTTCTTTTTATTTGGAAGTACCTTATTGATATGGCTTCAATCTTTGGATATCGGTCTCAAGATTCAAGAACAAAGTCCCATCGTACTAGAACTCAAAAGTAATTACTCAAAAGACAGTTTGCAATTAATGCTTGACGAAATGATGTCAACTGCAAACTTACATTCATCAGATATCCAATTCATAGCAAAGGAAAAAGCAATAGAACACATGAAGGCTGAAATGCCTAATGAACAGATATTGACATCAGAGGAGTCATTATTCAGAGATCTTATCTTAGTTAAAATGGCAAATAAAATAAAGTACTTGCCATCAATTAAAAGTATAATTCAAAAATATGCTTTGATTGAGGGACTAGATGTCGAAAATGAATTTGCTACAAAAAGCATGGAAGTCTCCAATAGATTGTCCAAAATAATGATGTTTTTGACTATGGCGATTTTAATTATTGCTGTGGTCATCACCAGTTTCTTAGTAAAGATATATCTGCAAGAACGGCAAGACGTTATTATTGCAATGCAAAACCTTGGCTCCCCTATTGAAAAAATTACAGAGCCTTATCTAAAGCAATCAATTATCTATTCTATAGTAAGCACCTTAATGGCTATAGGATTTCTATGTATTATCATCCTCATGCTTAGATTTGTGGCGCCTTGGATGTACGAATTAATAGAATTGAGAAAATGTTTCTTAGTTGTTTTCGTTTTACTGATAATTGGGCCAACTTTGCATTATATATTAGTAAAGAGTCAGATTTTAAAAATGTTAAAATATTAAAAATGAGCGAGTCAAAATCAAAAAAAACGTCTCAGATATTAAGCAGTACAGCTAAACCAGTAGAAAGCATAAAGGCTAATACAAGTAAATCATTCCAAGAAATGACTTATGGCAAATCACAGTTCAAATACATGTGGATTGGAATACGCTAGATTACTTTATGGATGATTCTCATGTCAGGAGCTTGGATGCCTTCACCTGATGTATGGGATGAAAGCATCATCTATAGTGCTAGACGTACAGTTCTTGCTCCAATATGCATCATTGCAGGACTGATCATGCAGGTATTTGCTATCTTCAAGATATAAATAAGCTGAAGCAAATAGTTTTGTATATTTACTGTCCAAAGTAAATAAAATTGAGACTATTTTTATTTTTACTGATATGCATAAGTAAGCCTTTATTTGCAATACATCCTGTAAATAATGATAGCGATTACTATAGACTGGTTTTAAAATATTGGCAATATAGAGAAACATTTTACCGTCATTTTATTCTTATAGATCGTGATGCTTCTGGTTGTATTCACAATGGTATAGGCAGTTCTACAGAAGACCCATGTTCCTTTAGCAAAGAGTCTTATAGTCTTCCCGCAACGAGTATCAGTGTCGCTTGGAGTGGTGATCTTGCCTTTGGTGAACGGAATAATCCTCAAAGTCCTTTTTATGATCCGGAATGCATGAAGAATGTCCATTGGGATCAATCAAAGGGCAAACGATTCAACATCATTAATTTGAGTTCGGAGACGCCATCGCAGTTAGGTTGGTATATTCAAGTATTAGCAACAGAATATGAAAACCTAAGAAGATATGGACAGAAAGAACAAATGCAACGCAGTCTAGAAGAACTATTCCTAGCATTACAAGCCATACGAAGGTTGGACATGCAGGCACAATGTATATTTAATGAACTATACCAACAAAAGAAAAATTGTAGAGACTGCTCGGTTTGTGACAATACATTTAGAGTGAAAGGAGAACACAGCAAGCTCACCAAAGTAAAACCAAATCAGAATTGTGCATTTCAAATGCGACTCGATGGATACTATGGATTCATCATCCGTGAGGATGGTACACAAGGATTGGGAGAGGCATTACATGATCCCTCTGAAGAAAAATGGAATATAGATGCAACCTCTTCTTATCATGCTATGATCAAAAGTCCATGTACAAAACAGCTTCAAGATAGAGCTTGTTTTTTATATGCTCATCAAGGATTTCAAAGCCAAGATCAGGTGATTGGATTACTCAATGGATTGGTATTCGTCAAAAAATTTATTCCAAAAGATGCAACAATAAAAACCTGTGAAGGAAAAGAATATCATGTGCTGGACATCGCTACTAAAATCGTCGACGCCTTAGTCAACAGAATTGATGAGAATCCTCAAGATTATATAGAGTTCCCCTTCTCGAAAGCATGTATCAAGAATAAAAATTGGCTAGGAGTTAAGAAGCGAACCAATTTAAATAATTTTGAAGGAGGTCAATCTTCAACTACAATCTATGGCATGAAAATGATCCAAAGTTATTTTCATGATAAAAAAATCAACAGCAATTTTAGAGAAAAATTCTATTATAAACAACTGCTAAAACAAACTTTAAAAACTGATAATAATGTGGGCAATTTTTGGTTGCTTCTAGAAGCCATTTCCAATCCAAAATCTAATCCAAGTTTTGCCAAAAATTGTATCGAATATGATAAGCAAATTTATCTCCTGATGAATGAAACTTTGTTTGGAAAAAACAATAATAATAGTCTACCCAAAACATGGTACACCAAGCTACTAAACAATGCACCATGCAATGGACTATGCATGAAGAATTCAGAATACGGATCCGACAGATCAAAGCAATGGCCCCTGTTTGACTGCGCCAACGCACCAGGCTGGGTGAATGGAGAGCGCTGGGATGGTGGCAAAAAACAACATGAAGTCTATGATGAAAGGGAATACTTTCCCAAATCAAAGATCAACAATGGGCTAGATTATATGAGTTTATTCAACCTCTATTCATTGTACTATTCCAATCGTGGATTTCCTATCGATGAACTTAAGTACATAAAGGACAATACCATAGACAAATCAAAAACAATAAGCAATACTGAAATATCTAATCTATTAATTCAGCAACCATATTCTTTTTATAGCTATGACATGAATACTGATAAAGTGGAGTTAATTAATGATGTAGCAAGATTTGATGAAGTAAATTTCGCTAATAAATTACTGCTCAAGGAATACATTCACCCAAGGCAAACAAATAAATATACTACTTCATATCAACCCACAAAAAACAATAAAAAATATAAACCAATCCTCATCAACAACGGAAGCTATACTGACCAATGCCTTGAATTTGAGTGGTATAGGGTCAATAAGGAAAAATAAGAATTCAATGCATCATTAAACAAAATATATGAATATAATTTTCAGAAATTCAAATTATCAATTTCAATCGTTAAAATAGATCTTTCTTCGAATTACATAACATCAAAGTGAAAAAAATATATTTATTACTACAAATCATTTTAGGATATAGTAATCCATTACAAAGCCAAGATTTTTTCAACAAGGGCTTCGAATATTTCCATATTCAAGATAGACCTTTGAATCCTTTTGAATTAAATAAATTTGATAGTATAGTCCTAGAAGACGCTTACAAATATTTTTTAACTTCTATAAATAATAAGGAATTATTGAGTTTCTTGAAATGGGCCGGTCTAAGTTATGCAATGCAAGACAATTTAATTAATTTTATTATAAGCAAATACCCAAATAATGAATCTTTTATATTAGATAATTTAGATTTATTAATTGCCCATCCTAATTCAATTCGTCCTATCGATATAGAAAACTACCCAATTTTAAATAAACTAACCAAAGATTCCATTTTAAATCTAAATCTAGGTAAATTTTTAGTAAATTCTGATTTCATCAAAGAATATATCAAAAGAGATGAAATTTCTCAAACAAAAAAACAACATTTTATCAAGTGCATTGAAAATTATAACAATAATCATCAGGATACTTTACTAAAAAACAAAGGTGAAGAACTAATTTCATTGATAATAAAAATAAGTGAACAGAATTACAAAACAAACCAGCAACAAAAATGAGAAAATAAATCATTGTTAACCCTTAAAAAACCTACAAATAAATGCACATTTACTCAGATATATTCGTTATCACTTTAATGGTTAGAATAAAACAAAATTCAAACTCACAAGAAGATATAAAAATTATATGATTTCAATTTTTAAATAATTTACAATCAAAGAGTCCAATAGATTTACAAAAGCAATGAAAATAATACTATTTTTCATAATTAGTACTGTCACTTTACTTACTGCTCAAAATAAAATCTTCCAAGTCGATGGTCAAGATGCAGAGATTCTTGTGCAAGTACATCCAAAAAAAGATAGTGTATTCGTACTATATAAAGGAAGACCAAAAGAGTTCATTTTTTGTGTAAGTTGTGCAAATGTAAAAGTTAGAGGCTTATTCTATTTTAGAGAAGGAACCAATATTGCTAAGATTAGAACTCCTCATCCTCAAATCAAAGCTTGGTTTTCGATAATTTATGATTGTGGTGGTAGATTTGGATACACCACCGCTATCCGTTTCCCAGATCAATGTAATGAATTTGAAAATAGATATATTGATAAAGGGACTTGGATAGTGCAAAATGAGAATCCTACAGGCTCTATAATTTTTAGTGCAATAAGTTATTATGACCCTGCTGCTTATGTAAATAAAATAACATGGTTTAACTCACAGTATTTTAAATTTGAATATTATCCATGGAGGGATAAAATAAGAGATCCTGATTATATCCTGCTTAATGAAGGAAACCCTATTGGTGTTTCTCCTCTTCCTCGTGGTGTAGGCGCATATAGAAAAAATATGATAGATAATTCAATATTCAAATTCAGGATACCAGGAAGATTAGATTTGTACCTAGATGACCATGGTAAAGATATTGAAGAAATGATTGGTGTTCAAAAATAAACAATACACTGACTTAAAGATATACTTATGAAAAAAATTATTCTTTTTTTACTTATCTTTTTATCAAGTCGACTAAGTGGACAATCTGAACAATTCATGTTGCCAAATGAAGACTTTTCTTCAAACCAGAACACTATCGATTTTATGCCGCAAGATGAAATTAATTGGCTGAACTCAATAAAAAATCAACTTATACTTGACAAGACAGATAGCACTAAAAATCTCTTGATGGAGGTCATAAAAATTCATAGATTCTCATATCTTTTGAGGTATGAAATCTCAAAGTTACTTGTGGATAAAAAGCAGGATGATAAAATTTATCAATTTTTATTGGATAATTTAGATATGGTAAAATGTAAAGATGTATTAAACGAAGTTCCAGATTGTCAATACCCTGTAATTGATGCAATTACTTTAGATTCTTCGTTGTCTAATTTAGTTTTGCAAGACTTAATAGATAATAAAAATCAATATCTGTGTGACAAATATTCAAACGACTTTTTTGGATTCTATGCAATTTTTCCAAAACTAATCGAAACAAGTAAAATAGATATCAAGCTTATTTCCAAATCCCTTCAATCAAATAATAATTCAAAATGCAAAGAAAAATTATTACAATATTGCACCAAAAAATATTAATATATCAAACCACACCAAATGCAAAGAATACTCCACATACTATTACTATCTCTGACTCTTTCTAATTGCAAAGATGACAAGACTACTACTCAGTATAATTACCATAAATTAGCGCGTTATCAAGACCTCACCGCCATCAGAAGCTACAACAAGCTTCGTGAAGTAAATTATTTAGACCAAGACAGTTTACTCAAAATCTACACTAAAATATTGTATAAACGCATGATCTATGTAGAATCTTTTGAACTGATCGATAGTTTCCTTTCAACTCTAGATCCCTACAAAAAAAATAAATTCTACATTAATAATATTGACAAAAGAAATTGCAGTATTAAACATTGGTTCATTCCCCCTTCAGGAAAAATTGGAGTCCCCAATCTCGAAGTACATTATTTTTACAAAAAGTTATCATCAGAAAAAAATAATGAAAAATTTATTTTGGAGTATTTGTTTTTAGAAAAATTCTTTGAATGTGATTCTAATTTTGAAAGAGAACAGTTACTCAAAAGCTTATTAAACGACAAATCAATTTGGTTAAGAGACAGCTCCTTTATTGTAACAAAAGATAGTTGCTATAATGAAAACAAACTACGCTTTAGTAATGAAAGATACTACTAAACTTAAATTTATTACAAATTCAATTATTTACTCCGATGCAGACCAAACCTCATGATGTATTTGGTTTCGCACTTTTTTATATTCTTCTCGGATCTTGATGAGATCATTTTGGGACTCGATGTCTGACTCTTGAACGATCTTTTCATCAATGGAGGCGATCACCAAATCAAATTTTTTTACTTTAAGGTATTTAACTATTTGCTCGATCTCTGAATCTAAAAAATCACCAGTCTGATTATCACTCATCAAGAATATATCGTGACGCTCACCCCATTTTTTACTATATTCATATTTAGGTACAGCGAGACTTATTGCCAGCCCATGTATCCATGGATCGGGATGATTGATGAAGTAATTTGCAGAGATATCGAGACGCTCCTCTACCCTATATTTTAGATCCTGAAGCAAAGTCTTAAAATTCTCTAATGTGATATAATTCTCTATGTCTTCAATATTATTGACAATAAAAGTTCCAATAGATATTTCTGTATCTTTCCAATTCCTCGCTGCGCAGCTTACGATAACTTTGGCAAGCTCCAATTCTTGTAGCTCATCTTTATAATATACGATGCGTTGCGTTTTTGGCTTTTGAATTTTAGAATCCAATTCACTTATAATGACGCGATCATTTTCTAGAGCTTGACGTTGATCTTGGAATTTCTTGTTGCGAAGATTTTCTTTTAAGATGAGATTACAAGCATCTATAATATTCTCTTCAGCAACATTGACCAATGCTGCAGTAGATTGAATATAGACACTTCTCTTTATTGGATCTTCTATCAATGCAAGAGTCGATACGATATCTTTTATCGCATTAGTACGAAGTATTGGATTTGACTTTGATTCCTCAGAAAGCAACTCTGCTTTGTAGATTATAAAATCCTTACTCTGTGTATCCAGAAATTTTTGAAAATATTCTGAACCATGTTTTTTGATAAAGCTATCTGGATCATCATTGTCTGGAATCGTAGCAATATGGACATTCATTCCTGCCCTGATCATGATATCGATACCTCGCAGTGTTGCTTTAATCCCTGCCGTATCGCCATCATAGAGAATGGTGACATTGGGACTGAGACGACTTAGCATCAATGCTTGATCTTCTGTGAGTGATGTTCCTGATGAAGCTACGACATTTTCTATACCTGATTGCACCAATGAGATGACATCAGTATAGCCTTCGACTAGAATAGAAAAATTATTTTTTCTAATACTATTTTTTGCAAGATGTAATCCAAATAAAGTCTTACTCTTGAGATACACGCGACTCTCTGGAGAGTTGACATATTTTGCAATCTTGACATCTTGCCCCATGACTCTTCCTGCAAAACCAATGGTCTTGCCATTCTGACTATGGATAGGAAACATGACGCGATTCCTAAAAAAATCTTTATCAGTAGAACTAATCAGTCCAAGCTCCTTGGCGAATTCTATGGAATAGTTCTCTCTCTTGCATTCATCATAAAAACTGGTGTAGGAATCTGGTGCAAACCCCAACTCAAACTTATGAATCGTTGCCTCCAAGAAACCTCGCTCTTTAAAATAGCTCAATCCTATTGCTTGACCTTCTGGCGTATCCCACAATTGTTTTTGAAAATAGGATTTTGCCCAGTCGTTGAGAATGTTTAAACTTTGAATCTCAGTATTGGTCTCATTAAAATCAGTGGACTTTGTTTCTTCAAGAGTAATATTATATCGCTTAGCTAAAGATCGAATGGCTTCGGGGAAACTGAGATTCTCCACCTCCATTAAAAACTGTACAGGATTTCCAGCTTTACCACAACCAAAACATTTGTAAATATTTTTACTTGGCGAAACGGAGAAAGAAGGCGTTTTCTCTTTGTGAAAAGGACAAAGTCCTGTAAGATTTGATCCTCGAGTTCTCAAATTGACATAATCCCGCACGACTTCTTCTATTCTTGCGACATCTATAACATTCTGCACCGAAGATTCAAAAATCATCCTATTGCTTTAAATTCAAAAAATCTTCCATCGTAAAAACACCCTGTTTTCCTTGCAACCATTTTGCTGCCAAAATAGCACCTTCTGCGAATCCGTCTCGCGAATATGCTTCATGCTTTATTTCAATATTGTCAATAGGCGATTCATATTTGATGTAATGAGTTCCGACTACGCCTTCTGATCTAAGACAATCAATAAATATTTCATCTTTTTTGTTTTGGTCTGCAAGACTCCACGAGTTATAATTTTGGTTAATATCCATGAGTTGATTTACCAAACTGAGCGCAGTTCCTGATGGTTTATCTAATTTCTGCAAATGATGAATTTCCTTTGCTATGGGGCGATATTGCTCAAAATTTCTCATCATTTTGGCCAAATACTTATTCAATTGAAAAAAAAGATTGACACCTAAACTAAAATTTGAAGCATAAATCAATGCAGATTTATTCAAAGTGACAATATCTTTTACTTCTTCTAGTTGATCCAACCAAGCTGTAGTCCCACAAACCACTGGAACTGAATGTTCTACACATTTCTTGATATTTGCTACTGCCAAATCAGGTCTAGTAAACTCAATAACGACATCTACTTCAGACAAGGCTCGATCTAATTCTTCCGCATTGGCAGATGAAATACGATATTTTATATTGACATTGTGCTTATTAGCCAAATTATCAATGGCTTTCCCCATTTTTCCATACCCAAGAAGACAGATATCCATGAAATTTTTTTAATGAAACACAATATTAGTGAATATTTAGACTATTTTTGCGTCCATTCACAGAAACTGATGAATTCAAATCTACCATACTTTAATTAATTACTAGTTTATGAGTTGGTTTACTCGACTGAAGCAAGGAATTTCGACAGCAACTAAGTCTAAAAAAGAGACGCCAGATGGGATTTGGTTCAAATGTCCAAGTTGTAGCGAAACGTACACAACAAAGCAGCTGAAAGAAAATTATCAAAAATGCATCAAATGCAATTATCATACAAGGATTAGTTCTGAAGATTATTTCAATATACTGTTTGATGAAGATTATGAATTGTATTTTGAAAACCTGCATTCTTATGATTTTTTAGAATTCACAGACATGCAGCCTTATTCTAAAAGGCTTGAAGATGCACAAAAATCCTCTGGAAAGACAGATAGTATCACCGTTGCATTGGGAAAAGTAGATGGTCAAGGCTTGGTTGTTGCTGCAATGGATTTTACATTTATTGGTGGATCAATGGGATCGGTCATGGGTGAAAAAATAAGCAGAGCAATTGATCTCGCAATCCATGAAAATGTAGGCCTAATGATCATTTCCAAATCAGGTGGTGCAAGAATGATGGAATCAGCATTTTCACTAATGCAAATGGCAAAGACTTCAGCAAAATTGACCCAACTAGCCAAGGCTAAACTACCCTATTTTTCATTCCTCACAGATCCAACTACTGGTGGTGTGACTGCATCTTTTGCTATGCTTGGAGACTTAAATTTTTCTGAACCAAATGCATTAATTGGTTTCGCAGGGCCTCGTGTTGTAAAAGAAACGATTAAAAGGGATTTACCTGAAGGATTCCAGAGATCTGAGTTTCTCTTAGAAAATGGTTTTTTGGATTTTATCGTCGATAGAGCTCAGCTGAAATCAACTATATCAGATTTATTAAAACTGTTTAAGGCAAAATCAGAAAATTAATTTTGAAATTCTGATTCTTTAAATACTGCAAATTCTTTACTAGAAAATTGATAAGAATCGATAATTTTTCTGATGAAGGAATCTCCAAATCTCAAATAATAAAATAACCAAGCACTGTAGCGCTCTTGAAGGCCATCATTCGGAAAAACAGTACTTTTAATTTTTTCGATTTTAGTCAATTCTGCTTCGAACTTTAGTTTTTCATTCTTTATGATCTTTGCCGATAGATGTTGTAGATCTTTTGAAATTTTAACGAGATCTGATTTTGCAGATTGAAAGACTTGTTCATTGACTTCTTTAGCCAATATTCCCAATTTTTCAAACTCTTTTTCTATTTGAAGTGTCTGTGCTTCCAATTTATTCGCCACACCAGAATTAGACTCAATAAATTTTGCTTTTAATGTTTGAAGTGGTTTACATAAATCATTTAATTCATAACCTAGCGTCTCAAATTTCTGCAAAGTCTTATCATCAATAATCATAGCAGACATCCGACGACTTAAAATAGGATATGTTAGATTATAGTGTTGAAATACTTTCTTTAATTCCATCCAATAAGATATCTCTGCGCCTCCGCCAATAAATATAATATTCGGCAATAAAAACTCCTGGTACAATGGACGCATCATTACATTACCATTAATGCTTACTGAATTATTTGAAATAAAATTCTTAATTTCCTCCTTTCTACATAAAACATCTCCAGCGGCAGTAGTATAATGCGAATCCGTGGCTATAATCCGAGTTCTTTCACCTTTATCATTGATGTAAAATAAATTAATATCGCGTGGCGAAGCTTGAATATCAAACTTTATAGCTTCTAATGCTTCTATCGTTTCCTTTGTTTCTTTAATAACAATGCTATTCTCTACTTCATCAATAAAAAATGGAATAAATTTATCTTTTAAAATTTTACTATCTGGACTGAAGTACAGAAGTCCGAATTCACCAAAAACTTTATTGATAAACCAAAAATAAAAATCATGATAACTAGTCCATGTTTTAATTCTTTCATCGAGTTCTGCAAAAAATTCTGAACTATAATGCTCTCTTTCCAACAACTGTTTTAATTGCTGAACTACTTCTGAGAGTCCATCTAAACTATTTCTGCCAACTGGACCATTGCTTTCTTTTTCCCAAGCTACTTTCTTGCCAAATAAATTCAAATGATTTATTTCTTGAAAATCGTGATCCTCCTCACCACAATAATAAATGGGAACAAAATTATACTTTGGAAATTTTAATTTCAACTGATTGCATAAAGCAATACAAGATGCTATTTTTATAGCAAAATACAGTGGTCCTCCAAACAAGCAAGGTTGATGTGCGGCAGTGATGGTAAATGTATCATCTTCATACAACAAATCTAAATTCTGTTGTTGAAGCAAAGTAGCTGAATGATTGCTATAACAATCATTAATATATTTTGCTGTAAACTCTCGATTAGAAAAATTTACTTTTTTCTCAATGAGCTGAGGAAGTATAGAATCAAAATCAGGAGCACGATGAAAAAATTCAGAAAATTCAGATGACTTCATCATATATCTGAGATCCTTCTGACTCCAATCTGCAAGTGCTGAGACATCAATCCAATTTGGCATGTATTGTTCTTTCCGCAAAGATATTAATTTTAAATCAATCAAATAACAAGTCTAGAAACTATCACATTCATTCAATAATTCAGAAAACCAACATTGATATTAAATAAATCCAAGCAAATACCAAAAATAAAATAGATTTCAATTATTTTTGCACTATGACGAGTAGATATGATTCCTTAGGTGTATCAGCAAATAAAAACGAAGTCCACAAAGCAATTTCAAAATTAAGTAAAGGACTTTATCCCAATGCCTTTTGTAAGATTCTCGAAGATATTGTAACTCAAGATAAAGAATATTGCAATATCATGCATGCAGATACAGCAGGAACTAAAACAAGTCTTGCCTATCTTGCATACCAAGAAACTGGAGATCTCAGTGTATGGAAAGGAATATCTCAAGACGCAATAGTAATGAACATTGATGATCTCGCATGTGTAGGATGTGTCGATAATATTGTACTGTCGTCGACTATCGGTAGAAATAAAAGTCTCATACCAGCTGAAATAATTAATGAAATCATTAGCGCAAATCAATCCTTCATCGAAAAATTAAAAGAATATCAAATCAATATCATCTCTGGTGGTGGTGAGACTGCTGATGTTGGAGACATAGTCAGAACCATTGATGTAGGGATAACTGCATTTGCAAGGATGAAACGAGAAGATCTCATCATCAATAATATACAAGCTGGTGCAGTGATCATTGGATTCAGTTCAAGTGGCCAAGCAAGCTATGAGGATGAATATAATTCAGGTATAGGTAGCAATGGACTTACTGCTGCAAGACATGATGTTTTGACAAAAATCTATTCATCACAATATCCAGAATCCTTTTCTCCAGAATTGAATCCTGAAGTCGTTTTTACTGGTACAAAAAAACTTACTGATACTGTAAAATATGATGGTAAAGAATATTTAGTTTACAAGCTACTATGCTCTCCTACTAGAACTTATCTTCCAGTCATTTCAAAAATATTGCAAACACATAAAAAATCCATTCAAGGAATCATCCATTGTAGTGGAGGTGCTCAAACTAAAGTACTAAAATTTGCTAAAAATGTAAAAATAATCAAAGATAATTTATTTGACCTCCCTCCTGTGTTTCAGCTGATCAAAAGTGAAATGAAATATTCATTAAAAGAATTATACAGCATTTATAATATGGGACACAGACTCGAGATGTATGTTAATCCAGAATCTGTTGAATCAATAATAAATATCAGTAAATCATTTCATATTGATGCGAAGATAATTGGCAGAGTGGAAAGTTCAGATAAAACCGAAGTCTGCATAGAAAATCAAGGAGAAATTTTTCACTACCATGAATAATTACTGCGCAATTCATTCAATATAACCATGGCAAATCAACCGAGTGACGCACTCATATGGAAATACATTGCAAATCAATGCGATGATGCTGAAAAGATATGGATAGAATCTCTCATTAAAAATGATACTAATTTTTCAAAAAAATATAATCGAATTAAACTCTATCAAACCTCGAATCAAACAGAAGAGCATTCTACCCAAGGCTTTGATACAATAAATTTTGCAAAATTAATATTTCAAAAAAACAATAAGTTCGAGCTATGCGCTTTAGAATTATTTTCTTATCAAGCAAAAAAGAATCCAACTTACAAAGAGTTCTTGGACTTACTTCATATTGATATTTCCCAAATAAAATCGATACAAGAAATTCCTTTTCTACCCATTGATTTTTTCAAAACAAGGATTATAAAAACATCAGAATGGGAGACTGAAAAAATATTTTTATCTAGCGGAACGAGCCAGATGACAAGATCCGCACATCATATCAAATCACTTAATCTTTACCATCAATCCATTCTTAATGGTTTAGGCCAAACTACAATCCCATTTAACGAGACTCACATCATTGCTTATTTGCCTAGTTATTATGACAACCCTTCTTCCTCTTTATTGTATATGGTTAATTTTTTGATGTCGCAAAATAAAAAACAACAACATTGCTTCATTCAGAGTGAAGAACAACTTCACGACTATTTAAAGAACGCTATAGAAGAAAATATCTTGCTATTTGGCGTTAGTTTTGCACTTTATGATTTTGCAATAAAGCATAAAAATCTTAAAAATAAAATCACTATAATTGAAACAGGAGGCATGAAGTCTAGTGGCAGAACACTCTCAAAAACTGAAATATTTGAAGCCATCAGCAATGCATTTCCTAAAGCCAATATCTATTCAGAATATGGCATGACTGAAATACTTAGTCAGGCATACACCAATAATCAATCACTTTACTTTAACCAAAGCAATACAATGAATGTATTCGTTAATGATGAGAATTCTCCAAGGGACAATGTAAAAAAGATTGGAAGAGGTAGAATTAATATCATAGACCTATGCAATATTGATAGCTGCGCTTTTTTACAAACGGGAGATACAGGTGAAATATTTGAAGATGGCAGATTTCTAATCCATGGCAGAGTTGACATCCAAGATATACGAGGTTGCCATCTTTTAATGGAAGAACTATAATCTTTTAGATTCAATCACTGCATCAAAAACTTCCTTATAGTTCTTGCCAATTGGTAAAGCCTTAATTTGGTTCTTTTCAATCACTTCTACTTCACTGCTTGTAATGGCATGAAGTTTATTAAAATTCACAATATAAGATCGGTGAATCCGAACAAATAATTCAGGAGGTAATTTTTTCTCAAGACTCATCATGGTCTGCAAGGTGATCACTCTTGTACTCTCTGTTTTAATAATAACATAATCCTTCATCCCTTCTACATAAATAATATCAGAGTATAAAATTTTCACCAGCTTTTTGTCAGCCTTAACAAAGATATAATCAATATCCACTTCAGCAATATTTGAACCTGAATTCAATTTAGATTTGACTTTTACTTTATTGATTGCCTTGAGAAATCGATCGAAGGATATTGGCTTCAAAAGATAATCAACAGCATTCACATTAAAGCCTTCCAATGCAAATTCAGGATAAGCAGTTGTAAAAATTACTTGTACGGAAATATTGAGATTCTTGATAAAATCGATACCATTCAACTGAGGCATCTCAATATCCAAAAGCAATAAATCAACTTCATTATTATTAATAAATTCATTTGCTTCAATCGCATTATAACATCGTCCTACTAGTTCCATACTAGGCACTTGACTGATATAAGTTTCCAAAATCTCACCAGCCAATGGCTCATCATCAACTATTAATGTCTTGATCATTTTATTTTTGCTTTATTTTTAATATTACTTGAAATCTTTCAGGTTCATTGTGAATAGAGAGTTCATGTTTATTTGGGTAGATTAATTCCAATCTTTTTCGAACATTAACCAATCCAATCCCTCCAATTTCCTTTGGCTTCATAAGCCCTGCATAAAATTGAGGTTTTGAATTTTCAATAAAAATACTGATCTCCTCAGATGTACAATTCACATTGATATGTAGAAATGGTGTTAAAACATTATTTTTTAATCCATGTTTAAATCCATTTTCAATAAATGGAATAATCAACAAGGGAGCAATCTTAGTATTGTGAATATCACCGTGAATATTGACTTGAATATCTGCTGTTTTGCTTAACCTAAATTTCTCTAGTTCTATATAATTATTGATATACCGAAGCTCTTTTTCTATTGCCACTTCTTTTTCATTGCACTCATATAACATATACCGCAACATATCAGACAACTTTATCACAACCTCAGGTGCGCTATCAGATTTTTTTAAAGTCAGCGCATAGAGATTATTCATGGTGTTAAACAAAAAATGTGGATTAATTTGATTCTTTAAAAATTGCAATTCAGATTGCATATTTTTTGTTTGTAAATCAGACTTTTCATTTTGAATGCGAAACCAATCCATGGTTATTTTTATCAGTGAAGAAGTGGCAATGACAATAATAAAACTAAAAAAATGAAATTTTGAATCCAAAGCCAATTTATCAAACTCAACATCATAGAGATAAGAAAATAATTTATTAGAGAGTAATTCCATTGGCGTCAAGCAAAGTGCAATTCCCATTACTGATGCGATATAGATCAAAGGTGACTTATTCTTCAAAAAATAGGGCAATAACCAATTAATATTGACCCAAACAAATAAAAAATAATAAACTGAATTTACAAAACTCCAAAGAAATTTAATTCCAATGTCCATTCCTGAAGGAGCACCATAGGTATTTATCGAAATAAAAATTAGCCAAATCAATAAAATAGCCCAATAGCTTGTTCTTTTACTAATTGTACTAATTTGAAACTTTTTCATGATTATATGCTGCCAAATTAACCTCTTTTAAGTTTTTCATTAAAATTATTCGATATAAGTCCCAAATATTTGGATAAATAAACATTTTTGCCAATCTTTCGTTCAGCAATAGAAATTTAGTTTATGGGTGATCAATTCACTAGGGATATCGATGAAATGTCTGGCAATTTTTCTCAAATATTAAAGTCTTTGGGAGAAGATCCAGAAAGAGAAGGTTTGCTTAAAACTCCTGAAAGAGCTTCAAAAGCAATGAAATTCTTAACGCAAGGCTATGAGCTTGATGCGGCCAAAGTATTGAAGTCTGCTTTGTTCAAAGAAAATTATAGCGAAATGGTCTTAGTAAAAGATATTGAGGTCTATTCACTTTGTGAACATCATCTATTACCATTCTTTGGAAAAGCACATGTCGCTTATCTCCCAAAAGGTACTATTGTAGGTTTAAGTAAGATCCCTAGAGTTGTCGATATATTTGCACGTAGATTGCAAGTTCAAGAAAGATTGACTCATCAGATATTAAATAGTATCAACGATACATTGCAACCACATGGTGTTGCAGTTGTAATAGAAGCATGCCATATGTGTATGATGATGCGAGGTGTTCAAAAACAAAATTCAATGACCACCACTTCTGCATTCACTGGAGTTTTTCGACAAGTCGAAACACGAAATGAATTTTTAAATTTAATAAAAAAGTAAAGATCATGTCAAAGCAAGCTTTTTTATTTCCCGGTCAAGCGAGCCAATTTGTTGGCATGGGAAAAGAACTTATTGAAGCTTTCCCAGAATCAAAACTTGTTTTTGAAGAGGCAAATGATATTCTAGGATTCAACTTAAGCAAAATCATGTTCGAAGGAACTGAAGAAGAATTGAAAGAAACAAATATCACACAGCCTTCCGTATTCTTACACTCCATCATTTCTGCAAAATTTAAACTTCAAGATATAAAACCTGAGGCAGTAGCAGGACATTCATTAGGTGAAATCTCTGCATTAGTATCTGCCAAGGCAATTAATTTTAAAGATGGACTCTTGCTAGTAAAGGAAAGATCTAATGCAATGCATGAGGCTTGTATTCAAAATCCAGGCACAATGGCTGCCATAGTTGGATTGGAAGACAGCAAAATAGAAGAAATTTGTTGTGAAATAAATGATGATGTCTGTGTCGCAGCAAATTATAATTGTCCTGGACAGTTAGTAATTTCAGGATCATTAACTGGCATAAAAAAAGCTGAAACACTGCTTTTAGCTGCTGGTGCAAAAAGGGTCATTATCTTAAATGTAGGAGGTGCATTTCACTCACCCTTGATGAGCCCTGCTAAAGAAAGACTAGCGACGATGATTCAATCTATCAGCTTCAAATCTCCTGAATGTCCCATTTATCAAAATGTAAATTCTTTTGCACAAACAGATTCTGAAATCATTAAATCCAATTTAATCCAACAATTGACTTCACCAGTTCTGTGGACTCAAACCATACAAGCAATGTTAAAAGATGGCATCACTGAATTTATCGAAGTCGGAGGTAATGGTACAGTATTGTCAGGATTTATGAAACGAATAGATCGCAATGCAAACATAAGGACTGCTTAAAATTAAATTCCATTGGAAAAACTAAAAACTGGCAATATATTAATTTCTGAACCTTTTATGGATGATCCCAATTTTAAAAAGGACAGTGGTGTTAATTGCCGATTATAGCAAAAAAGAAGGATGTGTCGGTTTTGTATTGAATAGAAAATTAGATTATAAAATCTCAGACCTCATCCCAGATATTGAAAACTTTGATGCAGATGTATATTATGGTGGGCCAGTCGGACAAGATACAATTCATTTTATTCACAGTGCTGGTGAACTCATTCGCGATGCAGTAAAATTAAGCAAAGGTGTTTATTGGGGTGGCAACCTTGAGGAACTTTTATTCTTAATCAATACAAAATATATTGTACCTAATACAGTGAAGTTTTTTATTGGTTATAGTGGATGGGGGCCAGAACAATTAGATGAAGAATACAAACTAAAAACATGGATTCAATCTGAAATGGATCCCAATTTTATTTTTAATCCAAATATTCTTGATCTTTGGAAAATTTCATTAGATCTCAAAGGTGGGCATTATTCAGCTCTTTCAGAAATTCAAACCGACGTTATTTCAAACTAAATAGAAAATAAAGTGATACGAGCATTTGATTTAAGTTTATACTTTGGAGAAAGAGTATTGTTAGACTCGATTACATTTTCTATAAATCATGGAGAAAAAGTAGCACTTACGGGAAGAAATGGTAGTGGCAAATCCACATTATTTAAAATCCTCACTAAACAATTACTCCCTTCTAAAGGCCAAATAGAAATTCCAAAAAATTATACACTCGGATTATTAAAACAAGAATTACCTGAAGACAAGGATCTCTCAGTACGAGATGATGTCAAGTTAAGCTTAGAAGAAATCGCTTCACTTCAAAATGAAGAACAAGAAATCATAGCTAAATTTGATACTGTAAATCATGAGTCAAAAGAATTCTTGGATATATTGGAACGCCAAGCATTTATTCATGATAGATTGGTCTATTTACAGGTAGATAAAATCGATGGCGAAATCGAGAGAATTTTAACAGGACTTGGATTTTCTGCTAAAGATTTTGATCGAAAGACCAGTGAATTTTCTGGTGGATGGCGTATGAGAATTGAACTTGCCAAGTTATTATTATCCAAACCTGATGTCATACTTCTAGACGAACCCAACAACCATTTAGATATAGTCTCTATACAATGGCTTGAAAAATATTTAAGAAACTATGAAGGTACTGTGATTCTAATCACCCACGACCTTCAATTTATGGATGGAATCGCGAAAAGAATTATAGAAATAGATAGAGGAAGATTGATGGATTATGTTGGTAATTACACTTCATTCAAGACCTATAGAGCTGAGCGAATAGAAGTTGAGACTAATGAATTCAAGTCACAGCAAAAACTCATTCAACATAAAGAGATGCTCATCGACAAATTTAGAGCCAAAGCAACCAAAGCAAATTTTGCTAAATCCTTGCAAAAGGAATTGGATAGAATGGATGTAAAAGAAATTCCAGACGTTGACAAAAGTACTATAAGATTGAGATTCCAACCTTCAAGACCAAGCGGAAGAAAAGTATTAGAAGCGAAAAATCTTACTAAACGGTATGGAGATCTATTAGTCTTAGATGAAGTTGAAGCCTATGTGGAAAGAGGTATGAAAATCGCATTGGTCGGAGCGAATGGAAACGGAAAAAGTACTTTTGTAAAATTGGTTTGCAATGAGATTACACCTGAAGGTGGAATGATTGAATTGGGACACGAAGTGAAAATTGCCTATTTTGCTCAAGAACATCAAACCATTTTAGATCCATACAAAACGATTCAAGAAACTGTTGAAGACGCTTCTCTTCCAGAGATGAGACCTCAAGTAAGAAAAATCCTTGGTGGACTGGGTTTACAAGGAGACGATATAGATAAAAAAATAATTGTACTTTCGGGTGGTGAAAAATCACGCGTAAGACTAGCCATGCTTCTAGTTCAAGAACATAATTTACTAATACTAGATGAGCCTACACATCATTTAGATATGTCATCAAAGGATTCTTTGAAAGAAGCTATAAAAAATTACAATGGGACAGTATTAATCGTATCCCACGACAGAGAATTCCTAAGGGATCTTGCAGAAAAAACCTATTCGTTTGAAAACAAAAAAATTAAAATCTTCGAAGGAGACATCGATTATTATTTATCCAAAAAAGCAGCTGAAGAATCAACTGCAAACATCGCCTTTAAACAGAATACAGCTGAATCCAAGAAAACAGCAATTTTAGAAAATACCGAAGATAAAAAGAAATATCAAAAAAATCTTCTCAATGTAGAGAAGGAAATTTCTAGGCTAGATAATAAAATCAAAGAAATAGAAATCCAAATGGGCGATCCCGAATTTTATAATTCTGCTAATAGTCAAAACATCCTAAAAGAATATGAAAAAATAAAATCAGAACATTCCATCCAACTAGCTAAATGGGAAGAAGTATATCTCCTAGCAAACGCCTAAAATTTAATTTTTGAGTAAGAATTATAACTTTGTTTTTTTATAAAAAATTGTATAGAAAAATGTTGCATATATTGAGATAACAATGTAACATTGCAATTATATTTACAAAGCAAATATCATATTAATAAAAAGTTTAATATTAGTTTTAATTTTATGAATTCATTTTCTAACATTTCAAGGATAGTATTCCATTAATGGATGTTCCACAGTTAACATATCACAAAGTAGTTCTGTTAATTCCTTCTATTGATACTGACGATGAAAATCTTAAGTATTATTATGACTTCACACAAAGTAAAGCTGAATATGAATCTGTGTTCAAACAATTAAATATTGATTGGTTTTGGATTGATCTCACTTTAACAAACTATCAGAATCAAATTGATCAAATTATCAATGAACTAGGTCTCACCAAAATAATATTCTTTAACTTATGTGATGGTGATGAAATCAATGGAGCTCCTGGAATTTCAGTAATTAACTATTTGGAAAAGCTAAATGCTATTTATACTGGAGCGAATCCAGACTTTTATAAGATTACGACTTCAAAAATAATAATGAAGCAGTATTTTGACCAATGTGACATACCCACCCCAAAATGGGCAGTGATTAATAAAGATAATATCATTGAAGTATTTAAAACATTAGGAAAGACACTAATCATCAAACCAGCTGTCTCTGGAGGATCTATGGGTGTCTCGGTAAGAAATGTGGTAAACAGTTATGCAGATTGTCTTTCATGCATTGAAGAAATAGAAGCAGGTTATAGAGGCTGGAATCTTTCCAACGGTGGAATCATCGCCGAAGAATATATTGATGGTCGTGAATTTACAAGTCTGATTGTAGGTGATAGTAGACAAGATAATGAAATGAAAACATTCAATATTGTCGAAAGAGTATTTCATAAGTCTTTAAAACCTGAAGAAAAATTTTTATCTTTTGATAGACTGTGGGAAACCTATGAGACAGAATCAGCTATGCCTGAAAATGGATTTTTCTTTGAATACCATCCTGTCAATGATTCAATCAATCATCTTATAAACGAATTATCTATACAAGCATATCGATCAGTAAAAGGTTCTGGATATACAAGAATCGATATCAGACAAGATTCGAAGTCTGGAAAATATTTTGTTCTCGAAGCCAATGCACAATGTGGCTTAAGCGAAGATGAAAATTACACTTCAATTGGAGCAATACTACGCGTTTCTAAAACCAGTTTCACAGCACTTTGTGAGATGATATTAAACGATACATTGACAAATCACAATTCAATACAATATGAAAGTTTGCGTACTACAAGCTGATTATTCTACCACCTCTGTGGATTATAAAAACTATGATCCACCAAGAGATTTATTGGCTTTACTTCAAGAACATGAAGTAGACCATATATTTTTAAATAAGCTGACAACCTATAAACAGTTGCAAAATTTAGCAAAAAAGAACTATGACATTTATGTTAATCTTTGTGAGGGTTATCTCGATTGGGAGGTCCCATCAATAGATGTCATCCACAGCCTTGAATTATTGAATTTACCTTATACTGGACCTACTGCATTATTATATGATCCGAGCAAAATATTAATGAAATATGTCGCGCATTGTGCTGGTGTTCATACACCAAATTATTTTATTGTAAATAATGTTGAGGATATAGTACAAAAAGAACTGCCTATAAAGTTTCCAATGTTTGTCAAACCTTCAAAAGCAGGAGATAGTCTTGGCATCGAAGATGCATCATTAGTGTATGATAGAAAGTCATTGGTAAAAAAAATAAACCAACTAATCCCCTTTTATAATGACATCATGGTAGAAGAATACATTGCAGGAAAAGAATTTACCGTGCTTGTGGCTGCAGACCCATTTGATGCTGATAAACCGACTTGCTTTCAGCCTATAGAATACATTTTTCCTGCTGGTAAAGAATTTAAAACTTATTCTTTAAAAACGTCTGATTTACACACAGAAGCAAATATTCCTTGCAAAGATCCAGATTTAGATCACTTATTAAGAAAACATGCCTCTAGTATATTCAAAGGCTTCAATGGACTTGGATATGCAAGATTAGATTTCAGGGTAAATGACAAAAATGAAATCTATTTTCTCGAAATAAATTTTACTTGTAGTGTGTTTTATAAAGATGGCTATGAAGGTTCTGCAGACTATGTATTAAAACATGATCCGCAAGGCCAAAAAGGATTTCTGATGCAAATCATTGAAGAAGGAATCCAACGACATCGCAAAAAACAAAAAAAATATAGACTCCTGAGAAACTCAATTAATGGATATGGAATCTATGCCAATCATGACTTAAGACAGGGTGATATAATATTTGAAGGAGAAGGAAAATCACAAAGAATTATATCCAGAAAATTTGTCGAGAACAATTGGACCGATGAAGCTAAACAAGTCTTTAAAAACTATGCCTATCCTATTTCGCAAGAAGTCTATATTTTATGGGGTACAGATGCCAAAGAATGGGCGCCTCAGAACCATAGCTGCAATCCAAATTGTCACTATGAGGGCTTGAATGTCATAGCTAGTAGAACGATTTCAGAAGGAGAAGAATTAAGCTTGGATTATGCTTTACTTTTAGATCAATACGCAGAAAGTTTTAATTGTACCTGTGGTGCCAATAACTGTAGAGGGGTCATTCGCGGATCTTCGCAAAATTCAATTTCTACTAAATTAGCCATTAATCACAAATAACTAACAATCACATATTTACATATTAAATATTTATACTATATATAATAAATTGCTAATATTGGTTAATATTGTTCAAATAAACTGAAAAGTCATAAAAATTGCGTGAATTTTGAGCTTTCTTATGTGACGCGTAACAAAATTGCCGTCAGTAGAATGTAAACTTTCAAATAATCCTTTAATAAATATGAAAAATTTCGTACTATTAGCTTTACTTTGTGTAAGCGTGAATTTATTTTCACAAACCACTTCATCAGATATTCCATTTTCTGATCTTCCTCCAACAAATGAATTTGGCAAATGCTATGCAAAATGCCGTGTACCAGATGTTTATGAGACATTTGATGTTCAAGTTTTAGTTCGTCCTGAAACTAAGAAATTAACTAAAGTTCCTGCAAGATACGAGACTCAAACAGAAAGAGTAATGATCAAAGAAGCATCTAGTTATTTCAAGACTGTACCTGCTACATTCAAAACTGAAACTGAGCAAGTATTAGTTGAGCCTGAGAAAAAAGTTGTAAGAACAGTTCCTGCAAAATACAAGACTGAAACTAAACAAGTTTTAGTGAGTGAAGCTCAAGGTTCATGGGTAAAAAAGAAAAGAGCACCAAATTGCTTGTCTCAAAATCCTGACGATTGTTACATCGTTTGTTATGAGCAAATTCCAGCAAAATATAGAAGCGAGACGAACACATATGAAGTATCTCCAGCTACTACAACTGAAGATGTAATTCCGGCTAGATATACTACTGTTTCTAAGAAAGTTGTAGATCAACCAGCTAGAACTATTGAAATGCCTATCGAAGCTTCTTATAAAACTATTACAAGAAGAGTAATGGTTGAACCAGAAACTGTAAGAGAAGAAGTTGTACCAGCTACTTACAAGACAGTAAAAGAAAGAAGATTGGTAAGATCAGGTGGATTTACAGTTTGGACTGAAATCCTATGTGAAGGTAAAACAACTAACTCAAAATTATCTTCTGTTCAAAGAGCATTACAAGCTAAAGGTTATAACGTAGGTACAATAGATGGCAAGATGGGTCTAAAAACTCAAACTGCATTAAAGCAATATCAAACAGATATGGGTCTTCCTACAGGAAACTTAAACATCGAGACTTTAAAGTCACTTGGTGTTGATGTAGAATAATTTAACTTTATAATCAATAAATTATAGGAATAGAGCTTCTCATGCGAGGGGCTCTTTTCTTTTTATGAAAAAGCGATACATAAACAGATATTAATTTATCACAAAATTAATTCTTATACTTTTTAATTCCAGAATTAAAAAGTACTTCCAAACTTTGTTTGATACCTTACTAAAGAAGCTTCAATTGTTTTTAATGCTTCGATCTTATCATAGAAATCATCGACTTTGACTGCTTTTCCCTCTAGACTTGTATATTGTTGAAAAAAATGTTTAATTTCTTCTTTCAATGAATAAGGAACCTGATCTATATCAGAAATATGCACAACACTTGGATCACTGGGTAAAATACAAATTATTTTATCATCTCCTTCTCCCCTATCATTCATCCTTAATAGACCGACAGGTCTTACTTTGGCGAGGCATAGTGGCTCAACATCAACTTGTGTAAGAAGTAATAAATCCAATGGATCTCCATCCTCACCTAGAGTTCGAGGAAAAATACCATAATTTATTGGATAGACAAATGAAGTAAAAAGCACTCGATCTAAACGCAACAAACCTGATACTTTATCTATCTCATATTTTGCTCTCTTGCCCCTGGATATTTCAACAACAGACAAAATCGTCTCATGATCAAACTCTGGATCTATCCCGTGCCATGGATGCTTAATGAACATAATTTAACTTCATTTATTTTGTAACTATCAATATTCAAATCGTGAAAGTAATCAAAATATTAGAATTCAATCTGCTATTTGCTATCCTATTAATATGTATCATATACAACTTCTCGTGTAATAAAAAAACAAACCTTATGAATTTTGAAAATGAAACCATAGTTAAAGCTCCAGTATTATTAAACTCCAATGTCGTATTACCTTTGCATATTGATGAAAATGAATTAAATTTAGTCATTAATACCTTAATAGAAAAGCATTTCTCACAAGCATTCTTATTAGACAATGGATATAGAGCAAAGATCCAAGTTCAAAAAGATGTTAAGTTTTCTGCCTATGCAAATAGAATAAATTATACCATTCCACTTTTTATTGAACTTTATCCATCTGCCGAAATTACAAAAATTAAAGCTGATGGTATCATCGCTATTGAACTTAGTACAACACTAAGCTCTCTTCAAAATAAAATTCTTTCGAAGACGGAATATACTAGACATCAATGGGTTCAAGCTCCACAATTAAAAATACTTGGATTACCAATCCCTATATCTGCAATTGCAGATATTTTTATTAATAAGATAAAGCAACCATTGTGCAAAAAGTTTAGATGAGAATATTTCAAAATCTTTAGACTTAGCTGCATTATCAAAAAAAATTAATACCATTTTTCAAAAACCATTGATGACTACAGATGATCAGATTATCGGACTCTATGCAAGCCCAAGTCAAATGTCAATTGGCCCATTATCTATGGCCAATGGTGAATTAATCATTCCACTTATTATGGATACTGAAGCAGTAATCGCTGAACAAAAACCATCTGATCTTTACAATGAATTAAATATTGAAATACAGCCTGTTCATGAGGCTTATTCAGACATATACGTGCAATCTAGATTACCGCTATCATACATAGAACAAATTTGTAGAGAAAATGTAGAAAACCAAAGTTATGGGAGCGGCATCACTAAACTTACTGTAAGTAAAATTAAACTTTCTGGATATAAAGAAACACTGCGTATTAATTTAAATACTTTGGGAGCATTCAATGGGGAATTAGAAATGAGCCTTAGTCCAAAATTTGATCATCAAAAAAAACAAATTTACTTTGATAACTTCTCAATAAAGCCAGTTAATGGTAAAACATTAGATAAAGCACTTTTTTCGATCATCCAGGGATTCGCCCAAAATAAAGTAAAATCAACTCTAGAAGAATTTTTCAATACCACTTTAAATGATTATATTAATTCAAGCAATTCCATCTTAGAAGGGAAAGAAATATTTCCTGGCACCACTCTTCAAGGAAAACTGATGGATTACAATATTGCTGATTTCAATATATATGAAAATCGCATCTACTTCAATTTAAATTGTAAATTAATGAGCAAATTATCGCTATTAAAATTCCCTTTAGATAAAATTCAATAACTACCTCATCAAGGTAATATCTCCAGTGAAAATATGGTTTTTACCATTAATCAATTTTGCTTTAACCATATAGACATATACCCCAGGCAAACAAAGCTTACCATCTAGTGTGCCGTCCCACTTTATAAATTCTTGAGAACCTAAAGCATAATTTTCTTCTTCATGAACTAATTCACCCCATCTATCGAAGATTCTAATTGAGCTGATTTCCTCGACTTCGATTCCCGCAGATAATGATATCAAATCATTTAACTTATCACCATTTGGAGTGAAAACATTTGGAATAAATATTTTAGGTTTTGTGTTTACTTTAATGTAAATATCATCCTCTGCTGTACATCCATTTTCATCAGTAATCCTTAATTTATAAAGTGTAGATTGAAGCGGACTCACAGTCTGAGCAAAGCATTCATCACAGTAAATTTCACTTGTAGGCAACCATCGTAAAGTCAATCTCAAACTATCGCCGTTTGTTTGAGGTTCAATAGTATAAGATTCTCCAAGCTGAATACTAGTATCTTGTCCTAGATCCAAATTTAAAATAAATCCTTCATTAATTTGAACAAGCGTATCATACTTACAGCCGTTCTTATCTTTTACAAATAAATTATAAGTACCAGGTTTCAATTGGCTTATAGTACTATTCCCATTAAAATTAATTCCATCAATGGAATAAAAATATGGTGCCTGTCCTCCAAAAATAGAATTCATTTTTATTGAAGCGTCGCTTTGAGTAAAGCAAGAAATTTGAGACACATCAATATCTATTCCGACAATATTATTTTTTCTTTCGATAACTTCTATTGAAGCAATATTAGTACAGCCATTTTTATCGTCTGTAACTACCAGATTATAAATTCCAGAAGAATTAATAATAACGTCTTTAATACTTTGGCTTGAGTTAAAATTAGAATTACTTGAACTTGTCCATTTAAATTGAAAACTACCTTGACTAGATAAACTTGCTGTCAATCGAACAGAATTATTTTCACACTGCAAACTATCCAATTGGTTTAAAGTAAACACAGGTTTTATAGTATCGATATCAACATGAACTATTGAATCAACTTGACAACCTTTTTTGTTTATTATAGATATCGTGTAATCACCACTATTGGACACATATGGATTTCTATCTTTATTATTGAAAAAACCAGATGGACCTCTCCATGATATTAGACTATCTATATTATTAAATATACTATAAATTTGAACTGTATCATGCTTACAACTCAAAGTTGCAGATTTAGTCGATAAACTTGGGTAATCCTTTTTTCCATCTACATGTATAATAGATTTGCTCTGACAATTATTATCACCCAATACAATGATCTCATATATTCCAGTATCACGAATAAATGGAGATGCCTCTGTAGAGAAGAAACGATTTGGCCCTATCCAAAAATAATCTTTTATCTTAGAATTTGAATTAGCGAAAATTTGAGTACTATCTGCATTGCAGGGGAATAAATCATAAGATCCTTTTACCAATGGAGGAAATGTATCGATGACCAAAAGAACAGAATCAAATGCTAGACATCTATTCTTTCCTTCAACAATGACTGAATAAAGTCCTGTTTCAAATGTTGAGAAGGACTTTTGATTCACAATAACCCCAGAAGGAGTCGTCCAACTATATACTATTATTGAATCAGCAGATATTACATTTACTCCACCTCTTGTATTTGCGCAATCTATATTTTGTGCCACTGCATTAATATCTGGAATTTTTGTATCAGCTATTATTTCAATAGACTTTGAAGAAGTACAGAAATTTAATCCTGTAATGGCAACAGTATAATTCCCTGGATTATCTATTATCGGATTCTGCAACGAAGATGAAAAACCATTTGGCCCAGTCCATTGATACTTCACAGCATCCTTACTTTCTGCAAACAAGGTGATCTTTGATTTAAAGCAATTGATTGTGTCTGAACTAATTAGATCAATAACTGGCTTAATAGTATCTATCGTTACTTGAATAGTATCAACAAACTTACATTGATTCACATCCGTGGCTGAAATAATATAAGTTCCTACTTGTAAAATTGTAATAGAATCAGCAATTTGCTTTATACTATTTGGGAAAGTCCATTCAAAACTAATTCCAGCATAGGCAGGACTTGCTTTAATTACATTTCTAATAATATTGGAACAATTAAAATTATAATCACTTAATACAAAAGTTGGGGTCTTAACAGTACTAAAGATTTCAATACTATCATTTGAAGTACAACCAAATCTATTTTGAATATTTAGTAAATATTTCCCTGCTTCTGAAACAGTAATACTTTTTGATGTATTAAAAAAATTATTTGGGCCTGTCCAAATGTAGACTAGTGAGGAATCAGTTGCTATTGGGTTAATATTTACCGTAGGCTGGGTACATGTAATTGTATCAGAGCTTAATACTACTTTGGGCTTTGTAGAAACTTGTACGATATTAAAACTCGAAGTTGACTCACAACCATTTAGACCTATTGCCCTAACAGTATAAAAACCAGGAATCGAAATCTGATAATTCAACGAGGTATCCACTTTGCCTGATGGCGAAGTCCATATATATTTATCAATAATTATGTTTGCATTTTTTTGGAGTGAGAATTCAGATTTACTACATGAAAGTGTGTCAGTTATTATAGTTATAATTGGTTTTGTAGTATCATAAACGACTTCAATTGTATCAGATAAAACACATCCATTTCTTCCTTTGGCTTGAAGGATATAAAAACCAAAATCTAATACCTTAGGTGAAATGTTATTTGAAAGAAATCCATTTGGCCCAGTCCACAATACTGAGTCTATCAAGGAAGAAGTCGAAAATGATAATATGACACTATCTCTTACACAATTTTTAGATTCTGCTTGAATAACATCAAAAGGAGGAGTTCTATTTTCAACTATAATAATTGATTTTTCTGCCGTACATCCATTAGCATCTGTGACGACTACTTTATACTTCCCTGGAGAAGTAGCAAGAGGTTGCGCACTATTCGAATAAAAACCCAATGGGCCAGACGTTTGAAAACTAATAGCCGTTGGAGAATTAATTTGAATCAAAACAGAAGAGTCAAGGCATGACAATTCTTTTGCAGAAAGATTTATTTTAGGTTTTTCTTTTGTTTGAAATATAGTAATTGTATCCATTGAGATACATCCATTCAAACCTGTAACTCTCACTGTGTAAAAGCCCTCTTCTTTAACCCAAGGGCTTGCTTGGTCGGATCCAAATCCAATTGGTCCTGACCAATAATAATTATAATCATTAAAGTTTGCACTGCCATTAAAATTCAAAATAATTTGAATGCTATCTGGATTACAAGCTAGTATTGATGCAGATAATTTATAATTAGGTGGAACGGTATTTTCAAAAACATCGACAAAAGTGTCAAGAGTGCAAGAATTTTCATCAACAATAGTAACAAAATATCTACCTGCCAAGTCCACTGTCGTAGAAGCTAAATTCGACTTAAAATTATTTGGCCCAGACCAATCAAATGTATACTGTCCATTAAAGTTTGAATTAATTTGAACAGATTTTTTATTGCAGGTCAATGAGTCAACTTTAAATGAAACACTTAAGGTTTTTATATCAGAAATTACTTCAACTGTTTTAGTTTCAGAACACCCATTTTCACCAACCACTACCAATTGATATATTCCTGCTAAAGTAGTAAAGCTTTGTTTATTTAATGATTGAAAGTTATTTGGTCCAGACCAGAAAAAAGATTTGTAAGAAGAGTTAGAGCTAAAATCTAATACTGCTGTATCAACTTTACAATTTATATGAGTTGCCGTTGGTGTAAAATCTGGTTTAGATTTATTTTCAACAACTGTATAAGTTTCTTTATTTGAACATGATCTAAAATCGGTTACCTCTACAGTGTAGATTCCTGCAACACTTACATTTATATTTTGACTTGTCGCGATATCAACACCATTAAACTCCCATCTAAAAGTGGGATTTATTGCATTTGTTATTGCTGAGATCGTTACGGATGGTTTATCACAAGTTATGGTATCGGATTGAATTTTTATTGAGGGTATTACAGATGTATTAATTACATTAACTTCTACAGAGTCCCTGCAATTTCCTTCAATTAATAATAATTTATATGTTCCAGCTTTTGAAATTATTGGTAGCAATTTATTAGTTAAATCATCAAAATAACCACCATTTGTTTCCCAATTAATAATTGTATTTGCATTCACTTTGGAATTCCTTGCATCAAGTGTGATTGTTTTTGTTGTACAAGAAAGTTCACCGACTGGCAAAACAATATTTGCATCTAAATTGACTACACTTAATGTCAAATCTACAATGGAATCGCAACCATAAACATTTAATAGATTTATTTTATAATTTCCAGCTTGGGAATAATCTTTCCCACCAATAGAGTATACTCCTCCATTGCAAATTGAAGCTGTGACACTGTTTGCTGTTGAAATAGGAAGAATAGAGAGATTAAGGCAATCCTTTGACAATTCTGCACAAGCATTGTATTTGTTTGATGCAAAATCATTTTTAATTTGATTAAAGCTAATTCCTGTCGCAGGTATTTTTGAAAAATCAGACAGCAAATAAGAAATTCCACAAATTGTATAATCACCAACTGGATAAGATCTAAAATCAAGATTATCTTTAATTTCAGTTAATATATTATTTTGAAAAATCAAATATTTATATCCATAACTTGCAGGGTCGGGTGTAAAAGAAGGTAATGTAGGTTTATTAACCAAATTAAGCATTGGATTTCCTTCACAAAATTTGATCGCTGAATAATTAAAATAACCACCATTGGCACTACATGAATTGCAAGACACACCATTTTGATCGCAAAACAACAAACAGAAGCTCTCTAACACACCATCATAGAACATTGCTGCATCAGTAATATTCAAAGACCATATTCCATTAACAGCTCCAGTGTTAAAATCTTCTAGACAGCCATTAAATGGATAATAAGTTCCATTATAAAACTTTCCTAAAATACCCCAATTTTGAAGATTATCCCATTTTGATTTAAATCCAACATCTGGAACTGCAGTAGAAGCACATGGAACAAAGCTAACATTCCAAGTAGTTAAGTCAGTAATCCCTTTTGAACCATTAGGCCCTACTAAATCAATTTTTCTGTCCTGATGGAGATATTAATGACATAGTTAAATCCCCAAGAAATTTATGCTTAAACTTAAGTCGGACACCACATAAACCCTGTGAAGATGAAGCCAAATCATTATTAACAGCTCCTGAAATTTGAAATCTTAATGTTCCAGTAGATAAATCTTTTATAATAAAATTTGTATCAATGCAACACCATTGACCATAGGCTAAAAAGTAGTTAAGACTACAAAGGATTAAAAACAATAACTTTCTCATTCTCAAAAATTATGACTTCATTCTGAATGCAAAGTTACTGTTCAAAAAAATAAAATTCCCATAATTAAATACATTAATTAAACTTAAAGCATAAATGACTGACATTCAGTATCTTTACATAAATGTTAATCAAAATTAAACACACTTATTCATATAACAGTAATATTTAAAAAATAGTCTGCTTAACAAGTGGAATTTTTAATAAAACAATAAAAAAAGGGGGCAAAAAGCCCCCTTTTACATATATCACTATGGATATTATTCTTACTCGATAACAATCATTCTCTTAGTTGCTGTAAAGTTTGCAGCATCTAATTGATAGTAGATTACGCCGTTTCCGTTAAGCTCTGATTTGTTGATCACCTTGGTGTTCAATCCTTTCAAGCCTTCGATTTCGTATACTCGCAATACTTTTCCTGTAACATCATACATCGTCAATGTTGCTGGACTTGCATTCGGTAAATTGAATGTTACAGTAGTTTGTTTGTTGAATGGGTTTGGTTCGTTTTGGTTTAATTCGAATACTCCTGTTTCAACTACTCCTCTATCCGTTCTTACATTCAATCTCACTGCTTTAGTCTCCAATGTAGCATCATATGCTTCTGCTGCTGTTACTTCGCTGTTGATTGATATTGCTTGACCTATTTGGACCCCTTTGTTCGCTCTGAATACCAATGTAAACAATACTTGATCCGCGCTGTAGCTTTCGCCTTTGCTTGAATTCCAGCTTGTTGTGATGATTCCATTGCTTACTCTTGATAAGCCAAAGTTGCCTTCTGTTGTCTTCAATGCTCCTGCTTCCACTCCTTCGAATGAAATCGCACTTGCATCAAATTTAACTGTGAACTGGTAACCACTGATATTGTTGAAGTCGCTTGACTTGAACTCTACTTTGTGTATTTCTCCAGCTTCTACTGCTTTATCCATGATCTCCATGTTCATTGATCCTGAAGTTCTGGTGCTCGATCCTTGTAGTCCTGCTGTCACCGTTGAGTTTACATCTCCCATCTTTATTGAGATGAAGTCTACTTGATTCTCTTTCTTATTCATCAGCATTCCGCTGCTCACTGGATAATTCCATGGCTGCGTTCTATCTGCAAATACATGTTCTGTAGGTACAAAGACCCAACTTGGTACTGATTTGAATCGCTCTGTCGTACCCAAAATCAATTTCTGATCTCGCTTATATCCGCTGCTGTGATACTTTGACTTCTATTCACATCGGCTGCTATCAACTTATATGGACTATTCAACTCTTCTTGTCCCAAGATATGCTTCTGCATCTTTACGATATCTGCTGTAGTCACTCCATTCAATGGATCATCATTGCGGCTTGGTTTGATCTCATAGTTTAATCCTAGATCTAAACTATAAAATGCATACTTGCCATCATTGACTGTCGACATCTCTGTCTTCAATTGTCCATTGTTCATTCAAGTCAACATCAACTGATGTGGTCGCTTTGCCTGTCTCAGTTTTGATCTCTCCCGTAATCTTGCCTTTCAATGAGCCGCCATTTGGACATAGCCTTGTGGATCTTGTACCATCAATGTCGTCGTACAACAATCTTTATTGCCTTCTTCATCCTCTACGCACATCTTGATCGGGATCACCAATTCATCATCCGCTTTCTTATCTATGAAGTCTTGACAACAGATCGTCAAACTATCTTCTCCTTCAATCGTCAAATGTAAATTGCTTTGTCTTGTGCAATTGTCATAGCTTCCTGCATCAAAATCACTTGCCCAGATTGTGATACATCCACTGCTTGGCATCACTACTGTGATCACGCCAAATCGACAATATGGTGTCGGCGCTTTACAATCCTTAACCTCAAACAATGTCTCGCATACTGCTATGTTACCACAGCCGTCTTCTACGAACCATTTGATCTTGTGTACACCCACTGGGTAGGTTCCACTTGCATCGAATGGATTCTTATTGTCATCTGCATATGGATTGTGATTTACTAAGGCTGTATCTCCTGCTGCAAATTCTTTCTTTGTCAATGATCCTACTCTGAAGTCATAGCCTGCATGTACGCCTTTTCCATCATTGAATAAGTCTATCTTATACTCCCACTTCAACCAGTCGTCTGGTGAGCAGCTGTCGTATGCTGTTGCTGTTAAAGTGATATGATTTACACATAAGCCTGTTGCTGGATCGATTGTTGCCAATCCTTGTGTCTCGCACAAGCCTACTGTACCTGTCACCACTGGTGCATCTTCATCTCTTACTTTTATAACATGAGTATGCGTCCATCTTCCACTTCCTTTCCAGTTTGGATCGAATGGATCATACTGACACCAGTCTAATACTGTCCATGTTCTGATGATCTTGATACATGCGTCTGGTTCGATTCTGAAGATTTCATCTTTGTACTCGATCGCTATCAATGCACAGTTATCATCTCCTCCGTGCTCAACTTTCGCCCAGCCTCCTGTACTCATATTGTTTGGTGACCAGTCTCTTGCTCCACAGCCTATGATGCTGCTTCCCAATTGCTGACAGTCAGGCCAGAAGATATCATCCAACTGATCACATGCTGTAGCTACCCAGAATGGATCGCAATCTACTACCCAAATCTGCTGTACCGCACTGATACCCGGTGCTACTGAGAATGTTCTTGTGATTAATCCTTGTCCACAATCTCTGTTGTCTGATGCATTGATCGTTGGCGTTACTGCACATGTTCCTAATGCATATCCATCAAATCCCCATGCTAACTCATACTTTCTATCTAAATGTGCTTGTATCGAATATTGACCAGTAATAGTCACATGCGATATCACCTTCATTTCTTGCCGTCAATGGTAATCTTCCTCCTACCGCCTGGATAGTCGTGGATGTTTGATTCGCAATATTGATGACATACTAAGTCTAATGTCGCTACTTTCTTTCGACTTGACAAGTCTGTTACAAATTTACCAAATGCTCTATTGTTTGGATCTTCCAAGGCTGATTCGGATGGATCAAACCAATACCAACAGCTCACTACCATATCGGGTGGTGCTACTACTGTAGGGAATTGTTTGTCTTGAATATCTACTTCTACCATACAATCATTAAAATGACCTTCTAAATCAAAGATGCTTTCAAATCTGTTTGGATGAACTGGTCCTGCTCCTGGATCTTTATCAAATACTCTCAATACTACCATGATCGTCTTTCCTGCATCTGCACAGCAGAATTTTGTGAAATCGTCAAAGTATACTTGATTGCCTGGTGCAAATACTCCCGGATCATCGTCGCCATTGATTCCATTGCAACTTACTCGGTTGTCAAATGGTGGTCTTCTTCCGTTTCTTGTGTTGATCAACCTTCCATTCTGATCACTTTGAAGAATACGTGTGGCGCACAGTTATCTCTTGAGCCTTCATCTAAGTCTTTTGCATATAGTTTGCCTAATGCTTCTCCTGTACTTTGATTGTTTGCCAAGGTGATTACTGTATTCTTTCTTGTATTACAATTTGGCGGTACATTATCCTGTACGTTCAATTTAACTAATTTCTTAGTTATATTGCCACAACAGTCTGTTGCTACGATATAGCCATCTTGTACACCTTTTGGCATGTCTATTACTACATAACCTGTTTGATCATTACCCAATACTGTTCCTTCCTCTACTTCTACTGTGTAGTGTAGTTCTTTTGAACAATTGTCTACGATCCATGCTGGTGGTACTTCCCATCTTCCAGTACATGTCCATACTTCCATATTTACGATAACTGTATCTGGGTACAATACTGATGGTCCTTCTATGTCTGCTACTTTGATGATTTGGCTATGACCGCCTATCTCTCCTGTACACCAGTCTAATACTGTCCATTTTCTCAATACTTTGTAACAACCTACTGGACCTGCGTCACAACCTGCTGTTGCCAATGGGATGACTACATCTTCATATACTGTTCCTAAGTTTCTGCAATTCGCTCCAGGTCTGCCTGTACCTATCCACATAATGTGTCGGTTTGCTGGCCAACAATTCTGGAATATTGGATCCCATCTTGGATGTTGTGGATAATAGACTGGATCTGGACTTGGATGTCCAAAATTCTTATCTTTTACATCATGATACAGTTCCATCCCAATACTCTTGGTACTCTTCTTCCTACTCGCAATGTCAATCCATCTGCTGCCAATGGCCAATCATACCAGTCAAAATTTGCTGGATTCGCCAAAAAGATTGCTGAATCTAATAAATAACCATCCAAACATTCAGGCTCATTGATTAAATGTGGATTGATATTCTTTGCTCTGTCGATCTTGTGATCACATGCTAACATATCTTCTTCTATTCCATCATAGTTTGATGGTACTGTAACTGCATTCAATGCCGCTACTCCTACTGTGATAATTTGTGTACAAGTTCCTTTGTTACCTGATGCATCTACTGCAGTCCAGATTCTTGTCACTCTTCTATCATATCCCAATGCACAATTACCTTGAGCTACGATGTCTTTGTATGACAATGAATAGCTGTTGCAGCCATATACAGGTGTACATGTTCCTGCTAAACACTCAACTACTGTAGGTAAGCCTATAACAGATGGATCTATTGATGAATGACATGGTACGCAAGTATCTGCTGGACATGTCAATCTTGGTGCTAACTTGTCTTCAACTCGCATATGTCCCCAACAAGAATTTCCTGTTTCTGGGTCTCTTACCGTAACTTTGAACTCACGTCCGATATCTCTACAATCGATCTGTGGACCTGCTTGGTTTGTACATCTGTCTACCAATGCATTGGTCACCCAGTCTCTTACTTCTACTACATAATCATCATAACATCCGTAAGGACCGCCTTCTAATATCATGTCAGCTCCAATAGTTGCTTTACAGCTATCATCTAAGCTTACTTGTACGTCATCATTGCAAGCTAATGCTTTTGTAGCTGTTGCATATTCATTTACGCATACATCAAATTTACAAGTCGCTTTATTTCCAGCTGCATCAGTAGCCTCATAACAAAATGTTTGACATCCGATAGGGAAGAAACAACCTGGTGCATATGGTCTACCACATGTTTGTACTACTGGCAAACCAGCAGAAGCTGTACACATTTTAGTATAGAATATTTCTCCAGGATAACCGAATGGTTGGCAAACTGTAGGGAATAAAGTAGCACTGCTATTTACTCCTATACCTCCAAGTGGTGCAAAACCAGTTGGATTTATTACAAGGTTTGCATCACCATTATTTCCAGTAGCACAAGAACTAAATGCTGGTAAAGCCATAGAGAATCCGCTTCCTAATGTACCAACTATTGCAATACCTCTTACTTCACCTGGTGCTAAAGTTAAACATGAAGCATTAACTCCAACTCTAGCTTCAATTAAAGCACCATCACAATCAAAAACAGAATCTCTTAAAGTAGATGGTTTTCCAAGCCATAAAGTATCTTTTGATAACCCTGCAGTTCCACTTCCCCACGGTGAAGTGCGTACACTATCCGCTGCTGTTGTAGTTTACACAATGTCCAGTTTGATTTTGGTGCAGCTGCTGTACAAAATCCTCCTGAGTGTCCAACATTCCAGCCAGTATTAGCAGCTGTTCTATAATAAACTTCATAAGTTCCAGCAGTTGAAGGAGTACCATTTGATGTAAACCAAGAAGCAAATCCATTAATCATGATTGGACATGTACTACTATTTCTTACGTTGAAAAAGAATCCTCCTGAATCACCACATGCATTGATACCGCAGAAATTCACAGAAGTTGATGAACAACTTGGTGCACTTGATAATTCTCCAAAAATTAATGCAGATGGACAGTTATCCATCGCCATCATTGCAGGTGCATTCCAAAAAGCACCACATTCACCTGGTCCTGCATTAAGGGTAACTTTACCACCCTTTGGACAATTAGGGAAAGTCGGAGCTTCTGTATCTGCTACCGTAACTGTTTCATATTTATAGTCTGCAATACAAGAATTTGTATATCTTGATCTCCATACTATATTATATGTACCAGCAGCAGGGAAAGTAATTCCTGTAGCTGGACATACGCTAAATGCAGGTAAATCAAAAACACAAGCTGGTCTGCCTGTAGTAAATGCGTATTCAATAATTGGCGGATTTGTCGCCAATACATATGCTGTGTTGTTTGCAGTAAATGCTCCTGCAACTCCTATTCCTGCTCCACAAGGATTAGTTGTAGATCCTGCAAATGGAGCACAAGCAGTTGATACTGCTGGACATAATAATGGCGTAGTAGGAACACATGTTCCAGGAGCCAAAGGCAAAATAGTTGCACTGCAACCTGGTGCCAAATCTGGAACCTGATCAAATGTCAACCATGCTTGAGCACCATTACCAGCGCCACCACCCCATGTGTCAAATAAGACTAAAGTCCAGTTACCATTAAGATTGGCAAGACTTCCTATAGTACTACAACTTACAGTATCTTGTGTTAAGTCTGTAAGGGAACAATATGTTGGCGCAAAATCAGTATTACATCCACCAACATTTAAAAATGCCCATGTAGATGCTGTACCGTCTGGTCTAAAAGTTGCACAACTATTTGATGATGTATTACCATCATCAACAGCATTTGCTGTACCTGCAGCACTAAAATCACAATATGTCTTACATACGTCTGGTAAACCACCAGCCCAACCTGAACCAGCATGTAACCAAATCTTACGACCACCAGGTGATTGAAGACCTATTGCACAGTCAGTCGCACCAAATGAATGGTCTGCTGATAAGGCAACCCGTGCCAATCGATGGCATGTAGTCAATCCTGCTACAGCTACTGTCGCTTTTGTTGCAGTTGAAGTTACACAAGTAAAATCACCCCAGCCCGTCGTATTTGAAATACAAAAATGCTGTGCATTAGTTTGGTTCCAAAAAAGCAGAACCATAACAAAAGCACTAAGCTTTTTAAAATTGTTTAAAATTGTTTTTATTCCTTCCATGAGAATTTGAGTTTCTGTTAATTTGAATTTATTTCTTTAAAATATTAACGACATCTGTAAATTCTTGAGGCCATTGCTTGCTATAATAAGCATCAACCTTCTGATCATACGTTATAAGCAGTGGATGCTCAATTTTCTCCATAAAAGTATTGAATAACACACATTCAATACAAGGGGAGTTTGAACTTTGCTGATTCAACTCTTTTCTGACATCGCCTAGTATTCTGGCTCTTTTCATCATTTCAACAGCTTGAGCCTCTGTTGGATTGTTTGTTTTAACATTGCCAAATTGCGAAAATTGATTGTTAATCGCAACATTTGCTTCGGTGACACTTTTTAATGTAGGTAATGGACTAGGTCAATAATTGCCTGAAGACATGGTCTGTGCATGAATACCTATACTAGTAATTGCCACAACAAAAAGCATGATAAGAAAACGCAATCTCTGCCGACTAAAATTCGGTAGAGAGTAGAGAATTAAAAAATTCTTCTTTTTCATGAGATTTAGTTTTGGTTATAAAAATTTTAATAATTTCCACAATTAATTAAAACTCATGCATAATATTAATACGTATTACAACTTACACTGCAATACTTTTAAACTCCAAGTTCATTGAAAAACTTGTAAGCCATTAATACAATTAGACAGGATTCAGTAGGAATTTGCTTCGCCTAGATGAGATCGAGTCATGAGTTTTTAATGGTCAGACCTTAGTCGACCATTGAACAGCAAAATTAAGATCAATATTCAAATTTTGTTTAAAATATTCACATATTTTTTAATTGTTTATATATATTATTGAATATCAATATTTTAATTGAATTTTATGCCAAAAGATATATGAATTTTGGATCTCTGGCTAAATAAAATCTGTATCAAATTGCAAAAAAGAAAGATCCTATATTTCAATTAGGTATCATAGCTAAAAAGGCACAATCGCAAACAGTTTTGCTAATATTAGACTTGAAATTCCGATAAATAAACAATCTAATTTATGCTTACAAATAAAGGTTTTAAAACCAAGTTATTGTCACTTCAATGTTAAACTAATCAAGATATTATTGATTACAAATATATTTATATAATAAATTAGCTCAGTATTTGCACTTATAATTCTAATTTTGCTTTTTATAAATTCATTGAAATAAAAATAGCTTCATGGCAAATAGACTATTAATTTTATTGGGCATTATTTGTATTTTTTCATGTAAAGAAAATGATCAAAAAAACTGGAGCAAAGATGCACCCGTATTCAAGATTCTTCCCTCGACAAAAACTGGTATAAATTTTACAAACCAAATTACAGAAAAAGAAGATCTAACTTATATCGATTATGAAGCTATTTATCAAGGTGCAGGTGTGGGTATCTTGGACATTAATAATGATGGATTACAAGATCTATTCTTTGCTTCGAACATGCAATCTGATAAAATTTACCTCAATGAGGGAAATTTAAAATTTAAAGACATCACTGACAAAGCTGGAGTAGCTGGTGGTAACGAGTGGGCTTCTGGGGTATCAATTGTCGACATTAATGCAGATGGATTTGATGATATTTATCTTTCCTGTCATTTTTGGGATGATCTAGAAAGAAGACGAAACAAACTTTACATCAATAATAAAAATAATACTTTTACAGAAAGGGCAAAAGAATATGGAATAGATGATCCTGGCTATTCTATTCAATCCTCTTTTTTTGATTACGATCTTGATGGAGACCTTGATCTTTTTGTAGCAAATCAACCTCCTAATAAAATCGAAACAAGATTTAACACACCTGAGTTTAATATCATTTACAGTTGCCATTTATATAAAAATGAAAACAATAAATTTACCGATGTCACTGTTTCAGCTGGAGTGATTACAACTGGGTTTAGCTTAAGTCCAAGTATTGGAGATATCAATAATGATGGCTATCCTGACATCTATGTCACGACAGACTACAATGTTCCAGATTATTTATTTCTAAACAATAAAAATGGAACATTTACTAACATAACTAAGACATCATTACCACATGTTTCTTTATTTAGTATGGGATCTGACATAGCTGATATAAACAATGATGGTTGGTTGGATTTAATTTCAGTGGATATGGTCGCAGAAGATCATTTTCGCAATAAGACAAATATGGCTGGAATGAATATCGATCAGTTCTGGAATATTGTGAAAAGTGGATTTCACTATCAATATATGTTTAATGCACTGCACTTAAATAATGGAAATGGAACATTTAGTGATATAGCTCAGATGGCAGGTATTTCAAAAACAGACTGGTCCTGGGCCCCACTTTTTGCTGATTTTGATTACGATGGGCAAAGAGATTTGTTCATTTCAAATGGTATCTTAAGAGAAATTCTAATTTTATTCGAGTGCTTTGCAAAGGAGAGAATGGAAACTTAAAGTCTCTTGGAGCAAGAGCTATGATATATTATGATAATGGGAAATTCCAAATCGCAGAAAACTTTGTATCTAGAGGATATATGTCCAGCATAGAACCAATAATTCACTTTGGGATGGGAAAAATTCAAAAAATAGATTCACTCATCATTAGATGGCCTTCAGGCAAAATTGTTAAGATAAATTCTCCTAAACTTAATAGTACTCTTAAAGTTGAAGAAAAGAATAGTGAGCAATTAAGTAAAGATCAAATTTATAATAAACTAAAATATGTTTACACCAAAGATGTCACTTCAGAAATCCTACCAGATATCAGACATCATGAAAACACATATGATGATTTTAAAAAAGAAATATTAATCCCATATAAACTAAGTTCATTGGGACCTTGTCTCGAGACTGCAGATGTCAATGGTGACAAAAATGATGACTTTTTTTTGGGAAATGGAAGTGGTGAATCACCAAAACTATACATTCAAACTCCTGATGGCGGATTTAACTTATCAAAAAATAATCCTTGGGATAAATACAAAAGTTCAGAAACTATTGCTGCACATTTTTTTGATTTCGACAATGATGGTGACCTAGATTTATATACTGCAACAGGAAGTAATGAGTATGAAATACACTCTTTAAAATATTTAGATCATCTATACATCAATAATGGCAGTGGAGAATTTACTGATGCTAGTAATAAAATTACTCCTTTAAACTTTTCAAAAGCAGTCGTCAAATCAGCTGATATAGACAGCGATGGAGATTTAGATTTATTTATTGGAGGAAGGCAAGTACCTGGCCAGTACGGAAAGTCTGAACGTTCTGCTATTCTAATAAATGAAAGAGGGAAATTAATTGATCAGACATCAAAGTATTGTCCTGATTTAAATGGTGAATTTGGTATGGTCTCTACCGCACAATTTGGAGATATAGATAATGATAAAGATTTAGATTTGATTCTAAGTGGCGAATGGATGAATATTAAAATTTTTATTTTTGAGAATGGAAAATTTGAAGATAAATCTAAAGAATTCGGAACCGAAATGAGCAGCGGTTGGTGGAACATGATTAAACTTGAAGATTTGGATAAAGATGGAGATTTGGATATAATAGCTGGAAATCTTGGATCAAATTCAAAATTCAAAGCAAGCAAAGAAAAGCCGTTTAAGGTTTTTTTAAAAGATTTCGATGACAATGGAACTTGGGATACTTATCTAGGAAGTTATAGCACTGATGGGAAGATTTATCCAGTAAGAGGAAAGCAATGCAGCAGTGAACAAATGCCTTTTATTAAGGATAGATTTAAAAGTTACAATGATTTTGCTTCCAAAACAATTGAAGAAATTCTTGAGGGAAAACTTGATGGTGCGATACAAAAAATGGCTGTTGAATTTAAATCAGGAATTTTTATTAACACAAACAATAAGTTCGAATTTAAACCATTCCCAATTGAAACACAAATTGCACCAATTAACGACATTCAATTAACTGACATCAATGAAGATAATTTAATAGATATAATTTATGGTGGAAATTATTACGATAGAGAAGTAGAAACTACTAGATCCGATGCAGGTGTCGGTGGGGTAATTTTAAATAAAGGAAATAATGAATTTGAATCGCTGCATCCTAGTGCAAGTGGTATAATTTTAAATGGAGATTTAAGAAAATTATCAATTATAAAAAGTGCAGAATTTAAAATTTTGTTAGCAGCAAATAATAATAGTAAAATGCAAGCTTATTTATTGTCAAATTGATTTTGCTTTGAATTAATATTTATTTGCTTGAAAAATTATCTTAACCAAAATAAAGACTTACAATTCAAATTAGAATAAAGTTGAGCTTTTGAGCTTTTGAGCTTTACTTTTAATGAGTAATATCTATTTTTTATAAATTGTTGTTTTATAACTACTTTTACAAAACAATATTCAAATATAAAAATTAGTTTAAATACAAATAGTTACAAAATATCAAATAAAATAATTTTCAATGAATTTGCTTACAAGAAAACTAAAATTAATTCTTCTCGTAGTATTGGTTATCTTAACTTTACTATTATTCTATAAATTCAAAGGTGATCAAGACAAAAACCTGTCTTCATTATCTGGTAATGCTGAAAACCGATTTGAAAACCTAGACAAAGTTGATCAAAAATTTTTAAATGATTTAGGTTATACTCATATTTCAGAAGCAGGATTTCCATACAAATACATTAGAGATTTTGATGGGATAAAAATAGAGTATGGCCAATACTTAGAATATCGTCTCTTAATGAAAGAAGGGGATTCAATCGTAAGGAGATCAACTGATATGAGGCCAGAAATGAAAACTCAGCTTATTAAACAACCAAAAAATAAATTAATTGGAATAGATGCTATTGGAGATATCACCGCAGACTTATCCAAAGGAGACATTATTAAGGCATTATCTATAAACCTTGATTCTCTTAAAAAATTGCACTCAATAGACCCTAATTTAAATAAAATAACAAATTGGATAGTACAAATAGTTTCAGTACAATCACAAGAAGAACTTGATAAAAAATTAGAATCATTAAGACTATTTAAAGACTCAGTAAGCACAAATTCAAAAGAGTTTACCAATCAATTAAACACAAAGCTATTAGACTATTATACAGCAGTAAAAAAACAAAAAAACACCTTTGAATCTCATCCGATTATCAAGCTCCCAAAAACTGGAAGCACGATGGTACATGTGACTAAAAATAATGGCATTACAATAAAAAAACATGATAGAGTAAGATGTTTTACACATTTGATTAAGAATTCAGGAGTTGTAGAATATTCAAATTACATTGATGGTAAATATGAAGAATTTTTATTTGGAATTTCATCAATTAATCCTGTCATAGAAGATGCACTCAATTTGATGTCAAAGGGTGATGAAGCATATGTTGTGATTCCTTGGCTTTTGGCTATTGATAATTTTAAATATGGTCAAAAACCACCTGAAGGAACTGACTTGATTATTTATATAAAGCTATATGATATTATTGACGATCCTGAAAAATATGACCTACAGTGATCCTAATCAAGATTGTTCTCAAAATTGAAGCGGAGAGGCCGGGATTCGAACCCGGGGTACGGTTTAACCCGTACGACGGTTTAGCAAACCGTTGGTTTCAGCCTCTCACCCACCCCTCCGAAAGCTGAAATTATAATAGGGTGGCAAAATTATAAAAACTATTGAATTTTTAATGCTTTTGATCAAATTTTACCACTTATTTTTTTAAATAAGCAAATTTTCTTGAGTAAAATTAATGGATTTCAAATTACTTCAATAAAAACGCCTGTAACGGTGCATTGTTATTAGCCGCAATTAATACAGAAGCATTGTTTGAATTCTTTACAATTCTAAGTTCTCGCAAATCATTGGATAACTTTAATCCTGATATCGAGTTATAGATTGCTGCAAAATTTCCCTGTCCATTGTTCAATAAAAACTGACCAACACTGGCGTCACTCCTAGAAGTTTCTACTTCTCTATTATGGTAATTTCCTCCCAATACAAGATCCTCAATGCCATCTTTATTAATATCATAAGTATCCATACTGTATATCGGCGATATTTGGGCTTCATTCGGCAAATAATTTATGGAATATTGCTTCTGACCACCAGCACTCAAGAAAACTAAACTATGAAGCTCTGTAACTGATTTCTGGACTGAATTCTCCATCATGCCATCAAGGATTTCCTCAACAGAAGCATTGGCAAATTTTTCATAGGTATCAAACTTTGTTTTGATATATGGCAGTTGCTCAGAAGAACATTGTTTGCCTCTCACTGGCAGTATTTTTCCTTCCTTCCCCTTGGAAGCTAAATATGTATCCCAAGTTCCATTTCCATCAAAATCTTTAGCATACACATAGATAGGCTTTTCTGTACTGGCTTTAAACTTGGTATTCATCCCGATATTTCCTGCAATAATATCTGGCTGGTTATCATTGTTGATATCTTTAACTTTAAGAGAAGTCCACCAACCCAAAATATCTGCTGTACCATATTCTTTTGAGACATTGTTCAATTTTCCTCCTTTATTCTCATATACACTCACTGGCATCCATTCGCCACAAACGACTAAATCCATATCCTCATCACGATCCAAATCTGCCCATGTCGCATCAGTAACACAGCCATACGGTTCAATCATTTCACCACAAATTTCCTTGGTTCGATCTTCATAAATCCCCTTATTGTTAATAAGAATTGCAGACCTTTCAGACAAAGCATACTTTCCTGGCACCAAGCGTCCACCAACAAATAAATCCAAGTCTTTATCCCCATCAAAATCTGCAGCTCTCACAGTTGATTTGCTAAAATACAATTTAGGTAATTTTGATGATCCATCGGAAAAAGTAGCTTTACCATCATTTATGTATAAGTGGTCAGCATACTTTGGTGAATTGATCGCATGTTCATTGCTTCCAGATGTCACATAAATATCCAAATCACCATCACTGTCAGCATCAAAAAATAAAACGTCTGTTGTTTCCAAATCCCTTTGTTTCTCCCATGGTCCTGAATTTCTCTTTTCAAATTTCCCATCCTTGGATTGCAGTAAAAGCTGAGGACTTTGCCCTATTGAAGCACCAATAAAAATATCATCCAGTTTATCTCCATCGAGATCTCCTGATTCCAATGCTGGACCAAGTGTTGATTGCTTATAAGGAATTAAAATTTCTCTTTTATAATCATCAAATTCATTTTCTTTATGTGAGCAATTAGCTACAACTTTATCTGTAACATCCTGTGTCAGCACAAAGGGAATTTCTTGAAAAAACTGTTCTTTCATGTACTCTTTTGCGTCACTCTGTTTTGCTTGAATAGTTGTATTAATTTTAGGATTGTCTATTCTCATATATTTGCCGTCCTGCCATCTAATAAAAATAGAATCAATGGCTTGAACATTTCCAAAACCAAAATGCAAATCGGTCTGCGATGTAGATAAGAACCCTCGTGTATTAGTGCATTCTCCAATTTGAATTTTCTTACCTTCATAGGCAATCATTACTCTGGCACCAAAAGACTTTGGATTCTTATTACTCCCAATTAATTTTACGGCTATATAATTACCAATTTTATTTTCCATCGATTGATTGTGATAGACAAATGCTTCTTGATTCATATTATTTACAATCATGTCCAAATCGCCATCATTATCCAAATCACCATAAGCTGCACCATGTGAAAAAGACTTATCATTTAGACCCCAATCATCGGTAGAATTTTTAAAATGAAGATTACCTTCATTTTGGTACATGTAATTTTTTAATGGCACTGATGGTGATTTTTCAATAATTTCAGCAAAGGATTTTTTTGCATAGTAAGCTGGAATTGCATAAGCTAAAAAATCTCTATTTCGGATATCGTGAAGGATACCATTAGTGATATACAAATCCTTGTTTCCATCTTGATTAAAATCACTAAAAAAGGCTGACCATGACCAATCTGTCTTAGCCACCCCTGCCATCAATCCAATCTCACTAAAGGCGCCATTGCCCTGATTCAACTGCATAGAATTAAACATATACTGATAATTCTGTCCAGCATTCACAAGTCTCCAAAATTTGGTAGCATCCATTCCAGCCATATTGGTCTTGTTGCGAAAATGATCTTCAGGAGTCATGTCTGCTGTAAAAATATCCAACCAACCATCGTTGTTTATATCCGCCACATCAGAACCCATACTAAAATTACTGATATGTTTCATGGATTGATTAATGACATTGGTAAAAGTTCCATTACCATTATTTACATACAAGAAATCGCCACCTTCATAGTCATTCGACACATAAATATCTGGAAAGCCATCATTAAAGAAATCTCCAATAGCAGCACTTAATCCAAAAGCAAAATTCTCTATCCCAGATTGCTTCGTTACATCAGTAAATGTATTATTTCCATTATTGCGATATAATCTATCAGTGTATTGATAATCTGGTTTATTGGTAGCTAACAAAGCATCTCTTGTCTTATTGTGATCTGGTGGTTGATTGACCACATACAAATCTAAATCTCCATCAAGATCATAATCAAAAAATGATCCTTGGACTGAAAATCCACTATCATCTATTCCATAAGCTTTTGCACTTTCGGTGAAGGTATTATCCTGATTATTAATGTACAATTTATTTCTGCGTTTCTCTGGGTCTAAAAAATGCTTACAGCTGACATACACATCATCCCACCCATCAGCATTAATATCAACAACTGTAGCTCCAACACCCCACTCTTCTCCACCTTCAATTTTTGCAGATTTAGAAATATCTTCAAATTTCATTTTGCCCTTGTTCAAATAAAGTTTATCTGGACCTTGATTTGATACAAAAAAAGCATCTAGAAGTCCATCATTATTTACATCCAATACAGCAGCACCAGCACCAACATAAAATCCATCATAGATCATTACATTTTCCTCATCATCTTCTACAATATTGTTTGAAAATGTAATACCAGTTTCTGAAGCTGTTAATCGTTTAAATATTTGTTGATTTGAATTCTCATTATTTGTCGTCGCTGTTTTCTTCTCTTTGCAAGCTGCAATGAAAATAAAAAGGAATAATAAAATAAAAATATTATTTTTATTCATGGGATCAAGTCTTTACCTTATAAATTAATTTACACTAAATAAATTGCTTAAAAATGGATAACCATTCCCAAAAATAAGATTTTTTATTTTAAAATTTTATGAAAATTAATTATCTACAAATTAATATTGATTACATATATTTTATACTGCAATCCTTATACATACGCTTTAAATAAAATTGTAAATTGTACCATCATTTGGACTTCTGGTTCACAATCCGTTCTCTTGTTTGGAAATAATTAAAAGTAAAAAATGAAACTAATTCTCAAAAACGACTAGTTTTTATTTAGATAGAGCTTCATTGCTTGTGTATCATTCACTGATGAACACAAGCCAAAATTATCCTGAACTATAGCTACAGTCCTATAAATGGTATGGATGTTTTCAGGCGTAATGAGATGAATATCAAATTCTGCTATCAATTCTGAACCTGCCTTAGCTATTTGCAGCTCCTTACAACAAATGCTAAATTCCTTTTTACTTTCATCATCGTTGAAATAAATTTTATATTTTTCAAGATTTGAATGATCCAATTGATTGATGTCTATCCAATCAAAAACTGAAGCAACAATACATGAATCTGATTTAGGAATACAAAATATTCTACTGCTATGACAGTGAATAGAAGACCGAGAAATGGAGCTAGATTTTCTTTAACCCAAAAATATAATGATTGAAATTATTAGGAGTATAAATAGAAGGAATGGTGAAAATCTCATAGTGTTACACAGTATGCGACACAATAAAATTATTTATGTGCAATTTTTTTTATTTGGTCTATCATCCCTGCTGATACAGAAGGTCTGTGGACACGCTCTTTAATTTTTTCTCGGATGGTTCTTTCGCGGTTAAATACTTCTGGTCCATTGGGATGGCTTTGGATTTCATTAAAAATATTTTCCTTCTCATTGGTCTGAGAATCGTTTTCAAAATACAATGAAATCCTACGCTTTAATTCTGTAAAATTAAAATCTTCCATATTCAAAACTTTTTATCATCCATTATATAAAATTTATTCCATTAAATCTTCATCACTGCGATGATCTTTATATCCCATCGACATTGCGTAATTCTTCAATTTATCTTTGAGCATATTCCTCGCTCGAAACAATCTACTTCTTACGGTTCCTATTGGTATGTCGATGATTTTTGCAATCTCTTCATACGTAAATCCCTCAATGTCACATAGCAAAATTACTGTTCGGAAATCAATAGGTAAAGAATTTACAGCAGAACTAACTTCATCACCCATCATCTCATCGAAAATCTCTTCTCGAAGATCAAAGTAACTACTCATACTACTGCTTTCATCTCCATCTTGAAAGCCTACCACTTCTTCATAATCAACTTGAGTGGGCCGCTTATTTTTCTTGCGGTACTGGTTGATATATGCATTCTTCAATATCTTAAACAACCAAGCTTTCGCATTAGTTCCCTCTTCATACTTTTCTATGAATCTAAATGCTTTTAGATAGGTCTCTTGAACCAAATCTTGTGCGTCGACCTCATTATATGTCAAATGAAAGGCAAAGGTATTTAGGGAATCTATATGCGGTAAAAACTCCTCTTCAAATAGTGCTTCGGGACTTCTTTTTTCCTTATCCAAGATAACAGAATATTTTTTTACAAAGAAAAGGATATTTTATGAATTAAGGACATTTTTCTCCTCATTACATGGATTTCAAACTATTTTGACTAATTATAAAGTAATATCAGTCTTAAGATAAGGAAACTAGTTGTCCTAGAAAAAGGCCTTGATGCCACCAAATAATCCAGATGAAGCATAAGGCACTGGGTAATTCAAACGATAGAAATAATCTATCGAAAACAGATGAAATATATTCTCTATACCGACGCCAAGTTCTACATAAGGCTTTCCATTGGCCAAGGCAAACTTCGCTGGAGCATTTAAAACTTTATTTTCCTCAGTCATATCACCCCAAAATGCATTGAAGGAAAAACGTTCTCTCCAACCCAATTTTTTTATTGCAGGGACGAGATCAAAAAAACTTCCTCCCAAAGCAAGTCTCGATTGAATTAATGCATATTTATCTGCGGCAAATTCAAATTTATTCATAGTATTGAATAAATATCTTGAAGCGAAATAACTGTCGTTTCCTCGTGGAATGTAGGCTAATAAAGCAGGTACTTTTCCAAATACCTGTCCTAATTCTGCATTCCAAATATAATTTATTTTAGCAGTGACTCTTGTATTATGCAATATACCTAAACTCAACTTATAATAATCAAAATCACCTTTCTGAGTAGGGATATTTTTTGAAAAAGTCAAATTTGCAGTAGGATATTTACTAGCAATACTTTTTCGTTGGTAATCGAATATTCTGGATCTTTCACGCCAAGAATAACGCAATGAAATACTTGCTTCAGTAGTGTGTAAATTATTCTTCAAAGGATTTACATCCGGTGTCTTCTCTGGACTTATAAACTCTGGATTTTGGAATGGAAACTCAAAAGCTGGAATTAAATTGCGATTTGCAAGTCCCAATCTAAGATACCAATTTGAATAAAATTGCTGGTCATGAGTCAGTACTATTTGTTCTTGAAGTGTTCGATAAAATGGAACATTTTTTCTAAAGATTGAATTTACGATATTATCAGCATCCAATGCATCATACCACTCAGAAGCAATTAAGAAATCTTGCCCATAGAACAATTCTGTTTTAGAATATGGCTGCAGAGACCATAACTGTTTTAAGCCTAAACTGCCTTTCCACTTTTGGTCTTTAGTTCCATACGCTATATGTCCATACAATCCTGTTTTTTTCAATAGTGCTTCATCTGTCCTCACTCTCAATCTAAACCTCGTCCCTTCGATTTCATTTCTGCTCACAAGTGATCCATAAGGACCAATCCAAGCAACATCTTTCCAGAAGTACCATCCTGAGACAATAGTTTTAAAAGTTTTATCCTTTATCATTTGTGCCCTATCATTTTTTATTGCATCAGCCATCCCATATATCGCCTTCTCATGTGCTTTTAAAGTGTCTGGCCTCGCCATTGCCCAAAACGCTTCATCATGATTGGTATCATAGATACGAGTTACAACTGCTGCTCCAGTTTTTGTTGCTTGATTAGATTTGTCTGGATCATTTATTTTGAAATCTGAATAATTGGCTTCAATCCTGGCTAATAATTTTTTATTGTCCATAGATACAGGAATAGGGATCCCTATTAAATCTAAACCAGATTCATACTGCATTATAATTTGACTATACGCCTTTACCCAGACAGCTTGATTGTTTTTCAAATTCTTTGCTTGAACAAATGATTCCTTAATATCCATTCGCTCTATATAATTGATATTTGCCTCTTTACTTAATCTGAGATCTGCCTGAACTAAAGCATATGTACTATCATTAATCACTATAGTTCCAGTGAATACATTGCCAGTCCAAGATTTGGGGATCATTTGTAGTGTTATATTATAATGATTATTCTCCAAAGCCAAACTATCCTCAATAAAATAATCATAATACAACAATGCTGTTGATCCTATTGGGCTAGCAAATGTTTTATTGTAAATTGTTATTTTAGATTCATACAAGTTAATTGGAACATCTATTCTACAAATATGCTCTAATAATTTATCACTTTCAAGGTTTGTTTTTTTGACAGCGATTATACTTTCACTCTCGCCAAATGGATTATTCGTCTGAGTGAATTCTGAAATTTTTTCACTAAAAAACAAAGGTGTCACATCAATCTCTTCGTTTGATTTCCCGATAGCTTTATTATAGGCTTTCGCCCTTGAAGCAAATAGGACATCAAGACCGCCATTTTTTTTCACTGCGCCAACATCTTTTGTGCTGACTTCACTTTTTACCCAACGACGTGAATCCATTCTATCGATATTTGATGGATTATTCTGTTCATTAAACAGCAATACTTTTTTCATCAAAGTTTTTCCTGGATTTGGATCAGCCCTGATAACAACTTCACTTAAGGCACTACTGCTCAAACTTAAATGGATATCAAAAAATTGATTGACATTTTTTGGATCCAAATAAATACTTTGAGAATTATAACCCAAGAATGAAATCACTAAAGAATCATTCAACTTCACGTTTGCCTTGAATTGGAACTTGCCCAATGAGTCTGTATAGCTTCCCGCACTTCGACTGGATAAGGTCACCGTGGCAAAAGAAATATATTCACCAGTCTCTGCATCTCTTACTACACCTCTCAATATTGAAGATTTTTGAGAAAATAATATATTAAAAAGAGATATGAGGATCAGGATTGTAAGACAAATGTTTTTATTTATTAATGTCAATTTTTTTAGAATTAATTTTTGAAATCTCAAGCAAAAATATGCGTTTATTTATATATTTCTATTAATCTTTATTTTTTCTTTTTGGGACTGGATCCTCTCCGAAACTTCCCCAAGGATGGCATCTACTAATGCGTTTCAAACCCAACCAGCTGCCTTTAAATATTCCCCATTCCTTTAATGCTTGGATCATATAATTTGAACAAGTAGGCTCAAATCGACAGTTTTTCCCCAAAAGTGGGGAGATTAACCATTGATAACACTTTATTGGAAAAATTAATAGATATGCTAAAAATTTCAAAGCTGACATTTTATTATCCTTATTAACTATATTTGTATACGCAAAGTTTAAGCCGATGAAAATTCACAAATTCGAAACACAGGTACAATGGACTGGCAACCTAGGCACTGGGACTAAGACTTATACTTCATACTCCAGAGATCATGCTATTTTAGGTAAAGATAAAAAAGAAGTGATCGCGGCATCTTCTGATCCGATATTTAGAGGAGATAAATCAAAATATAATCCAGAAGAGTTGTTTCTAGCATCTATTGCATCCTGTCATATGCTATGGTATTTGCACCTGTGTGCAGATCAAGGAATTACAGTAACGAACTACAAAGATAGTCCCATCGCAGAGTTATTATTGTCGGAAGACGGTTCTGGCAAAATTGAAAACATCATTCTACAGCCACAAATTCTCATAAAGGAAAAATCACTAATTGATTTGGCGACTAAATTACATCAAGACGCACATCATTTTTGCTTTATTGCAAGCTCCGTTAATTCTTCGATTAAAATACAAGCCCATGTTAGTGTGTCGTGAATGCTCTTCTGGCATATAAATTATATTGAAAACTTTGAATTTAAAACAAAGCTAAACTTGCATTTGTTAATCAAGCAAAATAGAAAAAATGGCTTTTGATTTTAAAATAGATGTAGTCGATAAAAGTTTTAAGAAACCTGTATTGATTGATTTTTGGGCAGAATGGTGTGGCCCCTGCAAAATACTTGGCCCTATCCTAGAAAGTCTAGAAGCAAACTCTAATGGAAAATGGATATTGGTAAAAATTAATACTGAGGAAGAGGAGCAAATTGCAAGTTATTTTCGTATTCAGAGTATTCCTCATTGTAAACTAATCTATGAAGGTAAAATAGTAGATGAATTCACAGGCGTCCAGACAAAAGAAACTATTGAAAAATGGATTTCAGAAAAATTTAAACTATTAGAAATTGAGGATGAAGTCGAAGAAAAAAAAGAAGACGATTTCGATCAATTATTAATATTACAAAATAAAATTCCTGATTTACATTTTTATAATTCATTGCTGAGCTATCTAGAAACAAATCCAGAAAATGATCAAGCGCAAAACACGATAATCAAACATGAGATCTTCTATAATCCTGACCAAGCGATCTCAAGATTAAAATCCTTAAAGGATCAAAAAATAAGTGCCTTTTTAAGTGAAGATTTTGCACTCATGAATGAATTTTTAAAAGCTAATTATTCTAAAAAAACTGAACTTGAAATTTCACTTACTAAAATTAGAGAAAATTTACTTAAGGGGCATGAAGAAGAAGCAATGGAAGACATTATCCAAACACTCATAAAATATCCAAAGCAACTCGATGGAATAGCTAGGAAAATTGGCATTGCACTTTTTCATATTTGGGGTTCTGGCTATCCGATCACCCAAGAATATAGAAGGCGCTTTGATATGGCCATTTATTAAAACTAATGCTTTATTTTTAAAATAAAAACACTCCCCATTCAATGAGGAGTGTGACATGAAAGAAACTAAAACTTTATATTAAAATCTTCGTCTTTGTCCATCGTGTTTTTGATGATACAAATTACGATTTTGTTGTTTTTTCAATTTTCTCAATTGCCTTTTTTCTGCTTTGGTGATCTTACCATCAGCGAGTGCATGTTTCTTCGCTCTATGAAGATTTTTGTTTTGATGAGCCAGTTGTCTCACTTCAGGTCTCGTGAGCTCTCCACTTTTGATTCCGTCTTTAATTCTTTCCTTTTTATTTGGATGACAAGAACCTCTAAAATCTCTTTGAGCATCCATTTGTAATGTAAATCCTACGAAGAGGATAAATGAAACTAAAATCTTGTTTTTCATAATTCTGATTTTTATTGTATACCTCTTTGACTATCAGTAAACTTTAAAGATTAATCTCAAAATGACCTTAACTTTTTTTTAACCCCAAATTTTCCTAACTTTGCCTCTGTAAAATTCATCAAATCAACATGCGTATATCATTAAACTGGCTAAAGGAAATTATTGAATTAAAAGATAGTCCTGAAAAAATTTCAGAAATATTGTCCTCTTTGGGCTTGGAAGTTGAAGGAATGGAGCGCATTGAGTCAATCAAAGGCGGATTAAAAGGCGTTATTGTCGGTGAAGTGGTAGAATGTGAAAAGCACCCCAATGCCGACAAACTCAGTCTGACTAAAGTCAATATCGGAGAGAATAAATTGCTTCAAATTGTTTGTGGAGCACCTAATGTCGCTAAAGGTCAGAAAGTTTTAGTGGCAACAGAAGGGACTACATTACATCCACTCGATGGAGAAGCATTTACAATTAAGAGAGGTAAAATAAGAGGAGAAGAATCGCAAGGAATGATATGTGCAGATGATGAGCTTGGTATAGGTCATGATCATTCTGGTATAAAAATTTTAGCTTCAGATGCTGTCGTAGGACAAGCTGCCGCTGATGCCCTGAATCTAGAATCGGATATCATCTTTGAGATTGGTTTAACTCCGAATAGAGCTGATGCGACCAATCACATTGGAGTAGCTGCTGATCTTGCTGCATGGTATAAAGTACACCAGAATGAGGATCTGCCTATCATAAATACTGATAAATTAAACTTAAATAAAACAAATCAAGGAGTCGCTAAAGTTATTCTTGATGACGAGCTAAAATGTCCTCGTTATAGCGGTGTTTGTTTTACAAATATAAAAGTAGGACCTTCGCCAGAATGGCTACAGAAAAAGATCCTAGCAATGGATCAAAAACCGGTCAATAATGTGGTGGACATCACTAATTTGATCATGTTTGAAACTGGCCAACCATTACATGCCTTTGACTTAGATAAAGTGGCGGGAAAAACTTTTTGGATCAAAAGTTTAGCTGAAGGAACAACATTTACTACACTAGATGGTGTGGAAAGAAAGTTAAGAGCAGAAGACTTGATGATTTGCGATGGAAATGGCCATCCGATGTGTATCGCAGGTGTTTTAGGAGGCAAGGATAGTGGTGTAAGTGATGATACAACTTCGATATTTTTAGAATCAGCGCATTTCCAAGCAAATACGATCAGAAAATCAAGCACAAAACATAATATCAGATCTCAAGCTGCTCGAAGCTTTGAAAAAGGATCTGATCCAAATATTTGTGTTTTGGCTTTAGAAAGAGCTGCATTTTTATTAAAAGATATCTGTGGTGCTGAACAATCCTCTGCGTTGATTGACATTTATCACAATCCAATAAATCCTTCTCCGATAGAATTGGATTTGCAATACGTCAATAAATTGAGTGGACTCAATTTAAATAAGGATACGCTTTCAACCGTATTATTGGCACTTAAAATGACGATTCAAGATCATCAAAATGGAAAAATGACGGTGTTTGTCCCAACTAATAAACCTGACGTCACTAGACCTGCAGATATCGTTGAAGAAATAAGTCGAGTATATGGTTTAGATAATATTCCGCTTCCAGATAAATTCACTTTTGCAATGCCAAAAGCAAATATTTCGGGATACACTTTGCGAAAAAAATTATCTGAATCACTTGTAGCAAAAGGATTAAATGAGATCGTCAACCTCTCACTTACTTCTTCAAAAACATGTCTTCAGACTAAGTTATGGGATGAATCTTCATTTATTTATATCCACAACACATCCAATAGTCACCTTGATATCATGAAACCCAATCTAGTAATTGGTGGCCTAGAATCAATCCAGTATAATGCGAATAGACAAAATACGGATCTTGCTTTTTTTGAAATTGCAAAAGAATTCTACAAAAAAGATGAGCAAATCATCGAAACCTCAAAGCTTGGTATTTGGATGACGGGACTTAACAATCCAAATCATTGGACCTCAGCAAAAGATAAATCAACAGATTTTTACTCCATAAAATCAGTAGTCTTATCTATTTTCACAGATTTGAAAATTGAGAAATTAAAAGTCAATGCTGAACATCCATCGGCTATATTTGAATATGGATTAATTTGGTCGCAAGGTCCAAGAAAAATAGCAGAATGCGGTTTACTAAAGTCAAATCTACTCAAAGCATATGACCTTAAAAAACAGGTGTGGTATGCTGAAATTGAATTGGAATTTTTAAAAGAAAGATTAAATCAAAAAGCCAAAAAATTTGAAGAATATACTAAGTTCCCAATTGTAAAAAGAGATCTTGCCTTAGTCATTGATAAAAAAATTGCTTTTGACGAGTTAAAACAAATCGCCATAAGTACGTGTGGAAAAAATCTCGCAGAGGTTAATGTATTTGATGTGTTTGAAGATGAAAAAAAATTAGGCGAAGGAAAAAAATCATATGCTTTAAATTTTTCATTTGAAAGTTTGGACAAAAGCCTTGTAGCTGAAGATATAGATCATATAATGTCAAAACTGATCCAAAATTACGAATCAAAAGTATCTGCAATTATTAGAAGATAATTTTCAAATTCTGAAACTAAATTAGATTCTATTCTTATGGCATACAATGAATCCTTGGCTGAAAAACTCAGATTAAATCTTCGAACTAAAATGTCAGTCGAAGAAAAAAAGATGATGGGTGGACTTTGTATTATAGTAGATGAAAAAATGTGTGTTGGAATAATTAAAGATGAAATCATGTTAAGGGTAAATCCTGAACTCGTCGATACATTAATCCAAAAACAAGGTTGTAGATTAATGGATTTCACTAAAAGACCTATGAAAGGTTATATCTATATAGATGAAACTGCATTTTCAACCAATAAAGAATTACAACAATGGATTCAATACGCCTTGGATTATAATCCTACAGCAAAATCATCAAAGAAAAAATAGATAAAAACTACTGAGCTAATAATTCTTTAACAATAGCAGATATCAATTTTCCATCAGCTTGACCTGCTACTTTTTTTGTTGCAGCACCCATTACTTTGCCCATGTCTTTGGCATCTTTTGCACCTGTCTCTACGATGATATCAGCTATAATTTTTCTAAGACTAGATTCATCCAATTGAGCCGGAAGATATTTTTCAATAATAGCGATTTCTTCACGCTCCACTACTGCCAAGTCTTCTCTTCCCTGCTTCACAAAAATATCCAAAGATTCCTTTCTTTGTTTGACCAATTTTTGCAATATAGGTAGGGCTCTCTCATCAGTCATCTCTTGACCAGATCCATCTGTATTTGCTAGAAGGATTGCTGCTTTTATTGCTCTGATACCGCGCAATGCTTGTTCATCTTTTGATTTCATTGCATCCTTTAGGTCTGCATTTATTTTTTCTGTAAAAGTCATCTTTTTTATTTTAATCACACAAATTTATAATAATTTATTCATTCAAAGACCAATCATAATTGAGATATTTAATTTTAGTTTTATCATTCAATTTTTTCTTTGAATAATTATTAACAAAAGCTTTGACCCCACCTGCAGCTCTAAAATCCATGGCATACCATTTGAAAATCATAGATAATTGAATTGACGTATCAGTTATGGAATTTTTGAAAGGATCATTAACAAAAATGATACTTGCTTGATCCAATTGGGAGTCCAAAGTTGAAGATCTAATCGCTTCTTGAGGAAGTGCTGGGCATGATTTTGATGCACATACAAGTACCATGTGAATTCGAGGATCATTAAATTTTTTTCTCAATTTACTGTGTTCTATATTATTGAGATCTAACAATTCATCACCAATTTTAATAAACTTGATATCCCAAGTTGAATTCACAAAAGGAATCCTTCCACCAATTTCTTTAATGCCCTTAATTGGATAATTAGATAAAATCAGTTTTACAGTATAAGCATTATAGGCATTGATCCAAAAAGCCATTTCCTCATTTCTGTTCCAAGTTGGACTTGGTGGATTCATCTCTAGTATTCTCAGATATGAATTTAATTTATTTGAGTCCTTGATAAAAGCATTATAATTTACATTTCCATTTTTTGCTACATGCGTGTGCAACAATTGATCCCACAAACTATGATCTACAGATTGTGCTATGCCTACTGAATGACAAACTATTATTAAGTAAAAACTGGCAAAAGTATATTTAAATTGCTTCTCCAATCGTGAGATAAAACCCAGAAGATTTATTTCCAAATCCATAATCTAATCTTAAGTGAATTTTTGACACTTTATCCATTTGATATCGCAAACCCAAACCATAGTTATAACGCAAATTATTAAAATTTAATTCATTGCTCAAGTTATATATTTTTCCAAGTCCTCCAAAAGCGGCAAACTTTATCCGTTTGTATATTTTAAATCGAAGTTCAGTTTGAACGAGTAATGAATTACGGTCTCTAAATTTTCCATCGTAATAGCCTCTTAATTTCTTTGTCCCCCCAAAAGTAGACAATTGGTGAAAAGGCACTGCCCCATCAATCTGCACAAAACTTGCATTAATTACAGTGGTTAATCTTTCTTTAAAAGTCTTATAAAAACTATAATCAAAATTAAGTTTTCTAAACTTAAAATCACTTGCAGTATATTTATCATCTAATGTGTAACTTAGTTCAACAATAAATCCTTTAGTTGGGTAGTTTATTATGTCTCGCTTATCAATATTATAAACTAGTCCAACACTACTAATATTTGAATTTTTTGTCCCAAGTATATCCTGATTAAACAACAATCCAGAAGTGTCAAACTTAGTATAAGTAAATTCATCAAATACATAGCGCAAACCTAAGTAATGTTTGGGTAAAATTTGAAATAATGCATTTAATCTTAGTCGCGGAAAATCTGCTGAATACTTCTCAATAAACTTATCAGGAACATCATTGCCAATTCCAAAATAATTAAAAATATATTTATAATAACCCAATTCACCATTGACCCATAGTTTTGATTTTTCAAAATTTAAACTAAAGGGCAAATAAAATAATAACTGTTTATTCTGAGTATAAGAGAATCCAATAATAAATGTTGAAGGACGGTTATATTTCAAATTTTTGCTAGTAAAAAAAGAATAATAACCACCAGCACCAAAGCCCCATCTAGTATCGGGAGAATAAAAAATAAATGGAACTGCTCTAAGTGCATTCCTTCGGATAGTAGTATCCATCCTTGTTTCAACTTGAGCAATAAGCCTAGATGAATATAGAATGAATAAAACCCCTATTCCAATCCACTTAATATATCTCATAGAAATGAAAACTAAAATATTTAAACTATGTTTATAAATTTCAAAATAGGTAGATGAATACATATTATAATCCTGAGGATCTGAAAAAATTTGGAAATATTGCCGAATTTGAAAAAAATCTAGCCAATAAATTCTTTAACTACTATGGAGAGGTATTCAAAGAAGGGGCGCTAACTGCTAGAGAAAAAAGTCTTATTGCCCTTGCAGTAGCTCATGCAGTGCAATGTCCATATTGTATAGATGCTTATACAGTAGATGCTTTGGAAAAAGGATGTGATGAAGCACAAATGATGGAAGCAGTCCATGTTACTGCCGCCATCAGGGGAGGTGCTAGTCTTGTACACAGTGTCCAAATGATGAACAAGGCTAAAGAGATAACAATGTAATATTTATGGGAGAAAGTATAAAGTCTCTACATAGTCGACATAGCGAATTGGCAAATGGATATTTTCAGTTGAAAGTATTAAGTAATAATTCACTTTCGAACCATCATGAAGTAAATTTTACAGAAAAACTAAGAGAAAGTAAGTTATTTCCATTAAAACCTACACAGCTAGAAATTTTTCAAATAAATGTAGGTAAAATGTGCAATCAAGTGTGCAAACACTGTCATGTTGATGCGGGGCCTGATCGAAAAGAAATCATGACCAAAGAAACGATGTTGCTTTGCCTTGATGCAATCAAGAAATCTGGCGCACATACAGTAGATTTGACAGGAGGCGCACCAGAAATGAATCCTCATTTCAGATGGTTCATTCAAGAGATAAGCAAATTATCTATAAATAAAATAATAGTTCGATGCAATCTTACTATAATTTTGGCAAATAAGAAATATCATGACTTACCTGATTTTTTCAAAGCGCATACTATTGAAGTTGTATCTTCACTCCCATATTTTACTGCTGGAAGAACAGATGCACAAAGAGGAGATGGTGTATTTGAAAAATCAATAAAAGCATTGCAAATGCTTAATGAAGTAGGCTATGGAATAAAAGATAGTGGATTAATAATAAATTTAGTCTATAATCCTTCAGGTGCATTCCTTCCTCCAGCACAACATGCTTTAGAATTGGACTTTAAAACAAAATTGAAAGCAAATTATAACATCGATTTCAACTCCCTTTTTGCAATTACTAATTTACCGATAAGCAGATTCTTAGATTATTTACTGGAAAGTAAAAACTATGAATCGTATATGGAAAAACTAAGCAATGCATACAATCCAGTTGCAGCTGCAAATGTCATGTGTAGAAATACGATTTCAATTGGATGGGATGGTGCCATCTATGATTGTGATTTTAATCAAATGCTTGATTTAAAAGTTGCTTCAAGTACAAATCATATTTCACAATTCCATATCGAAGAATTACAGAACAGGAATATTGTAGTCAATCAGCATTGTTTTGGTTGTACTGCAGGTGCGGGGTCGAGTTGTGGTGGAACAATATCTTGAGGAATGTCGACCAAAAGTATATCTATCATCATACCCAATTATAATGGTAAAAAACTTTTAGAACAAAATCTACCATACACATTAGAAGCTATAAATGGATCACATATTTTAGATTTTGAAATTATTGTCTGTGATGATGCTTCGATTGATGATTCAGTAGCATTTCTTGAAAAGAATTATCCTAATATTATTCTTGTCACTAATAAAGTCAATCGAGGATTTTCTAGCAATTGTAATAGCGGAATTAATATAGCATCGAAGGAACTCGTTTTACTTTTAAATTCTGATGTGCGATTAAGTTCAAATTATTTTGAATCACAATTCAAATATTTTGAAATGGATGACACATTTGGAGTAATGTCTCGAATCCTAGATGAAAACAATCAATTGATCGATGCGGCAAAATATCCCGAGATAAATTATTATAAAATTGATGGATCAAAAAATTTTATTTCTGCTGATCGCGCGTCTTCATTTACCTTGTTTCTTTCTGGAGCGAATGCGCTTGTAGATCGCAAAAAATTGCTATATATTGGAGGTTTTTGTACTGCATTTGATCCCTATTATTATGAAGATCTAGATATGGGATTAAATGCATGGGAATGCGGATTTAAATCATATTTTGATCCACTTGCAACATGCTATCATCCAGTTTCTACGACCATAAAAAAAGAGAACTCAGATAAAGTACAAAGAATAAGCCTTCGCAATAAAATTATTGTTCATTATTTCCATTTAACTTCATTTGGATTTGGAATTTTCTTTGCAAAAACATCAATCAAATCTATTGCTTTGTTTTTAGGAGGAAAAAAATCATTATTCTTCGCAGTGAAAGAATTTGTTAATAATTTCGAGACAATCCGATTCTTTAAGCAAAAGCATTTGGAAAGAAAATCTAATGTAAAAAACACCAGAAAACTTGTTGATCTTAAAAAATTAATTTTGCAAAATATTGATCGAAAAACTATAAATAGATTTTAATATGGAATCCCATGATATCATCGTAATCGGACATGGACTTATTGGATCAGCTGCGGCAAAATACAGTGCAAAAAATAATTTTCGTGTCAAACTAATAGGGCCAGATGAACCAGCTGTCCATGAGAAAGCAGAAATTTATGCAAGTCATTTTGACCAAGCGAGGATTCAAAGATTAATAGGTAAAAATGAAGTATGGACAAGATTGAATTGTGATTCTGTTAATGCCTATCAACAAATAGAAACAAACTCCAAAATAAAATTCCACTCAGCTGTATCTTGTTACTATGTCAATCCGCATGGCGAGGATGACTATTTAAAAAAATCAGCTTCTCTAGCTCAACAATTTAATATCAAATATAATCAGCTAGTTCAGGAAAACTTATTGAATTCTGAATTTAAATTTCCTTCAAGCTCTGAAGGAATAATTGAACAGGCTCCTAGCGGATTCATTGACCCTAGAAAATTAATCACGGCGCAGTCAAAAATTTATGAATCTTTTGGTGGCATTTGCCATAAATCTGTAGCAAGGAATTTATCCCGTCAATCTGATGGGAGCTATTACATTTATTGCACAGATAACACCATCCATCATGCAGAAAAAATCTTATTATGTCAAGGTTCATTTTTCAATATGTCAAAGTTGATATCAAAAGAATTAGACCTTAAAGTAAAAAGTGAAACAATAATTCTTGCAGAAGTTAGTGAAGCAACTTGTAGTAGATTAAAGAACCTTCCTTCATTATTATATGAGATCAATGAAAATGGCTTGGATGGCATTTATTTAATACAAGCATTACAATACCCTGATGGTAAATATTATATTAAAATGGGTTGCAATCTTCCTGAAGACATTTATTTTACAACATTGCAAGAAGCTAATCAATGGTTCGAAGATGGTAAGAGCGATGATTCATTGCACAAGATGAAATTTCAACTTGAAAAATTATTACCGCAAATTGAATTCATTTCATTCCAAACAAAGCGATGTATTATTAGTAGAACAACTCATGGAAATCCATATATTGGCAAACTTGAAAATGAAAATATTTATATTGCAGGTGGCTGTAATGGGTATTCTGCAATGTGTTCAGATGCAATAGGAAAAGTAGCAAGTCACCTCATTAGTTTTGGTGACTATCCTGAACCCTTTAAGGAGCAAGATTTTCAGTTGGTATGGAAAAAATAAATGCCCGTCATAAAAAATTATAACGGGCACCATCTATATCAATAATTGAATTCCTTATTTTATTTTAAACTCTTTTTTTATAGGTCTCACCATATCCAATTTCTCCCAAGTGAATAATTCAACGTTCATCTTCTTGATCCTCCCATCAGGTGAGTTAAAGAATTTTTCTACTACTTTATTTTCTCTACCCATATGCCCATATGAGGCTGTCTCAGAATAAATAGGATTTCTTAATTTTAACCTTTGCTCTATGGCGTAAGGTCTCATGTCAAAAAGCTTTTCTATCTTTTTGGCTATCTGTCCATCTGTAAGATTTACTTTAGAAGTTCCATTGGTATTGACATATAGTCCACATGGTTTTGCCACTCCAATAGCATATGAGACTTGCACTAAAACTTCGTCACACACACCTGCTGCTACCAAATTCTTAGCGATATGTCGCGTGGCATAAGCTGCGGATCTGTCCACTTTAGATGGATCTTTACCAGAGAATGCGCCACCACCGTGTGCCCCTTTACCACCATATGTATCTACAATAATTTTTCTTCCAGTTAATCCTGTATCACCATGTGGTCCACCGATTACAAATTTTCCTGTAGGATTGATGTGATAGGTGATTTTATCGTTGAACAATTTTTGTATATGACTTGGCAATTTTCTTTTTACACGCGGGATTAAAATAGTCTTGACATCTTCCGCTATTTGTGCCAACATTTTTTTATCTGCTTTATCTTGTTCCGTTGCAGAATTACCCTTTACAGAAACAAAATCATCATGTTGAGTTGAGATCACGATAGTGTCTATTCTTATAGGTTTATTTTGATCATTATATTCGATAGTCACTTGACTTTTTGCGTCCGGTCTCAAATAAGTCATCACCTTATTTTCCTTTCTGATCTTTGCTAACTCTTCCAATAATATATGCGATAAAGATAGTGGCAAAGGCATATAATTTGCAGTTTCATTGGTAGCATAACCAAACATCATTCCTTGATCCCCCGCACCTTGCTCGATTTTTTTCTTTTTATCTACACCTCTGTTGATATCTGCGCTTTGCTCATGTATTGCGGATAAGATTCCACAACTATTTGCTTCGAACATATATTCAGATTTTGTATATCCGATTTTCTTAATGACATCGCGAACAATTTTTTGTACGTCGAGATAAGTATTTGTTTTAACCTCTCCTGCTACGACCACTTGACCAGTAGTTACTAATGTTTCACAAGCCACTTTGGACTCCTTGTCAAATGCTAAAAAATTATCTATCAACGCATCTGAAATTTGATCGGCTACTTTATCAGGATGCCCTTCTGATACGGATTCTGATGTAAATAAATATGGCATATTTGTTGTTTAAAATGGTTATGCAAATATATGAATATTTCTTATATATATTATTATAATATATTTCGGTTTCTTGAGATATTATTTAATTTCACAATAAAACATACGCTTTTCACCAATATATCCTTCAAAAAAATCTTTTATGGATATTGGTCCAACACCTGATGGCGTTCCAGTATAAATTATATCACCTACATTCAATCTAAAATATTGAGAAATATAAGAGATAACAAAGTCAAAATTGAAGATCATATCTTTAGACTCGCCTTGTTGAACTAATGAATTATTTTTTGTCAAAGAAAATTGGATATTATTTAAATTTAACTCTTCTTTGGGCAGCCAATCACTCAACACTGCAGAATTATCAAATCCCTTAGCAATTTCCCAAGGCAATCCTTTTTCTTTGCACTCTTGCTGTATATCTCTTGCAGTAAAGTCGATGCCAAGTCCAATATGACTATAGTGTTCCGAAGCTTTTTCCATTGGAATGCTTTTACCATTTTTCCCTATCTTCAAAACTATCTCAAGTTCATAATGAATATCCTTAGAAAAATCTGGATAATAAAATGCTTTGTTATCTTTTAAAAGTGCAGTTGCTGGTTTACAGAAAATAATAGGCTTTTTTGGCAAAGGATTATTTAATTCTTTTGCATGATCGACGTAATTTCTTCCAACACAAAAAATAGTCATAATCAATGTTTATTTTAAATTTGTCAATCCAGTTAATTCTCTGACTTCAGCCAATGTTTTTGCAGCTCTAGCTCGGATTGCTATAGAAGATTCTTTTATACTTTCCTTATTCTCTTTTTTATTTTTTTGAATATCCATATAGCGCTCTCTAATTGGTGTGACCAATTCGACCAAAGCATCTGCCACGGACTCTTTTAAATTCGAATACTTTAAACTTCCATTTCTAAAATCTTCTTGTAAACTTTGAACTACGTCAAATTTTTCACAAGCCTTTAATATTTCAAATAGATTTTTTACTCCTGGGCTCATCTCACCAGCAGTTTGTTCACCAGTATCCGTGACCGCAGATTTTACTTGTTTTCTTATCGTATTCTCGTCTCCAAAAATATTGATATGATGTTTTTCTCCAAGCGATTTTGACATTTTCTTGGTTGGGTCAGCAAGAGAAAGAATTTTTGGTGTTTCTGTATAAAGGGCTTCTGGATGCACAAAATATTCTTTACCAAACTGATGATTAAATCTCTGGGCTATATTTCTGGATAACTCAAGATGTTGCTCTTGATCTTTTCCAACTGGCACTAAGTCTGCATGATAAATCAAAATATCTGCTGCTTGTAGGACTGGATAAAAAAACAAACCAGCAGAGACAAAACTATCTTTATCAGAAGTAGCAAGTTGATCAGATTTATCTTTGAACTGTGTCATACGGCTTAACTCACCATAACTACAAACACAGCCTAAAATCCATGCCAACTGCGTATGTTCAGGAACCAAAGATTGAATAAATAAATTTTCTTTATTGACACCACAAGCCATCAATTGAAAAATCATATTCCATGTGTTTTCTCTCAACTTTACAGGGGTATATGGCATAGTCATCGAATGGTAATCTACGACACCATAAGTACAATTATAATCTTTTTGAAGTTTTGCATAATTTTGAACTGCTCCAAAATAATTACCCAGATGAATATCACCTGTTGGTTGAATACAAGAAAGCACATTTTTCATAAAACTATGATTTATAAGCGATGCAAGAAATTTCTACATTGACAAATTTTGGAAGATTTGCGACTTCAACTAATTCTCGAGCAGGTGCCCCGACTTCAGGAAAATAGGAAGCATATACTGCATTAATTTTTGAAAATTGATTGATGTCTTTTACAAATACAGAGCATTTAGCAATATGTGAAAAATCCATTTCAGCGGCGTGAAGCACTGCTTTCATATTGTCTAAAACTCTACGAGTCTCCTCTTCGATATTTGCAATAACCAATTCACCAGTGAAAGGATCAAGAGCGATTTGACCAGATACATAAAGTGTATTATCCACCATAATGGCTTGACTATATGGTCCAATCGGAGCTGGAGCATCCTTTGTAAAAATTACTTTTCTCATTAAAAAATGATGATTTATAAAAATAACAAAAGCCCCTATGCAAATAGGAGCTTATTATATATTAGACATTATTCTAATCTTTATTTATTGAGCCTCCACTTCTGGAGCGGCTTCAGCAGCTTTAATTACTATTTGCCCTTTATAATACATACTCCCTTCATGCCAATGTGCATGATGGTAAATATGAAGCGCACCAGTAGCTTTGCAAGTACTTAGTTGAGGAGTTTCCGCTTTATAATGCGTTCTTCTCTTTCTCTTTCTTGTTTTGGAATGTCTCCACTTCGGATTTGGCATAACAAAATCTTTTTAGTCTATTTCTTAAAAATCTTTTAAAACATCCCAAACTGAATTATCTTCACTTGGGCCATAATTTTGTATTTTCTTTAAAATCTCTTGGTCACAAGGACTAGGAGATAATTTTTTACAGTCGATTGTTTTCCGGAATGGGATTGATAGACATATATAGTCATAGATGAGATGAGCGACATTCCACTCATGCGCCTCCTCTGATATCACGATCAGATCGGGATCTATATCATCTCCCTCGCCTTTTTTCAGAATAGCCGAGTACGAACTGGTTATTGGTAGACGAATATCTGCCAAACATCGGTCGCATGAATCACGCATCCACCCCTTGATATTGAAAAGAACCGTACTGAGATCCTGTTGTTTATCAAGGTCCATCGCCACGTGAAAGCCACCTTCTCTGATCGGACTAGCCTCAAAAAGCCGGAAAAAATCTTCCCCTATCTCAAAATCATAATGATGAAGACCAGTATTTAGTCCTCGTATCGGTATGGAATATATTTGAAAGGGATCCATAAAGAACGTTTCCAAAATTTGGACTGCAAAGATAGACTTTTTTCTCAAAAAGATTGTATGATTGTTAAAAAAAATCTTACATTTGCAAAAAATTAGAATATCATGGGTAGAGGTGATAAAAGAACTGCGAAAGGAAAAAGAACAAGAAAGTCTTATGGAAATTCACGTCCAAAGTCAAAAAAGACGGTAAAAGCATAATAGCTCTTGCACTATAGAGGAATGCTTTAGTGTTTCTTCATATTATATTAATATTCAACTTATTTTATACATAGAATTCAGTATAAACGAATTATATATTTTATTCTATTGATATAAACTTGGTCTAATCAGGCTAAGTCAAGTAAATAATTATTTTTTTTATTTTTAAAAATAGTCCAAACTTATTTTTGGAAAATAAAAATGGAATAATATGATATTATCAAATTATCATATTAATAAAGATTTGAATCATAGCAAATTGAATATCAATCTTAAAATTATTTATTTTTCCTCACGATACTGCATGAAATTTGTGAAATAAATTTTCCAATTTTGTGCCCCAATTCAAAAAAATGGCTTAATTTTAGAGTTGACAAAACAGTAAAAATAAACAGGCTCAAGCTAAATAATAAATGGTACAAGATCACGTAACCGTCTGGAACAATGTCCTCGAACAAATAAAAAATTCCCTCAATGTGGAAGATTTTATGAGATGGTTTATTCCTCTTAAACCTTTAAGAATGGAAGGATCTGTGCTTATCGTTGAAGCGCCAAATGAATTTTTGGTAGAAAGACTTGAGGAAAATTATATTGACATCCTTAGAAAAGGAATACGTAGCGAGATTGGTGAAAAAGGCCAATTGAAATACCAATATATAAAGACAAATAGTACTTCAAAAAATAGTTTTCAGTCTCCAGTCAGAATAAGTCATCCTTCAAGAAATACGACAACCATCCCTGTATCAGCCTACAATCCTTTTGTAATGCCGGGTTTGAAAAAGATGGATATTGATTCCAATCTAAACCCAAATTACACATTCGATAATTTTATAGAAGGTTCTTGTAATCGTTTGGCAAGACAAGCAGGTATCCAAATCGCTAAAGACCCAGGAAAAAATTTCAATCCTCTCATCCTATATGGAAATGTAGGATTGGGAAAAACACATTTGGTTCAAGCTATTGGAAATTCATTATTAAAATATTTTCCAGAAAAAAATGTAATCTACACCAGTGCTGAAAAATTCACCCAGCAGTTCATTAATTCTGTAAAGGACAATCGCACCAACGAATTTTCACAGTTTTATCATGGTCTAGATGTATTGATCATCGATGATATTCAATTCTTAGCCGGTAAGTCTGGAACACAAGAAATCTTTTTCCACCTGTTCAATCATCTGCATCAGCAGGGGAAACAGATCGTATTGACCTCAGACAGAGCGCCACATGAACTCAAGGATATTGAAGATCGATTGGTGAATCGATTTAAATGGGGGCTCTCTACGGATTTGACTTCACCAGATTATGAAACAAGGATGGCTATCATCATTGCAAAAATGGAAGAAAAGGGAATTAAACTTCCAGAAAGAATAATAGATTTTATCTGTCTTAATCTCAAGAGTAATATTCGTGAGTTGGAAGGGATAATCATCTCCTTGATAGCACAGTCATCAATCAACAATAGAAAACTAGATATTGAATTAGCTCAAGAAGTCATCAAAAATTATACTGCAAAAGTAAATCATGAGATAAGCCCTGAAGAGATCTTAGAATTCATCTGTAGAGAGTGCAATGTCAATATTGATGCAGTCAGAGGAAAGAGCCGAAAAGGCCCTGTAGCTCAAGCTAGGCATATCTCTATTTATTTCATCAGAAAGCACCTATCCAATCTTACACTTAAAGAAATTGGCGAAACATTTGGCGGAAAAGATCATAGCACGATATTGCATTCCATCAAAGCTGTTGACATCCAAATGGAAACAGATAAAAGTTTTCTAGCCAAAGTCGAAGAAATAGAAAAAAAATTAAACAAGAATATCAAGAGAAAATAATTAGCATAAGCTGATCAAAACTTGATAATTTTTACCAGTACACGCTTTTATTGTTAAACAAATATTCCTGCAAGGACAATATATCAGCTATTTTAGTTTTAAAAAAACAAAATAGTAGAAGAAAAAATACCGTATCTTGCTGCAATATTGTGTCAATTATATTAAAGAAATTTTCTATTTATGAATTCATTTTCGTTAAAACTATTATTCTGTATATTTATCTGTGGTATATGTCAAATTTCCTTTGCTCAAAAGGAATATAAAAAAGCGATGTATGACAATAATGTGAATTTTTACAAAGTATGCGAAATGGCAGAAAGCTATTTCTCGACTATTGACAGATTTCAAAAAGGATCTGGATGGAATGAATTCATGCGATGGAGGAGCGAAAATGAAGGAAAGTATTTTCCCGATGGAGATAGAAGCAAAGTTGATTACAGCTTAGCTCAAAGAACCTTTGTTCAATTAAATCAAACTGCCAAAGCAAGAGCAGCCAATCCTGACTGGATCGATCTAGGGCCATACAGTGCAGACAATATCACTCAAAGTTATAATTCTGGTATTGGAAGAATCGAGTGTTTTCAAATCAATCGATCCAATACAGATAACATGTATATGGGATCAAGAAGTGGAGGCTTCTGGAAGACCACAGATGGTGGTGACACATGGAAAAACACTACAGATTTTTTAGTTGCCACAGGAGTGAATACAATGTCAGCAAACCCTTCAAATTTTAATGAAGTTTTGATCAATGTGCGCAATGCAAACAATGGATATACACATGGTGTCTATAGAAGTATTGATGGTGGTGAGACATGGGTTGCTACAGATTTAAATTCTAGCAAAGGATTTGGAGGATTAGGCACAACTACACAAGTACACATCATTAAATATCATCCACGAATTAAAGACTTAGTTTTCATTGGAACCAATAAAGGACTTTATCGCTCCGATAATAATTTGAGGACATTTACTGTCCTTATGGCCAATGGTAATTTTACAGAGATAGAATTTCATCCAACTGATACAAAAACGATTTACTTCATTCAAACCAATACAGCTACAAAAAGTACGATCACTTTATCCAATGATACAGGATTAAGCTTTACTCAATCTGAACCCTTGCCTGGATTTAATGGTGGCAATAGCATAGATGGATTTTTAGATGTAACTCCTGCAAAACCAAACAATGTATATTTTGCAAGTGGCAATGGCAACGTTTACTATAAATCCAATAATAAAGGAATTAGTTTCATAAAAACAGCGACAAGCAATGGGGTAGGAAATTTTGCAATCTCTGACAAGGATAGTCTTCACATGGTGAGTGGTTATTTGAATCTTGAAGGGTCTTCTGATGGTGGAAATACGTTTACACAGATAAACAATTGGTTCACGCTTGTTCCCGATGAGACCTATACTCATGCTGATCTTCGAGCTGCTGATTGCATAGATGGTGTTTTCTATATTGGAACAGATGGGTATTTCTGCAAGAGTTCAGATAATGGTGCTACATGGAAAATACTAAACAGAGGAACAAGTGTAAGAGAATTCTATAGAATAGGTACTAGTCAATCGGATAAATCAATTTCCATAGGTGGATCTCAGGATAATGGCACCAGTATAATAAATGAGGATGGATGGCTTGAATGGAATGGTGGTGATGGCATGGAAGGAATCGTCCATCCATTGAATAAAAATATGATGATGGGAAGTTGGCAATACGGATCACGCCAACGCACTTTAAATGGAGGAGACACTCGAGACGAAGTTGCAAATCCTCAGTCAGGATCAACTCAAGCAGATTGGATATCACCGATGATATTTGACCCAAGTGATCACATGACTGTCTATCATTTTTCTGACACGATGTTCCAAAGTAATTTGTTTGGCGAACCTGGAAGTTGGTCGATTGGTGGCAGCCCTAGAATAGGGGTAATCACACATGCTGCCATCGCAGAGAATAACAGCAATATCATCGTTGTTTCAAGAAATGCATCATTACTTTTCAGCACAAATAAAGGCGGTACGTGGAAGAGTATTTTTCCTGGACTTCCTAGTCAATCAATATCTGATATCGTATTTGATCCTAGACATGACTCCACTATTGTAGTTTGTTTTGACAGATGGGAAGCTAATAATCTAAAAATTTATATCACTCACAATCTAGGAGCCACTTGGCAAAATATCACCTACAATCTGAGCAATATGCCAATAAGGGCACTTGCCATCGACCATACGAATGAACGCAATATCTATGCTGGTGCAGAGATTGGTGTTTTTGTAAAATCTATGAATGGAACTAACTGGGAAATGTATAATACAAAATTGCCCAACACAACAGTTCGAGATTTTGAAATTCACTTTGCATCCAATACTATAAAAGCTGCTTCTTGGGGAAGAGGTCTCTGGGAGGCTCCACTAAAAGGAAGGGAAAGTTATCCGCAAATAGTCCAAACCATTCCTAGTATCGAAGTCTCTCCTGGCAACCCAGTTCCAATTAATAGCCCAATGGAAATAAGTGCTAAAATAAACTACGATAAGACTATCAGTGATGTCTATTTACTTTGGTCGCATGAGACGAAAGCTTTGAATAATAGAATTGATTTAAAGTTCAATCAAAACATATGGAAAACTGTCAATGCTATTACACCAGCATTGGAAGATCAATTTGTATATTTTAAAGTGATTGCCGTTGGAGAAAATCAGGATAGTACTGAGAGCTATACATACATGTACCAACAAGGCCCTTGTAAAACAAAAATAACTAATCAAACAGTAAGAGCATGTAAAGTATATATCAATGGAAAAGATACGCTATACAAATCTACTACCCTGATTAAAAATTTTAAAGATATATGGGGATGTGACAGCACATTGAGATTTGCCGTGATGGTTGACGCGGAGCCTAATAATACAATTAGTTTGGATGGAAATTTATTGGTATCCAATGAAGCATCGGCAGGCAGTTATCAATGGCTTGATTGCGACAATCAGTTTGCAATCATTCCGGGACAAACAACAAGATATTTGACCCTTGTAAAATCTGGCAATTATGCCTTGGATATAACAAAAAACAGCTGTAAAATAAGGACAGCTTGTTATCCTTTGGTTATTGTAGATCAAAGCGATTATAATGATAGCGATCAAAAAGTTGAGATCATACCAAATCCCAATTCTGGGAACTTCGATTTAAGCATAAAAGGAGATGTAAAAAATGCTGAAATTTCTATTCTTGCAGCTGATGGAAAAATAGTTTATTACAATAAGGTAAATCAAAAAATAAGCGAAATAAATCTCAATTTAACTAAAGGATTGTATATGGTCAAAGTTAAAAATAATGGAAATACAATTTTCAAAAAACTAACTATCCAATAATTAAAATCGATGAAGATTTCCTTTGCTTTTATCTTACTCCTATCCATGTCCAATTGTTGTATTCAACATAAAAAAAATCAGTTGGAGCCAATGAAAATGAATGGAATTACGCTACAAAAATTTATTCCTGGGGAACAAGGGAAAGAAGCATATTTTCAAATTCAATTCCCCTGTGAATCTACAGAAAATTACGCTTTCGCCTATTATAAAACATATTCAGGAATAATCAATGCTTCACTTAAATCAAAGCTAAAAAATTGCAGCAGTACATTAAGAAAGAATACTGATGCAGCTCCTGAAATATTACAATCTACGCTTCAAAATACTGAATCAATTGTATTGGGAATAAAAAAAGATAAGGAGATAAAATTTGTTTATATAAAGGAATTCAAAGTCTTAGAGCCAATGAATTTACCATAGAGGGCATTAACTTGTTTAATTCCTTGTTTTTAAGTAAATTGGAGCTACTTGTTATATAAATAATGTAGTATCCACAAAGATAGCTTCCCTTCAACTCTGCAATGAACAGAAATAAAAAGATTTCTTCAATTTTTTTACTTTCTCCTTATAACTTGCATTCTTTAAGGGCAGCTATCTTCGTAGATACATTGTTATCAACCTTTGATCATCTCACTTCAAAACAATACCCAGCATAATTGAAATACCTATTAATTGAATCACTTAAAATCCAATTATTTCTTTCTTTTGATCTAAATTGCTGCATTAATTGAATATTATTATTATTAGGTAATAATAATTCAAATTTAATTTCTTGGCCTCTACAATTAAATTTGTAGTTATTCTGTAAACGACCGTCACCTGATGATAGGCTTTCAGTACTGAGAGCAAAGTAACCGCTATGATTTAAAATTAATTTAACTTCAAATTCAAGTGTGTCATTTAAGAAATTATATTCTCCAACAATTGCGGATTCATCTCCAGAACTTAATTGTTTCATATTATATTTGTCTTGACCAATGAAAAAACATATTTCATTAATTTTTGATTTCCAATTATAGTCATTTGCACTATCCAATGTATTCATACTGATAAGTGGCACAAATTTATAATTACTAACATCATAAAATCTATTTGTCTTTTCATCAAATAGTAGTTTATTAAATTTAGATGATATAACGATCTTATCGCCTAAATTATAATATGGTTTATATGGACCGATATTAATTGGCAGAAACATATCACCAGGACAATTTGGACCATCATCACCACATGAAATTAATAAAAAAATAAAAATAAATTTTACAAATGAGTTCATAATTATACTTTCAATATGAATTAAATAATTACCTGGCCCATAAACAAACTTTTTAAATGGTAAGAATAACACTAATGTAGTATCCACAAATATAGCTTCCCTTCAACTCTGCAATGAACAGAAATAAAAAGATTTCTTCAATTTTTTTTACTTTCTCCTTATAACTTGCATTCTTTAAGGGCAGCTATCTTCGTAGATACATTGTTATCAACTTATGATCATCTCACTTCAAAACAATAACCAGCACGATTATAAAATTTACTAATTGAATCTGATAAATAATAATCATTTGGATAAATATTCCTGAATTTTTGCATAAATTGAATATTGTTTTCCTTTGGTGATTGTAAATAAAAATAGATATAACGGCCTCGACAATTAAAACGGTGATTATTCTGTAAATACGAGTCCCCAGTCGTCCAACTATCGGTAGAAATCCAATAAAATCCACTTTTCTCTAATTTCAATTTAAATAAAATACCTAGACTATCCTTTTCAAGCAAATAATCTCCACCAATAAAAGTTTTATTATCCAAGGTATCGACAAACATCTTAAAATCATCTTGCCTAATAAAATCGCAATATAAATTTACTTGGGACTTAAATCCGTATCTGTTTATACTATCCAGACTAAAAACTGATATAATCGGACCAAAACTATAATTACTTGCATCATAAAATTTATCCGTTTTTTTATCGTAAATTAATTTATGAATAATAGATGAAAAAGTGATCGTATCGCCTACATTATAATAAGGATTATATGGACTAATTTCTACTGGCAGAACCATATCTCCCGGACAATTTGGACCATCATCTCCACATGAAATTAATAAAAAAATAAAAATAAATTTTACAAATGAGTTCATAATGTTAGGAGATTTTTTGTATTTAATTACTGGAAGTACTTTTAGAATAAATGAATTTACCATAGAGGGCATTAACTTGTTCAATTCCTTGTTTTCTTAAAGCCCAATTTAACCAAAAAATATTGAAATACAATTGAGATATGGGCTAAAATCGTATCTATTAATCCAAAATGATTTTTTAATATTTTAAATCTCTCTTGTAGCGCTAAACGCTGTCTTTTCTTGGACAATCCACCTGTCTGAAATTTGCACAAGATTATATTGGAGTTATGTATCTTATTTGTTTTTTTACAATTTCGGATAGCCCAATCTATGTCTGAAGCTATCTTGAAATCTAGACTATATACTTCAACCATGCTCCGCTTGACTATTAGCGCTTGATGGCATACGACCATGCCTTTTATAAAATTCTTCCAAGTTAATTTCTCTGGTAGGGTCTTATGATACAATCCTTGATCTCTACCCTGATCGTCTACAAGCACTGCTGCACCATACACGATATCTGATTGATTCAATTCCTCAATCAAGGACTCGACAGTATTGTCAGAATAAAAAACATCACCAGCATTCATAAACCATAGATATTCACCCGAAGCCATGGCTATTCCTTTATTCATAGCATCATACAATCCTTTATCAGCTTCTGATATCCACTTATCAATTTCCTTATTGCCCTCCAATAAAATTTTAGTTTCATCTTTTGATCCACCATCTATTACAATATGTTCGATATCTCGTCTCGCTGTCTGCGAAGCCATAGATGCTAATGTTTTACGCAAATTTTCAGCATCATTGTAACATACTGTAATGACTGAGATTTTATTCATGAAAAGAAATATTTTATGCAAAATTAAACAAATAAATTGTTCATTTGCAATGAAATTTCTTTTACAAATTTATCATTAAGGCGCTCATTGAAATAAATTTGAAATGCTTAGAACAAATTAAGCAGGAAGTCTTAGTATTTTTTGCAGAGTATAATCAGCCTTGTTTGTACAATATGATAAAATATAATTGGCTCCACCTATAAGTGCTAAATTGGTGGGTTTATAAATATCCTCTGCATTTATTTGCGCACAGCGAGAAGGAAATCTCAACAATTGTTTTAATCCATCTGTCAAAATGGTATTCCTCTCCCTCATAGATATGCTTCCAAAATTTCTCCTTCGAATATTCAATTGTTGTTCGCCAGAAGATATTCTGATCTCATATCCAAACTCTGAATTGAACTCATCAATCTTTAAAATGATTTTTTTTTCATTAACTTCTGAGATAGTAGATTTTGCTTTCATATAATACAATTTGACTTAATCATGGAAATAAATAAAGCAAAGTGTACAGGAATAATTGATTCAACAGTGCAGCTCAAAAATATAGAGATACAATAAGTAAAATTTACAATGAAGCTTTAAAATAAGAAAGGAGGCAATTTGTCATCAAATGTTTTTAGATTTTGATCGAATTAAGGAATTCACCAACACAGGTAAAACTAATATCCAAATAAGCTAAAAAACTTACACAATTCTGACTTTAACCTGCCAATTCTGACACTAAGGATTAGCCTTTCAGAAGATAAGAGATCCGCTTTAACTCGATTTCAGCTAATTTATTCAGATATTGCAATTGGATAAGCTGATAACCAATATTCTCAAAACTGGCTTGAGCAGATTGCAACTCTATTATGGTGGATTGATTGTATTGATACTTTTGTAAGCTGAGTTCTACATATTTCCTTGCCAAATCATAATTCTCTTCTAGCTGTTTGATCTGTGCCTCTAGACTTTGATATTGACTATAAGTTTTTGACACTTCATATTGAAGCATTTTATACTTGTCTGCTTTAAGCAATGTTGCATTCTTGATTTGGTAATCCAAAGATTTTTCTTGAGATTTTACTAATCCTGTATAAATTGGAATTTGAAGTGTAGCCCCTAAACTTGGTCCATAACTTTCATTGAGCAAATTGAATCCACTTGAGCTTTTACTATAATTAAAATTGTAGGCTGCATTCATTCTTAGTGAAGGATATTTACTAGCTTTCGTTTCTTTGAGTAATAACTCATTGATTCGGACAATATTATCAGCATATATATAATCCAAATTCTTTTCAAGATTCATGTAGATTTCTGATTCAAGCAACTTTCTATCTATATTAATTGAATCCTTAATGGTTATTTGTTGATTTACATCCATCCCTGTTGCTTGGATTAAATCTATCTCACTTTGATGTAATATCATTTCTTGATTTGCAATAGCTACTTTCGAATTGTTGACATCCATTTGAGTAGCGATGTGATCAGTCTCATTTGCCATGCCTACATTCAATTTCTGTGCAATTAAATTCGACTTCGTTTTAGAATATTCCAAATTTTTTTTAAGCAGTGCTATTAAAGAATTTTGTCTTACAATATCATAATACTTAATCATGACATTCGCTATTGTATTCTGGATGTTGATATTGAGCTCGTGTTCACTTTGGTCGGTCATTAGTTCCAGACGCTTCTTTGTATTTTTTACTCTAAATCCATTGTACAACAATACACTACCATTCACACCACTATTGATATTATTGGTCAATGCATTATTTTTTGTAATCTCAACACCATTGCTTAAATTTTGATGGATGCTATTTAAAGCATTTGTATTGCTCAATACAGCATTAATCTGTGGCATTGCACCGGCATTGGCATAGCTATTGTTAAGTTCAGCAATTGCCAAATTATTTCTAGAAACTTGGATGTTCAAATTATTTTGCAAAGCAGAATCTATAGCAGCTTGCAAACTTAACTGAATTTGCGCATGATTCGTTTCAATAAAATTGAAAGCAATAAATAAACTAAGCAAAAATTTATTCATTTTTCTAATTCTCATTTTCATCAATATTTTTCACATGTTTTCCAGATAAAAACAAATAGATAGCAGGAATTACAAATAGTGTCAAGACAAGAGAAAAACAAACGCCTCCGACAATAACGATCCCCAATGGTATTCTACTCGTTGATGCCGAACCAAAGCCCACTGCGCTTGGCACTGCCCCCAATGCAGTAGCTAAACTAGTCATAATTATAGGTCTTAATCGCTCTGCAGCACCATCAATCGTTGCTTGAAGTTTCGACATTCCCAATAATCTCTTTTTATTTGCAAATTCGACAATCATAATTCCATTTTTGGTAACAAGCCCTATTAAAGTGATCATTCCTATTTGTGAAAAAATATTTAAAGTATGACCAAAAAAATAAAGGCTGCCTAATGCTCCTGTTAACGCCAATGGAACGGTGATCATGATAATAATGGGATCTTTAAAACTTTCAAATTGTGCGGACAAGACCAAGTAGATCAACAGTAATGCCAATAAGAATGCAAACAAAGTATTGGAGGAACTTTCTTCGAAATCGCGTGAAGGACCACTTAATGAGGTCTGAAATGACTCATCAAGTTTTTCAGCTGCGATACTGCGCATGACTTTTATTCCATCACCGATCGTTTTTCCCTCTGCTAATGATGCAGAGATTGTTGCAGATTTATATCTATTGAAATGATATAAAGTGGGAGGATTAGCAGAAGATCTTGTCTCTACTACAGATGATAATGGTATATTTTCTCCTCTGTTATTTCTCACATAAAGTTTCGTGATATCAGCAGGATCTTGCCTATCCATAAGATCCACTTGACCGATCACTTGATATTGCCTTCCTTCATGAATATAATAATCTAATCGACGACCACTAAATGCACTTTGAATCGTGTTTGCAATATCTGAAATAGTCAATCCCAACTCCCTTGCTTTCAATCGATCAATTGTGATCTGCTCTTCCGGTTTATTAAATTTTAAATTGATATCCACATTTTGAAAAGTCTTATCAGCTCTTGCTTGCTCCACGATTTCAGTTACGCCAGTTTTAAGTTTCTCAAAATCCAAATTCTGCACCACAAATTGCACTGGTAGAGAGCCTCTTGAAGCAAGTCCAACAGATATGGTTTGTTCCTCAATAGCAAACAATCTAACATCATTAAATCTTCCCAATTTCTTATTTAGATTTTTTACAATATCGCTTTGTTTGAGTTCTCTTTCATCTGGAGATGTTAAGCCAATTCGCCCCATACCACTATTTACACCTGTGCTCATAAATCCTGGGACAGAAAAGAAAGAAAATGTGCGATGAGGAATTGAATCCATCATGAAAGTCTCCAAATTATTAGCAATCTTTCTCATGAAATCAAAACTTGCTCCCTCTTGACCTGACATAGTAATTCTAAATGTGCTTTTGTCTTCTAATGGAGCCAATTCACTCTGCAATGTATTCATCAAATAATATATAGAAACACCACAAGCCAAGATTAAAACCCACGCGATCCATTTTACTTTAATAAATGCACTGAGTAAATTTCGATATCCATTTTCAAATGATCTAAAGAAAGGCTCTGTTTTATTATAAAACCAACCGTGATTATTACCTCCAAGATAAACATTGAGCACTGGTGTAATCGTCAATGATACAAATGCTGAAATTAATGTGGCACTTGACACGACAATAGCAAACTCTCTAAATAAACTCCCTACAAATCCTTCTAGAAAAAGTACTGGTAAAAAGACGACAGCAAGTGTCAATGAAGTAGACAAAACAACGAAGATTATTTCTTTACTTCCCTCAATTGCTGCTTGTCTGCGAGACATTCCTGCCTCCATTTTTTTGAATATATTTTCAGTCACTACGATCCCATCATCTACTACCAATCCTGTGGCAAGAACGATCCCTAATAAGGTAAGGATATTAATCGAAAATCCTGCAAAATACATGATCGAAAATGTCGCAATCAATGATATCGGAATATCAATCAGAGGTCTAATCGCTACAGCCCAATTTCTAAAGAAAAAGAAGATCACTAGAATCACCAAACAAAGCGCAATAATGAGCGTCTCCTTTACTTCTTTTCAAGGATTTTTTTATATTGATTGTATTGTCAATCAGCTTTGTGAAAATGATGTCACCACTTTGATCACTGTCAGTTATTTCTTTAAGTCTGCGATCAAATTCATTTGCAATATTTACATAGTTGGCACCAGGCTGTGGCACGATAGCCAAGCCCACAGCACTCACCCCATTCATTCGCCATGTTTGCTCAAGATTCTCAGGACCGATCTCGACTCTTGCTACATCAGATAATCGTGTGATACCCTGACCATCAGCTCGCAATATCATGTTGCGAAAATCTTCTTCATTGCTCATTCTGCCAAGAGCCTTTATCGTAAGTTCAGTTTTATTTCCATAAATTTTTCCTGAAGGCATCTCGATATTTTCTTTTGACAATGCATTTGAAATATCTGTAAAGGCAATATTCTGCGCATTCATTTTATCCAAATCCATCCATATTCGCATTGAAGGCCGCTTCTGTCCTATGATATTAACTGCACTAACTTCTGGAATAGTTTGAAATCGATTTTGCAAAACATTCTCTGCATAATCACTTAATTCCAACAATCCTTTACTTGGACTTTGGATAGCAAGAATGATTATAAAATCACTGTTTGCATCGGACTTATTTACCACTGGTGGGGCATCGATATCTTGAGGTAAATTACGTATAGACTGGCTTACTTTATCTCTTACATCATTGGTGGCAGATTCAAGATCAGTACTGAGATCAAACTCCACGGTGATATTACTATTTCCGACCGCACTCGTTGATGATATCGTTCGAATTCCTGGAATCCCATTTATGGATTTTTCAAGAGGTTCTGTGATTTGATTTTCTATAATTTCTGCATTGGCACCTGCATAATTTGTCCGCACATTGACAGTAGGAGGATCGATGGCTGGATATTCTCTCACACCCAATCTTGTATAACCAATAATACCAAACAATACAATGACTAGATTCATCACTATAGCTAGCACCGGTCTTCGTATACATAATTCAGATATATTCATGATGTGTTATTTGGCTTCTATAAAATCTTGTGATGACTTTATTTGTTTTATCTTAAGTTCGGCATTGGGTCTTACGAATAAGACACCACCAACTACAACACTGTCTCCTTGATTGATCCCTTCTGTGATTTGAACTACATTGGCATTTCTTATTCCAGTCTTCACATTCTGGAACATTCCTTTCCCGTTTCTCACCACAACAACTTGATTGGACAATGCATCAGGAATAATGGCATTGGTTGGTACTACAATTCCTTTTTCACTTTTATCCAAATTAATTTTGACAAAGGATCCAGCTTTCAACTTATTTGAGTGAAGTTTTGCTCGGACTTTAGCATTATTTGTTGAATTGTTTATATTTGATTCAAATGCCACAATAGTGGCAGATAAAATCTCTGAAGAATGGGGTGAACTCACATTTACTTTTTGATTTATTTTCAACAGCGGTAAATAGGATTCTGGAACAAGAAAATCTAGTTTAAACTGGTCCTTACTTTGCAAGGTAGTCAAAACTGAACTTGGCGTAACATAAGCACCATTGCTTATTTGTCTTAGGCCAAGTACCCCTGAAAAAGGTGCTCGAATTTCAGTTTTGTCTAGTTGAGCTTGTAGGATATTTTTATTGGCGGTGATAAGATTTACCTGACTCAAGGCTTGATCATAGTCAGCCTGATTAACCCCATTGATCTCTAACAATTTTTTCAACCTTTGTTCTGTTTTTACTGCCATGTCATACTGGACTTGAAGTTGTTGCTGCTGAGCTTGTAAATCTGCATTGTTTATCCTTGCCAACAATGCACCTGCCGCCACCGCTGCACCATCATTTATCATAAGCTGAGTGATCCTCCCACTTACTTCTGGCCGAATCTCGATCATTTCTTGAGGCAATACATTTCCATTTAATTCTACTGTGCTGGGTAAATTATTGAAATCAGCGATAAGTACATCTACTAGCACAGGTGGCTTTTTGGCTGAAGTCTGTGCGCCTTCCTTGATATTTTTTTTACACGCTGCTAGGGAACTACAGCTGATTAAAATAATTACACTATAATTTTTCAATTGATTTGCCATTTCTGGGTTAATATTGCACAAAGGTAATGGAAAGCCCTTTATGATTTTCGAATTCCATAAATATTAAGGCTAATACAGTTTAATTTAAATTAGTTTTAACATTTCAAATTTTAAATAAACAGATCACGAAAGAAATGCAATCTGAAAATAAAAATTCTTATGATATCGCCCTCATCGGCGCCGGTATAATGAGTGCAACTTTGGCTACATTGCTCAGTGAATTAGATCCCAGTTTAAAAATCCTTATCCTAGAAAGATTAGATCGAGTTGCAGCCGAAAGCTCGTCGGCATGGAACAATGCAGGAACAGGACATTCTGCATTCTGCGAACTTAACTACACTTCCAGAATGCAGAAGGAAACATTGACATTAGCAAAGCGATCAAAATAGCGCATTCTTTTGAAGTGTCAAAACAGTTCTGGGCATACTTAAGGCAGCAAAAATATTTTGCAAAAAGTGAACTCAAATTTATTCATAAAATACCACATATAAGTTTTGTTTGGAATAATGTGAATTGTGATTTTTTAACTAAAAGATATGAAGCACTCAAGAGGCATGTTTATTTTGAAAATATGGAAATCAGCGATGATCCAAATATTATAAAACAATGGATTCCATTGGTAATGAATGGACGAAACCCAGACCAAAAAATCAATGCCACTCGAGTTAATGATGGAACTGATGTCAATTTTGGTGAACTCACTAAAAGCATGATTGAACATCTAGAGCAAAAAAAGAAAATTCAACTTTACCTCGGAAGCGATATCCAAGGCTTGGAAAAACAAAATGATTCTAGATGGAAAATTAGTTATTGCAAAAATGATGAAATGAATTCTTGCTTGGCCAATTTTGTGTTTATTGGAGCGGGTGGAGGAACATTAAAATTATTGGATATGGCAGATCTCCCTGAGGCAAAAGGATATGGTGGTTTCCCCATCAGTGGTCAGTTCCTTAAGTGTACAAATCCTAAAGTAATATCACAACATCGAGCTAAAGTTTATGGAAAAGCGGCTTTCGGAGCGCCACCAATGAGTGTTCCACATTTAGACACTAGATATATTGATGGTAAGAAAGAATTATTGTTTGGACCATATGCAGGATTTAGTACAAAATTTCTCAAACATGGATCTTATTTTGATCTTCCACTCTCTATTGAAATGGACAATATAAAATCAATGATCGGAGCAGGAATTCATAATGTTCCTTTGACAAAATACCTCATAGAACAAGTGGTTCAAAGTCATAGTGACAGAATAGAATCTTTACGCGAATACTGTCCAGATGCTCGTGAAAATGAGTGGGAACTTATCACTGCGGGTCAACGTGTTCAAGTGATAAAAAGTGATGAAGAAGATGGTGGTGTTTTAGAATTTGGAACAGAAGTGATTCATGCGCAAGATGGCAGTATGGCAGCTCTTTTAGGTGCTTCTCCTGGTGCTTCAACTGCAGTAAGTATCATGCTAGATATAATAGATAAATGCTTCATCCAAAATGGTAAAAAGTTAAAATGGAAAAAGCAAATTGAAACATTCTTACCTTTGCATCACCATGCTGAGGATGAAAAATATATCAAACAACAAATGAGAATAACGGAACAAATTTTATTTCCGAATTAAAAGACAAAAGTTAGTGTTATAAAAAAAGAAATCGGCAATTACTTTTAATTGCCGATCGTAGTAGGTAAATCTAAAAATATATTATAATAGTAGGACTACTATATGAATTTCATTAATTGAATTTCAACTCTTTCATTGATCAATTTGCCTTCGTGTTTTGCATTGTCAGCTACAGGAAATTTTTGTCCAAAACCAACAGCTTTAATTCTTGCTTCAGAGATTCCCTTGGATACCAATTTTGCTTTAATGGCATCTGCTCTGCCTTGGCTCACTGCCAAACTTTTTGCAGCGGCCAAATCATTATTCATATGAGCTTCAATGACGATTTCCATTTTAGGAAATTGGTTCATCACTTCTGCCAGTTCATCAATTTCCATAGCACTTGATTCTTGAAATCCAGCTTCATCTCTTGTAAATTTCAAAATCAAAAACTTAAATTTATCTGCAAAATCATAAGCGCCAACTTTTGCAAAACCAATCAATTGCTCTCCCAGATTTCCATCTGTAAATTTCTTCTGCTCTAGATTTCTTAATGCTTGCTGTACTTCAGCTGGTAAATTACTAGATATCTCAAGTTTTGCAGGATCATAAGCTATAATTTCAGCTCTTGCAATACTGTCTTTGGTTCTCTTATCCATCTCAGGTTTAATTTGAGAAGTAACAGCGGTCGGCTTATCCGTCTTACATGCGCTTAGACTTACAAAAACCATGACTAAAATAACCAAGCTTTTAATACCTAATTTCATCTGCATATTTTTTTAATTTACCTGATGTCTATTCAATTTGCTTTAGATTAATCGTTTTCTCTTGAATCTTTGAGCTAATTATTGTTTCTCTCAACTATCCAAACTTGAATCAACCTCATTGAATCAGACACACACTTATAACGAATCAAACACAACAATGTTTCGTGATTTAAAATTTTTTAACATATCACAGTTGATATATTTTACCAATTCTATAATTCACCAAATTAAATACTTAAAATGAAATCAAGGCTTAATTCAGAAAAATGCCAAAATTACTATCAATTATACCAAATTCCCGCGATTTCAATTTCTTAATAGAATCATATTATTTAAAATTAACATAGGATCATATGATATTACTATATTTGTATTTTATTCATATATCCCTAAGAAAATCCTTAGATGGTTCAATTTTCGGAATTTAGTTATTTAAAAATAAACGTATTAGAATACGACCTACTCAATCAAACTGCATCATTTACACTTGCAACTAAGAATCAAAATATTGAATTCTGGAAATGGGCAAATCTTGATCAAAAGAACCAAAAATTATTACGACATTTATTTAAAAAAATAAAATTCCCATGCGCCTTTAATTTAATTAACGCCACTCAAACCAATGGATTTTGGGAATCTGAATTTTTTATTTGTTTGCCAGACTATCTTATTGATGTCACTTCTATTGCAGAATGTATATCAACTGATACAATCAATCCATACAAGTATCTTTTACATCTTTTGCATTCTGATCCAATGAATCTAAGTCTATTGATTGGATCTACTGTGAATGATATATTTGATGAATTGATTATCAATCCTGAGACAAATTTTGATAAACTTATCCAAGCAAGTTTTTATAAAAATCCTATGAGTTTCTGTCTACTCGAAGAAGAGAAAATTCATGAATTCGTAAAACTAATAAAAAGCCATTTTCACAATTTGCAAAAACTAAATGCAGATTTTTTACAAAATTGGAAATCAAGCTATCCTCACTTTTCATTAGAGCCTTCTTTTTATTCAAATATATTTGGAATACAGGGAAGATTGGATGCTTTTTTTATAGATGAAAATAATAGAAAAATTATCATTGAGCTAAAAAGTGGAAAACCATTCAAAGCTAATCAATATGGAATAAATGCCAATCATCAGGCTCAAGTCGGTTTATATAACTTATTGATCGCTTCCGTATTTCCAGGCTCTGATCATTTGGAAAACTATATTTTATATTCCATTTTACCTGAGAATAATTTAAAAAAATCCCCGCTACAGTCTGAAGTGGTCGAGCGCTGTATTTATATTAGAAACAGCATCATATTTATCCAATTAGCATTGCTAAATCAACAACAAGAAAGCAATCACATCTTTGATTTATTGAAAGAAGAAATCTTCTCAGATAGTGAAAAATATACTAAGGCAAAAGCGATTCAATTTATTTCTTTTTTTCAAGTTCAATCTGAAATTACAAAAATATACATTAAGCGATTGATCGCTTTTGTTGCGCTTGAACAATTGTATACAAAAGTGGGAAAGCCTGGAAATAATGGAACTTTTGGTCTCTCAACATTATGGATGCAGACAGTAAATGAAAAAATTGAAAATTTCAATATCTTATTTAATTTAATAATAGAAGATATACTTTTTGAAGAATCGGAATTTCCTATTATTATCTTTCGCAGTGATATAGTTCAAATTCACAATTTCAGAATTGGAGATACTTTAGTCTTGTATGAAAATCAAGACCGAGAATCTGCTATTCTACATCAACAAGTGTATAAATCAACTTTAATAGGTATCGACGAAAACAAATTCTATGTTCGCCTAAGAAGTAGGATATTTTCAAATATTAAATCAAAACAAATATCTAGGTGGAATATTGAGCATGATTTACTTGACAAATCATTTTTGTATGCATACCAAAACATATTCCAATTCATGAAATTGGATGAAGCGCAACAAGGGCTTTGGTTGGGTAACATTGCTCCAAAAAAATCAAAAGAAAATCATCGCGTTGAATACCCAGAACTCGATGTTGAGTTCAATAATATCTTATCTAAGATAGTCAATTCGCTGGATTATTTTTTACTATGGGGACCTCCTGGCACAGGAAAGACAAGTGTCATAGTTAAATATCTAAGTCATTATTTAGTTCAAGAATTAGGAGAAAATGTTTTACTAATAGCTTATACCAATAGGGCTGTTGATGAAATGTGTGACGCCATTATTTCTCATGGTGAAACATGGGAAAGCTCCTATTTACGCATTGGTTCGAGATATTCAGTAAATCCTAGACATGCATCCAATTTATTTGAATCACAAATTCGAACTCTAAAAAACAGAAAAGAAATACAAGAATTAATTTCATCAAAAAAAATATTCTGTGCTACTGTAGCATCTATTCTCGGTAAAAAAGAACTTTTTAATCTAAAGCAATTCGACACCATTATCATAGATGAAGCCTCACAAATATTAGAACCACAATTAATAGCATGGATTTCTCAGTTCAAAAGAATCGTGATGATCGGAGATCACCTTCAGTTACCAGCTGTTTCCATACAATCTGAACAAGAAGCGATAGTTCACGAAGAGATACTTTCCAAATCTGGAATTCAAAATTTTAATCAATCTCTATTCGAAAGATTATATCAGAAATATGAAGCTAATGGTTGGGATCATGCTTTTGCCATCTTAAATAGACAAGGCAGGATGGATAAGGATATCATGGACTTCGTATCTGCAACATTTTATAAATCTCAGTTGGAATTACTTCCACATCGAAGTAAAAAACAATTAAACGCTTTTGATTCAAATCATACAGAATTTCTTGTTGCACTTTCCACACAACGATTAATCTTTATAGATTGCGAACCCAGTGCTACAACTTCAGATCAAAAATCAAATGAAAAAGAAGCAAAATATATCACTAAAATCATCACCACAATTAAACAAGTTTATGACTATAATAATAAATCCTGGGATCCTGATACTTTAGGCGTCATCACACCATTCAGAGTTCAAATTTCCACTATTCAAAAAGAAATACAAGCATCAGCATTGAACGATCTAGCAATCACCGTAGATACTGTCGAGAGATATCAAGGAGGGGCGAGAGATATCATCATACTAAGTACTAGTATCACCTTAGCCGAACAATTAGATCAAATCTGCTCCTTAAATCGCGATGGTGTGGATAGAAAATTGAATGTGGCGATAACAAGATCTCGCGAACAATTTATTCTTATAGGAAGTAAAACTACCTTATACAACAATAGAATTTATAAATCACTTATTGATGCATCATATCAAATCAAAGAATTTTAAAAAACATTAAATTTTGACCTACGACATGTTTCCATATTGATTCATTATATCAGACGAAATTAAAAAAGTCCAAACAAATAATTAAAAACTCGTAAATTGCATAATATTTAATCATCTAGAAATGATTATTCGAAACAATTAAAATGAAAAAGAAAAAGATAAATAAAAGTCCCAATCATAATTCAAGTAATACCTCTATACTAAGTAAATCGATCATCAGACTGTATGCCGACAATCAGGGAAAACCTATGGGAATGAGTGCAGTGATGCGAAGATTAAATACTAATAAATCTTCTGACATTTTTAAAATTCTCGAAGAACTTGAATCAAAAGGAACACTTAAAAAAGTTACTCCAGGAAAATATATTTACAATGGTCTGAAAATTAATTCTGAGAAAATTAATATTAAGCAAGAGACTTTCGAAGGAATCGTTGATCTTGCTAGTGGAGGATTTGCATATATACTTTGTAAGGGATTATCAAAAGATATTTTTGTCTCAGGAGCAAATCTAAAATCAGCACAAGATGGCGATTATGTTCAGATTAAACTGACCAAACCTAGTGTAAGAAGACCTGAAGGTGTCGTCACTAAAATATTGCAAAGATCTAAATCACAGTTTGTAGGAATTTATAGAGTTTTTAAAAATGAATCCTATGTCATCGTTAAACAAAGAAATCAAAGTTTCGATATTTACCTAGACAAAACGAATGCATTGATTCCAAATGATTTTGACAAAGTGGTGGTCGAAGTGACCGCTTGGAAATTAAGGTCAAGTGATAGGATGCTAGGAACTGTCACTTCAATTCTTGGCAAAGAACTCACTACCGATATCGAGATGAAAAGTATCTTGGCTGAACAAGGATTTAATCTAGAATTTCCGACAGCCGTCATTGAAGAAATGAAAGTCGTAACAGATAAAATATCTGATATAGCGAGTAGAAGAGATTTTAGAAATATCTGTTGCTTTACGATTGATCCAGTTGATGCAAAAGATTTTGACGACGCGCTCTCCATCAGAAGAGATGAAAATAATGATCTTGAGATAGGCGTCCACATCGCTGATGTATCTTACTTTGTAGAACCAAATAGCGCATTAGATAAAGAAGCATTAAAAAGAGGAAATTCCGTATATTTGGCAGACCGCGTACTGCCTATGCTTCCTGAAAAGTTGAGCAATGAATTATGCTCACTCAGACCAAATGAAGACAAAGCCACTTTCTCAGTAGTCTTCACTTTTGATAACGAAAAAAATATTAAAAATTATTGGATCGGAAAAACAATCATTCATTCGCAGAGAAGATTTGCCTATGAAGAAGTACAACAAATATTGACAGATGGCTCTGGCGAATTATTTGATGAATTATTTTTACTTGATAATATTGCCAAAAAAATTAGATCTGAAAGACTTAAAAATGGAGCTATTGACTTTGAGACTGAAGAAGTGAGATTCAAACTGGATGAGGATGGAAAACCTCTAGCACTTTATGTGAAAGAAAGATTGGATGCGCACATGCTTATTGAAGAATACATGCTTCTCGCCAATAAATATGTAGCCACATTTATTGCGAAGAAAAACAAAGCCATTCTCATACCTTTTGTCTATCGGATACACGATGAACCCGATCCAGAAAAGTTGGCAGAGTTTGGAGAATTTGCAAGAGAGATGGGAATTTTTTTAGACTTTTCGACACCAAAGAAAATATCTAAATCTATGAATTTACTTGCAGATAAAGCAAGGCAAGATAGTTCTCTAAAAGTACTGCAATCACTAGCCATACGTACGATGGCAAAAGCGGCTTACTCCCCAGATAATATAGGACATTATGGATTGTCATTTGAATATTACACTCATTTTACTTCACCAATCAGAAGGTATATGCGCAAAGCAATGATTGCTGAAAGAGAATCGACGCGATATTTCCAAGTATTATATCTTCAAGGACAAATCGGAAATGAATTTGAAGCCATCATTACTGGTATGAATAATCGTGCAATTTTCGTAGAAATGATTGCCAACAAATGTGAAGCCACACTCCCATTAGACAGTATAGAAGGCGATGCTGAATTGAATAAAAACAAACTGAGCATTAGTTTAATCAGGGGCTCAAAGCCATTAAAAATGGGAGATAGACTAAAAGTAAAGCTAATTTCTGCCCGTTTGGAAGATAAAGAACTTATCGTTGAATTAGCATAACACATTGTGTTACAATATTTTACATATTCAAAATAATAATTTTTAAATCAACGTGACAAATATTTTGTATTTTTGCGCTCCATTTTAAATGGGCGACCAAGATATGAGCAAGAAAAAAGTATTATTTATTACCCAGGAAATGGATCCTTACCTGGATTTGGACGGCATCGGGACGCTAATTCAAAAATTACCTGCATACGCTCAAGACGGTGGAATGGAGATTCGAATTCTTATGCCACGCTTTGGAACGATAAATGAAAGAAGACATAGATTGCACGAGGTAGTTAGATTATCTGGTATGAACATCATTATTGACGATGATGATTATGCATTGATAATAAAAGTAGCATCATTGCCAGGTTCAAGGATTCAAGTTTATTTTTTGGATAATGATGAATTTTTTAAGAGGAAGATGGTATTTGCAGATGATGATGGCGTTCTGTTTGATGACAATCAAGACAGAATGATATTTTTCTGTAAAGGAGCAATTGAAACTGTTAAAAAATTTGGTTGGCCACCTGATATCGTTCATTGTCATGGATGGATGACTAGTTTGATTCCATTTTACTTGAAGACTGCTTATAAAAATGATCCTGTATTCAAAGGGTCAAAGGTTGTTTTCTCAGTCTATCCAAATAGCCAAGAGAGCAATTTCACAGATCATTTTTTCAAAAAAGCTTCTATCAATAATTTAAAGCCAGAACAATTATCTGTGTTTAAAAATGGAACTGGAATAGCGCTTCACAAAGGCGCTATACAATATGCAGATGGCATCATCATTGGACCTCAGGAAATCGAACAAAGTCTCAATGAAGCAATCACCGCAACTAAAAAGCCAATATTAAATACTACCGCAGAAGAATATTTACCTTCCTATCTTGATTTTTATAAGAATTTGATAGGATAATACGTTTAGTTCCTTATAAGTTTTGCAAATGATCAAAGTAAGAAATATTTTTTATTATTTTTTGGTATCCTCTGTTCTATTTTTCATAGCATGTAACAAACCAGAATCAATAGAATTAGATTTTTTAAATAGTGATTGGATCCTGTCTAAAGGTGTGGATACTTTTACATTAATTGCAAAACCATTGTCAAAAGATACGATTGTAACCTACAGTACTGCTGCAAAGAGCAGTTCAATGGTGGTAGGTATATTAGACGATCCGATGTTTGGTCATTCAAAATCTGAATTCAATACACAAATTCACTTTACACCTGAAAAGGATAAAATGTATTTAAATAATGTAGATTCAGTTGTCTTAAGTTTGAGATATGATACCAGTACTTTTTATGGCTTGTCGCAAGAACCAATAAGTCTAGAAGTCTATAAGATTGATGATGCTCTTAATTATACTCAGACCTATTATAATAATTCGACATTAAAACTTGGAAAAAAGATAGGTGAAAAATTAAATTTTATTCCGAATAAAAAAGATTCACTTTATATTAAACAAGACACAAATCTTGTAAGACTATTTCCACAATTGAGAATCCAGTTAGACAAAAATGAATTTATTTCTACATTAAATTCATTGCCAGACACTGCTCTTCAATCATTAGATACTTTTGTACAACTTTATGGCGGGATCAGTCTAAGACCTGTAGGAAATACAAAGGGGATGTTGGGTTTCTTACCTGAGAATGCAGATAGTAAAATTACCATTTTCTATTCTCCTAATGATTCTACTCATCTCCAATTCTCATTCAACATGGGAGCTGATGCTGTAAAATTTACTACATATGAAACAGATCGAAAAAATACAGCTGCAAAAAAATATGAAACTGGAGAGATTAGTCCAGATAGCCTCATCTTTATACAAGCTTTCAATGGGCCAGAAGCAGAAATTATAATCCCATATAGCAATAGCTGGGATGGAAAATTCCTCAACTATGCTGTCCTAGATTTTACTGTTGCTTCACTTCCTATGGATGATATTTCGCATTTTTATCCTTCACGACTTTTTACAGTTAACGATCTTACTGCGGGATATGATGGGGAGGTCAAAGATTGCTATAGAGCAAAAGGGAATTCTAAGTTCATTTCGATATTCAATGATTATAGACTCTTTTTTGGCGGTACCATTACCAATGAAACAAATAATGGAAATACGACCAGACATTATAAAATGAACATTACTGAGCATTTTAGGGTTTCTCAAAGACAGAAGAAAGACATCAGGATTAGAGTTTCTTCATATTTTAAAAATGAAACTGCGGATCGCACCATACTGTATGGTCCAAAACACAGTCTCTATCCTGCAAAATTACGTCTAACTTTTTCTGAATAAACAATAAACATATTATATTTGCATTTAATATGTGTGGAATAATAGCTTATATCGGTTCCAAGCCTGCTTATCCTATCATCATTGAAGGACTGCGTAGATTGGAGTATAGAGGGTACGATAGTGCTGGGATAGCGCTATTGGATGATTCAATCAAGGTTTATAAGAAAAAAGGTAAGGTCCAAGAATTGGCTGACTTTACTTCTGCTATAGACCAGAGTCCAACCATTGGTATGGGACATACTCGATGGGCAACCCATGGTAAACCAGATGATATCAATGCCCATCCACATTATTCTGGCAATGGCAATCTTGCACTGATTCATAATGGGATCATAGAGAATTATTCCAGCTTAAAAGAAGCTTTAAAAAAACTAGGACATGTATTCATAAGTGAAACAGACACAGAAGTGTTGGTTCATCTGATCGAAGAGATGCAAAAAAGAGAAGACCTCTCATTAGAATCTGCAGTGCGCAAGGCTTTGCGCAAGGTAGTAGGCGCTTATGCTATCGTCGTCATGGATAAGAATGATCCTAACAAAATAGTCGGAGCCAGAAAATCAAGTCCACTCGTCATTGGCGTAGGTGAAGATGAATATTTCATCGCTTCTGATGCCTCTCCTATCATCCAATATACCAATAAAGTTATTTATCTAAATGATGAAGAAATAGCCATCATCAATAGAAAAAATGGATTAGAGGTCACCACCTTCCACAATGAAATTCAAGAGCCCATCATTCACGAAGTGGATATGGATATTGAACAGATAGAAAAAAATGGATTCGAGCACTTTATGCTCAAAGAAATATTCCAACAGCCAGAAACGATTGCTGACTGTATGAGGGGACGACTCAATGCCATTGAAGGCTGGGTCAAACTCGGAGGCATGCAGGAATACATTAATCGTATTGCCAATGCAAAACGCATCATCATAGCTGCCTGTGGTACGAGCTGGCATTCTGCATTAATTGGTGAATATTTGATCGAAGAATTGGCGAGAATTCCAGTCGAAGTAGAATATGCTTCAGAGTTTCGCTATCGAAATCCTATCTTGGATTCTCACGACGTCGTCATCGTTATATCACAATCTGGAGAGACTGCAGATACTCTTGCTGCTGCTGAATTAGCTAAGTCTAGTGGTGCATTGGTTTATGGAATCGTCAACGTAGTCGGTTCATCCATCGCGAGACTGACACATGCAGGATCTTATATCCATTGCGGTCCTGAGATCGGCGTGGCATCGACCAAAGCTTTTACCGGACAAGTTACTTTATTGACCTTAATGGCTATTGTATTGGGCGAAAGAAATGGATCCCTCACTAGTTCTTATTACCATGAACTCATTGCAGAACTTGCAATCATTCCAAATAAAGTAGCTAGAGTATTTGAAGCTAATGAAAAAATAAAATATCTCGCTTCCGAAATCAAACAAAGACATAATGCACTTTATCTTGGTAGAGGATATAATTTTCCAGTGGCACTAGAAGGTGCTTTGAAACTTAAAGAAATATCATACATTCATGCAGAAGGATATCCTGCTGCAGAAATGAAACATGGACCCATAGCCTTGATCGATGAGAATATGCCAGTCATCGTAATCGCAACAAATAAAAGTGCATACGAAAAGATTGCATCAAATATTCAAGAGGTCAAAGCGCGTAAAGGTGTCGTGATAGCTATCATTACACCTGAAGATGAAGACATCAGAAAAATAGCAGACTATTTTATAGAAATACAATCAACATTAGAACCACTGACACCACTGTTGTCTGTGATCCCATTACAATTACTTTCATACCACATAGCAGTAAGCAGAGGATGCGATGTGGATCAACCAAGAAATCTCGCAAAATCTGTTACAGTAGAATAAAATAAAATGCACAATATACAATTTGAATATAGAAGCACAGTAGAAGAATTGATCATGCCAGAATACGGCAGAAATGTTCAAGACTTAGTGAGACATTGCAAGGATATTGAGGATCCAAGATATCGTCAATCGTTTGCAGAATCTATCGTAGATCTTATGCAAATCATGACACCATACAATAAAAACTTGGATGAACATCGCAAAAAATTATGGCATCATTTTTTTAGAATAGCAAAATACGATATCGAAGTCATCCCACCTGCTGGAGTCAACCCAAATAAGGAGGATGATATGCTGAGACCAGCAAAGGTAATTTATCCACCAAATAATGAACGATTCAGACACTATGGCAATTATGTGAATTCATTAATCACAAAGGCGCTAGAACTCGATGATGAAGTAAAACAAAAAGAGTTTGCCATGCTCATCGGATCATTCATGAAAATGGCTTTCCGCACATGGAACAAAGATCATCATATCACAGATGAGATCGTAAAAAAAGATCTTGCTACAATGTCTAAAGGGAAGTTGATACTTGATCCTGATGTCGTCTTAGATACACAAAATTCTAATTCTCACAGGACTCAAAAAAGACCACCAATCTTGACAAAAAACAAGAACAATCAAAAGAACAAAAATAAAAATAGAATGAAAAAATCGAATAGCAGCATGAATCAAAAGCGCTATTGATTTTTTTGTGAAATTACTGAATTAATCTTTACCCTTATTTATTCTGAAATTAAAATTAACAGTGGGCCATACTCTTTTGAATGGACCATTTACTTCTTTATTGAACATAGTGGGATGAATGGCTCCAGCATCCATTCCAAACCATCCATATCTCATACTCAAACTTGCAGCTGCTAGCAAAAAAGGTAATCTATTTTCTGAGGTCTTCAATTGGTTCAAATAAATTTCATTCTTAAAAAACCAATGTGGACTCAAATTCAGATCTGAACTAAAGCCTATATAGGGACTATTACAGCGAACAAAATGCCCATCACCATAATCTAATGGTAATCTTTCTTCCCATGCAGCATTAAGGCCACCGTATGCCCAAAAAAATTGAAGTGTATAGACATGCCAACCCACATTTGTGCTAAATCCAAAATGAGACCTCAATTTGCCTTGCTTTATTTTTTTCTCGATACTGTATTCAATTTTTGAAAAAATAGGTCCTGATGTAATATAAAGATAAGGCGTGAAATTAATACTTGCTAAGTGGCTTAAATTTTTATAATTCGAAAATTTATAATTGACTTGTATAGGAACAATAAAGTCCTCAACAGGTATAATTATTCCTGTTTGGACATTCAACTTTGAATTGATCCCATAAGTAAAATGGTATACTGTAAATAAACTCCCCACAGTAAAATCAAGTTCCCTCTTTTTGACATCAAATCCTTTATTCAAAAGAAAACCTTGGATAGGCTGTGCGAGTATATAATTCGCAAGGACCACATGAAAAATAATAATTTTAAATTTGAGTTTCATCAATTGGTTTTATGATTATTTAGTTTATAACATCGTCAAAATATTAATCTTTACCCTTATTTATTCTAAAATTAAAGTTTACAGTAGGCCATACTTTTTTGAATGGACCATTGACTGCTTTATTGAACATAATGGGATGAATGGCTCCAGCATCCATTCCAAACCATCCGTATCTCATACTCAAACTTGCACAGGCTAGTAAAAACGGTAATCTATTTTCTGAGGTCTTCAATTGATTCAAGTAAATTTCATTCTTAAAAAACCAATGAGAACCCAAATTCAGATCAGAACTAAAGCCAATATAGGGACTATTACATCGAACGAAATACCCATCACCATAATCTAATGTTAATCTTTCTTCCAATTCAGCATCAAGGGCGTATGCCCAAAGAAATTGAAATGTATATACATGCCAACCTCCATATGAGTTAAATCCTAAATGTGACCTCAATTTGCCATTCTTTATTTTTTTCTCAATGCTGTATTCTATTTTTGAAAATAAAGTTCCCGATGTTAAATAAAGATAAGGTGTTAAATTAATACTAGCCAAGTGGCTTAAATTTTTATAATTCGAAAATTTATAATTGACTTGTATGGGGACAGTAAAATCCTCATAAATAAAATTTATTCCTGTTTGGACATTCAACTTTGAATTGATGCCATAAGTTAAATGGTACACCATAAATAAACTCCCCACTGTAAAATCAAGCTCCCGCTTCTTAACATCAAATCCTTTATTTAATAGAAAACCTTGGATAGGCTGTGCTATTAAAAAATTCGCAAGAACAATATGAAAAAAGAAGAATTTTAAATTTGAGTTTCATCAAATTGGATTTATGATTATTTAGTTTACAACATCTTCAAAATATTAATCTTTCCCTTTATTAATTCTGAAATTAAAATTAACAGTAGGCCATACTTTCTTGAATGGACCATTGGCAGAGTTATTGAACATGATGGGGTGGATGGCTCCAGCATCCATTCCAAACCATCCATATCTCATGCTCAAACTCGCATTAGTCAATAGAAATCCCAATTTATCAACTGTTGACTTTAATTGATTCAAGTAAATTTCATTCTTGAAAAACCAGTGTGGGGAACCCAGATTTATATCGGAACTAAAACCAAGATAGGGACTATTAGCACGAAGTATTCTTCCCTCATATACCCACCCAAGTCGATTAGCCAATTCTGAATCTACAGAAGCGCCAACTAAAAATTGGAATGTAAAAACATGCCAACCCCAATTCGTACTATATCCTAAATGAGCTCTATAATTACTATTCCTTACTTTTTTCTCAACACTGTACTCCATTTTTGCAAAAATAATATTCAGAGGTTTCATATAGTGAAGGAGTAAAATTAATACTAGCCAAATGGCTAAGGTTTTTAAAATTTGAAAAACGATAATTGAACTGAAATGGAAAACTCAAATCACCATTAAAATACATTCCAGTCTGAAAATTGAGTTTTGAATTTATGCCTAGGGTAAAGTGGTACACCATAAATAAACTCCCCACTGTAAAATCAAGTTCCCTCTTCTTGACATCAAATCCCTTATTCAAAAGAAAACCTTGGATAGGCTGTGCGATTAAAAAATTCGCAAGAACAATATGAAAAATAAGAATTTTAAATTTGAGTTTCATCAATTGGATTTATGATTATTTAGATTATAACATCTTCAAAATATTAATCTTTACCCTTATTTATTCTGAAATTAAAATTAACTGTAGGCCATACTTTCTTGAATGGACCATTGACAGAGTTATTGAACATAATGGGATGAATGGCTCCAGTATCCATTCCAAACCACCCGTATCTCATACTCAAACTTGCACAGGTTAGTAAAAATGGTAATCTATTTTGTGAGGTCTTCAATTGGTTCAAATAAATTTCATTCTTAAAAAACCAGTGTGGGCTCAAATTCAGATCCGAACTAAAGCCTATATAGGGACTATTACAGCGAACAAAATACCCATCACCAAAATCTAATTTTAATCGTTTTTCCAATTCTGCATTAAGATATCCATATATAAATTGAAATGCATAAATATGCCAACTCTCATTGGTACTAAATCCTATATGAGATCTCAATATGCCTTGCTTTATTTTTTTCTCGATGCTGTATTCTATTTTTGAAAAAATAGTTCCCGATTCAAAAAAAATATAAGGTGTGAGATTAATACTTGCCAAATGGCTTAAATTTTTATAATTCGAAAAACGATAGTTGAATTGAATTGGGATGCTTATATCTTCACTAAAATATGCACCAGTTTGAAAATTAAGTTTTGAATTGATTCCATAGGTAAAGTGGTACACCATAAATAAACTCCCCACAGTAAAATCAAGCTCTCGCTTCTTGACATCAAATCCTTTATTTAATAGAAAACCTTGGATAGGCTGTGCGAAAGAAAAATTCGCAATGATCATATGAAAAATTAGAATGTAAAATTTATTCTTCATCAGTTGATTTTGTATGCAACTCCAAAACGAATGATATTAGAATAACAATCATTTACTCCACCAATATATCCCGACATAAAATTGGCCAATCCAAGAGAATATCCAGTATAGAACCCAAAATTTTTATAATTCAAAGTGAACTGGACTCTAGGTCTAATATCAAAGTTAATAGTCGATCGCTCATGCGATATTCTATATACTTCCAAGAAACCACTTGCATAGCCTACATCCTTTGCACTGATCAGGTATCCCATCTCCATCCCTAAGCTGAGATCTGTTTTCATCTTTGCATTACTTATGCGATATCCTAAGAAAGGAAAGACATTAATACTGTTAAACTTAAATCTTGATTTCCCATGGGTAGCGATACTTCTGTTCATGTTTGCTGACGAAAGACTTATCTGTGTAATCCTCACAGAACTCTGCAATTTTTCATATCCTAAGTCTATTCCAAAAAGAAAATTTTTTACTCGTCACTTTTTTTATCATGACTGATAAACCAATACAAAGATCACGACCAGTGCCATAAGGATTATTTGTATAACCATCCTGTGAAATTTCATTGTAATTAATACTAGAGGTCGACTCAGCCGACTTACCATAGAAACTAAACAATCCTGAATTCAAAGCAATAATTTTTTCTATTTTCTGTCCATGGCAGAAAGCTACAGCAAAGCACATAATTCCACTTAAAAGAAATTTTACAAAACTCATATCTGTGTTTTTACAAAAAAATTTAATAAGACAACTCACATTCTTTTCCAAAATTAAAATTAATTTCCTCATTTCCCCTATTATTTTTCTAAAAAGAAATAAAACAAACAAAACCCACTTATCTTCTCCATTATAATTTATTAAAAAAATAAATAATTCATATTAAATATTTTAATAATATATCATATCTTTGTTGCTTATTTTTCAACTCCAAATCATGAATCAGAAAGATACATTTGAAGTTATTGGTGCAAGAAAACTCAAAGGCACACTAGAGCCTCAAGGTGCAAAGAATGAAGCTTTGCAGATCTTATGTGCTACCCTACTCACTAAAGAAGTCGTCAGGATTGACAATTTGCCAGATATATTGGACATCCAACATTTAATTGAACTCATTCAAGGGCTAGGCGTAAAGGTAACCAGACATGATGCTCATAGTTATAGCTTTGAGGCTGCAGATGTAGATTTGGATTATTTTGGGACAGAAGCATTCCAAAAGAATGCGCGAAAGATCCGTGGTTCTGTCATGCTATTAGCACCGCTCATCGCAAGATATAAAAGAGCTGTCCTCCCAAAACCAGGAGGAGACAAGATAGGTAGAAGAAGACTGGATACTCACTTTTTGGGATTGCAAAAATTGGGAGCCGAATTCAATTTTGACGAACAAAATAGTCAATACAATATTTCAGCAGAAAATCTTAAGGGAAATTATATCCTCATGGATGAAATCTCTGTCACTGGTACAGCCAATGTCTTGATGGCAGCTGTCCTAGCAAAAGGAGAAACCACCATTTACAATGCTGCATGTGAGCCATATATCCAACAGCTCTGCAAAATGCTCATCAGAATGGGTGCAAAAATAAAAGGCGTGAGTAGCAATTTGCTTCAAATAGAAGGCGTAGAGTCTCTCAAAGGTACGACACACAGATTATTGCCAGACATGATAGAGATAGGCAGTTTCATCAGTCTTGCTGCCATGACCAAATCTGATATTGTCATCAAAAATGCTGGAGTAGAGCATCTAGGCATTATTCCATTTGTATTTGAAAGAATGGGTGTCGAGATGAATATATCCAATGATGACATCCATATCCCTGTACAAGAAGAGTATGAAATAAAAAGTTTTATAGATGGATCGATTATGAATATTTATGATGCTCCGTGGCCAGGCTTCTCACCTGACCTAATGAGTGCATTATTAGTCATGGCGATTCAAGCAAAAGGATCTGTACTCATCCATCAAAAAATGTTTGAATCAAGACTTTTCTTTGTTGACAAATTGATTGATATGGGTGCTCAGATAATTCTGTGTGATCCTCATCGTGCGACAGTCATAGGTTTGAATAGAAAATTCAATCTTCGAGGAATAGAGATGACATCGCCAGATATAAGGGCTGGAGTCGCCTTACTCATCGCTGCACTCTCCGCAACAGGTACTAGTAAAATTCACTCTATACATCAAATAGATCGAGGATACGAACGCATTGATGAAAGATTAAATGCTATAGGTGCGGAGATAAAAAGAGTGTAGTAATAACTCAGTTTTACATTATTTTAAAATTATCTGCATTATGAAGCCATATCAGTCCTATAAAAGCAAATAAAAAAATAGAGAAACTCCAAAATATATTGAGTGAATTTCTGAAGAATTGAAACAAAATCTATGCAGTCTCAAACATAACATGAATTCTGATAAACAATGAAACCTTATCACATTGATGCCAAACTAATTTACTCAAAAGAACAGACACTTGCAACAATACTTGCTAGTTGTATTTTAGAAAAAATTGGAACATTAGAGAACTTAAATAAATCAGTATTTAATAAACTAGATGATTGGGAACAATTTGTTTATCTCTACTTTTGGATGGATCACAAAATCGATGGATATGGATTTCTTCTATTGTTCAATTTAAACCTAACAAAGTATTTTCCCTTCATAATTGATTTTCTAAAAAAAATAGAAGATGATAAATCTCACGAAGTCTTTGAAGAAGCCTTAGAAATATACAAAAAGAACAAACATGAACTGGATGCTTCAATGGGTAAAGATCCCTTATATCTATTTGACAAATATAAAAACTTAGAGAAGCTAAGTAACGCGCATAATAAAACAGCCAACTCCGTATTTACAAAAATAAACAAGTATCTTAAAGAAAATATCTCTACATACTTTGTAGATCAAGAAGGAATTCAGATAGATCTCAAACACACAGGAATACTTAAAAGCTATTATAAAAATGGAAATATAAAACATGAATACCAAGTCACAAAAGGCGTTATCTCAGGATGGTACAAAACATATTCTTTGCAAGGCAAACTTATTTCGAAAGTTGATTATGATTCAAAAGTCGAAGGATACAATCCTATGATTAGATACTTCACGAATGGAAAAATAGCAGAACAATCCAATGTTATCAAAGATGGCAATATTATTTATGAAAAATTTGACATCAACAGCAATCCACTCATTATTGAAAAAAGAAAAATTGACAATCGCTACGATAAAATCTCTGAGATCTATTGGGAAAATGGAATCATCCAAAGTCGAACGATTTATACTCCGATTACAAATAATTTAGGAGAAATTAGTTCCGATATTCAATGCCAATATTATAACAAAAAAGGAAAAGCCATAACAGGAGAAGAATTTAACAAACTGGTTGAGATACCAATTAGTGAAAAATACTTTTATTTGACTTTAGCTGTGCAAGAACAGTATCCTCACATTGCCATTGCAGAAGAAATTGATATCATCGACAAAGAGCCTATATGTATTAATGCTCATGAAGTGTTTCTACATAAAATAGAAAAAATTCCATTAGAAAATCATCAATGCATCCTATACATTGATGTCGAGATTTCTAAAGAAGGTTTGATCATTTCAAATAAAATAAATACTCAGGCAGATAAAATTCAAAATTTATTATGGGATCTTGTCAAAAAATCATTAGATGAGCTAAAATTCATACCAGCTAGAGCTTATAATACAAATGTGGACTATATAGGTGGTATCGAATTAGTTTTTATATAAATTTGGAATGCTAATTTTATTCAAAAAATTTGCGAAGCTCATCGCGTTTTACACTTTGTTGATCTCCAGATTTTAAATTTTTGATATTTACAATTCCAGTATTTCGCTCCGTCTCTCCGATGAATATAGCATACTCGATCTTGAGATCTTCTGCATATTTGAATTGTTTTTTTAACTTAGCTGCTTCTGGATACATATCGATTGAGATACCTTCTTGACGCAATTCACTCATCAAATTGAAACCATAATCCAAACTCGATTCATCAAGACACATGATGATTGCTTTCATTGGAGATACAAGTGATTCTGGCCATAGATTCAATTCTTCCATGACATCGTAGATGCGATCTGCACCAAATGAAATTCCTACTCCTGATACACCGTGCAATCCAAATACTCCTGTGAGATTGTCATATCTTCCACCGCCTCCTAGACTCCCCATCTTTATACTCGTAGGAACAACTTCAAAAATACAACCTGTATAATAACTTAATCCTCGCGCTAATGAGCAATCAAACTCCAATGTATTATACTTGACAGCTTTGTCAAATAAATTTTTCACTTTTTCTATTGCTGTCGATCCTTGAATCGCTTTTCATTAAATCGAAAATCGCTTAAATCTTTCTTTTGAATCTGATTTAAAATCCAATTTGCATGTTCTTCAGTAATGTCGATGTTTATCAATTCATCTTTGACTTTATCTTCTCCTATTTTATCTAACTTATCTAAGATCATGGTCATCGACATAAATCGATCTGCACACATTGCTTGCTCTGCGATTCCCTCCAATATAGCTCTGTGATTAATGAGAATCTTGACTGGGATACCTAGTTCGTGGAAGACTCGATCATATATCTGCATTAATTCTGCTTCGTAGTATAATGCACTAGAACCTACCACATCAGCATCACACTGATAGAACTCTCTATAACGTCCTCGCTGAGGTCGATCTGCTCTCCACACTGGCTGTATCTGATAGCGCTTAAACGGTAGTGAAATATTGTGTTGATTCATTGCAACCACTCTTGCAAAGGGCACCGTAAGATCATATCTCAATCCTTTTTCAGATATTGATCTAAGTATTTTATTGGAATCTTTTGATTGCAATTCATCATCCTTCACCTCTTTTAGAAAATCTCCGCTGTTGATTATTTTAAACAATAATTTATCCCCTTCATCTCCGTATTTTCCCATTAAGGTGTCAAGATTCTCCATTGCAGGAGTTTCAAGAGGTTGATAGGCATAATTTTTAAATGTATTCTCTATAACTTCGAATATATATTTTCTTCTTCTCGCTTGTGCTGGTAAAAAATCTCTTGTTCCTTTGGCTGTAGATGCTTTCATAAATTTAAAAATTAAAATTGTTTCAAAAAACGTAAATCATTCTCAAAATAATATCTGATGTCTGGAATTTTATAAAGCAACATGGCTTGTCTCTCTATTCCCATTCCAAATGCAAATCCAGAATATTCATTAGGATCAATACCACAATTCTGCAACACTGCAGGATCTACCATCCCACAACCCAATATCTCTAACCAACCAGTTCCTTTGGTAATGCGATGATCTGTCTCATCCTTCAGTCCCCAATAGATATCCATCTCCGCAGATGGCTCGGTAAAAGGAAAAAACGATGGTCGCAATCTTATCTTGACATCTGGACCAAACATCTCCTGAGCAAAAAATAGCAATGTCTGCTTCAAATCTGCCATAGAGACATTTTTGTCGATATACAATCCTTCCACTTGATGAAACTGACAATGCGATCTTGCAGAGATCGTCTCGTTGCGATATACTCTTCCAGGGGCCAGTATTCTTATCGGTGGCTTATTGGCCGTCATATATCTTGACTGAACAGAAGAGGTATGTGTGCGAAGAAGCAATGAAGGAAAATCTCTAAGGTAAAATGTGTCTTGCATATCTCTTGCCGGATGATCATCAGGCGTATTGAGCGCAGTAAAATTATTCCAATCGTCTTCTATTTCTCTATCTTCAGCTACTGCAAATCCTATTTTACTAAAAATATCAACAATTCTATCCATGACGATAGATATCGGATGCCTACTTCCTCTGTTAATATCAGCTGCTGGAAGTGAGAGATCAGGCTTAATGATATCAGCATGACTAGATTGATCAGCAATCGATTCACTTAATTCTTTAAATTTTGATTCCGCCAATTGTTTTGCTTCATTCACTAATTGTCCATATTCCTTCTTTAATTCATTAGGTACTTTTGCAATTTCGCTGAATAATGGCTTCAAAATATTTTTAGATCCCAAATATTGAATTCTAAATCGCTCCAAAGTGGCAGCATCGCTTACCGCTTCAGATTGAATAGCTTGAATCACTTGTTTTATAGGTAAAAACCAATCTTGTGACATTCTTTTATATTTTTGTGTCGCAAATTTACGTTTAACAAAGTGTTTCTTATGCAAAAATCCAAAATTTCATGAATAATAGTGCCATAAATCACCAAGGATACTATAAATACTTTTTTATTTTGGGGATGCTGCTATTTTCATTTGGCCTTAATTGGTCTATGTTCTTAGTTTCTTTGAGCATCATCATTATGGCTGCCAGTTTGATTGTCAAAATTGAAATTACAAAACCTTTTGTTTCGATTTATACCAAATGGGGATATGATTTTAAATTATTATTCAAAGATCCAATCTATTTGATTTTGATATTTGTCTTTTTGGTAAACTTAATATCAGGATTATGGTCTGAGGAAAAACCACTGTGGATATGGTTTACAAGGATGATGCTGCCCTTCCTTTTTTTACCAATGGTAATGATACGGATAGGAACTGTCCCTAGAAAATGGATCCATGGTTTTTGGCTACTCTGCATCTCTAGTATATTTTTTACAAGTATTTGGATACTTTTTGACTACATTCAGCACAGTCAAGAAATCAATGAATTCATCATGAAAGGTGGCGCAGTCAAAACACCAATTTCACATATTCGATATAGTATTATCATTGCCTGTTCGATTCTTATCCTCATGCAATGGATAGTAAAAAATGAAGTGTTCGAAAAAAAATTTGAAAGATGGATTTATATCTTTCTATTCATATATTTTATCATCTTCATCCATATTATAAGTGTCAAGTCTGGAATTATTGGACTGTATATTGGATTATTTATTTATTGGACTTTTTATTTGCTCAAAAATAAAAAAATGATACAATGGTTAGCAATGATTGCTACATTATTTATTTTATCTATTGCTGCATATAATTTGGTGCCCAGTCTCAAAAGTAAAGTAGCTTATACAGTATGGCAATATTCAGAATGGCAAAAAGGAAAATGGTTATATTATTCAGATATTGAGAGATTAGTTTCTATTCAAATGGGCTTGGAAATTGTGAAAAATTTTCCTATCTCTGGAACTGGAATTGGTGATATAGAACAAGTAACAAAAGATACTTATTACGAATGCCTGAATCATAAAGAGATCAAATATGCCCATAATCAATTCATATTTTCTTGGGCTGCTTGTGGACTATTAGGATTATTATCAATATTTGGTCTTGTTTACATTGCCTTTAGAAAAAGCAATTGCAACTTTCCACTAGTTCTAGGTATTCAGGGAATATTAATTAGTTCATTTTTATGGGAAATGACACTAGAAACTCAAATGGGTACATGTATTTACCTCTATTTTACAATAACTTCTTACCTTTGGATGAAAGGCGAAGATTAAATAGAAACTATATTTATTTCATTTTGAAAAATTTTAATTAAACTTGTTCAAGTTCCGCAATTCAATAGTCTTTAGAAATGCAATCATCTTCATTGTGTTGATCGTATTTACTACACTTTTGACTGCATTTCTTATATACAAATCAAGTGAGGAGAGCATGCAAGCTTCTTCAAAACAACAATTATTATTTTCCAGCCAAATCATTAAAACAAGCTTTAATTCCTTCATAGAAAATGTAGAGCGAGACATCCAATTTTTGTCCAATAATCCACTGTTAGAACTCTACCTCAACACAGAAACAAATCCTAAGGATAAAGAAAAATATAAACAACAGTTAGAATTAGAATTCCTCGCCTTGATCAAAAGTAAATCTGAATATTCACAAATTAGATTAATAAGTGAAAAGGGCAATGGAAAAGAAATTATTCGAGCAGAGCGGCTCAATGATTCGATACGTCTTATTAAAGAATCTGGGCTACAAATAAAAGGGGATAGATCATATTATCTAGAAACAAAAATAAAAGAAAAAGGATCCTACTATTTCTCTGTGATCGATCTCAACAAAGAGTATGGTAAAATTTCAATACCAATAACGCCAACATTTAGGTCTGCTGCGCCACTGTATAATAATTTGGACAGCTTTTATGGAATCGTCATTCTCAATATTGATCTCAGCCATTTATTTAAAAAACTAAATGCCTTTGCTCAAGCTGATTATGAATTTTATCTCTTCAATGATAAAAATCAATTCATCCAACATCCTATAGATTCATTATGCTTTGCATTTGAATATAATAAAAGCATTAATTTCAACGACTATATTCAAGATCAAAATATCATCTTTGACAAAGTACAAGAGGGTAAGGATAATATGATTCAGGTAGTAAGTGAATTAAAATTTCCTAAAAAAACATATAGGCTTTTTATAGGACTTACCAGTGAGAAAAATATTTTCTTCAAAAAATTCACAGCATGGAAATGGAATATACTTCTAATCACACTTGGCTCTATCATCCTATCGCTCATTGTTGCAATGTGGTCGAGTTACACTCAAGCAAATCAATTGAGAAATATTACTAACTCTCTTCTCCAATTCTCAGACAATCCTACTAAAATTCCTGACATTGACATAGCGCGCAAAGATGAGATAGGCATATTGGCGAAAAGTTTTAACTCGATGGCTCAACAAATCAATACTCAAGTCTCAGAACTATCTGAATCAAGAAAAATAGCGATCCAAGCAAATAAAGATAAAGAAGAGTTCCTTGAAAACATGAGTCATGAAATGAGAAATCCATTGCAGTCTATACTCGGCGTAAGTCAATTAATTTCACAAAACAATCCTAAGCCTGAACAAAAAGTATTCATTGAAACTTTGGAATTTAGTGCGCAAAATTTGCTGTCATTAGTAAATGATGTACTTGACTTTAAAAAACTAAAACTGGGCTTAGTCAGTTTGCAATTTAAAGATGTTGCAATTCTTGAGAATATTGAATCTATAGTAAAATATCATCAATTTGAAGCTGGCTTAAAAAAAATAAAAATCCTATTTCATCACAATTTGAATTCAAACGAATTATTTTTTACAGACCAACTCAGACTTAATCAAATCTTAAATAATCTACTCAGCAATGCAATAAAATTTACACCCGAAGGTGGACAAATAAATATCATTGCGACTAAAATTGAAAATGATACTAAATCTGAACTATGTATTACAATAAAAGATAATGGCATAGGGATCAGTCAAGAAAATATTGATAAAATAACGAATCGATATGTGAGTACACCACACGAATTCCATTCAATCGGTCATGGAATAGGCTTAAATATTGTAACCAATATTTTAAAGCTATTCAATAGCAAACTTGAAGTGATTTCTGAAAAAAATAAGGGCTCTACATTTACCTTTAATTTAAATGGAAAATTCAGATCACAGGATAAAAAAATAGAATTACTAGATAAAATTAATCATTATTACTCCCCATTTAAATTGACAGTTTGTATTGATGATGATCCTCAAATTTTATTCTGGTACGAGCATTATTTTAGCAAATATCAAATTGAAGTTTTTTCATTTAATAGTATTGAAGAATTTCTCAAATCTGATATCAATGAAATTGATTTGCTTATCTCTGACCTCAATTTTTCTGTTTCTGAAGACCGCGTTAAATTTTCAAACTTGTCAGAACATTTGTCAAAACATGGTTTATTCATCATCGTGAGTGGAACAAAAAATGATTCCTTAATCCAGGAAATTTTTGGAACAGCGGTAGATTTAACTTTTCAAAAACCAATCGATCCCGATCAATTTTTAAAACTGATTCACCAAAAATTCAACTCAAAATATCTCGGTAACATTTCATTTAATCAACTTTACAAAGATTATGATTTTGATCACAGCAAGCTTAAGCATGTTCTAAATATCTTCATTGAGGAATGGCAAGAAATGCTTATCAATTTGACCAATGCCATAGAAGCTAAAAATATCACTCAATACAATAATGTCATCCATAAACTAAACACAAGTTTGCGAAGGCTTGATCTCATTGTATTTTTAAATTACCTTGAAAACCTTGGACCTCAACTCTCTGAATTAAATGAAATTCAAAGATTAAAGCAACAGCAAATAATCCAATTTATCATGTATACATGTATTGAGAAATTCAAAGAAGAAAAACAAGAATTACAATCTAAAATTGTTTAATTCTTGCAAGTAGCTCTGATCTATATTTATCACCAATTGGGATTTCTGCATTGGCCATTTTTATAGAATCCTGATTAATTACTTTGATAAAATTTATATTGACAAAATACGATCTGTGTACTCTAACAAAAAATCTTGGTAACTTTAACTCAAGATCTTTCATGGTCATGATACTCATAATTGATTTTTCAGATTGAGCAAAACTCACATAATTACTTTCGGACTTAATAAAATGAATACTTTCGAAATCAATTTTAACCAAACTTGTTCCATCTTTAATAAACAATGGATCAACTGAATTTGAACTTTGCTCCGTTACTTTACTCTTTGAATCTTGCTCTAAGATATTAATCCTCTCCAAGGCCTTTAAAAATCGCTCATAACTTAGTGGCTTGATCAAAAAATCAATAATCTGATCATACTCATAGCTCATAACTGCAAAGTTACTTTCAGAAGTCACCATGATCACTGAAATTGAGTTTGACATCATTTCTAGGAAATCAAGCCCCTTCATGTCAGGAAGATTATAATCCAGAAAAATTAAATCAAAATGTTCTGAATTAATCAATCGCAAACCATCCTTTCCGTTACTCACACATAGTGCATAAGAAAATTTCCCACTCTTATCACAAAAATGTTTTAGTAAATCAATTATTAAAGGATCATCATCTATGATTAAACATCTGATCATCATAAAAATATTTAAAAATACAGGTCATACTAGCCTTTATTAGCAAGTTGTCCACAAGCAGCATCAATATCTTTTCCTCTACTTTTCCTCACTGTAGTCATCACACCATGCTTCAACAAGTACTTTGCAAATGTATTTAATCGATCTTCGCTAGACTTAACATAGTCAACACCTTCAACAGGATTGTACTCGATAATATTTACAATGACTGGAAAATGGCTACATAATTTAACAAGATTCTTTGCATCCTTTTCATAATCATTAAAATGCTCAAATGCGATATATTCAAAACTGATTCTATTACCAGTCATGCGATGATAGAATTTTAAAGCTTGCATTAATGTATGCAAATTATTACTTTCATTAATTGGCATCATCTCATTACGCTTTGCATCGTCAGCTGCATGCAGCGATAAAGCAAGGTTAACTTTCCATCCGTCCTCTGCAAGTTTCACGATCATTTTGGCTATACCAGCTGTTGAAATGGTAATGCGCTTGTGTGAAAAATTCAATCCATCCTTTGAGGTAAGTTGCGCTATGCTCGAACATACATTTTTATAATTGAGCAAAGGCTCACCCATTCCCATGAAAACAATATTTGACAATTTCTGATCATAAGTCTCCTCACAAAATTTATTTACTTCCACAACTTGATCAAATATTTCTCCTGCTGCCAATTGCCTTGTTAGTCCCATTTTTCCCGTCGCACAGAATGCACAGGTTAAACTACAACCTACCTGAGAAGAAACACAAGCAGTAAATCGCTTGTCATCAGAAACTGGAATCAAAACTGATTCTATTTTTTTATCATCATGTAAAGCATAGCGAAATTTAACAGTACCATCATTGCTAATTTGCTTCTTATCTTCAGTTAATTTATTAATTCGAAATAGTGAACTCAATTGCTCACGATGTTTCACAGAAAGATTGGACATCGATTCAAAATCTCTCACACAATGCTTCCAAAGCCAACTATTTAGCTGTCCTATGCGATACTTTTCCCAACCTAACTCTGATAAGATTGGAGCCAGTTCTGCACTAGTATAACTTAAAATATCTTTTTTAATAACCATAATTTGTAAAAATCAAAAATAATAAGAATTGACAAAATGGCTGAAAATAATATGTTAATGCATTAATAATCTATAATTTACACAAAACAATTAAAAAAAGACAGTCGTTTTAAGATACATTGCATTCTCAAATGAAGTATTTATTTTTTTTAACTTTAATTTTCAATTTTAACTTACTATTTTCACAAAACAGTGAAAAATTAGATTATTCCAATCCAAACTATTGGGCTGCACTGCCTACTGTATTTGATTCTGCTGATCTCACACCACCAAGTTTGCACGATGCCCAAAGCACTGCAGAAGCTGATGTTTTTTTTATTCACCCTACTAGTTACGGTGGCGTTAAAGGAAATAAACCTTGGAATGCTAAAATCACTTACTCACAAGTCAATAAAAAAACTGATGAATTTATTATTAAAAATCAAGCTACAATCTTTAACGATGTGGGAAAGATATATGCACCTCGATATAGGCAAGCACATTTCTTTGCATTCTTAATCAAGAATAAAGATAAGAAACAAGCTGCTTTGGACTTTGCTTATGAAGATGTTAAAAATGCATTTGAATATTATTTAAAAAATTATAATAATGGAAGACCAATTATTATAGCGGCACATAGCCAGGGGACTCTTCATGCGGTAAGAATACTTCATGATTTTTTTGAAAACACTAATCTTAAAAATAGACTTGTGGTCGCTTACCTTCCTGGCATGCCTGTGAGTAAAACAGAATTTACTACAATCCCTGTTTGTCAGAATGAATATCAAACAAGTTGTTTTTGTTCTTGGCGCACATTTGAAAAAGGATCTGAAACTTCTTGGGGTAAAGAAATAAAAGACGTTGCAGTCACTAATCCATTGACATGGACTACTACTGATGAACTGGCTCCAAAAGAACTACACAAAGGAATGGTACTATTTAATTTTGATGAAACCCCTAAAGAACATGCTATAGAGGCACAGATTCACAATGGCATTTTATGGGTAAACAAACCAAAATTTAAAGGCAGTCAATTAATTATAAAAAATAATTTTCATCAAGGTGATTATAATTTATTCTATGTCAACATACGAGAAAATGCGAGAAAAAGATTGAATGCTTTTTGGAAAGGATAGATTGCAATTAAATAAATTATTTGAATTTAGATTTGCATGGAAATTGCAACGATGAAGAAAACTCAGTTAATAGTCCTTTTTTATTATTAATTTTGATATTTGAATTTGCAATTCAATACATTATTTGATTACTATTAAATATTCATTTTAACAATACAAAGAATATCCATATCTTTCGGTCATATTATAATGAAAGATTATTTATCAGAACTCAATTCAGTCCAAAAATCCGCTGTAATAGAAACAGAAGGACCTGTGATGGTTATTGCTGGACCTGGATCAGGAAAAACTAAAGTGCTCACTTCAAGAATCACTCATCTACTTGCAAAAGGAGTTAAACCTTATCAAATATTATCTCTAACATTTACCAATAAAGCTGCGAAAGAAATGACGCATCGTATATCGAATGTCGTAGGTGATGATGCAAAAAAAATTTGGGCAGGTACATTCCACTCCATCTTTGCTCGAATACTGAGAGTCGAAGCACAAAAAATTGGATATCCAAGTAATTTTACTATCTACGACACTGAAGATTCTAAAAGTGTAATCAATGAGATACTAAAAGAATTCAATTTGAATTCAAAAGAATATAATGCAAATGCGATTCGCTCGAGAATATCTTCTGCAAAATCTAATCTCATCACCCCAATCATGTATGATAGAGATGAAGATCTGAAAAGTCAAGACAGACAAAATAAAATGCCTCGCACCAGCGAAATTTATAAAAGATATGTTCAGAAATGTCAACAAGCTGGATCAATGGATTTTGATGATCTATTGTTGCAAATGTTTCGATTATTGCAAGAGAATCCAAATGAAGTATTAGAGAAATATCGCAATCAGTTTAGATATTTACTCGTTGATGAGTTTCAAGATACCAATCAATTACAGTATGGAATCATCAAAAAACTTGCCTTCTATCCGGGTTCACCACGCAATATATGTGTCGTAGGTGATGATGCACAAAGTATTTATGCATTTAGAGGCGCGACGATTCAAAATATTTTAGATTTTGAAAAAGACTTTCCAGATGTTAAAGTTTTTAAATTAGAACAAAATTATAGAAGCACTAACTTTATAGTTAAGGCAGCCAACGACGTGATCACACACAATAAAAAACAAATAAAAAAAGAGATCTGGACTGAAAAAAATGATGGCGCCAAAATAAAACTCTTAAAATCCAGTTCGGACACAGAAGAAGGCAGAAGAATAGCTGATCTTATCATTGAATATAAAAATAGAATGCACATCCCGAATCACGAGATTGCAATTCTATATCGAACCAATGCTCAATCTAGAATATTTGAGGAACACCTGAGACGTGTCAATATTCCTTATAAAGTTTTTGGAGGCATGTCTTTTTACCAAAGGAAAGAGATTAAAGATTTTATTGCATATCTTAGATTATTGGTCAATAGGCAAGATAATGAAGCATTCAAAAGAATCATCAATTATCCCAAGCGAAGTATCGGAGATACTACCATCGATAAATTTATAGAATACGCAGCTCAAAATAATATTACTTTATGGGATGCTTCAGCAGAGGTCCCTCTTCCAAATCGTGCAGCACAGGCCTTGGCTACCTTCAAACTCCAGATCAATGAAATGGTGCAATACGCATTGAAATCTGATGCTTATGAAGCTGCTATGTACGCATATAAATTGAGTGGACTTGCAGCTGAGTTAAAATCCGATATGACCAATGAAGGCATATCTCGCATAGAGAATGTCATGGCATTGTTAGATGGTATTAAAGAATTTACAGAACAAGATGATGTCGATGAAGAATCAAGCACAGATAGGAGTCTATCTTCATATTTACAAAGCATCTCACTTGTTACAGAATTAGATCAACAAGAAGGAACGCCAGATTATATCACATTGATGTCGACGCATTCTGCTAAAGGATTGGAATTTGATTTGGTCATCATAGGTGGGCTTGAAGAGAATTTGTTTCCTAGCTTTATGGCTATGAATTCCCAGTCGGAAATGGATGAGGAACGAAGGTTGTTTTATGTCGCTATCACAAGAGCCAAACAATACCTTATACTGAGCCACGCATCGACTAGATATGTTTTTGGAAATCTTCGAATGAATGAAGTCTCCCGGTTCATAGAGGAAATAGATGAATCTTGCTTCGAATCAGAAAAAGTACATAAAGCTGTATTTAACTTAATGGATGATGAACCTTCAAATAAAAAAATATTCATCAAACCAAAAGTTAATTCTAGTCCAAACATTCCAAAAGACTTCAAGCCGAGTACACGAGATGAAATACAGGAAGGCGTTTATATCATTCATCAAAAATTTGGCAGAGGAAAAATTTTAAATATCGAAGGACAAAAGGATAATCAAATTGCCACAATTTTATTTGAAGAAATAGACAATCCACAAAGAAAGATAATGCTTAAATTTGCAAAGCTACAAGTGATTCATTCGTAATTTTTAATTACAATATAGTCTATGCTAAAATTAATTTTTCCAATATACATTTTGCTATTATTCGGAAATATTAAAATAGCAGCACAAAAATTACAATTGGAGTTAATAGCGGAAACTAAATTAAACAAGAATCTGTTGGAGACATCTGGAATAACAAGTATCAATAGTGGCAAAACATTCTGGTCACATAATGATGGTGGGAATTCCACTGAAATATTTGAAATAGATAGTTTGGGGAAAAATTTAAGAACTGTCAAAATTAATAATGTAAAAAACAATGATTGGGAAGATATCATTTATGACAATAAAAATTCCATTTACATCGCTGATATAGGCAATAATTCAAAGAAAAGAGATACTTTATTTCTTTATAAAATTAAAGTCAATGATATCCTTAGCCAAGATGCAGTTGATGCAGAAGCCTATAAAATAATTTTAAATACTAAACTTTCTAGACAAGATTTTGAAGCTTTGATAATAAAAAATGATTCCATTTTTTTATTCTCAAAAAATTGGACTAATGGCATTTCATTTCATTCACAAGTCTTTACTTTTTCTCTAAAAAATAAAATCACGCCACTGCATTTTATCAAAACACTTAGTGCTAGAAATCATTTCCTTCCAGAAAGTCAAATCACAAGTGCCGCATTCGACCCGACTAAAGACAAGGTTTATTTATTGAGTTCAACTTCCATTGCTGTATTTCGATTTTCTGATTTGTATGCATCCTCCAAAACGAAGTTAAAATTTTTACCCTTAAAGATATTAGGGCAACATGAAGGAATTTATTTTTTTGAAAATCGATTTGTCATCACTCAAGAAAGAAATAAAACTTTAAAAAAAGAACAGACGATGCAGTTTTATAAATTGACACTCAAAAAAAATCTACACTAAGTTTGTGTATTTTTATTGATTTCGTGGAGACCTGCTAGGATTCCTCTTTTTATTACATCATATTGATTTACTTTAGAGTCTGAATAGATCATCATAATATGCAAAGCACTCTGTTGGACAAGCTCTTGCCAATGCAATCTATAAGCTTCTTTCATTCTACGTCTTATTAAATTTCGAACTGTAGCATGCTTAAACTTTCGCTTGGGGCATACAAAAACAACTTTGGGAAATGCTTGGGCTGATTCTGATAAAATGTACTTAAATACAATGGGGTAATGGTAGCAACTATGACCATTTTCAAACAAGATATTAATATCTACCTTGGATTTGAGACGAAGTTCTTTGGAAAATGTGTATCGCTGTGTCATGCAGCAGCGAATTTAAGCAATTTTATTTTAACTTGCTTTCATCTGAAGTAGTCAGACGATTTCTGCCTCTTGACCTTCTTCTTGCCAATACTCTTCTGCCGTTCTTAGATTTCATACGAGATCTGAAGCCATGCTTGTTGGCTCTTTTTCTTCTTGAAGGTTGAAATGTGCGTTTCATGATTTTCTATTTTTTAAATAGCTTTTTCTTAAAGGACTGCAAAGATAGATAAATTAATCAATTCCTCCCAAAAATATAAGCCAAAATGTTTAAAATATTATTTTTTAAATATATAATACATTAATTTTATGTATTTTATAAAACCAAAGTCTGACTATCTACTGTTCATACTCACCAAAAATTCATCGTTGGTTGTCGTACCATACATATGTTTTTTGATAAATTCAATCGCTTCCTCTGGCTTCATGTCTGCAAGATGATTTCTCAATACAAACATCCTTTGAATGATACCATCATCAAGTAATAAATCTTCACGTCTAGTGCTTGATTTGGTAAGGTCAATAGATGGATACAGACGCTTGTTGGCCAATGTTCTGTCTAATTGAAGTTCCATATTTCCCGTACCCTTGAATTCTTCAAAGATCACCCCATCCATTTTAGATCCAGTGTCTATTAATGCTGTTGCCAAAATCGTCAATGAGCCACCATTTTCGATTTTTCTAGCAGCCCCAAAGAATTTTTTAGGTTTTTGCAATGCATTCGCTTCCACACCACCAGACAAAACTTTTCCCGACGATGGCGCCACAGTATTATATGCCCTAGCCAATCGCGTAATAGAGTCTAGCAAAATGACGACATCGTGTCCACATTCTACCATTCTCTTTGCTTTTTCAAGTACAATATTCGCTACACGAACGTGATTGTCAGCAGGCTCATCAAATGTCGACGCTATAACTTCAGCATGTACACTTCTTTTCATATCAGTCACCTCCTCAGGTCTCTCGTCAACCAATAATATCAAGAGATAACACTCTGGATGATTAGCTGAGATTGCATTAGCGATATCTTTTAGTAAGAAGGTTTTTCCTGTCTTAGGTTGTGCCACAATAAGACCTCTTTGACCTTTTCCTATTGGTGTGAATAAATCAATCATCCTATTGCCATAATCCCTACCATTTGGAGAGGTGGTCAAATTGAATTTTTCATTTGGAAATAAAGGCGTCAAATAATCGAATGGGATCCTATCTCTGATCACTTGAGGATCAAGACCGTTGATATTAGATACTCTTAGTAAAGCAAAATACTTCTCACCTTCCTTTGGAGGACGCACTGCTCCTTTCACAGTATCGCCAGTCTTTAGTCCAAATAATTTTATTTGAGAAGGTGATACATAGATATCATCTGGAGATGAAAGATAATTATAATCTGCACTCCTCAAAAAACCATAACCATCAGCCATCATTTCCAAGACTCCTTGACCTTCAATGATTCCCTCAAGCTCTACGATGAATGTAGGCTCAGCTGGTTTAGTTGGTTGGATATTTTCAGTTTCTTGAACCTCTTCCGTTTTTTCTTGAACTGGTCTTTCGGGTCTTTGGATGATTTTTTTAGGCTTTAATTCTGGCACTGGGGCAGCCTCGACTTGCTCAGATTCTGATTCTGATACCGTTACTACTGCTTCTGCAGCAGATTTTTCAACTTTGCTATGATATCGCTCTACAATTATTTTTTTCTTAACTGGAGATTCTTCAACGACCTCTTTTGTGGATTCCACTGCTTCTGTGATTGCCTCTGTTTCAACAGTTTCAACTGTTTTGTTTTTATCAAGTTTGGCTACATTAGAACTTGCAGCTGGTTTTTGCAATCGCTTTCTTTTATTGCGAAGATTATTCTCGTCCTCAAGAATTTCATAGGTCTTAGCTTCTTCAGAGGAAGCTTCTGAATCAATGCTTTCCTTTGTCCTTCCCTGTAAGGCTTGCTGGTCTAAAATTTTATAAATTAAGTCTTGTTTTGCTAATTTCTTATAATTTGCAATCTCAAGTTTTTCTGCAACTTCTTTCAATTCAGGAACGAGCATGTCGTTCAACTGCAAAATATCGTACATATGTTGGATCTATTTAATAATTAAAAATTTGATTTGTTATCTCACACATTCTCAATACTCTATAATAATAATTAACATTTTAAATGGAATAATGTGAATTAATAATGTGAGATGAAATTTTTTGAACAGGTTCGTTCGCACGGCAAATATAATGGTTTTATTGAAATCTACAATATTTTTTATTTTTTTTGAATTTTTAGGCAATTTATTTCTTTTTTGCCAAAATGTGAAATACATGAGGAAGCTTTAATTCCGGCTTGCCATATTGATAGCTTGATTGTCCTATTTCCTTCATATGTGGAAAACAATTATAAGGGGAATAATCGAATTCTTTAAATCTAAGAATCTCCATCCCATTGTCCATTAATGCCGTCAATGTCTCATCCAAGCTGTGTTGCCAAAAATAAGAAACCGTCTCAAAAACTTGATTATGGTCTGTATAGGTAGACTGCTCCTCATCCTTAAATGCAAGTCCAGCATTAAAATATGGAAACTGTAATACTTGCTTATCAAAATCAAACATATACAACACTGGATGAAATTCTGCAATATAAAAAATACCACCTGCTTGTAAAAGCCCTGAAACAATTTTAGCCCATCTATCCAAGTCTGGAAGCCAAGCCAATACTCCATAACTTGTGAATACAATATCAAATTTCCCCAAATTCAATTCTAATGTATCATAAACATTGGATACATAAAAATTCGATTTCAGATTCAAAGCATTTGTCATTTCTTTAGCTTGTTCTATAGCAATTTCTGAAAAATCGATGCCTACACAACTGGCTCCCATCCTTTCCAAGGATAAGGTATCTTGTCCAAAATGACATTGAAGATGTATCAATCTTTTGTTCTTAACATCAGGCAAATACTGTAAATCTATAGCAGTCAAACTATTTTTTCCACTTAAAAACAATTCATTATTATAAAATTTTGATTTAACATGTATTGGTGTTTTTCTATTCCACATTTCTTTATTTACATTCATGAATTCATTGTCCATATTTGATGGTTTTAATAAATTTTCTTGCATAATTTTATATTGTAGTACATTTGTATTCTAATATTTGAATATGCAAGATAACAACAATAATCAAAATCAGATCAATATTGAATTGTCGGAAGAAATAGCAGATGGTATTTATTCAAATCTGGCTATTATTTCTCATTCTCATTCAGAATTTGTTCTTGATTTTGTAAGATTAATGCCAAATGTGCCTAAAGCAAAAGTTAAGTCTAGAATCGTCCTCACACCTCAGCACGCCAAAAGATTGCTCAAAGCATTGGCTGATAATGTGAATAAATTTGAAAATCAGTTTGGAGTGGTTATAGACAATGAACCTCACGGGTTCCCTCCAATGTCATTTAATACCCCAACGGCTCAGGCTTAGATTAATTTTTATAGGTTTTATTGATTTGAGAAATTGTATTACTTTTGATTTGAAAATCAATCAATTCTACTATGTCAAATCAAAAACTGTCGATACTGGCGCTAATTTTCTCTATTTTTCTTCTAGCCTATTCTAGTAACCCACCTAATGGTGTTACAGGTGCGCCGGGCGAAGGGACTTGTACCAATTGTCATAATGGAGCAACGGGAGGACTGGCAGGCTCAGTCTCAATAACTGGTCTACCAGGGGTCATTACTCCAAATGCATCCTATACAATAACCGTTACCACATATAATACTTCAAGTCCGCCTACTTCAGCTGAGAGGGCTGGATTTGAATTGGTTGCTGTAGATGGAAATAATGCCAATGCTGGTACTTTCAGTAGTCCCGGTGCTGGAGGATCACTTTCAGGTTCACCAAAGGTCTATTGGAAACATTCCACTGCAAAAACATTTGGAGGAGGTGGATCTGTGTCCTGGAATGTCACATGGAAAGCCCCAGCTTCCGCAGGTGGAAACACAGTAAGTATGTATGTTGCGAGTATTATCGCAGATATTCCCAATGGAAATAATAATGATTTGATGGTATTGAACAGCACAAGTGGGTCTTTAATGGGCGTCTCAATAAATATTGCTGTCACGCAAAGAAAAAATCCTTCTTGCGCAGGTGGAAATGATGGTGCTATCACTGTGAATCCTACTGGTGGTACAGCACCCTATGCTTATAGCTGGAGCAATGGTGGCAATACAGCAAGTATAACTAATCTAAGTGCTGGAAATTATATTGTAACTGTATCTGACAATAATGGCGCTACAGCAGAATTGACAACAACACTTACCGATCCTCCATCAATTCAAGTAGATCTATTAGAAAAATTGGATGTAGCATGTAATGGCAAAAGCACTGGGAGAATAAGCATCGCAAGTTCAGGCGGTACGGGAGCAAAATCAATTAAATGGAGTAATAATGCGACTTCTTATACCATCCAAAATCTTAAAGCTGGTATGTATGGCTTTACAATAACTGATGCAAATAACTGTAAGTTAAGTGGAGCTTACTTTATTAATGAACCAGATTCACTATCTATAAATTCTATCATCACGCACCCTAGCTGTCCAAGTTCAAAAGATGGGAAAATAAGTTTGAATATTTCAGGAGGCTTGGCTCCTTATGACTTTACATGGAATGGTGTAGGAGTGAATCCAATTAACTTACCGATGGGAAAATATAATTTCACCATAACTGATGCAAATTCCTGCGTTAAATTGTATAGTGTCGAATTAAAATCTAAAGATACCATTTCTCCGAGCTTTAATTTAACTTCAATGCCGATCATTTTAGATAGCAATGGAATAGCGATCATTAATCCAATGGACTTCATTACCAAGTTATCTGATAATTGTGATACAAGTTTCAACATAGTTACATCTAGAAATAGATTCGATTGTAATGATTTGAGTGCATTGCAAAAAATTATTTTTGAAATAAGCGACAAATCTGGAAATAAAAAAACTGATTCTATTAACTTAAAAATAGAAGATCGTATTGCTCCAATTTTGGATTGTAATGTAAGTTATAATAAATGGAACTGCAATGAAAAAATTCCAAGCCCTATTACTTTTGACAATTGTAAAGTGAGTCAAGTTTCAATATTATCAGCAACACAAAAAATTGGTGATCCTATAGGTACCTACGGTAAATACAGCTATACATACATTGCAACAGATCAAAGCGGAAACTCTAAACAATGCATTAGCAATATTGAATTATTGCCTTCAGCTACTTTCAATATTGATACTATAATTCAAAAAAAATGTCCTAGCGATGGTCTGGATGTATTGATTCGTGTGAAGCCGAATTTGACTGAAAATTTATTAATAGTGAATCATGATTCAATCTTCATCACTAAAGATACTTTGCTGAATTATAATTCAAAATCTGCTAAAATTTTAATTTCCGTAGTTGATAGTTTTAAATGCTTGACTTCGTCTCAGGAAATAAATTTTCCAGTTACTTGGGACAGTGTAAGATTAGTATCAAAACAAATCATCCAACCCACTTCATCAACTAGCAAAGATGGCCAAATCAATTTGGTTTTTGAAGGAGGTATTCTGCCTTATTCATTTACTTTGATAAATGAGAATGGAGACATTATCGTACGAAACAGCACATCATCATCATTTAATGGTCTAGGTGAAGGAAATTATTTTTGTGTTGTTGATGATGGTTCTTCTTGTAAATATTCTCATGGCTATTTTGAATTAAAATTTGTCACCGACATAAAACCTGAATCCAATTCATCCACTTCAATAATACCAAATCCTTTTGATGATCAAATCGTCATTTCTTCTAATTCAACAATTCAAAATATTGAAATAAGACGAATCGATGGTGCTCGAACTTCAGTTTTTAATAACTTGAATACGACCAATAAAACTATCGATACAAAAATGTTAAGTTCTGGTGTTTACATCGCTTTAATTCAGTTAGATTCAGGAAAGACATTGATCAAACGAATTATTAAAAATTAAATAGTATTTGCATAAGAAGTTGTAAGTCTTGAACTTATAACATTATCAAGATTTAGTGAGAAAAATTAACTAATTTTGCAGACTTAATTAAGTCATGCGCATAGGAATATTATTTGGTGGATCTTCAAGAGAAAGAGAAATTTCATTTGCAGGTGGAAGGACAGTTTATGACAATCTCAATAAATCTATTTTCACAGCTGTACCTATTTTTGTAGATAGTCTTGGAAATTTTATTGAACTTGACTGGAAGTATATTTATAAAGGTTCTATTAGAGATTTCTATCCACCAGTTGAATTTATTCCGAGTACAGAATCCAATTATCAGATTTATGCAGAAAGTCTCAAGCTAGAAACCGACGAAGAAATTGCTGCGATGATAAAACGAATTGGGATCAAAAGAGAACTAAATGATCTCAAACAAATCATCGATTTTGCATTTTTTATGTCTGCATGGAAGTTTTGGCGAAGATGGTCAAATCCAAGGAATTCTAGATTATCTAAAAATTCCTTATACGGGTAGTGGAATATTAGCCTCTGCAATAGGAATAGATAAAAGTTTTCAAAAAAAGATAATGGAACAATCAGGTTTCGATGTTCCTAAAGTAATCGTATTAACTCGAAGTGAATGGCTCAATCAAAGCATTGCTCATGTATATGATCATATCGAAAAAGAAATAGGATTTCCTTGTGTAATTAGACCAGCAAATCAAGGCTCTTCTATAGGTGTTTCTATTTTAAATAGAGATGCGATGTTGACTGATGTTGAAGCAGCTGTCCACAAATCTTTTTTCTGTTATACTCTAGACTTAATGCTATGGAAGGCAAAGAGTGAAGATGAAAAAATTCAGTTCATCCAACAACAATCCGATATACGTGAAGGAATAGGTTTGCCAATGAAGACTGGAAATCATTGGATATATAAACCTAGCGAATTATACCAATTTATAGAAAACTCTAAGGAGGAAAAATTATTTTTAGAGGGCAAACTTACAGAGACAAAAATTATTATTGAATCATTTATCGATGGCAGAGAGTTTTCTTGCATTGTCATACGAAACGACAAAGGCAATGCTATCGCACTTCCTCCAACAGAAATCATCAAAGGACAGCAACTCTACGATTACAAATCAAAATATCTACCCGGACTATCGCGTAAAGTCACACCAATAGAAATTAATGACAATGATTTGCAAAGGATCCGGACGGAAAGCATTCGATTATTTGAACTTTTTGAATTTAATACCTACGCACGAATAGACGGTTTTATAAAAGCAGATGGCACGATTTATCTCAATGATCCCAATACTACATCTGGAATGTTGCCATCTTCATTCTTCTTTCACCAAGCTGCTGAAATTGGATTAAATCCCTCTCAGTTTTTGAGTTATATAATTAGAATTTCAATTTGGGAACGAATCCAAAATCAAAAAGAATTCTCAGGGCTTGAACCATTACTACAGAATCTAGATATCAAACTAAGTGAACTGAAACAAGTCATGGATCACAAAAAATCCATTGCTGTAATCATGGGAGGATATTCATTTGAAAGGCATATTTCATTGGAGAGTGGGAGGAATATTTTTGAGAAACTTTCAAGTTCAAATAAATACAATGCTATTCCCGTATTTCTTTCTGGCAATAGCGATCATTTCACATTATTTCAAATTCCGATTCACTATATGCTCAAGGATAATGCTGATGATATCCGAGATAAAATTAAACATGACACGATTCATCCTGCAATAAATTTAATTCGAGAAGAATGTCGCTCGATCTTAGATAAATATGGCAGCCAGAATTATAGTTTTCATCCCAAAGAGATTCGTTTAGATTATTTAAAGGAAAATAATTATTTTGCTTTTATTGCATTGCATGGAAGGCCCGGAGAAGATGGAACATTGCAGAAAGAATTAGATCGATTTAATATCCCATATAATGGAAGCGGACCTGAATCTTCATCAATCACCATCCACAAATTTAATACACTCCAGATTCTTAAATCGAATGGTTTCATCGTAGCTGATCAATTATTGATGAACAAAACCAGATATGACGAAAACAAAGCATCTTTTATTGAAAAAGTTAAATTGCATTTTAAATTTCCATTCATTGCAAAGCCAGTGGATGATGGATGTAGCAGTGCCGTGGTACGTATCACAAATGATGAATTATTAGATACCTATTTAAATTTACTTTTTAGAGATTCAGATTATATTTCTGATTTGGATCGAGGCAAACTTAATTTGGATTGGAATGAAGAATTTCCAAGAAAGAAGGAAGTCCTTCTTGAAGAATTAATTTCAAAAAATGATTGCGAACAATTTCTAGAAATCACTGGAGGACTTTTAACACATGGTGATAGAAGAAATTTTACATATGAAATATTCAATCCTTCTGAAGCATTGAGCAGTGGAGAAGTATTGAGTTTGGAAGAAAAATTTTTAGCAGGTGAAGGGCAAAATATTACACCGGCTCGCTTTGGAAAAAACAGTGATGAATTTGAAATTATCTCTAAAAAGGTCAAGGCTGATTTACTTAAAGTTGCTCAAATATTAAACATTCAAGGCTATGCTAGAATTGATGCCTTTGTAAGAATTTATCCTGACCTAAAAGTGGAAACAATAATCATCGAAGTCAACTCGTTGCCTGGAATGACACCTGCGACCTGCATTTTTCATCAAACAGCAATTAATGGGTATAAACCATATGACTTTATTGATAAAATAATTGAATTCTCAACAAATGAACCAAACTGAAAATAAATTTAAATGGTTGGAAATACTTGATTTCCTAAAAAGTAGAATATTTCGATATACTCTTCTTCGCATTGCAATTCTTTTTGCCATTCTTTGGATCTTAAATTCATTTTTTCTGAATTTTTACACCAATCATGGACAAAAAATAAGTTTGGCTAAATATGAAGGACTTGATATTGTCAAAGCTAAAAAACATGCCGCTGCAAAGGGTTTTGAGATCGAAGTATCTGACTCAATTCATCTCATAGGGAAGCCTGGAGGAATCATTATCTCTCAAGTACCTGTTGCTAAATCTATAGTTAAAAGAGGTAGTACGATTTATGTAACCACCACAAGATATCAAGCAGATATTGTAATGTCATCTACACTTCCTGATTTATATGGAAAAAAATTAGAGTACATGCTTCCTGAATTACAAAATAATTTTGAATTGGTTTCAAAGATTAGCGGTCATGAATATGATTCTGGTCCCGAAGGACATGTCATGAAAGTCTATTATAAAAATCAATTAATTGTTGATGCAAAAAACAAAAAAAATGATGTCTCCATAGCTAGAGGAGATACTTTATTCTTCATTGTGTCGAATAAAAATGGTGGTGAAGTAGAAGTACCAGATCTGCGATGTAAAAGCTTGTCTGAAGTTAAATTTTTGTTGACTACATCGAGTCTTGAACTTGGAAATGTGGATGAATTGGATGAGATACTTGATCGAGAATCAGCTTTTGTTGCAGAACAAACTCCAACTTTTTCTACTAATACAAAAATTCCTATGGGTTCAAAAATTTCTGTAAAAATCCAACAAACCAAACCTGAAACTTGTGGAAATTAATACCCACATTAGCATTCAATTAAAAAACAATCACGAATTCATTTTAACTAAAACTATTTTTTGATCATCTCCATACATGTAGCCATAATCAAAGCAGAAATGATAGGTATTCCCAGATTTTGTATGCAATAGATTGGTGTAATATCCAAAATCAAATCCCTTTGAAACCAAACTATTCTTATTTACGACTGCCTTCCCTTGAGGATTAAGTGATTTAAGAATATTGCGATTCGCCTTGAGCTGTTTTGTTATTTCAAGTATTAATTCTGAAGATTTATCCTTATTACTTTGATGATATACTGCTCTACAATTGTCTGAGCAAAATTTTTTATCTGATCTCCCTATAAAGGAAGACCCACAAATCTGACAAGCTTTCTTAATACTTTTTATCATACTGTCGTGAAATAATTTTTTATTGCTAATCAAAATCAATTATTCATTTTCTGGAATGAATAATATTGCTGTGTTTAGAACTTTAAAAACGTTACCAATTATTCAATAAAATAACTAGTCTAGCCGTTTTTTTACGTATAAAAACGAATAATTTAAGTCCAGATCTGCTCAATTTCCCATTGCAATAGTTGCCATATAGAGTTTAATATGAGGATACCGCAGTACCAATGTTTCAGCGCAGGATTGAAGGGTCGCGCCAGTCGTAAGGATGTCATCTACCAGCAATACTTTTCGATGATTTAAATCTAAATTTGATTTACAATAAAATATTGCTTTCATATTAGCAATTCTATCTGCTCGATTTTTTTCAGTTTGACTTTGTGTTTCTTTACGTCTAAAAATTATATCACTACGCACTTGTGCTTTCATAGTTTCAGCCAAGCCATTGGCAAAAACTTCGCTTTGATTATATCCTCTCTGTGCTTTTCTCTTAGTGTGTAGTGGAACAGGAATTATATATTCCACATCTGCATAGATTGTTGAAGCATGTAGAAAATTGCCATAATACTGCCCCAATCTTGTACCGATCTCTGGACGATTCTTGTATTTCAATAACTCTAGTGCTTTTTGTATTCTTCCAGTTTTAATATAATAATACATCGCAGATCCACTGATGAGTTTATCAAAAGTTGGAAAATGAGCTGTAAACTCATTATCCATTGATTCATGCAGTTCTGTCATCCTTACTTGATGCTGACATTCCAAACAAAAGAGCTCTGTATGTTCATCAATTTTTTTCTCACAAGAAATACATACCGTAGGATACATCAAATCCAATAGGGCATCAAAATAGTAGGCTATTCTTTTAAATAAATTCATCATGCTAAATCAAATGAATATTCAAAGATAAGCAAAGAATGTAGACCTTTTTGATTTGTATATTAATTTACACTTTTCTTTTTCAAAGTGAACTATCTACTTGAAATTATTGTGGATAAATATTTTTTAATGCTTGAGGCGAGATCTGTTTGGAAAAAAATTTGAATTACTTTAGCTTTTTAGGCGATTTGAAATCTAGTACATATAAAGGAAAATTCAAAATTCTGTTCTCTTAAAAAAAAATTCATAATAAATCTATTCAAAAAAAAATCCCGACCGCATTTGGCCGGGACCTTCAAACAAAACGAAAAACCAACTTTATAGAAAGCTACAAAATGCTAACTAAAAAATCTTATATACCTTTTACTATACGTACTGGAACTTCTTTCGTCACACCGTCCCGTATAATTCTTACATTCAAGGTCTCGCCCACCTTCGTTAGACCTACGATATGTTGTAAATCTTGAAAATGCTTTACTTCTTTATTATTGATTGCGATAATTACATCATTGGGCAAAAGTCCAGCTTTTTTTGCTGAGCTATTATCCAACATAGATTCTATAACAACGCCCTTTGTATCATTTAGTTTAAGAACTTTTTGACTTTCTTCATCAACATTCGACACCTGAATTCCTAATTGACCTCGTTCAAACGTTCCAGTAGACATAAGTTCATGAACTACTTTATTCATTAAATTCACTGGAATTGCAAAAGAATATCCTGAGTATGAGCCTGTCTTAGAAGCAATAGCACTATTAATCCCTACTAGTCTTCCATTTGCATCAACCAACGCACCTCCACTATTTCCTGGATTCACCGCAGCATCTGTCTGAATGAATTCTTCAATTCCTTTTTGGCTAGAGGTATTCCTTCTCTCGTAAGGATTGTAAAACTCATCATCTTGTTGGCTTCCTATGATATCTAAATCTCTTCCTTTTGCACTTACGATTCCAGCTGTAACTGTTGAAGTTAAATAGCCATAAGGATTTCCAACAGCTAAGACCCATTCACCAACTTTGATTTGGTCTGAATTAGCATTTTGTAATGTTGGGAAACTTGTTCCCTCGATTTTTAATACAGCTAAATCTGTTCTTGGATCTGTTCCTACTTTTTTCGCATTATATTTTTTTCCATCTCTAAGTATCACTTCAATTTCATCTGCAAATTCTACAACGTGGTTATTCGTTACGACGTAGCCATCTGGAGAGATGATTACGCCACTACCAGAACCTTTCTTTTGTTGATGCCCATACCCAAATCCAAATCCTCTCAAATCAAATTCTCTAAAGAAGGGATGATCTTGTAATGGATTACTATATTGTTGGTTTTTCTCTTGGACCAACTTCTCACTTTCTTGTGCATTAATCTGCACAACAACATCTAGTGCTTTTTCAGCAGCCATCGAAAAATCAGGACCTGTGACGACAGGGCTGGTATTTTCATTGACCTGCTTAGAATAGTTTTCTTGAATGGTATTCTCAGGAGCTTTTTGATTTAAGAAATGATTAGAAAAGACAACTATTAGTCCTCCAATTATTCCAGCCAAAACAAATGTGAATAATCTTTTCATGATATCTATAAATTTAATATGTCAATTATACATAAAACGCTGCATGGAATGAATGTATTTTTTACTCCTTCATTTTAACATAGTTTTAACTGGACATACTAGTTTATGACATTTCTCCAAACATTATTTAAATCATTCAACAAAATACTTGCTTTATTGCTAAATGGATTATTTTTTTCTGAAATAATATTCTGCAAAACTTCTTTCGTTTTTCCGATATTATTTTCTTTAAGGTAAGCTAAAGCCAAATACCAACTCGCTTTTTGCTCATTGTCCACATCTTCATTTTCATCAATAAATTTCTGAAATGCACCAACAGAATTGACTTGACCGTTCTCCAAGTCTTTAATGAGAAGATTCAATTTTTCCTCTGGACTTGAGGGCTGGCTACCCCTGACTTGATTTTCTATTATTAGAAAATTTTTATCAAATAATGCTTCATTTGAATAATTCTTGTCTAAATAAATCCATGCTGAACTAATACAAATCAGTAATGAAGCAGCAATAGTCCATACTTTAAAATTAAACTTTCTGACTTTAGTATTTTTTGGTTGATCTAAGCCCTGTAATTTAGCTTTGAGATTAGTTGCTATATCTATTTCTATCAAATCTCTAGCTAGGAGATGATCTTCTAAATCTGATTGCAGCTGCAAATCCAATTTTAATTCTTGTTCAAACTTAACTCGATCTTCTTTGGATAATTCATCCATCAGATAAGATTCTATTTTTTCAAAATTGTCCATGTCTTTTTTTTATAGGTTTTATTCCAGAACATTTAATTAAGTCGGTTAACTTATTCAGGCATGTAAATTTTAATTTTCTTGTCATCCCCAAAGAAGTTATTCCTAATGTTTCCATAATTTCAGACATCGAGTAGGAAAGTTTCCACATTTCCAAAACTTTCCTACATCGCTCATCCAGTTTTTTTAGGGTCAAGTCCAAGAGTTTAAGGAGGTCTTCATCATATTGTGTTTGATCGACCTCATTTGTTACCGTATTTTCTAAATTTTTTAATATTTCTTCATCAACAAATTTCTTCTTTCTTCTTAATTCATTGTACCACAGCAATTTACATGTAGACATTAAATATGCTTCGAGACTTCCGCGCGACTCAAACTGTCCATTTCTCACATTCTTATCCAATAATATGATAGCGTCCTGATATATATCATTAAAATCAGTGTCAAAACAATTATACTTTACTAAAATAGCTTTAGCTCGGTTTTTTACTTTTGCATTTGTATAGATTTGCTCCAATGCCTGGTCTCTAATCCTTCCACCAGCTCGAATTGCAGAAATTATCTCAGTTTCAATCATGAAATTGAATTTATTACGGGATTTGATCGAAAGATAACTATTTTTTCAAATATTAAAATTACTTTTTCGGCATAAAGCTTAAATAATTTCAAATTTTACATATTTTTAGCATTTTATACATGATAAATTTTTATAATTTATAAATCGTTGTATATTTGCACTAAAATATATTATAAAAATGAAGAATCTAATCAAAATTTTACTTTACTCCCTATTAGTTCTTTTGGTAGTTGCAATATCTGTGATGATTTATAAAAGATCTAACACGCCAGAAACTGAAGCTGACCTCACTGAAATTGACGAAATCGATAGAATTCTAGCGGATACTTTGAATCCAAATAGCGGTAACTTTTCTTCAGAGGACAGCATGATTTTTGATCTAACTGGCCAGGTAGCTAGCAATGTAGGCAAACCAGAAGAAATAAATTCATCAGCTAACATGAATCAAAAGCCAGAGAACTTGCCTCCTTCTTCGAACTTGGACAAGCCATTATCTCAAGCGGTTTCAAATAATATCGAGGTTACATTGCCCAAATCTTCAACCAGCAATACTAACCATGCTACTGTTGCTGCAAAATCAAGCAACACCACTGCCAAAGCAAATACCGTCACAGCAAAAACTGCAACTAGCTCGGCTAAATCGAACTCATCTACGAGTTCAAAGGCAGCTGTAAAAACAACAGCAAAAAATACTGTTAAAGCCAACGAAAAAACTGGAAATTTCTATGTTGTCGCAGGATCATATATTATGCCTACATTGGCAGATAAGCAAGTATCTAAATTAAAGAAAATGGGATACAAGACAGCGGTAAAGAAATCATTCAATAGCGATGAATATTACCGTGCGGTGACTGGAAAATATAATACAAGAGCGGAAGCAGATAGAGTGGTAAAAACTCTAAAAGCTAAAGGCGTAGAAGCTTTTATTAAATCAAACTAAGACATATTTAGATATGTGTGGAAGAGCTTCTTTGACTAAAACAGAAAAAGAATTAGAGGAGCGATTTCAGGCAGCATTTTATACAGAAGATTTGGAGCGATATCGACCCTTACCAAGTTTCAATATCGCTCCAACTCATTTTCACCCCATCCTTTCTTCCGAGGACACTGATCATTTCAAATATATGAAATGGGGTCTCATTCCCAGCTGGGCTAAAGACGCTAAAATTGGTCCTAAAATGATCAATGCTCGAGTCGAGACACTTCTCGAAAAGCCCATGTTCAAATCTGCTCTACAATATCGGAGATGTCTTGTCCCCATAGATGGATTCTATGAATGGAAAATAATCTCAAATAAGGATAAAAAACCATTTCGAATCGTCGTACAAAATGGTGAAGTCTATAGTTTAGCTGGTATTTATGATACATGGAAAGACCATAATGGTCAAGTAATCTATTCATTTTCTATAATCACTTTGGAGTCGAATACAATGATGAAAGAACTTCATGATCGTATGCCTGCCATACTTCATCAGTCTGAAGAAAAACAATGGATTGATCTCGATATGAATATAGAAACTGCTATGTCCATGATTAAGCCTTATCCCTCAGAACTCATGAGTGCTTACCCAGTTTCGTCAAAAGTAAATAGTGTCGCAAATAACGATGAAGAACTAATAAAAATTCAAAAGCCAGAAAATACTTTGTTTTAAAATTTTACTCAAACCAATTAGGACAAACACCAACTAAAATTTTATTTCTAGCCTGAATCAAAAAAATCACCAAATGGTGCTCTTAATCTTATTAGAGTAAATTCAATTATTTTTGAATCCTACACCCTTACTAAAACACTCACTTCATTTTGAATGACCTCTAGGAAGCCTTTCTTTATATCAAATTTGTGTTTTTGACCTTTGGCATCCGTAATAGAAACAGTTCCTTTGCCTAGTGCGGAAATAATTGGTGCGTGACGATCCAATATCTCTAGTCCTCCATCAATCCCAGGAGCCTTGACAGACTTGGCTTCGCCTTCAAACAATTGAGATACTGGAGTAAGGATTGTTACTTTCATTTTTTAAGCTTTACAAAATTATTAAGCAAAATTAAGCATTAGATTCTGCAAGTAATTTCTTTCCTTTTGCAATAGCATCATCAATACTTCCGACCAAGTTAAACGCTGCTTCAGGATATTCATCCACTTCACCATTCATGATCATGTTGAATCCTCTAATCGTTTCCTCGATAGGTACGAGTACTCCTTTTATACCTGTAAATTGCTCCGCTACGTGGAATGGCTGAGACAAAAATCTCTGAACACGTCTCGCTCTATGTACGACTAATTTATCTTCTTCAGATAACTCTTCCATACCTAGGATAGCGATGATATCCAATAATTCATTATATCTCTGCAATATATTTTTAACACGCTGTGCTGTATTGTAATGTAATTCACCGATGATCAATGGATCAAGAATCCTAGAAGTAGAATCCAAAGGATCCACTGCTGGATAGATACCCAATGCAGCAATTTTTCTACTCAATACCGTCGTAGCATCCAAATGCGCAAATGTAGTCGCTGGAGCTGGATCGGTCAAGTCATCAGCAGGTACATAAACTGCTTGTACTGAAGTGATAGATCCTCTTTTTGTTGAAGTGATACGCTCTTGCATCAATCCCATCTCTGTCGCCAAAGTAGGCTGATATCCAACAGCTGAAGGCATACGTCCTAAAAGGGCAGATACTTCAGAACCTGCTTGTGTAAATCTGAAGATATTATCGATAAAGAATAAGATATCTTTTCCTCCTGCTGGGTCATTCATATCTCCATCGCGGAAATACTCTGCTACAGTCAATCCTGAAAGTGCAACTCTAGCTCTTGCTCCAGGTGGCTCGTTCATCTGTCCAAAGATGAAAGTTGCTTTTGAGTCCAATAGATCTTTTTTGTCCACAGCATTCAAATCCCAACCCCCTTCTTCCATAGAGTGCTTGAATTTATCACCATATTTAATGATACCTGCTTCAATCATCTCTCTTAAAAGGTCATTTCCTTCACGAGTACGCTCTCCTACACCTGCAAATACTGACAAACCTCCGTATCCTTTTGCGATATTGTTGATCAACTCTTGGATCAATACTGTTTTTCCAACTCCAGCACCTCCAAAAAGTCCGATTTTTCCCCCTTTTGAATATGGCTCAATTAGGTCAATTACTTTGATACCTGTAAACAATACCTCGGTTTCTGTGGATAAATCCTCATAAATAGGTGGTTTATTGTGAATAGAATAGGTATGCTTTCTGCTCACTTCTCCCAATCCATCTATAGCTTGACCTACGACGTTGAAAAGTCGACCTTTTATCTCGTCTCCAACTGGCATGGAAATCGTCTCATTCATATCATATACTTCGGCCCCTCTAGTAAGTCCATCTGTTGAGTCCATAGCGATTGCTCGAATGCTATCTTCTCCTAAATGTTGTTGTACTTCAAGGATAAGATCATCTTTGCCTTCTCTTTTTATCAAAAGGGCATTTAAGATTTCAGGTAAAACCGCCCCTTCTCCTGCGAATGATACGTCCACAACTGGACCGATGATTTGACTTACGCGACCAATATTTGCCATAGATTCTTAAAATTAAATTTTGTTATAATTTCGCCGCAAAGATAGGTGTAGATAAGTAATTTTAAAAACTATTTGCCTTATTAACCGAAAGTTTACAAGTTTTTTAAGAAGCGTGAAATTGTGTATTATTACTTATAATATATTGATTACGCGTCATTTATTGTTTTAAATTGTCTCACTCAATAATATTTTCAAGAAATTTAACTATTCGACCCTCAAGAGCACTGCTTGTAATTCCATTTTTTTCATTTTGAAAAACTAGAATTTCTGTTTTTCTATAACTAGAAGCCGCACTTTGCTTTAAAAAAACCGCTTTGGAATTTTCATCTTGAAAAGGAGTAAAATAGGCATTCTCTTTATCTATGATAAATGCCCCATCTTTTAAAATTATTTTAAGATTTTTGCCAATATATGGTATCGATATATTTTCCCAAACAATCTGTCCAGCTAAAGATTGTTTAGGTGTTGCTAGTGTTTGTATCAATTTTTGCAAGACCTCATCATTATTGTGAGTCAAGATATCAAAAGTATAACAAGTGTCAGACTTGAAATAATTTGGGATAGATTGAATAGATTTCTGTCCAAATGCCATTGAAGAGGCAATCGAGACATAGGCTATTCCTATAAGAATAGCTTTCATTCTGAGCATTGAAAATTATTCAGGTTCAAATCCCAAAATGAGATTAAACTTAGCATATTCTTTCCAACCTGCATTTCTTTCAGTAAGCCAAGGCTTATCAAAACCTATTCCATAATTGAATCCCAATAATCCAAACATTGGTAAAAATACACGGACACCAACCCCTGCAGATCTTTTGAGATCAAATGGATTGAAATCTTTAAATTGGAACCAAGCATTGCCACCTTGAGCAAAGACTAAAGCATAAATCGTTGCACTTGGATTGAGTGATAATGGATATCTCATCTCCAAAGTATACTTATTGAATACAGTAGCATCAAGTGGTACACCATTACCTAATTCTTCTGAAGTAGAAGCTACAATCTCTCTTGGCTCATAGCCTCTCATTGAAATAATATCTCTTCCTGTCAACGAGAAGGATTGATTGTTCAACCCATCACCTCCCAATTGTGATCTTTCAAATGGAGGAGCTCCAATTTTTTTATTGTAATATCCAAGGAAACCTATTTTAGCATTAAATGCAAAAACCAACTTGTCAAATGGATTAAAGAACCAATCGCCATCAATTCTCCACTTATGATATTCTACCCATCGATATCGATCTTGAACAGCCGCATCTCCAGGCTCCCAATTTTTTCTAAACAATGAATATGGCGGAGTAAGCTGTAATGTTAAACTCAATTTGTTTCCACTTCGAGGAAAAAGGGGTTCATTTACAGTACTTCTTGCTATAGTCTGTCTCAAAGAAATATTATAAAAATCGCCATTGTTTACAGCTTCCCCTTTAGGGCTATAAAAACCTATATAATTGTCTAATCTAATTCGCTCCAAATTTATTCCTGTGCTTATTACAAAGTTATCATCAGGTTTGCGAAGTTGCGATCCAAGCGCTCCACTAAAACGAAGTATGCTAAATTTACCATATCCAGATAATTCCTGATTGATCAATGAATAAACCCCGGCAAGAGTCAAAGAATTTGGCTTCTTTCCACCTAACCAAGGTTCTGTAAATGAAAAATTATAGGATTGGTAATATTTTCCATTAGTCTGAGCCCTAAGTGACAATTTTTGACCATCTCCTTGTGGCAAAGGACTCCAAGCAGATTTCTTGAGGATATTTCTTGTAGAAAAATTATTAAATACCACTCCTAGAGTTCCTAAAAGTCCAAATGCACTCCAACCTGCTGATAATTCCAACTGGTCTGATGGTTTTTCTTCAACTGTGTATTCTATATCTACTGTCCCTCTTCTTTGATTCACTGGATTATTAATCCCCAGTGCTTCAGGGTTAAAATAACCCAAACCAACAATAGCTCTCTGTGACCTAATGATATCGGAACGACTGAATTTTTGGCCAGGTCGAGTCCTCAATTCTCGTCTTACGACATGCTCATTAGTCCTGTCATTTCCTTTAATGACCACTTTATCTATAGTAGCCTGAGGGCCTTCCACTATGCGAATCTCAAGATCTATTGAATCCCCTTCGATACCTATTTCAACTGGTTCAGCACGAAAGAATAGATAGCCTTCATCCATATATAAGCTACTGACATCTCTTCCATCTTGACTAAAACTCAATCTTTTCTGCAATAATTCAGGATTATATACATCACCTTTTTCAATGCCTAGGACGGTTTTTATATATTCTGATTTATATAGAGAATTCCCTTTAATGGCAATATTTCTATGATAATATCTTTTGCCTTCGTCAATATTCATATGAATTTTAAGTCTCCGTGCAGAACTTCTCCAAATGGAATCGCTAACGATTTTGGCATCACGAAAGCCGATTTTATGGTAGTAATTGATAAGGTTTTCTTTATCTGCTTCGTAAAGACTTTCTTGAAGTTTTGACTTTGAAAATATTTGCCATATTCGCTTTGTCTTATCTAGCTTTTTTCTCAACTTATATGATGAAGCATGCTCATTTCCATCAAAGGTAATGTTTTGAATTTTTACTCTTTTACCTTTATTAATGTCGATTACCAATCTGACACTATTATCTTTTTTCTCGTCTGGAAATTCTAAGACATTGACTTTTGCATCCAAATACCCTTTTTCCAAATAGTATTTCTTAACAGTATTCTCAACATTCTGTTTGATATCCTCAGAGATGACACTGTTTTTAATCAATTGAGCATTGACGATGTCATTAAGATCATCATGTGAAGATTTCTTTACGCCTTTAAAAGTATGTTTTGAGTATCTCGGTTTTTCCTTTACTTGTATCTCAATGCTTGCTACTTTATCTATTTCCTTTACCAAAAGTATTTCTACATTGGAGAAAAGTCTTTGTTTGTAAAGAGATTTTATTGCACTTTGGGTTTCTGGACCTGGAATATTAAGTTTTTGGCCTATGCGAAGCCCTGAGATTGAAATTATGGCTTTTTCATCACTAAATTGATTACCAGACACGATTATTGAGCCGATTTCCAGCACTTTAGGGCTGCTCAAATCAATAAATTGAGACTGTGAACGTCCTTGGAACCCCAATATCAAAAGAATAAGGATACCATAAAACTTTCTAAGATTGATGCTATAGATCATTGCTTTTGTAGTTAATTCTGCTTTTTTATTAGATTATCTTCTCTTTTATTTCTTGTGGCATTGAGAAAACGATATTTCTAAAAAAAAATTATAAGTTGCAAATGTACAGTTTTATTTTGAAGTAGAAACTTGTTCTGAAGTTTTGCCAAATCGTCTTTCTCTCGATTGGAAATCAATGACAGCCTCATAGAGATGGTTTTTCCTAAAATCTGGCCACAGAACTGGTGTAAAGTGAAGGTCAGTATAGGCTAGTTGATATAAAAGGAAATTGGAAATCCTGTATTCACCACTTGTCCGTATCAGCAATTCAGGGTCTGGAATATCTGCCGTGGTCAAATACTTAACGAACTGGTTTTCATTAATTTCAGAAGATATCAAACCTAGTTTAGTGTCATTTATGATATGATTGACTGCATGGAGGATCTCCCATCTAGCACTATAATTCAGCGCTAAAACCAAAGTCATCCGTGTATTGTGTCTTGTAAGCGCAATAGCATCAAGCAGGGCTTCTTGCGTTTTTTGGGGTAATTTACTGAGATCACCTATAGCCATCAAACGGATATTATTATTCTGAAGGGTCTTTAATTCTGAATGGACTGTCTCGACTAAAAGCATCATCAATCCTTGAACTTCGAGCGAGGGACGATTCCAGTTTTCTGTAGAAAATGAATATAGAGTTAAATATTGAACGCCTAATTCAGCACAGGTTTCTGTGATTTCACGAACTGCGGTCACGCCATTTTTATGTCCGAATAGTCTAGGCATTCCACTTTGCTTTGCCCATCTTCCATTACCATCCATAATGACTGCAATATGTGAAGGTAAATTTTTAAGATCTATTTTGTCTTTTAAAGAATCCATTATGAGGCAAATTTAATGGAAAAAAATGAATCGGGGTTTAGAAAAAAAACATGACTTACTCAATGATGCGAGAGAAATTTTTTCTAGTTTAATATTTAAGCCTTTGAAAAAAATAATGCGAAAATTAAATAGTCAATCACAAAATTTTATAAGACCATCAATCTATGTTTATTTGTTCAAAACAGAAATTTCATATAAAAATCTTACTTTGAACTATCTTTGCAAAGAAATATCAAAGTGACTCATGTATTATGTAATCCTTTGTTTTATTACTTCTTTCACGCTAACTTTTGTAGCTATTCCTTCTATCATCAATATTGCAAAGGTAAAACGACTCATGGATGAACCTGGAGAGAGAAGATCTCACCATGTGAGTATTCCTACTCTAGGGGGTATTGCCATTTTTGCTGGAGTTGTATTCTCAATTGTTCTGTGGACACCATTTCAAGTATTTGGAAATCTTCAATATATTTTATGTGCCTATATCATTATCTTTCTTATAGGTGCAAAAGATGACATCGTACCAATGCCACCTGTAAAAAAAATGGCTGGACAATTATTTGCCTGTGCCATTCTCGTATTTAAAGCCAATATTAGAATTACAAGTTTTTATGGCATACTAAATATTGAAACATTACCTTATTGGGTAAGTATTGTATTATCTATGTTTACAATTTTAGTCATCATCAATTCAATTAATCTTATAGATGGAATCAATGGACTCAGTGCAAGTGTCGGAATATTAATTTCATTTACATTTGGATTTTGGTTTTTAATGACAGAACAAATTGTCTTAGCAATCATTGCTTTTGCTTTAATAGGAGCATTAGTTGCATTTCTAAAATACAATGTCACACCAGCCAAGATATTTATGGGCGATACTGGATCGCTATTAGTAGGCATCACATGTGCAATTTTGACGCTTCAATTTATTGAGATGCACAAATCACTTTCATTGGAAGCGTATAAAGTTACAGCTGCCCCTGCAGTGGCTATTGGGGTTTTATTTATCGCATTGTTCGATACACTTCGAGTATTTATTCTAAGGATCTTAAAGGGCAAATCTCCTCTTTCACCAGATCGCCTTCATGTCCATCACATCATTGTGGACAGTGGACTTACGCATCTTCAGGCGACTTTTGTTTTAATCATAATCAATTTATTTGTTATCTTGATTTGCATTAAATTTCAATCCTTAGGAAACTTATTTCTGCTATGGGTTTTATTATTGATAGGACTCATTCTCAATGGCGTTTTATATCTTATAAATCAAAGGAATCTTTCAAAAAATATTCTTCTCACACCATGAATTTTTTATATATATTTTTAGGTGGAGGTATTGCATGTGTACTCCGATATAGTTTGAGTTTATTTACTTTCTCTGGAGTATTCTCCAATATTCCATTGTCCACATTATTTGTGAATGCATTGAGTTCATTTATTTTGGCTTATGAGGCAGCTCGATTCGAAGTTTTTCCAAATGAAAAAATAATCACTCATTTTCTAATCATAGGATTCTGTGGTGGTCTATCAACGTTCTCAAGTTTTACCGCTGAAAATTTTCACTATGCCAAAACTCAAAATTACCTATTTCTGGGACTTTACATATTCATCAGTGTAGTGATCTGTCTGTTATTATTCCATTTTGCCTATAAATTAGGATTGAAATCAAATAGTTTATAATCGATCTAAGTAATTTATAATAAGCGGATTACAAATAAATTTAAAATGAATATAAAGTATGTTAACGCTTGATTGACAGGGAATTGTGCTAAATGTTTGGAAAATTGCACTCCCAGAGCTATCTTTGCAACCTTTTTTAAAAACAAATTAAATTCATGCGTCATTATGAAATTACCTTCATCGTTGATCCGGTACTGTCGGGCGATGAAGTCAAATCGACAGCTCAAACCTACAAGGAAATGATTACCAACGAAGGTGGATCAATAGTACATGTAGATGAGATGGGATTGCGTCAACTAGCATATCCCATAAACAAACGCTCTACGGGCGTGTATTATTCAATCGAGTTTGCTGCAGAGACTGGAAACATGATCTCAAAAGTAGAACTGGCACTTAAACGCGACGAGCGCATCATGCGCTTCCTTACTGTAAGTCTTGACAAATTTGCCGTCAAGTACAATGATGATAAGAGAAATGGAAAAATCGGAAAGAAAGTGAAGAAGGAAAAGGTAAAAGAAATTCCTTATGGTGCTTACAATTCTAATGCGCATCACGCAGCTCCAGCGGCAACTCCAGCAGTTGCAGCACCTGTAGCTATTCCTATCATTCTTGATGATTCAGAAGAATAATAATTTATCACATTAAAAATTTAAAAAAATGGCAACGCAAGACGAAATTAAATTCTTAGCCAATCCAAACATTGGCTCACAAAAGAAAAAATATTGTCGCTTTAAAAAATTTGGTTTAAAGCATGTGGATTATAAAGATGAAAACTTCTTAATCCAATTCGTAAATGAGCAAGGTAAATTATTGCCTAGACGTCTTACAGGAAATTCATTAAAATTCCAAAGACGTGTAGCATCTGCAGTAAAGAGAGCGAGACATCTCGCGATATTGCCTTTCGTAACAGATCTTCTTAAGTAATTTTTAAATTCTGAAAAATCATGGAAATTATATTATTAAAAGATATAGAAAAATTGGGTGACAAGCATGAGCTAGTTAAAGTTCGCTCTGGATATGGTCGCAATTTTTTAATTCCTCAAGGTGTTGCTTTGTTGGCTAATGAAGGCAACAGAAAGATGCTTGCAGAATTGAAGAAACAAGAAGATGCTCGTGAAAACAAAAAAGTAAACGAGTATAAAGCAATGGCTGATCAAGTTAAAGGTGTTACACTTAAGATTGGTGCAAAAACTGGTACCAGTGGAAAAATCTTTGGATCAGTAACCAATGTTCAAATCGCTCAAGCATTGAAAGAACAATGCAATCTAGAAGTAGAGAGAAAGAAAATTAGTATCCCTGAAGAAGTTAAAAATGTAGGGGAATATACAGCTGTAATCGATTTCCACAAGGAGGTTTCTGTAAATGTAGCCTTTGAAGTGGTAGGAGAATAATTTTAAAATAAACAATTGAAAACTGTACCCGAAACTTTTGTTTCGGGTTTTTTTTTGCCCTAAATCGACATCATTTCAACCCTTGCTTTAATTCTGATAAAGCTGAAATAACATCTATTGATTCATCCAGGCAAAATTGCAGCAGACTAACATCTTTTAAAACGATTCCTGCTTTATGTCTTTTGGATTCCTCTATTCTTGAATATTGAATTTCGAAAACTAATTGAGGGCTGACACTTCGTACTGGACCAAATCGTTCTACTGTATTGTTCACAATAAAATTGTGTACTTCAAGTAATGTTTCAAATTCAAAATTGGAATCCACTTTAGACACTGGCACCAATGTTGTTCCACTTCTACAGGCTAAAGTATATTGATCGTAATAGGATGAATTACTTTGATTTAACTTCTGTGCATAAATTAAAATCAATTTTGCTTTTTTATATTCTGCTTGAATTTTAAATAAACCAATTGAATTATATAGATTTAAACCCTTATGTTTATTAAACTCTAAAGTATGAAATCTAGATTTAATAATATTAGGGTCATGATATTCGGAAACATCATTGATGTAAATATTCAAATCCTGTTTTGAGTTCAAATTTAAAAATTCAAAACATTTTAGTCTTTCCGAAAAAGAAGCTATCTCTAAATGATTCCATTCCAGAAGGTCTTCAAGGATGAGCATTTCTTGGTTTGATTCTTGACTATCTTTGAGCAATTTATTTAATGAAATAATTGTTGCTTCAACAACAAAATCAAACTCCAAACTTTGTAAATAATTTTGTTTTTCACTGTCCAAGAAAATCAAGATTTGCTTTTCCAAATCCCAGACAAATAACTCAGATTTATGCTTAATAATCTGAATTCGAACTCCAATCCAAATGGGCGAGACAAAAACTGGAAAATTTAGATCTTGAAGTTGATGTTGATTTATTTCTACATAGTTCTTATGATTCCTTATGGAATATATTGCAAATTTCTCGAGAAATATTTTACTTTTCAAAAGCTTTCTTGGATGCAAGAATTTTAAAGGATCCATCAAACTAAAACATAAAGAAATTTTTTGCTTGGTCGTCTTCAAAGCAATGGCCATTGCTTGAAATAATAACACATCATCAATATGAACTCTTAGGCTGCCTGAGATTAGTTTATTAAAAAAATATCGATCTGGATTTACTTTTAAAATCTTCCATTGATTTAAGACATATTTTTTTACTTCATCCAAATGCAAAGGAATTGATTGGAGCTGTAATTTAAATTCAATAAAATTTAATTCGTGTTCTCCTTCATGCTGTTCCAATAATAAATTAATAGCGTCATGTGTATCATTGCATTCTTCGATCGATCTCTCGAACAACCATTGCGGTACTGAATTCTGCTCTCGAGTCCAATCCAATAAAGTTTCAGTACTTATAATTTTTTTGGGACGATTTCCCCGAAGAAGTAGAAGCGATTCAAAAAATAATTCATCGGAAACATTTATAAAATATTGAGCAAGCTGGGAAATCTTTTCTTCCTTGTTATTTGATTCTTCGAGCAATCTTATCAATAATGCCAATCTCAATCTGCAATACTTTTATTTGATTTCAAAATTGAATCTAAATTATATGCTTGTATACCCTTCTCTTTGAGGTACTCAGAAAATTCAAAACAAAAGCCATGGGTGACAAAAACTTTCTCTGCTCCAGTAGCATTTATTGTAGTGTTCAAAGCATTCCAATCAGCATGGTCTGATAAAGTAAACTGTCTATTGGAACTACTTTTATGTCTTCTATTTTTTGTTGCCATCCAACCAGATGCCTCTGCTATTTCAAAACCTGGAAAATTCTGCATCCAATAAGCTTGTGATATTATAGTTGGTGTTAGAATCAAATATTTGTGTGCATCACGCTTTGGAATATCCATAATATCAATTAATGTGGGAATAGGTACATCAATGCTGCGGTAAGACTGATTGGTTGCCTCTATTGATGAATGACAGGAGATATTTGAAGAATACTGATGCATTGCATGAATTAATCGTTGCGACTTTCCAAGAGGATAGGAATTGATTATAGATGCTTTTTTTTGTGATTGATTGTACTGCCACCAATCATAAATTTCTTTATAGATTATGTCTTGCTTTTGCCATTGATAAACAGGCAATGCAAATGTAGATTCGGTCACATACTCATGGCATTTGATGATCTCAAATGGATCAGCTAATCCATCATTCTCCAATTTATAATCACCAGAAATGACTACAATATTCCCTTTATACTCCAAGCGTACTTGCGCAGATCCTGGAATGTGACCTGCGGGATGAAAACTCACTTTAACACCATTAATATTCAAACTCTCTGCATAATCCAATGACTGAATCTTTATTTTAGATCCAAGACGCAGCTTTAATATTGGTTTAGATAGATGAGTACACAAATAATTTTGATGACCAGAAATCGCATGATCAGAGTGAGCATGTGTGATCACGGCATGCTTCACTTTTTTATTGGGGTCGATATAAAAATCTCCCCTCGGAACATATATTCCATGTTCTGTAAACTCCAGTAAACTACTCAATCCCATGAAAGTGGAATCCCAATTAAGCCACAAAGTTGAATCCCTTTACTAAAAGCTTTAAATGGATAAATAGAGTTCTCATCCAAAACCTCAGTCAATGCATATGAATATCTGATATCTACACCAAGCCTCAATTTCCAAATAGGGACACTGGCTCCTGTTCCAAGTATAATTCCAAAATCGGATTTCTTAAACTCCTTAGCACTAAAATCTATTTTATCTTCTTGGCTAAACGAAGAAGTTGATGTTTGCTCGAGATAATCGCTCTTTCCATTTAAAGCGAATGCAATATTTGGACCTGCACTTATATAAAATGTAAATCGTTCATATTTGAAATTAAATTTTAACAAAACAGGCAGTTCAATAAAATTTAATTTTTCAGTATAAGTATAAGTTCCAGAAGTATCGCGTAAAATCAATTTATTCCCTTTCTGCACATAGCCAAGTTCTGGCTGTAAAGAAAACATTTTATGTATAGGAATATTTATACCAATACTTGCTATCCGTCTATCTAATGTATAGGTAAAATCCTCAAAGATTCGATCATCTAATCTCCAGATTGCTCGATTTAGCCCATAGCGAATCTCGATGACAGATTGACCCCATGAAAAAAAAGGATATAGAAAGATAAAAGAAACGAACACGATTAATCTTTTCATAAGTGATTAGTTTCAATAAGCTTATTTGCAAATTTACATAAATTTTATTTAAAATATATGTTCTATTAATATTCGTTGCTAATGCAAACCTTTAAACAAGTTGTAAAACTGAGTGTTTTGTCAGTTTGAATTGAATATGCCAAAAATTATATTTGTTTACTTTTTACTATTTGTCTGGAATTCACCTGATATAACTGCTCAATCAATGTGGCAAGTGATGAGTCAAGTAAGCTATCAAAAAATCAAAGATGAATCTTTGGGTTTTGAGCTAGACTATCCATTATTCAGCAAAGAACTACAAAGCTATGAAGGAAAACAAATCACTATCAGAGGATATATTATCCCAACAGATGGATACAAATCACAAAAGGAATTTGTATTCTCTGCATTTCCTTATAAAAGTTGTTTCTTTTGTGGAGGTGCTGGGCCGGAAACAGTAATTGAAGTATTTTCTACAAACGGAATTAATTTCACTTCAGAAAAAATAGAAATCAAAGGTATTCTCAAATTAAATAGAACTGATTTGAATAGACTCATGTTCCAATTGCTGAATGCTGAAGAAATAAAATAAAAGCTCGAAATATTGTTGGAACAATGAATGAAATAATTAGGATGGTTCTAATTCAAAATTATTAATTAACTTTGTTATAAATAAAATAAATCCATTGCAGAAACACACTGTAAAAATAATGATTGAAAGTATGGCATCAAAATTAAGTAAACCACTACTTGAAAATCTCTGTAGTGAAAATATTGTGGTAGAATATTTCAATCAATTCCGATGGAGTAAAATGTTTAAAAACTTAACCTCTCTGCATGATAAATTATTAATAGTTGATAATAAATATTTTATCACGGGAGGAAGGAACATTACAAATAATTACTATTCCTCACTTTATGCTAGTAAGAAAAGATTCACTGATTTGGAGATATTTGTTGAAGGCCCTATAGCCTCTGAAACGACAGATTATTTCAATCATATCTGGAACGCTCCTTTCACTAGTTTTTTAAATAATAAATATAAAAACAAAAATGCTAAAAAAAGAAAAATAATCAATGACAAAATAAATACCATTATAAAAAATGAAAAAACTAATAATATAGAATACTGGACCAATCAATGTACTGAAATACAGGAAATCTCTTTTATTAGAGATTACTATCACTTTCTTCCTCGTACTCGTTTTGTTACAAATAAAATTCTATCATTAATTTATGAAGCTGATAAAACAATTAAAATAGAATCTCCTTACACCGCACCTCCTCGAATGATGAGACGCGCACTGAGATCCTCTGCACAAAAAGGAACAAAGATCAGAATCGTGAGCAACGCTGCTTTTGCGACAGATGTATTACTTGCAGCAGCAGTTTTTGATAAGGATAGAAAAAAATATTTGAAATGGGGAGTTAGGGTTTATGAATATGAAGGTCCAAATACATTGCACTCAAAAACAATGGTCATAGATGATAAAATATCAGTAATCGGAACTTATAATTTAGATCAACTGTCTTACAGTTTAAATTCAGAAACTATTATAGTCATTGAAGACTCCACTTTTACTACAAAACTCACAAAAATACTTGATCAAAGAATACTAAACTGCAAACCAATTTTTACTACTGAAAATCCAAAAGCAACTAGAAATTTAAATTGGAAACAAAAAATAAATTTCGCTTTTATGAAAAAAACAAGTCTCTTTTCTAGACCTTTCTTATAATTATCCTAGAAATCCATGAAGCACTCCAGGCATTACACCGAGAAAAATAATTGCGATAGTTATGAACACTAAAACTGCACTGTATGAAAAATGAACGCTCCATCTTCTATCTCCTGATGGTGAAAACATTGCATTGATGATTTTAAAATAATAATAAAATGAAACTGCGGCCAACACTAATGCAATAACCATCAATGCTGTAAATCCTATTGAATTAATATTGCGTAATACATAAAGCTTTGACATAAACCCCGCAGTAAGTGGCACACCTGCTAAAGAGATCAAGGCTATCGACATCACTACAGCAAGAACAGGATTACTCTTAGATAGTCCTGCAAATGAATCCAAATGATCACTTCCTGCTTGCTCTTCAACAAAATACACTACTATAAAAGTCACAATTGAAGCCAATGCATAAGCTGTGAGATAATAAATTAACGACCATGAATTATTTGCATCTAAATTGATAATACCCATTAAAATAAATCCAGATTGTACAACACTAGAAAAAGCAAGAATGCGCTTCACACTACTTTGAGAATAAGCAAAAATATTTCCAATAAACATAGATGCTAAAATGATAAATGCAAAAAACCAATTAATCCAAGAAGGCAAAACTGAATTTTGTGAAAGCACAAATTGCGCAAATGCACCGAAACCTGCAATTTTAACAATAGTTGACATTACGGTGACAAACAAGGTTGGGGTACCTTGATATACATCAGCAACCCAAAAGTGAAATGGTGCTAAAGCTACTTTAAATGAAAATCCTGAAAAAATAATCAATAAACTAAACTGATATAATTCACTGTTAATTAATTTTGGATTAATGACAGACAAACTTCCTGTCGCAGCATAATATAATGCTATTCCAAATAATAAAATAGCACTTGCAAATGAACCTAATATAAAATACTTAATCGAGGCTTCATTAGAATTTACGCTACGCCGATTAGCTCCAGCCAGAACATACATTGCAATTGATAGAATTTCTATTCCTAAAAACAAAGTCATCATATTCTGATAACTGACCATAATTATCGCACCTACTATAGAAAGCAAAATAATCCCAATAAAATCTGCCAATTCTTCATTTCCTCTTTTGATTAATTCATGAAAAAATGGAAAAATACAAATTGCAATTGCACAAATCAAAAGTGCAAAAGATTTTGATGAAGATTGAATAGAAATCATATTGGTCAAGTATTCAGACCAAAAATTATTGCCCATGGCTAACATTGCAAATGATGCTATCAATGCAATAAAGGACAAGGGCAGGATCACTCCTCTTTGTTTTGAAAAGCCAAAGAATAAAATCAATAAAGATGATATAGTTAAAATAATAATTGCTGACATAATTAATTAATTTGGCAAATACTCCGAGTATTCAAGAAATGAAAAAGCTGCAAAATCAATCCACATCCCAGGAAAAAAACCAAAGATGATAACAAGTAAAGCTATAATAGCAAGAATATATTCTGTATTTAGATTGATGGCACTTGAACTTTGTAAACTTTCATTTTTCAATTTTCCAAACATGACGCTCTGATAAAATCGAAACATATACACTGCTCCAAGAATTACAGAAATTCCAGCAAACAATGAATACAATATATTATCTATACTAAGTCCATATAACATATAAAATTCTCCAATAAATCCTGCTGTAAGTGGTAAGCCTATACTTGCCAAAGTAATGATAAAAAAATAACTTGCAAAGCGTGGCTCGATTCTAGCCAATCCAGAAGTATCATTGATATTTGAACTATTTGATTTCGATTCTAGTATTCCTACAACGACAAACAATCCTGTCACACAAAGTCCATGAATAAACATTTGAAACATCGCACCTTCTATGCTCTGTACATTCATCACGAATATAGAAGCCGCAATTAATCCGATATGTGATAAAGACGAATAAGCGAGTAACTTATTCATATCCGTTTGTCTCCAAGCCATCAATGCTCCATACAAAATTCCAATAATACAAATTGTAATGATTGTAGGTTGGTAGACATTTATAGCAGGCATCACTGGATATACAAATCTCAACAATCCAAAAACCCCCATCTTTGACATCAAAGCTGCTAAGATAATTACAGTTGGTTTATCAGAATTGGAATATAAATTGGCTTGCCATGTGTGAAGTGGAAACAAAGGAGATTTAATACCAAAAGCAATAAAAAATGCTACAAGTAAATACAACTGTACATGCATTGGGAATTTTTGAAAATAAAATTCTTTCCACGACAATAGTTGATTCGCTCCAATTGCTGAGTGAATATAAATAATTGCTGCTAACAATAATAAACTTCCAAAAATCGTATAGATAAAAAATTTAAATACTGCTTTCTTCCTTTCAGCGCCACCCCAATTTAATACTAAGAAGTAAATAGGAATTAAAGCTAACTCAAAAAACAAATAAAAAGTTATTGGATTTTGTGCTATAAAAAATCCATTTAAAAAAGCTTGGGTCAAAAGTAATAATCCAAAATAGGAAGCGGGCTTGTTAGAATTTGAATTCAATGCATATAATAAACTAAACAACATTACCAGTTGCGTCAGTAGCAATGGAATGATCGAATAACCATCGATCCCAACATGAAAAATACCTTTAATTTCTGGAATCCAATTAAAGAAAGTATTGTACATTAATTCATGCCTTACATTATACACTGTCAACATGTATAAAAAGTAAAAAAAAGAAAGCATGGTGCCAAACAAGCCTACAATTGGTGCAATTTTTTTTCCACTAACAAAACATAAACCTGCAGCTATAAGTGGAATCAATATCAATATAATAGCTAATAACATTGTCTTATTTTTTTATAAACATCAAGAAAAAAATGATAAACCCAATGATCATACTTAGGATATAATATGATATCGAACCAGACTGCAATATTCCCAATCCTTTTGCTGCTCTTTGTAGAACAAATCCAGGTGACTGTATCACATCATCTATACCTACTCTTTCGAATACTCGATTAAACCAATCTGACAATATTCTTAATGGCTTAATGATGATCAACTCATATATTTCATCCAACCAATATTTATTGCTCAAGACTTTTCCAATTCCTTCTGACTGGGCATCATATGCTGATTTAGATTTTGCAGTATATCGCTTATAGGTCAAATACATAACTAAAGCTAAAACTAATACTGTCAATGTCCACAGCATATAATCGAATGTATGTGATACATGAAAAACATTTTTTGAAAAAATACTTGGCTTTAAAAATGAATCAATGGCATGATGTTCACTAATCACTTCTGGCATTCCAAAGAAACCTCCAATGATCGATAAAATTGCTAATACAAACAATGGAAATAACATGATCATTGGGGATTCGTGTGCATGATCCCACTTGTGATGATCACCTCTATATTCACCTTGAAATGTTGAAAAATATAATCTAAACATATACCAAGCTGTGAATACTGAACACAAACCTAAACCAATGAATACAGGTATATTTTTTGAAAAAGCTACAGCTAAAATTTCATCTTTTGAGAAAAATCCTGCCAATGGTGGAAAACCAACAATAGCTAAAGTACCAATCAGGAAAACAAGGTGCGTCCATTTCATTTTAGACTTGAGGCCGCCCATATTAGCAATATTTTGCTCACCACCCAATCCATGTATGACACTTCCAGCGCTCAAGAATAATAAGGCCTTGAAAAAGGCATGTGTCATAACATGAAATATAGCAGTAATATAAGCCCCACATCCAAGGGCTACAACCATGTACCCAAGTTGACTTACTGTAGAATATGCAAGTACTTTTTTTATGTCATTTTGTTTCAATGCAATCGTTGCAGCAATAAATGCGGTCGCCAATCCAATATAGACGATTATCTGCTGTGTAAAAGGAGTCATATCAAAAATAGCAAACATTCTTGCAACGAGATAAACTCCAGCTGTCACCATCGTAGCCGCATGAATTAAAGCTGATACTGGTGTAGGTCCTGCCATTGCATCTGGCAACCAAGTAAACAATGGAAGCTGTGCTGACTTTCCTGTAACACCAACAAATAATAAAATCGTAATCCAAATATTCACTGGAGTATTCAATCCACTTTCCAGAAATTTTTGAGTTAGCAATTTAAAATCAAGAGTATCATAAGTTTTAGCAATGAGGAAAACCGCAAGAATAAATCCTAAATCACCTATACGATTCATTACAAAAGCTTTCTTGGCAGCAGCATTATACTCATCATTTGAAAACCAAAATCCAATCAGCAAAAATGAACAGAGCCCTACACCTTCCCATCCTGCAAATAATAATGGTAAATTATTCGCCAATACAAGGATGATCATTGAAAATAAAAACAAATTAAGATAAGCCATAAATCTCCAAAAACCCTTGTCTTCATGCATATAACCTATGCTATATATATGTATTAATGTGCCGACACCACTGACTATAAACATCATCAACATTGATAGATTATCAATATTAAAAGTAAAGCCAACATAAATATTTTTGGTAAACTGAAACCATGTATAAAGATCAACAATGGTCGATGTATCTCTGAATGAAAAAAATGCTATAACCGTAGCTACAAAACTGGTCAAAGGGCCTGCACAGGCAATTAATCCTACCAAGTTTTTTGACATCCTACTGCCAAATATTCCATTGATAATAAAACCTATCAATGAAGGCCAAAGCATTAAATTTAAAATTATTGTCGAATTCATTTTTTTACTTAGCTTAAAAATTTCATGGATAATTAACCCTTCAATCTATTAAATAAATCAATATTCAAACTATGAATATTTTTATACATCATCACAATAATTGCAAGCCCAACTGAGACTTCCGCCGCTGCGACAGCCATCGTAAAAAATACCATAACCTGCCCACCCGAATCTGAATAAAAGGTTGAAGTAGCAGCCAAAATCAAATTGACAGCATTCAACATCAACTCAATACACATGAATACAATAATGATATTTTTTCTCACCATAACACCTATTAATCCTATAGCAAATAATGCAGCTCCAAGAATAAGGTAATGATTTAAACTTATATATTGAATAATATCTGGTTTATACATTTGATACCGTATTTGTTGTAAATTTATTTTCTTTTCTACTAAGCAAGACTACACCAATCATTGCCACTAAAAATAACACAGAACAAATCTCCATTGGAAACAAGTAATCCGTATAAAGTGACATTCCTATATTCTCAACAAGTCCTAATGTATAATTTTCTTTCTCAATATTTCCATTGGTCAAGGCAACTTTTCCTACACTAGATACCAACATAAGAAATATACATCCAGCAGATACAATAGCTCCCAGCCAATATAAGATAGATTTATTTCGTTCGACTTCCTTATTCAAATTCAAAAACATGATCACAAATAAAAATAAAACCATAATCGCACCTGCGTACACTACGATATTCACCAATGCTAAAAACTGCGCATTGAGTAATATATAATGTGCAGAAATACAAAAAAATGTAGCAACTAAAAATAATACGCTCCGTATGGGATGTTTTGACACTACGACCATAGTAGCACAAATTATAGTTAGGGCTGTTAATAAATAAAAGATATAGTCTATATTCATGATTTTTTCAATAAAAAGGGTTCAACCAATCGATCTTTTCCAAATATAAAATCTTCACGTTCATAACTTGCAGGAGCCATCTTGTCGTTCTGTAGAAATATAGCTGCTTTTGGACAAGCTTCTTCACATAGTCCACAGAATATACATCTCAACATATTGATCTCATATACTTCTGCATATTTCTCCTCGCGATATAAATGTTTATCTTGAGGTTTTCTTTCTGCTGCAGTCATTGTGATTGCTTCTGCTGGACAAGCCAAAGCACATAGACCACAAGCTGTACAGCGCTCTGCACCTTGATCATCGCGCTTTAAGATGTGAAGCCCTCTGAACACTTCACTCATCGGTCGCTTCTGTTCTGGATATTGAATCGTCGCCTTTTTCTTAAATAAATGCGACAATGTTATTCCCATACCTTTTACAATAGCAGGCAGATATATCCTTTCTAAAAATGTCATGGGCTTTCGCGCCATGTGTTTTCTTTTATTCGTTAGTTGCATCTATTATTTCTTTAAATATACTTATATGAAGTTTATTTATTTTACATTTTCATCAATAACACGATTCCCGTAATAATGATATTTACCACTGCCAATGGAATCAACATCTTCCATCCCAAATTCATCAATTGATCATATCGGAATCTTGGCAATGTCCATCTTACCCACATAAAGAAAAAGATGAAGAAAAATATTTTTGCAAACAAAACTCCGATACTCAAAAATGTCTTCAACATTCCAGGATCCATACTATCTATAAACGGCGCATGATAACCACCAAAATATAAAGTCGCAATCACCGCACTACTAATAAACATATTGATATACTCTGCAAAGAGAAAAAATCCCAATTTCATTGATGAATACTCAGTGTGATATCCACCTACTAATTCCGTCTCACATTCTGGCAAATCAAATGGTGCGCGATTCGTTTCAGCAAAAGCGCAAACTAAAAAAATCAAAAATCCCAATGGTTGATATAACACATTCCAATGCCATCCCGACTGTTGATCTACAATCTCTCTCATGGATAGTGTAGCAGTCATCATCACTAATGCTATGATCGACAATCCCATTGCCAATTCATAAGATATATTTTGAGACGCTGCACGAATTGCCCCTAGTAATGAAAATTTATTATTGGACGCCCAACCTCCAATCAATACACCATATACTCCCAATGATACAACACCAAAGATATAAAGTAAACCAACATTCAAATCTGTTCCTTGAAGTGGAATAACAGTGTCCCCTATTTTCAAATCTGGTCCAAAAGGTATCACCGCGCTTGTCATCAATGCTGTGATCATAAAAAATCCAGGGCCCATTAAAAATAACCAACGATCAGCTTTTAGTGGAATGAATTCTTCTTTGAAAAATAATTTCACACCATCAGCTAATGGTTGCAACAAACCAAAAGGTCCTGCACGATTAGGACCCAATCGATCTTGCAAAAATGCAGCTACTTTTCGCTCTGCATAAGTGGAATACATGGCTACAAAAAGCGAGATCCCAAATACTATTGAAACAAAAATTAATTTTATAATTATTGGACTCATTCGCTTACAAATTTTGCGTCAACGTTAACAGCTGGAGATACTACTGGCAATTCATATTTATTTGCAGTGATTACCGAATCTTTATCCATTTCTCTTGGTCCTTCAATAGTCCAGTCATTCAAATCCCGATGTTCAAATCGACATTCATTACAAATAAAATCTTCTACTTCTCCAAATTCATTTTTTCGAGCAGTGATTCGGATGATGTCATCTCCTTTTTTCCAAATAACAGTTTTTCCAGAACATTTTGTACAATTCCGATGTGCATCAAATGGCTTTGAAAACCAAACTCTTTGTTTGAATCGATACGTCTTATCTGTCAAAGCACCTACTGGACACACATCAATTATATTTCCAGAAAAATCTTTGTCTATTGCATTTTGAATATAAGTTGAAATCTCACTGACATCACCTCTGTTAATAACACCATGAACTCGCTCATTGGTCAGCTGTTCAGCAGCATATACACAGCGATAACAAAGAATACAACGCGTCATATGCAATTGAACATATGGACCTATATCTATTTTATCAAACACTCTTCGACCTTCTTCATATCTCGTTCCTTCCATTCCATGATCATATGATAAATTCTGCAGATCACATTCTCCTGCTTGATCACAAATCGGACAATCCAAAGGATGATTGATCAACAAAAATTCAACGATACCGTTTCGAGCATCGATGACCTCTTGTGAGCTTTCATTTTCTACCACCATACCATGCTCTGCTCTTGTTAGACAAGAAGCAACTAATTTTGGCATTGGTCTTGGATTGGCTTCACTTCCTTGTGTCACTTTTACCAAACAAACGCGACATTTTCCTCCTGTTTTTCAAACTAGAATAGTAGCACATTGCTGGTGGATATTTTCCCCCGATTTGTCTTGCGGCTTGAAGAATAGTTGTTCCTTTTGGAACTTCGATACTCTTGCCGTCTATGGTTATTTTTATAAGATCTGACATTTTTAGTAGTTAGTAGTTAGTAATTAGTAGTTAGTAAACAGGAGATGTGGATAAGTATTATTACAATCATTTGTTTATAGCTTTTCTTAATCCAGAAATTATTTTTGAAACTTCATTTCCCTTTTCTAACAAAATATTTTGATCATTATCATTTATATAATTTAATTTTTTTGCTAAGTACAACATTGATCTAGTTTCACTACAAGAACCAGAAGCAATATTTAAAAATCTTGCAAAATCTTTATTTGAATTTCTTTCAAAACCTTCCGCAATATTATTTGAAATAGAGATAGCTGCTTTACATATCTGATCTCTAAATCCAAAATCTTTCATTTTCTGAAATTTATCATAAATTAAAACTGCTAAATCTTGAGATTTTTGCCAAGCAATTAATTCCTCAAATCTTTTGACAGCTGCCATATATATTTATTTAACTATTTTTTATTTTTTATCTACTTACCACTATTTACTTCCATCTAACTACTAATTACTAACTACTATTACTAACTACTTAATGACTATGTACTAACTCCCTATGCAAATGCTTTTTACAACAAGAGTCTGGATTTTTTACATGCGCTTCAAACTCTGCTCTAAAATGTCTTATCGCACTAGCCACTGGCCATGCAGCTGCCTCTCCAAGAGGGCAGATTGTTTTTCCTTCTATATTTTTTGCAATACTTACTAATAGATCGATGTCTTCCATTTTACCATGACCATATTCAATTCGATGGAGCACTTTTTCCATCCAGCCTGTTCCTTCACGGCAAGGGCTACATTGACCACATGATTCATGATGATAGAATCGAGAAAAATTCCAAAGATTCCGAACAATGCATTGTTGGTCGTCAAATACAATAAATCCGCCTGATCCAAGCATCGTTCCTGTAGCAAATCCTCCATCACTTAATGACTCGTAAGTCATCAATCGCTTTTCATTATTTGCAGTAGTTAAAATCAAATTTTTTGGTAAGATTGGTACGGAACTTCCACCAGCTACAACTGCTTTTAATTCGCGGCCATTCGCTATACCACCACAATATTCATCGCTATAAATAAAATCTTCTACTGTAATACCTAGCTCGATCTCATAGACCCCTGGTTTATTAATATTTCCACAAGCTGAGATCAATTTTGTTCCAGTACTTTTGCCAACACCAATAGCAGCATAAGCATCTCCTCCATGATTCACGATCCAAGGGATATCTGCAATTGTCTCAACATTGTTTACCACTGTCGGACAACCATACAAACCCCACACTGCTGGAAATGGCGGTTTATTTCTAGGGTTACCGCGCTTACCTTCAAGTGATTCAAGCAATGCAGTCTCTTCGCCACAAATATATGCGCCGCCACCAGGCTGCACATATAAATCTAATGAGTATGAAGAACCTAAAAATATTCTTACCTAATAAACCAGCAGCATATGCTTCTTTAATTGCTTTTCCAGGATACGTATTACTGGCATCATTTCACCTCTTACATAAATATAAGAAGTTCTTGCACCCAATGCGTAAGATGAAGTAATCATTCCTTCAATTAACGCATGTGGTATTCGCTGCATCAAATATCGATCTTTGAATGTACCGGGTTCAGATTCATCTGCATTGCAAACGAGATACCGAGGCTTATCTGTGCTTTTATCTAAGGAAACTCCACTTCATTCCTGTAGGGAATCCAGCACCACCACGCCCTCGCAATCCAGATTTTTTTACCTCTTCCACTACCGCATCAGGCGTCATCTCATTGACAGCTTTGCGCACAGATTCATAGCCACCCATTTTGCGGTAAACTTCCAGAGTATTTATTCCTGGCACATTTATATGTTCGAGTAATATTTTTTTGCCCATTTTTTTCTAAGATATTAAATTCCTATCTAAAAAATCTTTCAAATTATCACATTAACTATTTCTCTAATTTTCTCATTTGCAAATTTGCAAATTTGCAAATTATCACATTAACTAATTATCACATTAACTAATTAAGCACCCCTCCTCAACTCATCAATCAACTGATCTAACTTTTCTCTTGTCAGATTCTCATGATAATGATATTCAGGTCCTATCTGAAGCACTGGTCCAGTACCACATGCTGCAAGACATTCTACAGGCTTTATAGTAAACAAACCATCAGCAGTAGTCTCTCCAACTGCAACACCCAATTTATCTTCCAAGTAATGTATTAATTCTTCTGCGCCTACATTACAACAAGGCCCTGTACGACATACCTCCAAGACATATTTACCTATAGGTTTCAAATGAAACATCGTATAAAAACTCGCTACTTCATATACTTCTATAGGCTTAATATCAAGAATCTCAGCAACTTCATCCATCACGTCAACAGGAAGCCAACCATTCTCCTCTTGTGCAATATGTAACAAAGGCAGCAATGCAGATTTTTTTCTATCTGCTGGATAGCGAGAGATGATATCTGCTATTTCGCCTTTCCTTTTTTCTTTGATGTATTCTATATTCATTTTACAATATGTAAAAATTCTTTATTTATTAATTAGTAGCACTCCACTTTCTACTTTCTACTTTCTACTTTCCACTTTTTACTTTCTACTATTAACTTTTAACTATTCACTTTTAACTATTCTAAGCATCCAACTCACCTGCAATCACATTCAAGCTACTCATCACCACAATAGCATCTGACAACAATTGTCCTTTAACCATCTCGGGATAAGCTTGATAATAAATGAAACAAGGTCTTCTGAAATGCAATCTATATGGACTTCTTCCACCGTCTGATATCAGATAATACCCCAATTCGCCATTGGCTCCTTCTACAGCTTGGTAAACTTCTCCAACTGGAGCTTCGATCTCTCCCATGATAATTTTGAAGTGGTAGATCAATGCTTCCATATTCTTATACACCTCAACTTTTGGCGGTAAGTAATAATGGTCTGCATCAGCATGAAAGATACCAGCTGGTTCAGCCTCAATCTTCTTTAAAGCTTGCTCTATAATGCTGATACTTTGCCAAATCTCTTCATTTCTCACTAAGAATCGATCATAAGTGTCCCCTGTAGTTCCTACTGGAATATCGAACTGGAAATCCTCATAAGAACAATATGGATCCGATGCTCTAAGGTCATAATCTAATCCACAAGCTCTTAAGTTCGGACCAGTAAAACCATAATTCAACGCTCGGTCAACAGATAAAGGTCCAGTATCTATCGTCCTGTCCATAAATATCCTATTGCGTGTCAATAGTGCTTCAAACTCTCTCCAGACAGGAGGAAAATCCTTAAGCCATTGACGTGTCAATTCAAATACTTTCGGTGTAAAATCTCGCTCAAAACCTCCAATTCTACCCATATTGGTCGTAAGACGTGCACCACAGATTTCTTCGTAAATCTCATAAATGCGCTCTCTATACTGATAAACATAGGTAAATCCAGTTAATGCGCCAGTATCCACACCCAAAATTGAGTTACAAATGATATGGTCTGCAATTCTAGCCAATTCCATGACTAAAACCCTCATATAGTCAACTCGTTTTGGTGTTTTGATCCCAAGGAGTTTTTCTACCGTGAGATGCCAGCCTGTGTTGTTGATAGGCGCTGAACAGTAATTCAATCGATCTGTCAGTGGCGTGATTTGATAAAATGGCCTTCTTTCGGCTATTTTTTCAAATGCACGGTGGATATAACCCACTGTCTGTTCACCACTTACGATGCGTTCCCCATCCAACTTGAGGACATTTTGGAAGATGCCATGTGTCGCTGGGTGGGTAGGCCCTAAATTAAGAGTGGTATATGGAATTTCCGGGTTTTCCGGTTTTTGTATTTCTGCGAGATACTCGAGATTTGTTTTCATCCTTACTGATGCCTTACTTTGCGGCAAAAGTAAGGGAAAATGACTTCCTTTTAAAGAAAAAGGATTGAAAAATAAAATTTAGTTCAACTAAAAGGACCATTTTTGCTCACTAAAACTTCCTTATGATGAAAACATTATACGTATTTATTCTGACGCTATTTATTATATCAAGCTTAAATGCACAAGAAAAAACTAATTATTCTAATCTTAAGAATGAATTAAAAGCCTTAAAATTTCAATTATCTAGTCAAAACAAACAAAATAATGCTCAAGCTGCTGTTTTGACATATTTGTTGGACTCTTTTCACAATTCATATGAATCAATGGGTGAATTCTACTAAAACAGAAAATATGAATAACTTAAATGGTCTTACTTTGCATGATGTTAATTTTACTTGGCTACATTCAAACTCAATATGGGATCCTAGAACTAAAAGAATTTATCAATATAATTCAAATTCTTCTCTTATTGAATATATTACTCAAAAATGGGATGCAAACATAAATCAATTCATCAATACAGATAAATTAAAATTAAGCTATAATTCAAATCAAGATATTGATACATTTCTATTCTTAAGCTGGGATACATTAAGTAATCTATGGGTGAATAGAACACAATTTATTTCTAAATATGATAATCAGCACAATGAAATAGAAAGTGAGCAACAAGAATGGGATATTACTACAAAATCTTGGAAGAAAGAATCGTTGTTCAAATATTCTTATGATCAAAATAATAATATAATTTTAATTATCGAATACCAATGGCTCAATAATAATTGGATAGAACTTTACAAATCAAAACAGAATAATACTTATGATATAGATCTCAATTTAATAAAAGTGATTAATCAAGATTGGGACACAACTAGTTATACTTTTATAAATTATGACAAAGTAGATTATTTTTATTCCAAACATGATATCATTTCAAATACTGAATCTAAAGAAAAGTCAACAATAAAAATTTACCCCAATCCTTGCCAAGATTTCATCACAATTAATGGTATGACTTCGTCATCAAACTTATCTTTATTCGATCTACAATCTAATCAAATTCAAGTTAAAAACGATAACGACAGAATAGATTTGAGCAATCTCAATTCAGGTATTTATCTTCCTCAGGATTCGAAAGGAAAATGAAAATCTAACATTTAAGATTATAAAAATCTAACTTCAAAATCTTTAAGAATCTTTCAATGGCTTGTGTAATGCATTATTGTAATGTGTTCATCTTTAGATTTTCTTGATAACTCAATCTTTTGATATAAATTAACCTAAACAAAAAAAATTCCAGCAAAAAAAGCTTTCTATAATTCCCTAAAACTATCTGAGAACTCATATTCATGCTTTAGATACTATGTCTATAATTGACGCAAACGCAAGATTTTATGATAATTTAATAAATTTACTACAAACTTTTTATGAATTTTCAAAAAATTATAGCAGTCATGCAGCTTTTATAACAATATTCCAGTAGTGGTTTAAGTAAACGATTGTTTTACAAAATCTAAAAAACTTATTCAAAAAATTCAGCAAATGAAAAAAGTATTTACAGCATTTCATATTTTATTGATGTTGCCTAGATATACTCATACGCAAATTAGCAACTCTACAAGTCTCACTAATCTTAGGTATATTCTTTATTATAATAGCATGCTAAATTTGAAAATACTAAACTTTATTTTCCTCACAATAGTAATTGTTTCAAACATTGAAGCTCAAGACCAGACAAAAAATCCTGACAGCAGAAAAAAAGTTGAAGCCTTAAAATTTGAAATTGCCACCCAAGCAAAAAAGTTAAAACTACAAGGGACGACTTTACTCGACTCCGCGCATTGGGCAACTTGGTCACCAAGTAAAAACCAATGGATTCACGACGAAAGGTATTTGTATTATTACGAAAGTAAAAAGCTTGATTCAACTTTCACTATAAATCATGTAAGTCTTAATAATAATGCTTGGGAAAATTTCAATCAAACAACATATACATTTGATTCAAATCGATTTTTGACAACTATTGAAGAAGTAGATTGGTACGATAATCTGAATCAATACCAAAATGATTTTAGAGAGGAATTTATTAATGATTCAAAAGGTCTTGCACTTTATAAATCCATATATAATTGGAATAAAAATATTTCTCAATGGGAATTATCTTTTAAATTTATAAACAAATATAATTCCAATTCGCAATTAGTTGAACAAATTCATCAAACTTGGGAGAAAGGACTGAATCAATTAGTCAATGATGTAAAAATAGTTTATATCTATGACACAATTCAAAATACTCAAACAAGAATTTCACTATTTTGGGATGCTTCTAATCAACAATGGAAAAATGGATTCAAATATTTATATAAATTTGACAATAATAATTCACTGATTGAAAAAGAAGATTTTAGTTGGGATGATAGTACTGACTTTTGGAAGCAAAGAGACTTAATAAAATATACTTATGATCATCTTAACAATATTGAGGAAACTACTTATTACGAATGGAATAATAATTCATGGCTTGAATATTATAGATATAAAAGCAATAATAAATATGATGCAGAGAATAATTTAATTCAAAATTTCTATTTAGAATGGGATGTAACTAATCAATCATATGTTAACATTTATAAATATGACTACTTCTATTCAAAACATATAGTCAATTCTAATAAAGATACAAAAGAAAATTCAAACTTAAAAATATCCCCCAATCCTTGCCAAGATTTCATCACAATTAATGGTATGACTTCGTCATCAAAGTTATCTTTATTCGATCTACAATCTAATCAAATTCAAGTTAAAAAAGATAACGACAGAATAGATTTGAGCAATCTCAATTCAGGTATTTATTTTCTCAGGATTCGAAAGGAAAATGAAAATAAAACATTCAAGATTATAAAGCTGTAAAATTTTATCGCAATGCGTCGATCTTCTTTTCCAGCCTTTCGAATTGCTTGGAGACAAGATCACTCTGCATGCTTCGAGGCTCTTGAAACGAAATATGGGCTACATAAGACCATAGCTCAGTGATATCCTCATAGCTTATTGTATAAGGAATGTACTCTGGATTATCAGAATTCAGAATCAGCTGTTTTTTAGATTCATTTTTGATCAATCGTTTATAGGCTACGCCGTCTGAATCGGATACAACCACATAGGTTTTATTGTCTTTGACTTGATCGATAGACTCCAAATATTCACAGATCACGATGGAGCCAGTCTCTAATGGTGGCATAGAGTTTCCATTGATTTCAAACGCTCTGTATTGACCTTGCGACAATTTTGGAATTGAAATTTTTGGTAGGGTTTGAATATACTCTGGCTCTGAATAACCTGCTATATATCCTGCTGCTGCTTTCGTATTGACTAGCTCTATATTGTTTTTGCCCTCATTGTCCACAGTGATTGTGATCACTTTCATTTGTCCCATCTTAAGATATTCTATTCCCTCTATACTCAAATCTTTCTCCAACAGCTCATCAATCGGAACTGAAAACTTTTTTGAAAACTGGAGAATCAAATTCAAATTTGGCTCTGTATGTCCTCGTTCATAATCTCCCAATGTCGTTCTTGGGATATTCAATTCTTCTGCTAGTTCTTGCTGAGAAAGACCAATTTTTCGTCTAAGATGTCGGATATTACTTGAGAAATACATAGTTTTTTTTGCAAATATATAATAAAATGTCGAATATATCGTCACTTTTTAAAACTAATTTGATCATTAATTCGAATTCGTTCGAAACCCTGTGTGATTTTTAGGGTTCTTTAAAGATGCAGGATAACAAAGAAAAATTGCTTGATGAATTAGCTTCTACATTTGCCATGCTTAAAGCTTCACCCTTACACGGTGTTGGTGTATTTGCCATTCGCCCCATCCAAAAGGACGAAACAAAAATATTCAGCTCAGAAATAGGTGAATGGGTTGAACTTAGTTTTGAAGAAGTCTTAAACTTTTCTCCTGAGATTCAAGCTTTAATTGAAAATTATTGTCTTTTTGATGAAAAGGGATATTTTGTTCCAGCCCATGGATTTAAGTCTATCGACTTGAGCCTTTGCCTCAACCACAGTGATGATCCCAATCTGAGATCAATAGAAGACGGAGCATATTTTATTGCAATACGAGATATTTTCCCTGGAGAAGAACTTACTGTGGATTACGGGACCATTTGCGATTCTAAAGAATAAATTATTTCTTTAATACAACAGAATAAAATTGTGCCAATCTCAGGTTAAAAATAAAAAATCCGAGACAGTTTCCCATCTCGGACGCATAAAATTTTGGTTATTAAACTATACTACTTGTACCAAAGGTAACAAGTTTTTCTATTTTACAATAATTTTTTCAGAAATAATTTTTTCACCTTGTCTGATATTTAGGATTAATGTTCCCTTTGCATCATTTAGATTTATTTCTTTATTATATGTTCCATCAAAGTTATCAATCTTTTCTGAATAAACTTCCTTACCATTCAGATCCAAAACTTGAACTGTCGTTGGGGTCTTTGCTCCTGTAAAATTTACTTTTAGGAGGCCTTGATTTGGATTGGGATAGCTCCCATTATATTCTATCATAAGAGATTCATTCTCATCATTTGTCTGCATCTTGATGGTCTTTGTTTCATTTGACTTATTGAATACTTCGATATTTTTGTTATCCCCTTGGCTTTTTATGATTATTCTTTTATCACCATCAATGATCTCTTTTGTCTCACCCCCATCTTGATCGCTATTTATGATGATAGTCTTTTCGATTTTTTTCTCTGAAGTGCCGCAGGTTCCTTGTCTTGGTTTGCAGCAGTTGTTTTGACCTTTACAGCATTTACTGGAAAGTGTTGCAGCAGCTTCTTGCAATTTTACTTTGCTTGAATTTATATCTCCGTTGCGCATATACTTCACTTTCACCTGATCACCTGGACTATTTTTAGACAAAGCCTCGATAACATCAAGCATATTTTTGACTTTCTTACCATTTAATGCAAGAATTAAATCTCCTGCCAGCAAGCCTGCATTTTCGGCTCCACTGCCATCATAAAGTCCCAAAATATTAGCCCCATTGTCTCCTGGCGCATCTTCTAGTTGAATTCCTAAAACAGCTTTGTTCTGGGGAATAGATGATGATCTACATTCTTTCTTTGAATTTGTATGCTCATCATCAGTAATAAACTCCATTTTTTTATCGAATATTATCTTGTGTTCCTTCCCGCTTTTATCCCTCCAAATTTCTTGCTTGCCAGAATCATTTACCCCTTCCGCAACCATAATTGAATCAATTAATTTTTGAATCTCTGCATCGGTTAATTTCTCATCACCTTGTCTTTCGATCTTCTTGACTATAATTCTTTTATGCGTTTTTGATTGGTCCTCTTGCCCGAATATTGATGAAGACATCAATGCTATTGCAAATAAACTTAAGATTATATTTTTCATTTTATTTGGTTTAATTAGTTAACTTCATTTGATTGTGGAGCCATAGTTTTTTTTGTTTCAGTATTTATTATACTAGTTTCTGTAATGACTTGTTTTGTTTCATGAAGACTATCATTTATTACAATAGTCTGTTCTTGAAAAGTGATTTTTTTCTCAAGGATGATTGGTTGGTTATTATCGTTACTTTGTTTATTGCTAATGACCTGAACAATTGAATATAATTCTCCATTATTCAAATCTATATCTTTGGTCTCTATCAATATCTTATTCTCAATTTTGTTGGATTCATGAATATCAGATTTGTTATTCATATGTCTTACTGCCTTTGTTATTTGTCTAGATTGATTTAAGCATATTTCAAAGCCACTTTGTAATTCAGAATGATATGAAATTTGTTGTTTCTTTTCCTTCTGCAAAAATCCGCCTATCCCTATTAATAATAATAACAATACACTTATAGAAATTTTACCAAAACTATTGTTTTTTGGCTCACAATGTTTAATATTGAATAGAGATTTAATCCTAGTGCTTAATTCTTCTCCTGTCCCTGAAAATGCAAGAACAGGGTACTGTGATTTTATTTTATTTTCTTCCAGTTCTATTAGCAATTTTGAATATTCCAGTTTGTTATCCAATGTGTCCACTACTTTTTGATCAGCAATTAGCTCTCTAAGTAGCTTCATTCTATTTACCAAATAAATGATTGATGGATTAAAATAAAATATAATTTGATAACAGCTTAAAATAACATTCCATATATGATCTCTATTTAAGACATGTGTAAGCTCATGAAGCAATATTGATTTGGTCTCATGTAATCCAAGCTTATTTACCCAAGCCATTGGCATAATAATTACAGGTTCGACTAATCCCATGACAAATGCCGATGGTACTTTTTCAGAAATCATTAAAGAAACACGATTTGAAATTTTAAATGTTTCTTTAAATTGTAAAAATATTCGATTAATTTCTTCTGGAATTTTTATTGAAGCTAACTTTTTTATTCTAAATAAATATAACTGTGAACCTAGGTATTTTAAGCAAAAAAATAGCGCACCAATGATCCAAAAAATAACGACTATGAAAGAAACAATTCTTGCATCAAATTGAGAATTCAAACTCTCAAAAAAGAACTGAAATGTTTTTTTAAAAAATAATAAAATAAAAATAAGTAAAAAAATAAAACTTGAAAAAAATAATTTTAGATAAGCGAATTGAATTGCTATGATTTTTCTTGTCTTCGGCAATCGATCAATATAACTATAAATAAATACAAAAATTGCTGCTAACCATATGGAATGAAATAAATAATTGGACAGTGCAATTATCCATTCTGTTGAAAAATGATTAGATAATTGTTGTATCATTTATTCTCATTTTCCATTTTCGAAATAAATGATTTTAAATCAGCGATCTCAGATTTATTTGCCTTATAGTTGCCAAGTGTTTGCATCACCAACTCCATAGCCGAGCCTTGGAATACTTGTTTGATGATATTATCAATAAATCCATTCTGTACATCTTCCTCCTGCACTAGAGCAGTGTAAACATGTGTTTTACCATTTAATTCTCGAGAGCAAAGTTTTTTATCAGCCATAATTTGCATAATCTTCAGAGAAGTGGTATAACCGATATCTCTTTTTTGGCTAACTATTTTATGCACATCTTTGACAGTCAAAGATCCCTCTCGCCATAATATTTGCAATATCTCCAGCTCTGATTCAGTGGGCTTTAACTTGGTACTCAATTTTTAGATTTTAAACAAAATTACGAAATGAAAAACTAATCTATACGAAACCATTCGTATTTAAGATTATTTTAACTTTATCACTTATTTTAATGGTGCCTTAAGCTATAGTGACTTCTTTTTCAAGATATACATCTTGAATCGCATTCAATATCTCAGCACCTTCCTTTATTGGCCTTTGGAATGCTTTTCTACCAGATATTAACCCCATTCCACCAGCTCTTTTATTGATCACAGCTGTGGTTACGGCTTCTGCCATATCTGAACTACCTTTGGACTCTCCACCAGAATTAATCAATCCCGCACGTCCCATATAGCAGTTGGCGACTTGGTATCTGCACAAATCGATTGGATGATCTGAACTTAACTCAGTGTACATTTTAGGATTAAGTTTGCCATAAGAAGATCCTCCCATGTTCAAAGCTTCGTAACCGCCATTCAATGTAGGCAATTTTTGCTTAATGATATCAGCCTGAATAGTAACTCCGAGATGATTAGCCTGACCTGTTAGGTCAGCAGAAGTGTGATAATCTTTTCCATCTTTTTTGAATGCAGAATTGCGAATATAGCACCAAAGGACAGTGCACATCCCCAATTCATGAGCATACTCAAAGGCTTTAGCAATCTCTACAATCTGGCGTCCACTTTCATCTGATCCAAAATATATCGTCGCTCCAATTCCTACAGCGCCCATATTATAGGCATCTTTCACAGTGCCAAAAAGTATCTGATCAAATTTATTAGGGTATGTCAATAATTCATTGTGATTCACCTTTACTATAAAAGGAATGCGATGGGCATATTTTCTTGAAACAGAAGCAAGTACTCCAAAAGTCGACGCAACCGCGTTACATCCCCCCTCGATAGCAAGCTTCACTATATTCTCAGGATCAAAATAGATAGGATTAGGCGCAAATGAAGCACCTCCACTATGCTCGATTCCTGGTCAACGGGAAGTATTGAAACATAACCAGAATTTGCCAATCTTCCAGTAGAAAAAATCTGTTGCATACTTCTCAATGCTTGATTATTGCGATTGGAATTAATCCAAATATTTTCTATTGTATTATTTGAAGGTAGATGTAGTGTTGATTTATCTATTGTATTACATTTATGATCCAATAAATAAGATGCTTTATCCCCTAGTAATTGGCTTATTTTAGTTATTGACATTTTATTAATTTTAATTTTTTTTCGAATTATTTACCTGCTGATTTTCTTTCGATCATTACGACTCCATTTGCCAAATATTTATTTTCGACTTGTGGCTGAGTTATTTTTGCAATTTCTTCTTCAGATTTTCCTTCATCTTCAGCATAATGCTTTAATTCATCTACTGGTGTCACTTCATTATACGCCACACCTTGCATGACAACTTTACTTCCTTCACAATCCAATGGCATAAAAAAACCATAATCCTTAAACTTTACAAACAAACCTGTAGAATCCGTCGGGGATTGACTAAGGATCATCCAACACCCTTTCTTTTTACAAACTGATGTGACATACCCACCCACTTTACCAGAGATACTATCATTGGCCTTCAAATTTACAAGAATATCTGCAACTGAAGCAGCGCCATCTGGAGTTATTGCCTCTCCATAGGTTTCAAAACCATTGGAGACTGTAGCTTTAGAAGATTCTTGACTATTTGGTTTACAAGAAAAAATGAGGACAGATAAAATCGAAAAATAAAGTATGATTTTCATAAATAAGTTGATAAATGTGTGCAATCTAGTGCAAATATAAATAAGCTTTGGCAGACAATAAAATCAGATTTCAATATGTTAAATGATAGATTCTATTAATACATCGATCTTAACTTAAACTTCACTAAAACAGCATAATAGATTTTGAATAATCTTGTTATCATATAAAAAAATCAAACATAAGTCATACCTTTACATTTCGATTATAGTAAATATTTTAATTATGCGTAATTTATTGTTAATTAGTGTTTTAATACTATTATTCGCTGAAGGGTTTGCTCAAACTTGTCTTCGAGGAGATTGTAAAAATGGGTTTGGCACTATGGTTTTTACTTCAAAGTCCCGCTATACCGGTGAATTCAAACAAGGCAAAATGCATGGGAAAGGTATTTTCTATTATTCCAACCAAGGAAAATATATAGGCGAATGGCAGTCTGGAATTAGACAAGGTGAAGGTAAATGGATACAATCCAATGGCAATGTTTACTCTGGAAATTTTCAACAAGATAAACCTGTTGGACAGGGGACTATGAATTTTAAAAATGGAGATCGTTATACTGGCAACTGGACAAATGAACTTCCCAATGGCAAAGGAACCTATTATTATGCTCATGGTGAAAGGTATGAAGGTAACTTCGTGAATGGAAAATACCAAGGACAAGGCCTTTATTTCTATAAAGATGGTTCGGTTTATAATGGTGAGTGGAAAAATGGTAAAAGAGAGGGAAAAGGTGAACTTAAAAAATTAGATGGAAAAATTATAAATGGAGAATGGGCAGGTGACATTTCTTTAAAAGAATTTGAAGAGGAAGTTGGAAGTCAAGAGGATATTGAAATAGCAATAGAAGAAGCGGTAAAAGTCCCGGAATCATCACCAAAACCTGAAGCTAAAATCGAAAATAGTGATAATAATTTACCCGATTGTGCGACCAGTTTTTGCAAAGAAGGAAGAGGAAAATTACTCTATGCAGATGGCTCTAAATATGTAGGTGAATTCATGAATGGTGAGCCTAGAGGCAAAGGAATATGCTATTATGCTAATGGCGATAAATATGAAGGACATTGGCAAAACCATGCACCTCACGGAGAAGGTGTCATGTACTTCAAAAGCGGCTTGGTTTATGGTGCGATATGGAATAATGGGAAGGCAGAAACACAGCTTCAAAAAGAAACTGTATTTAAATTCGATGAAAGTATCAAATCTGAAAAAACTACAGAAGTAAAGATTTGGGCTGTAATCGTTGGTGTAGCAAAATATGAACACATGCCTGCTCTTAAATATGCAGATGATGATGCATATCGAATCTATGCGCATCTAAAAAGTCCTGAAGGCGGCGCACTAAAAGAAGATCAGATCCGTGTCCTTATAGATGAAGATGCGACTCGAAATAATATTCTTCGGGCGATGAATGAGGTCTTTATGCGTGCCGATGAAAATGATGTGGTGATGCTGTATTTTTCTGGGCATGGACTAGAGGGAACATTTATTCCTATAGATTATGATGGTTTCTCCAATGCGATCAAACATGAAGAAATCAAAGAAATATTGAGTAAATCAAAAGCCAAACATAAAGTTTGCTATGCTGATGCATGTCACTCTGGCAGCTTACTTGCAGCAAAAGGTGGCTATAATTCAAAACTCTTATATTTCTATGAGGAAATAGATAGAACCAATGGAGGCACAGCTTTTATGATGTCATCCAAAGGCAAGGAATATTCCCTTGAAGATGGAGGTCTGCGTCAAGGTATTTTTTCACATTATTTGATCAAGGGACTTAGAGGCGAAGCCGATAAAAATTCTAATAAAACAATCACTATTAGAGAATTATTTGACTATGTATCAAAAGGAGTTAAGGAATATACTGTCGGCGCTCAAACGCCATTGATTGCAGGAGATTACGATGAAAATATGCCAGTAGGATTTCTGCGTGTCGACTAAAATATTGCAGATTTAAATTCTAATTCTGTGAAAAATAATTGAAAAAAAGAGATCAAAGTTAATTTCATTTAAATTAAATGATCTCATCGAGTGATTTTTGAACAGAAAGTCCTTTTCCTATTTAATTTTGCAATAATTCCAGTATATTTGCCTTATTATAGAATTACAATGGTATCAAATCAATTTGCATATAGTTATTGGCCGATTTTAGTTCAATTTGGAGTTGCGGCTGGATTTGTAGTAGTTACTTTACTTGCAACCCATTTTTTAGGCCCAAAATCATCAGGAAAGCGAAAGGATGAATCTTTTGAATGTGGATTGGACAGTGTAGGAAATGCTAGAAATCCATTCTCAGTTAAATATTTTATGACTGCCATCCTGTTTGTCCTATTTGATGTCGAGATTATATTCATGTATCCTTGGGCTGTGAATTTTAAGAAATTAGGATGGTTTGGTTTTTGGGAAATGGTCATCTTCCTTACTTTACTAATGGTTGGTTTTTACTATGTGATTCGCAAAGGTGTTTTGGCTTGGGAAGAGAAACATAGAGAATAATTTTGATTTAAGTATTTTAAAGCTCATTGGGTAGCTTTTCGAAAAAAATAAAATATGAGTGGAAAAATAAATATTGCAGAAGCACCTCCGGGACTTGAAGGACCTGGATTTTTTGCGACTACATTGGATGCCGTCGTAGGTTTGGGGCGTAAGAATAGTATTTGGCCATTGCCTTTTGCAACCTCCTGCTGTGGTATTGAATTTATGTCCACTATGTCTTCGCATTACGATCTTGCTCGTTTTGGCTCTGAGAGATTGAGCTTTACTCCCAGACAATCTGATTTATTGATGGTCATGGGTACTATTGCAAAAAAAATGGGTCCAGTATTGAGACAAGTATATGAGCAAATGGCGGAGCCTAAGTGGGTCATCGCTGTAGGCGCTTGTGCATCTTCTGGAGGAATTTTTGATACCTATAGCGTGCTTCAAGGTATCGACAAAATAATTCCTGTCGATGTATATGTTCCTGGATGTCCACCTCGTCCTGAACAAATTATCGATGGTGTCATGAGAATTCAAGACCTAATAGGAAAAGAAAGTTTAAGAAGAAGGAATAGTGCAGAATACAAGGAATTAATGGAAAAATATTTAGTAAAATGACAAGTTTAAGCAACGAACAAATTATCAATTATTTTGAAACTAATTTTTCTGGGTGCTATACATTAACTTCTGGAAACTCAGATCTCTTGAATTTTGAAGTTCAAACTAATCAATTGTATAAAATCGTCAGTCATTTATTCCATGATGAAGAATTGGGCTTTCAGTTTTTGACTGATATCTGTGGAATTCACTATCCCGATCAAACTGACAAAGAAATTGGTGTGATATATCACCTGCATAGCATGAAAAACAATGCTAGAATAAGACTAAAAGTATTCGTGCCTATTGCAAAACCTGATGTTCCTACACTAACTGGACTTTATGGTTCTGCCAACTGGATGGAAAGAGAAACCTATGACTTTTTTGGTGTAAATTTCTTAGGCCATCCCAATCTAAAACGCATACTCAATATGGATGAAATGGTTGAATTTCCTTTGAGAAAAGAATTTCCTCTTGAAGATCCAACTCGTTTGGACAAAGCTGATTTTCAGTTTGGAAGATAAACTTGTAATCTAGACTCCATAGCAGTCCAAAAATCCTTTTGCTCTGAGACAATAAGTTCGTTTACTTCATTGCAAGCACTGAATAAAAAATCGAGGTCATATTCACTTAATTCATATCGATGAACGCGAAACGCCAATCCTTTTATAGCACGCTTGAATCCTGCTTCATTTGCATAAGCTAAAACAAATTTTTGATTGATAAATTTGAGATAAAAATTCCAAAAAAAATCAAATTCATCGCAATGTTTGACAAAGCGAATTTCCCACCAACATTTTAATTTATCTTTTTCAATTTTTTCAAGATTTGCATAAAACAATTCTCCGACATTTTGATTCGTCAATAGCAAAATTCTGTCTATCCACATCTCAATCAACACATGCCCATAAAAGTTTAAATATTTTGGAAGTGTTTCTAATTTTTCCTTACCTAGCAGATGACCAAGCGCCTTTTGCCATGATTCAAAATAAAGCGAACTATGGAACACATGATCCGCTTGAAGGTGATAAGAAATTCCCCTTTCAATCTGAATATGAAATGGGTCATTCATGATAATGGGTTTTTTGATTTTTAATAATCCCGATGCTCTCACTAAATCTGGCATTACACTGCCAAAACACAATGCATGATCATGATGATCGGGAAGAATATTAAAATGTGATAAAAAATTCAAAAATGAAAATTATTTTAGAAATCAAAATAAGAGGAGTACAATACAAAGCGAAAATACAAAATAATCCACCATCAAAGCGATTATTAAATAAAATTATTTACCTTGTCAAAAAATTAATTACAAATGATCTCACATGAACAAATAGATCAGAATATTGCAGGTTTTGAAAAGAACAGCAGTCTTCTTGAAAAGACTTTCGATATTATTGAAGCGAATAATAATGATCTCATTGATATCCTTATTGGATCTCATGGTGAATTGCTCACCGAAGAAGAAATGGATTATCTCATTTTTCTATTTGGTGTGATATATCATGTGGTGTCAAAAGAATACAATGTCAAAACTTATAGTCCAGAGGAAATAGAAAAAGTTGAAGAAGAAGTATGGCAATTTATCAATGAAAGTCACAATTTTGATCAAACATTAGATCACTTTTACGAAACAATAAAGGAACAGGAAATCCTTGATTTTATTGAAGTATCAATTGGCGAAATAGACGATTCTGAAATTAAAATAACTGAAACTGGACGAACAATAATGCTTGCTGTCTTGATTGCTGAAACAAAAATTTTAACTGAATCTTAGTTTTAAAAAAACATTGAGATAAAAGCATTATAAAATTACAAGAATAGTATTATTTAAACTTAAAATATACAAAAATTCTTCCAAAATTTTTAGAGTCCTTCACGATACGATGAATTTTAGATTTGATGTGTGGGAGCTCTAGAAATCGGAGTACTTTTTTTTTGAGTTGTCCTGATCCTTTACCGGGAATTATCTCGACTTCTTCTATGCGTCTTTCCATTGCATCTTCAAGTATATCTTCAAGGGCTCGGTCTATTTCTTTACCCTTATTAAAAATTTCATGAAGATCTAATTTTAATTTTGCCAAAATGAAACTGAATGTTTAATGGTCGAATTATTAATAAAAATGCCGCAGTAAAATTACTACGGCATAAAATTTAATTTTTAAGATGATTATCTTTTCAATAAATCTCTTATTTGTGTCAATAGATCTTCTGTAGACGGGCCTGCAGCAGCTGGTGGTTCTTTCATCTTATTAGCTCCTTTAACGATAAGGAACATCACCCAAGCTATAATCAAAAAGTTGATAATTGTTGTGATGAATTTACCATAAGCAACAGCAGATTTTGGTGTTGCTACTTTTCCATCAGCTCCTAATACTTCAGGTGATAAAAGATACTCAGCTTTTGCTAAATCTCCCACCTGAAAAATTTTTCCAACCAATGGCATAAACATGCCATCTACGAATGCATTAACGATAGCTCCAAAAGCTGTCGCCATAACGAGACCTACTGCGATATCGATAAGGTTTCCCTTTACCGCAAAATCTTTAAATTCTTTGAACATTGACTAAGGTTTTAATTTGTTTGAATAATAAAATAACTCTAATTTTAGACTAAAAATACAGTCTTAGTCACAAAGATAAATAATAAAAAATTATATATAATATTTTTAAATATTAAGTATTTAACTCTTTTCTGATTTTATTTAATGCAGATCCTTCTCTTACCCATTCAATTTGAGCTTGATTGTATGTGTGGTTTAACTTGATTTTATCAGTACTTCCATCTTGATGGTGAAGCGTCATAAACAAGGGTTTTCCTGGCTTCATGGTATTAAATCCTTGAATGCTTATGGTATCATCTTGTCTAATCTTCTCATAATCCGCAGAAAGTGCAAAGGTCAAAGCCAACATTCCTTGCTTTTTCAAGTTGGTTTCATGAATACGTGCAAATGACTTAACGATCACAGCTTTAACACCAAGGAATCGTGGTTCCATTGCTGCATGCTCTCTTGAAGATCCCTCACCATAGTTTTCTTCACCTATAACTACTGTTCCTATTTTTGCTTTTTGATAAAGTTTTGCTGATTCTGGAACAGGGCGATATTCATTGACGACATAGTTAAGCACTTTATTAGTCTCACCATTAAAACTATTGGTTGCTCCAATCAAACAGTTGTTCGAAATATTTTCCAAATGTCCTCTGAATTCCAACCATGGTCCTGCCATAGAAATGTGATCTGTAGTACATTTTCCTTTAGCCTTTATCAAGATTCTCAATCCTTTTAGATTGGATGATTTCATTGGCTTAAAAGGCTTTAATAGTTGTAATCGCTTACTGCCTCTTTTTACTTTAATCTCTATAGCATCGCCATTGCTCGCTGGAGCTTCAAATCCTGCATCTTTTACTTCAAAGCCCTTTGGCGGAAGTTCTGAACCAACTGGTGGATCCAGCTTTACACGCTCACCTTTATCATTCAACAAAGTATCAACCAGTGGATTGAAAGTTAGCTTTCCTGCAATAGCCAATGCCGTCACAATTTCTGGAGAAGCTACGAATGCATGAGTATTTGGATTTCCATCATTTCTTTTAGAAAAGTTTCTATTAAATGAGGTAATGATTGAATTTTTCTTATTTGGATCGGCCAAATGTCTTTGCCATTGCCCGATACAAGGACCACAAGCATTAGCCAAAACGATACCGCCTATTTTAGTAAATGACTTCAATATTCCATCTCGATCTACAGTATATCTGATTTGTTCAGATCCTGGAGTCACTGTAAATTCAGATTTAACTTTCAATCCCTTTTTTATAGCTTGATTTGCAATGGAAGCAGCACGTGATAAATCTTCATAGGATGAATTTGTACAAGAGCCAATCAAACCAACTTCCAATGTTTCAGGATAATTATTATCTCTTACTACAGAAGCAAATTTTGAAATGGGCCATGCTAAATCTGGTGTGAAAGGACCATTGACATGGGGTTCCAAAGTAGACAAATCAATTTCTATAACTTGATCGAAATATCGAGCAGGAAACTCATAACACTCCGGATCTCCAGTGAGGTCAGCAGCAACTTTGTCACACATATCTGCAACTACTGCTCTATCAGTGATCCTTAGGTATCTAGACATGGATTCATCATAACCAAATGTTGAAGTAGTGGCTCCAATCTCAGCACCCATATTACATATCGTTCCTTTTCCTGTGCAAGACAAGCTCTTGGCGCCTTCGCCAAAGTATTCTACAATTGCCCCCGTTCCCCCTTTAACTGTGAGGATACCAGCCAACTTTAGAATCACATCCTTTGAAGAGGTCCATCCTGACAATTTACCAGTAAGTTTTACTCCAATTAGTTTTGGCATTTTTAATTCCCAAGGCATACCTACCATCACATCAACTGCATCAGCACCTCCGACACCGATAGCAAGCATACCCAGACCTCCTGCATTGGGTGTGTGTGAGTCTGTACCAATCATCATACCGCCAGGGAAAGCATAATTCTCCAACACAATTTGATGAATGATTCCAGCCCCTGGCTTCCAAAAACCAATCCCATACTTATTCGATATTTCCTTAAGGAAATGATATACTTCTTTATTGTCTTTATTCGCAGCTTTCAAATCTGATTTCGCGCCTCGCTCTGCCAGAATTAAATGATCGCAATGTACAGTGGAAGGAACTGCTGTCTTTGTTTTTCCACAGGTCATGAATTGGAGCAATGCCATCTGAGCTGTTGCATCTTGCATGGCTACGCGATCTGGTGAAAAGAAAACATAGTCTTTTCCCCGTCCAAAATCAGAAAGACCTGAATCCTTATGCACATGAGAATATAGAATTTTTTCACTCAATGTCAAGGGGCGATTTAATGATTTCTTTGCTCTTTGGATTCTAGCAGATAAGGAAGTGTAATGGTTTTTCAACATTTCCAAATCAAAAGGCTGATTATTCATTTCTTGATACAGTTAAATTATTTGAATATAATTTGCGCGGCAAATTTACGATGGTTTTAATAATTTTATACCTTAAAAAGGAATGATTTGCATTTTGTTATTTTAGAACAGTCTAAAAATTAATTTACATTGCACTAAATATAAAGTTTACAAATGAAATTATTTCATTAGTTTTGTGGATAAAATATTAGAAAATGGCTTTAATTGATCTCAAGGTTCCATCTATCGGAGAGTCTGTAACAGAAGTTACTCTTGCAAAAATTTTAAAGAAAACAGGTGAAATCGTCCATCTCGACGATCCAATCTGCGAATTTGAATCCGACAAAGCGACTTTTGAGCTTCCTGCAGAAGCAAGTGGATCCATTGAATGGTTGGTAAGTGAAGGTCAGGATCTCAAAGTTGGAGATATTGTAGCCAAAATCAATACTGATGTTGCTACTGCTACAGCACCAATAACTAAAGATGAAGTAAAACTTGAAACCAATGATTCAAGCAATAAAACGCATCCAGCAAAAAACCATCCTTCCCCTTCAGCAGCAAAAGAAATGCGTGAACAAAACATTGATCCAAGCTCAATACAAGGCACTGGTAAGGATGGCAGAATAAGCCTTTCAGATGTTAAAAATAAATCCACTGCATTTGAAAAAATAACTACTGAACTTCCAATTACAAAACCAATCTCAAATAGTAATGTGTCTCTTGAAAGGACAGAAAGAATAGAAAAAATGTCCCGTATGCGTAGAACCATTGCAAAGAGACTGGTTTCTGCAAAAAATGAAACGGCCATGCTCACGACTTTTAATGAAGTCGATATGAGCTCTCTCATGGAATTAAGAACTAAGTATAACGAAGCTTACCAAGCAAAATATGGAATCAAGATTGGATTCATGTCTTTATTTGCTAAAGCCTGTGCAACAGTGCTCCTCCAAATGCCTGAGATTAATGCTTTTATCGATGGGGAAGATTTAATCATGCATGATTATGTTGATATTTCACTAGCAATATCAACACCTACAGGACTTGTTGTTCCGCCGATTCGCAATGTAGAAAAGCTAAGCATCTATGAGTTCGAATTTAAACTCAAAGAACTTGCAGAAAAAGCAAGAAATGGAAAACTGAGTATAGAAGAAATGTCAGGAGGTACCTTTACTATCACAAATGGAGGTGTTTTTGGTTCTCTCATGAGCACGCCTATCTTGAACGAACCGCAATCTGCAATTTTAGGTATGCATGCTATCAAAGATCGTCCAGTAGCATTAAATGGTCAAGTGGTCATACGTCCCATGATGTATTTGGCACTATCTTATGACCATAGGGTCATCGATGGAAGTAGCTCTGTCACCTTCCTTGTGAAAGTGAAGGAATTATTGGAAGATCCAATGAAATTATTTTTAGGTTTATAATAAAAATTATACATTAGCAATAAATTCTAAAATAAATGACTCTGCAAGATTTTTTTAATTGGGTACAAAGCAATCCATCCTATACTTTAGCTTATTTCATTGCCATTCCAGCTATTGCACTTCTTGCAGGAATTTTTGCTAAAGAAGAGGGGCATCTATCACCATGGAAATATCTTTATTCAGGATTGATCTATTTGGGTTGCATCCCAGGAATATTTGCTGTAACACTAAACATTTATTTTTTCTTTTGGGAAAGAAGAAGTGTCATGAATGCAGAATTATTACTTCAAGTACTTCCTATACTTTCGATGATCTTGACATTATTTATCATCAAGCGAAATGTAAATTTAGATTTTGTTCCTGGATTTGATAAACTTAGTGGCTTCATGATGATCATTGGAATCTTGTTGACAATGATGTGGATTCTAGATAGAACTCATTTTTTTGTATTTGCATCAATGCCATTTTCTACAGTTTTGATTATCCTTATAGGAGGTATACTTGTGATAAGATATTCTTTAAAGAAAATTTTGAGTTAATAACAAAATTAAACTTTAAGCTTGAGCTGATTTGATAATATTTTAAAATTCAACTCACGTAATTCATCTATATATTCGCCATCAATATGATGTTCTATAATTCTATTTACAATAATTTTTTGATCTGAATAATTCAAAAAAATTACATGTGGTGAATTAGGAAGTGTTTTACTAAATATTTGAAAAATTATTTTTGGTACTTGCCACCATTTTGGTTTTTTGAGCATCACGATTTCTGCTATGCCATCTGTAATGGATGAGAATGGTGAGATTATTGCATTGTTCCCCATCTGTGAAGAATTCGCTATCTCTAAAGTCAATAAATTATCATAAGTTTTACCCGCGATCTCTACACTAAAAGACTCATAACTTGAGAAACCAGTTAGGCCAAGTTTGAGATAAGTCAAAAATCCGCGCTTTCCATCATGGCCAAAAATCTTCGCCACTTGCGCTGCAAATCCAATTCCACAGGTATTACAGGATATATTCTCATTTACCTTTAATACATCTACAGTGATAATTTTTGCATTAAGCAAATGCTTTATTGCTTTTTCAGATTGTAAAGGGATATTGAGATGACGAGCGAATCCATTTCCTGAACCACATGGAATTATTCCTAGAGCGACATTTGAATTTACTAATTGTGATGCGACTTCATTTACTGTGCCATCGCCGCCAACTGCAACGATACAATCGAAACCTCTTTCAATCGCTTTTTTACAAATTTCAACTGCATGTCGAGGGTATTCTGTGTATTGAATTTCAAATTGATTCAGATCCAATAATATTGCGATTTGAGTCTCAAGACTTGATTTAGTTTGAGTTCCAGATTTTGGATTGATGATAAATAAATATTTCTTCAAGGATCGAAAATTTTACTAATTATAAATTTTCTTAATCTTAGAATTGTTCATCCATTGTCCCCATAATTTTGAGTATGCATGTATTTGAAAAACTGTATCATTCTTATTGTTTACCAATGGATAATTACAATTAGCCCATTCAAAGATACTGCCATAAAGATTTACCACATTGCTAAATCCAGCCTTTATCATTTTATCACCTATTTTTTCACTGCGATACCCTACGGAACAATAACATACAATTTTTGAATTCTTATCTAAATTCGTCAAATGTTTTATGTCAAAATCTTCATACCCAACATGAATAGAATTTGGTAAATGGCAGACATCGAATTCCTTTTTTTCTCTTGTATCCAAAATAATATAGTCACTATAACAAGAATGTAATTCCCGACATCCAATCTCTGGAACAGTATGATTTAACAACACTTTCAACATCTTATTATATGACTTACTTTGAACCAATGATCCATTGTACTGTGCTGAGGTTACAGTCGCAATTTGAACACAAACAACCAATAAAATAAATGCTATTTTATTCATATCAAGCGCTTTGGTCCCAATCCAATGTGGTCAAAAATTATTCTATTTTGAGAAATATATTCTGGAAATTCTAGTTGCACTAATTCTATAATCTTTACATGAGCAGACTTAGGATAGAGCATATGGATATTAGGTCCCGCATCAATTGTAAAAGTAACAGGAATGCCGAGCTCCTTTCGCATTCTTCTAATAAAATGAATCAATCGAATTGAATCTCCTTCAAGCAATAGATATCCCGGTCGAGAGCTCATCATCAGTCCATGTAAGCTTAATGCTTCTTCTTCACAAATCTCTACAAATTCATTCCAGCTGCCATGCTTCATAGCATGTAATAATTTTAAAACATTATCATTGGCTTGTTGAACTCTGACTTCCCGATAGACATGGTCATTCATTAGCTCATGGCCAGTAGAGGAAGACACAGATTTTTCATTTTGATTGACCAAAAATATTGCATCTTGAATATCTTCAAAAAAAGAATTCAATTGGTGTGAAATATCTATAGCATACTCATCAGAACTATTGTCCACCGAACTCAATTCACCCCATAAACTTAATTTGGGGAAGAGGGATCTTGAAGCAGAACCACTTGCTTTTCTTGCCAATTCCGAGGCTTTAATTAGAAATTGCTCCTTTGGTATTTTTTTATCAAAATGTATTTCCTCCAAGCTCATTATACACAATGCAAGAGCACTCATACTTGAAGCCGATGAAGCAATTCCTGCTGAATGTGGAAAGCTATTAGATGAATAAATTTCAAAATAATAATTTTTTAACCAAGGGTGAGAATCACTTACTTTCTCTAAAAATATTAATGCTTTTTTTCCAAAAGCATCATTCCTAATACTTTCAAAATAAAAACTATTTTCCAAAATTATTTCTTCAGCTTTGGGGTGAGCGATGATCTTCATCTCTGAGTAACTCTGTGAGAGTGTAAATGATATGGAAGCATTCATTGGAATTTGATTTTTCAATTTTCCCCAATACTTTACTATTGCAATATTTGATGGACTCCTCCATTGCACATTAAATGCCATACTTATAAATCTTTTTTAATATCAAAATCTTCCAATACTGCATCCATAACTGGATCAGCTCCTTCACGATATTCATCTTTGAGATCATATCCGAATCTTTTGCTCAATTGATTCCAATAAAATGCCGAAAATCCACCTTTCAACTCTTTGACCACATCATAAAAAGATCTGTCCAAATGTCTCTCTATCATCTTTGTTAATATCAAACCTTGTGTACGGGTGAGATTTTTTAATGGATCTTCAAATTCATCCTCTAACCTTTTAGATAATGACTTTACTATTTTTTTTCTTTCTCTTTCTGATTTATCTTTAGTCTCAGTCTCTAACTGCCGATACAATCTTATCGCTTGAACCGCATATGGGTAAACAACAGCTGCATACCTTCGATACTTCATATATTTATCTCTGTCCTCTGTATAATCAAATTCTACAGGTGCAGTAACGACAGCTTTCTCTAAATCTGCAATGATGACAGTATCTCCTTCTTTTACCAAAACAATTACCGATTGGCCATCTATGATAGTCGAATACTCTCTATATTCGACTTGAGCAGCAATCGATAGTGGAAGCAACAATATAGAGAACAAAATATACCGCATAATTTAACAAACGTAAATACAGACTTTAGAATTTCTGTTTAACAAAACTTTAAAAACTCGAATTAGTTCTGGATCCGATATTTCTCATGATATTTTCTATACAATGCTTTTTGGTGATTATCTAGATCAATTTCTCTTCCTTGAATAAATGCCAACTCGACTTGATTTCCAATCATGTCCATAGCATCCCCACTTGATACAAAAAAAGTAGCATCCTTATTTACCTCAAGAGTGCCTATTGTATTTAAATCAAAAATTTTTGCCACATTAGCTGTAATGGAAGCTATTGCAGCTTCCTTTTGGAACTCCATAAGCGACAGTTTGCCCAACTTGGAAAGGGAGATTCCGCTGTTGCCAGAATCCATTTACTTTCATGGCATATAAAATTCCAGCATCATAGAGCAGTTTTGCATTTTTATAAATTTGATCTGTATCGTCATCCTCTCTGAGTGGTAGGTTATGAGACTCTCCCAACAAAATCGATACTTTATTCTCTTTAATGAAATCACAGATCCTCCATGCATCTTCTGCTTCTGCTATAATTGGTGTAATGCCATAATTTTTGGCAAAGCCAATTGCTGATATGATCGCTTTGGCAAGGGAGGCATGTATGATTAATTTTTTCTTACCAGACCAAATATCCAACATGGCTTCATATCTCAAATTCTTATCCATGGCTGGTGGATTTTTTGAATAGGCAAAGGCTTCATCGAAAAAATTTTTAATCCTCGCGACATCTTTTTCATATTTATCGTTTGTGCTTGAACTGCCGGGCTCAGCCCACCATCCAGAATAACGATATGGTGATGGCCAGGTGAGATGAATTGCAATATCTGAATACAATGACGCATCTTCCCAATTCCAAGCATCCAATTGAACAAATGATGACTGGCCTGAGATCACAGCTCCCTTTGGAGCAATCTCAGCCATCAATACACCATTCGTACGCAGTGTATTCTGTACTCGCGAATCAGTATTATAAGCAATGATACTTCTTACATTGGCATTCATGGCCCCAAGTTCTGATTCATCTATAGTCGCTTTCACTTGCTCTATTTCATTCAATCCTAGGCTTGAACCTAATGCTATAAATCCGGGATAGATTTCTTTATCCTTGGCATCAATGCGTCTTGCATTGGCACTTACCTTTGAAATATCTGTTCCAACATAACTAATTTTACCATTGGTGAAAGCAAGAATACCATTGGAAATCAATTGCCCATTCCCCACATGAATATTAGCCCCTGTGATAACTATTTCTCCTTGTTGTTTTGGAGCTGGAGTAGTTTGAGATATTGCAAAAAGAAAATTTATTTAAACTAAAAATATACTAAAATAAATTTTTTCATGTCGATTAAATTTTTTAATGTGAATGATGTTCTTCGCCTTCTTCACCTACTGTATCACAATGGTAAAATCGCTTGGGTGTGGAAATATAAGGCTGTGTTTTTTCACCTGATTTTTTTAGAGAAATTAATTTTTGAATGAGTCGATTTCGTTCAGCTCTTATATTATCCCTTAAAACCAAATCTTCCTTTTTGTCAAAAAATTTAATGCCATCGACAAAAGTCATTTCTGCACTTGCATAGACAGATAATGGATGTTCATTCCAAAGCACTAAATCTGCATCTTTTCCGATTTTTATTGACCCAACTCGATCATCTATATGTAATAATTTTGCTGGATTAAGTGTAACAAATTTCAACGCTTCCTCTTCTGGCACATTGCCATATTTTACTGCTTTTGCCGCTTCTTGATTCAATCTCCGAGCCATCTCCGCATCATCAGAATTATAAGCTGTAACGATACCTTGTTCATGCAATATGGCGCCATTGTATGGGATCGCATCGTATACTTCAAATTTGTAGGCCCACCAATCAGAAAAAGACGAGGCACCTGCACCATGCTTTTTCATTTTATCAGCCACTTTAAAGCCTTCAAGGATATGAGTGAATGTATTTACCTTGAAATTAAATTTTTCTGCAACATGCATCAACATATTTATCTCTGATTGGACATAAGAGTGACAAGTGATGAATCGCTTTTTATTCATGATTTCTACCATAGCATCCAATTCTAAATCCTTGCGCACTTTATTTCCCTCTGATTTTGTCTTTAACTCATAATCTTTTGCTCTTGTGAATGCATCGAGATAAACTTGCTCTACTCCCATTCTTGAATCTGGATATCGAGCGTTTTGATTTCCGCCTGATCGCTTCACATTCTCTCCAAGGGCAAACTTTATAAATCCATCATGCGGGGCAAACTTCATTTCGTCTGGCGAATATCCCCAACGCAATTTTATCAATTCAGTTTGTCCACCTATTGGATTACATGAACCGTGTAATAAATGGGAAGTAGTAACACCCCCTGCAAGCTGCCTGTATATATTCACATCATCGCAATTCACCACATCACCAATGCGAACTTCAGAGGTATTGCTTTGGGTACATTCATTCACACCTCTACTAATGGCGATATGTGAATGTTCGTCAATAATGCCAGGAGTGAGATGTTTGCCTGTGCCATCAATGATGATTGCTACAGGTATGTTTAGGTTTTTACCAATATTTATAATTTTACCATCTTTAATAGCTACATCTGTATTCTCCAAAATTCCACTAGGTTCACATGTCCATACTTTTACATTTTTTATTAAATAAGTTTCTTTCTTGGGTTTCTCCTTCCAGCCATAAGCCATAAATGGATATGTCACCGAACCAATGTCTTTGGACACATTCATTTTACTTGAATCTTGGGATGTCTTATTTGAATCACTTTCATTTAAATTTGAGATCCTTACAGAAGCCCAATCTCCATTTTCAAGTGTTGCATTTCCAATATAATCTTTGGCAGATTTATTGGCAAAAAAGAGAATAGTCCCCTTATCACTTATTTGAATTTTCCCAGAAATACTTTGATCAGTAAAATTCATTTTTGAAGTAACTAAAACTGAATCAGATTGATATATTCTTGCTTCTCCACTCTCTGATATCTTCAATTTATACTCTTTATCCTGAATTTGCAATTTATAATTTCCTGAATATGCAGTAGCTGAAGGTTTAGAATAAGAATAGGCAATTCCTTTAACCCAATTCTCAACTATGATTGATTTTTCATCAAATAAATCTCCACTTACTACTATAAAATTTGCCCATTTATTTGGACTTAAAGTCCCCACTTCATTCCCTATACCCAACCATTCTGCTGGTCCTTGGCTTATCGCATAAAGTGCTTTTTCTTGACTTAACCCATATTGAATCGCTTTTCTCAATTGTGTCAAAAACTCTTTTTTTTCTTTAAGACCAGAAGATGTGAAAGTAAATGGAATACTATTTTTTTCTAAAATGGCAGCATTCGCTGGAGCCATCTCCCAATGTTTCAAATCTGCAAGATCAATCTGCAAAGCGTTAAATGGATCTTCCACATCATAGGCTGCAGGAAATTTTAAAGGAACGATTAATCTTGCATTTGTATTCTTAATATCTTGAACGCGTTGATATTCATTTCCAGAAGTTTTAATTATATAATTTTTGCCAAACTCTTTTGCCAATTTATCTATTCTTAAAATATCCAATTTATCATTGGCAATAAAAATTTGATTTAGCTCTTGCATTCGTATCCACTCTTGAATGGAAATATTTAATTCAGAATTTTTTATTGCTGTTGAATAATATATACCGTCATAATAAGATTGCCTCAAAAGAGCAATAACTCCCATAAGTGATCCAGGATATTCTTGTGAAGAAACACCCTTCTGAAGACTAAGCACATGACTTACTTCTTCCTTTAGAATCATTTCGTGTTCATTATTATCACCCAAAAAAACTGCACAAGAACTCCCTCTTGATATGCCATCAGCTTGATGAGTATTGACCAAACCAAATCCAGCTTCTCTCCACTTTTCTGCTTCATCAAGCTTAACTGTAAATAATCCTGCTGCTTTGATCTCTGGCTTCAATGCTTCATTCCATGAATATGCGCCTTCTTTTGAACTCAACATAGAATTGGAGCTCCCTTGGCTAACTGTCTTTTTTACTTCGGCCACACCATACTCACACAATGGATCTATAAATGATGGATAGATATGCAGCCCCTTGAGATCGACAATTTTAGCTTCCTTGGGGACATTGAATCCATTACCAATATTTAAAATTTTGCCATTCACAACCAATATATCTCCTTGAAATGCCTGTGACTTGGAATCAGGATGGATGATTCCAGATTTAAGCAAGATAATTTGTCTTTGAGGGTCTCTGATGTCATTAACTGGAAAAGTGATTTGAGCAGAAATTCTGCCCAAAAACAGAATTAAAACCACCAAAATAAAATTACCCTTCATTATTTACAATTTAAGCCTAAAAGTAATTAAAAAATGCTTACCAAATCTTGGGACATTTTAAATTGGAAAATAAAACCCTAGGAAAATCATATTTTATTAAACAATCTATAACATAAACCGCCTATATTGACATTTTAATAAGCTGAGGGAAATTAAATATAATCAAAATAAAAAAAATTAAAATGAAAAGTCTATTTTCACATTTTGATATTTGAAGCTTAAAATCAAAAAATAATTTCAATGAGTAAATAATGACTTGTATCAAATTTGCATAGGTAATATTAGATTTCTTTTTGGAAAGGATACTCAATTTGGAATAGATTACAGTGTTTATAGTGTCAAAGCTCATATGATCAATAGATATTTTATTCGTTCACAAGGTATAGGATTAAATCTTAAATTTAAACTTTAAAATTATGAAATACAATAATATATTTTCCTTGCAATTTATAAACAAAATTCATCCAATAGTCCTCATATTTATTTTAACAGGTAACTTACATTTGAATGCGCAAACAGTTCAATTTTATCCACATATAAACACGATTGGAATTCAAATCAATTTAGAGGGATGGGATGCTGATAAAAACGGGTATTGTGAAGTACGATATAAAAGGAGCCAAGAAACTATCTATCGGGAGAGTTTTCCTCTGGATAGAATTTTGTTAAACAATATAGATCAATATCGGGGAAGCTTATTTTTATTAAAAGAAAATACTGAATATGATATAGAAATTTTATTAGAAGATTCATTCCCAATAAATGTTAAAAAAATGCTGGGACCATTCAAAATAAGCAGTTTGAATTCACCCAAAAAAATTTCCACTTCTTCAGTAAAGTGGGTTGCACCGAATGGCTCGGGAACAGCCTACACTGAAGTAAATCCAGGCAATATTAAAACTTTGTTGAGTTCAGGAACAGTGAGCTGTGGAACCACAATTTACTTAAAAGATGGTGTCTATGATGAGCAAGGTCTTGCATTGAATTTGACAAAAGACTGCACTGAAAATGCACCGATACAAATCGTTGCAGCTCCTGGTGCTCATCCTGTGTTTGACGGAGGGAATTATGCGAAATTAAATTGGAAAGTGCATCCTGGAGATCCAAAAAGATTCTATGCAGATCTACCTATTGCTTCAGAATTCACGACTTTATTCATATTAAATGACAAGGTCCTCTATCCTTATCCAGAAAGCAGTCCACTATTTCAATTCGGAAATTATTGTCTTGAAAATTTAAATTTTGAATATGATGGATTTGTTAGAACCAATGCAGGTATTGAATTTAAAACTCAGTCTATTGTAGATCCACTAAAAGCACAAATTATTCTATCCAAAGCATTCCGATTTTTAACAATATATGGAAATAACAAAAATGCTTATCTGCTAATCAAAGGCATAAATGTAAAAAATTATGGAAAACCAAGTATCAATGGCACTACAGCTTATAGTGCAATAGCATTAGACCTTAGAAATTTACACAATGTGTTCATTGATAGCTGTCAGTTTGAATACAATACGAGTCATATCACTTTTAGTGGCATCTGCAATAATTTAATTATCCAAAATAATACATTTAAGCATCAGAATGGCTTATGGTCACATGCCATGATTAAAAAATCTTTAATTAGTAATTTTTTATTTCCAAGATCTATGGGTAGAGCGATGGAAACAGGAGCTCTAGAATTCCATGAAAACAAAAATGTAATCGTAAGAAACAATCAATTTGATGGCGTCAATTCAGGATATGTAGGAGACTTTACTGGTGGCCTTATAGAAGAAGTTGACATTTATGATAATATTTTTACAGACAATTTTGATGCGATAGAATGTGATGGTAATGAATGTAATATTAGAATTTGGAATAATACCATAATCAGACCAATGGCTGGATTTTCAATAGCACCACCTCTCATTGGGCCGCGCTATTTTTATCGTAACACCATCGCTTATTCTAAAGGAAGAAATAACGAAATAGATGATCCATATTTTAGTGGATGTACACCACCAATAAAATATGAATCTGCTGGTATAGCAATCAAAACTAATTCGGAGCCTATTGCTGGTGAAAAATCAAATTTATATTTTTTCAACAACACATTTTATACTGAAGATTCACTAGGATTTAGCTTTAGTTTTTGGGATTCTGAATGGAAACAAATTCATTTTGTGAATAATATATTCTTTGATAAATATAAACATTTTGGGTATTTCCACGACTTAGGTAATAAACCCTATTTTCAATTTAATTTTGAAAATAATAATTTTTATAACTCGGATCCTTCTATTCCCATTATCGTGGTAAAAGAAGAACACGGGGAATACAATTGCATATCTATTTTTGCATCCGATTCAATTGAAAAGAAACTACAATCTATTGCCAAAAGTAATTTGATCAAGGTCAGTAATTCTAGTTTTTTTAATCCCAATTTTGTTAATCCAATATTGATTGATTTTTCATTAAATTCAAAAAGCAGCTGTATAGATATTGGTAATATTATTCCAGGATTTTATGATTACAAAGGAACCAAACCAGATCTAGGAGCAATAGAATCAGATTTTTCGATCAACAACTCAGACCAACTCGAACCATCTGCTATCATCGAGATCTATCCCAATCCTGCTCAGAATTTATTCATAATTAGTGCGCAGACAAAAGATCTTATCCAGCTTAATATTTTTTCAATAGACGGAAGTTTGTTACTCTCCAAAAATAATATTCAAGCTCATTCACAAATCAAAACGAATCTTCAACCAGGCATATATATTGCAAAAATTGAGACCCAAAACAAGAAGCACATCATAAAAAAATTGATGATCAATTAATATTAAGCAAGATTATATCAATCTATAGATCTGCATAATATCTTCTAGTACTTTTGGAAAATCTATATTGAGATCTATTAATTTTCCTGTTCGGATATTGAATACCCAACCACTAACAGTAATCCCTCTGTCTCTATAAGCTTCTTGTACTACTGCTGTCTTAATCACATTAATTGCCTGTTCCTGCACATTAAGCTCTACCAATCTATCAAATCGATCCTGCTCATTGGCGATAGCATTTAATTCATCTTTGTGAATCCTATACACATCTCGAATATTTCTCAACCAAGGATTTAAAATACCGAGATCAGATTGCTGTAATGATGCTTTTACACCGCCACATTCATAATGCCCACAGATGATAATGTGCTTGACTTTTAGATGTCGCACAGCATAATTAATCACTGACATAGCATTGAGGTCAATTGAGATGACCATATTGGCGACGTTGCGGTGAATGAAGACTTCACCAGGCATTGCACCCATTAAATCTTCTGCTGTGACACGGCTATCTGAACATCCAATATACAAAACTTCCGGAGTCTGGCCTTTGGACAATTCCTTAAAGTAATCTGGATTGGATTTGAGTTTACTGGCTATCCATTCTTCATTATTTTTAAATATTTTTGCAAAATCCATAATTCTTTTTTAAGTTAATATGCTGTTTATTGCTTTAATTGGTTTCAATTGATGTGGTTCATTTATAATTTCAAGTAAATCAATTTCAATATTTCTACTCATCGCGGTAATCGGAATATCATTTGCACTGCCTTCAAATGGATTCTCGGTGGCTTCACCAATTTTCTCCATACTAGTGAAAATCCATCCTGATAATGCAGAAAATGGAATAGACAGCCAGATAAACTGACTTCCTAGATCAGCAAACTCTTGAATCATTCCAAAAGGCAATAAACAAATAAAAATTTTAATCAACCATAGACTTATCGTCGTAAACTGCCGTGGATATGGAAAATTTTTTATCCGCTCACTGCCACCTTGCTGGTTATATAATTCAGCAAGAATCTTTTCCATCTCCATGTGTCTAAAATCTTCGATATAACCATCATCAAACAATCTCCTCACATGTGAAGATTGCAAGGCAATAATTTGTGCGGCTTTGTTAGATTTATTCATTATATGTTCTAACTCACTAGCAGATAAATAGGGGCGCAATGTATCCGCCATTTCGCTTTCCTGTTCATGAACAGAAAATCTCTTACTTTTGAATTCAGCATTATATTCCTTGTAAATCCCTTCCCTTGGTTTTGCTTCACGAAGTTGATAACGCAATGCTGCCAACCAAGCAAAATGTCTATTCATTAATTCCAGTCTGATTTGATGCAGTTCTGCTTCAGAAAGTTTATGCTCTGCATGTTTATTACTAATATAATCTTTTACCATCAATCCCCATGTCCTACTGAAATTTACAATAGCTCCCCAAATTTTTCTTGCTTCCCAGGTGCGATCATATGCAGCATTGTTTTTAAATCCCACCATAAAAGCTACCGCTGTACCCAATAAAGCTACCGGCAACCAAGGTATTGCAATCCATTTTAAGTCAAAAATCTGATATAATACGACGGGGATAGAGGAAATAACAAGTAAAAAAGATAAATATCTTTTCGAGTCCAAAACAGCACTTCCTTAGTCGAATAATTATTACCAATATGCATGTAATATATTTATTTAAAAGGTAAATATATATATTTTATAAAGACTGCAATCAAAAATAATCTTCGCGGAAAAATGGATTTACTTTGTTAAAATAAACTTGTGGCTTTCATTAACTTCGCGATTAAAAATTTTTAGAATATATGTTCCAGCATATAAATCTTCTGTCGGAAAATAACTAAGCGTCTGACCTTGATGAATTTTATTGGTTTTAATAAGATGACCATGGATGTCAATCAACTCAAGATTTACTTCTTTCTCGATAAAATGCGTTGCTTGTATTGCAATAAGCTCTGCTGTTGAATTGACGATGACTTTAAAATTTGATTTATTAAAGTTCCCTTGCTCTCCAATTGATGTTGTATTCGGTGTATATTTTGTGACCGATTCATTGATATTAGTAACTTTTGAAGCAATGACATTGCCATAATACGTCGGTCCAACTAGATAGGGATAAGTCGAATTATGCTTTTCATCCACAGTAGCAAAATAACAATAAATTCCATTTGGATATTCTGGGGTAACACAAAATCTTCCATTGTGTACATCCAGATAACTCTGATCATTTGGATGAGAAATCCACTCGTAATCTTCTCTAAAATAGCCTAAAGGATAAGTATTGTTAACTACAGGTCCATCACCTACATCTGTGCCATTGGCGTGGTGTGTGCGCACAGTAATATTGCGAAGTTGATATCCAGATTTAATTCTGGTGATGCCACCTGTGCCATCATTATTAGCATAGCCATAAGCTCCATAAACAGGATAACCATCATAGGCAAATCCGATTAGTGGCGAATGTTGTGCACTATTTATAGTATACAGCCCATCAGCATCATATAAATTGCAGATATTGGATACTACATTGAGATCCAATTTGAAAGAACTTGGATTCTGGTGATGGTGATAGTTAGTACCAGCTGGATGCCCCTTTGCACAATCAAAACCTGCACGTTCTGCAATTACTGCATCTCGATTCCAAGCTTGAGTTGCACCCATTCCACCCGGACAAGGTGTTCGGCCAGGACCGCCACAAAGAGAATTGGTCGAAGTATTCCACGCTACACCATCTCTATAATCAAACATAGCCACACCATTGATGAAAACACCAATATTACCACCACTAGTGGCGGTTAATGTGCCAGTATTTTTGCTAGGATTTAGAGGAAATTTAAAGATTGCATTTTGACTTCCAGCTTGGTTGGGATTTCCATCCAAATATGGACCTACTGCATAAGCTGGTATACCATTAGTTTTAACATATACAGAATTTGTAGAATAGCTTACTTCTTGACAATTCACCAATATCCCATTAGATATTGCTGTTGAATTTCCAGAGACATAATATTTGCCTGTGACTGTTGTATTTTGAAGCCATTTGGTAATGGCAGGATTTAATTGTGAAAATGCAATATGGCTTATAAATAGCAAACTTAAAAGAATGATTTGTTTGAACATATAAAGATCTATTTTGAATTTAGATGATTTTTATTTTGAAAACTTGCGAAAAATTAATTGATTTTTTTTGGAAATTGGTGTTTTGGATTGAAAACAAATGCTTTATCATTTAAAGTCAATAAAAAAGAAATCAAATCTACCTTTTCATTTGAACTTAGAAGTATAGGGCTATTTAATTCTTTGGACAAATTCACTGAACGATCTTTTCCTTTTGAATAATGATCTATCACTTGTGAAATTTTATTGAAGCGACCATCATGCATGTAGGGATAGGTATAGCTGAGGTTGCGCAAGCTGGGCACTTTAAATAAAAGACTATCAGATGGCATCTTAGTAATATTCCAACGTCCATAATCATTTAATGTCGTGTCTACTGACAAACCATTTGATTTAAACTGATGATTGGTAAATAGAGGTTCAGTATGACATGAATTGCAATGTTTTATAAAAAGATGATAACCATTTCTTTCTTGAAGATTAAACTCAACTTTGCCCTGCCTTACAGAATCATATCGCGAATTTGCTGAAACTAAGCTTAATTGAAACTGTGCGATACTTTTCAAAATGCGCTCACTCGAAATGAGGCTATCATGGTAGGTCTTAAAAAATAATTCTTTATACTCAGACGAAGAATCCAGTCTTGTGATCACATCTTGTATAGATGAAGCCATTTCTTTTGAATGGCTTATAGGTGCCAGAGCTTGAACATCCAAATGATTTATTGCTCCATCCCACATGAATGATTCATGCCAAGCGAGATTGAACAGTGCTGGAACATTTCGCTGACCTATTTGATCCTGAATCCCATGGCTCAAACTGTGGTCGGTATGCGCAAATGCATTAAACGGTGAATGACATGATGCACATGAAATCGATTGATCAGCTGAAAGTATAGGATCGTAAAATAATTTTCTGCCCAATTGTATTGTATTTTCATCCAGTGGATTTCTTGAAAAATCATATTTTACTGCCGGAAAATAATTGGGATAATCCAATTGATATTTATAAATACAGAAGGAGCCCATTAAAAATATCAATGTTACGAAAACGAAAATTAAGCTCACTTTCATTTCGATAAATTGATACAATCTACAATTCTCTTTGAAAATAATAATGACTTCTCACTTGGGCTCATGATGTTGTACTCATTCTGTAAATGATGAATTGAAATAAGTTTTGACAAGTCAAGATTAAAACTCAAATCACTGGATTGATTGACTTCAAAGACTAAGCGCTGCATCGATATAAAAGGAAAGAGATAGCCTCCTATATGAAAATTAAATTCATGATTCCTAGAAGGACAAACTTTGCTGCTACCTTCCAACTTAAAATTAATATAACCACTTTGCCAGGTCCAGTACATACCATGAATGGGATCCAGATCGCCAGACATGGCTCCAGACACATTGTCTAGGCTATCAGTCCCTAGATTAAATTCAATCCTATTGTAATGTAAATTTGAAATTGAATCAAGCAAAATATACTGCGTCGTTGGTTGTGAAAAATCAATGAGATGATTCTTTTTTGCAATTGAACCAATAAATTCCTCATCGCGATAAAACTTAAAATCGGAAATATAAAATTTTAAATTAGAGAAAGAAATACTATCGTCTCCAAAAGCATAATTATAATCAAGCTGTAATTTTTCACCATTAATACTAGCATTAAATGAGACAGCTTTTGTCTTATCTTGAGATAGAACAATGTTAAAATTAACAAACAAAAACAAAATGACAGTCACAAATTTCACAGCTATTATACAGTTGAAGTGTAATTTAGTTTAAAGGTAGAGCTAGCTTGATTCCAACTTATTTTATCTTAAATCAGGTGAATATTAATAAATAAAAGCAGTGTTGATTATGCCAGTAGAAAATAAATCAAAAGATCAACCAACTTATGTACAAACCACAAAATCATTTCAATAAACCAACTATTTGTTACTCATATTAAATTATATATGTTAAAACTATATATGTTAAATTATTTGGATATTAAGAAAAAAAGTTTAATTTTATCCTGCATTACTAAATTATAAAATTATGAAGGCATTACATTTGACATTACTTTATTTTAGTTTATTCTACTTGAACTTTACATCTGCTCAAAAAATTTGGACCCAACTCAATGGGCCAAATGGTGTTGCCATACAAAGTGGGTTTATTACTAAAGAGGGACATATTTTTGCATTCACGAACACTGAAGAAATGTTCTTGAGTTCTGATCAAGGCAATAGTTTTACTGCAGTTTCTGGTATAAGCAACTCTTGTAGCAATAGCTTCAATCAATTCAAACAATCTCCAAGTGGTGAAGTCTATTTTTATTTTAAATGCGTACTCTATAAATTCGATCAAAGCAAAAATCAGTTCATTATTCAAAATAAAAATTTAAGTATACTCAACTTTATTTTTACAACTGATGGAACCAAGTTGGTCGCAGCATCAAATGATAAACTTTTAATCTCGTCAAATAAAGGAAGCACATTCATCGAAGCCACATCCTGGAAAACCAAGTCTGTAGATTTCTTTATTACAATACCAAACTCAAATTATGTACAGTTATATAATGACACGAGCTATAATCTTTTTAGATTTAACGATTTAGGTCAAAACCTTGAAAAAATCTCGAGCTCCTCCACTAGACAATCCTACTTGTATAATGCACCAAATAAAACGATATTTTCGATTGGTAACCAATTGCAAAAATCAACAGATCATGGTTACACTTGGCAAAATATATCATTAAATAATGCCTCCTCCATATTCTCTATTTCACAACTTAACAATGATGATTTACTAACCATAGGCAGATCATTCTATAGATCAACAGACAATGGCTTGACATGGAACCTAGATACTGTCAGTTACGCCAATAATGAATTATTATACCCTGCAGAATTTCTTTCAATAAACAAGGATGGCAAAATCCTATTGAACAAAAACAAAAGCTTACAAATACTTCATCCTAATAAAGAAATCCAAAAACTCCAGGTGCCTATAGATAAACCTATGATAAGGACAATCAAAAATTTCAATGATTCAGTCATTATATGCCAAACTGATCATTATGATCAAATTTCAACAAACTATGGACAAAGTTGGAACATACTAGATGATAAATTTGAATATGCCCATTTTTCAGATGGAACAATAATTAAATATTTTCTACCAACAATACAAACAAGTATAGATCATGGAAAAACATGGATGACTTATGAATTTCCAAGTAGACATTGTTTAGGGCGATCAGAGAAAATGTTGATCAATAGTCAAAACAAAGCTTTAATTTACTGCGGTGACAGTCTATACAGCTCAATCGATAAATGTAAGACTTGGACTGTGAATGCATTAAACTTCAAAAGGCGATTCAATTCTTCGAGTCCTAATATTTCAAAAAACAATATCGTTTATGGAGAAATACTAGATTCAATCAGTTTGGAACAGGATTTATACTACTCCACAGATTATATTTCCATTATAAAAATTCCAAAAATCAAACAAATGATTTTACGAGATTACTTTGTTTCGAAATCAAATACGATATATATAGAAGGGATTAATCCGACAAATTCTAATTCAACTTTACTATATAGCAAAGACTTTGGCTTAAATTATTCATCATATCCTATTCCACTTAACTCTAAAATAATTTTAATTGATGATTGTGATCAACTCTATTTTTTAAATCCAATTTACAAATTGATTGAAAAATCTTCCATCTTAGATCTCAATAAAAAAGATACCATTTCACTTCAAGAATTTGGAAATATAGATGGCGCTAGTGTGATGAATTTAGTCATGGGCGAAGATGGACATTTATACTGTGGAATACCACTCCAAAAACTATACAAATCAAACCAGAGCCATTGCAATATAGAAACTTCAATTTCATCCCAAGAGCCATCATCCAAACAATTGAATGCAATACCAAATCCATTCTCAGATCAAACGAAAATAAAAGTACCATCTGAATTTCAGCATGAAAAACTGCAAGTAAGCATTACGGATATGCATGGAAGAATCATTAATTCCTTTGTTTTTATTGGCAATGAAATTGACATAATAAACTCAAATTTGAGTTCAGGCTTATATATAGTTAGAATTAAAACTGAAGGAGGGATATCGTTTATCTGCAAAATAATTGCAATGTAGAAAATTATGGTTACTATTTTATAACTTATTGTATATTTCATCTGAAGAAAAAACCTGGTTCTCAATTAAGACATACAATCTATAATAAGCTTGATCTATGCCAGATTTCTCTTTCACTGAACTAATCTCTTTATCACTGAACCTGCCTATAATAGTTGACGGATCAATGTCCTTTAGAAATTTTGCAGCTTCTGTAGAATTCGTATCAAAAGGTTTTCAATTCTACTTCTATCAATTAAATCAAATATTCTACCTCACAAACGGATCAGAATATCTTTCATCATTTATAAAATGTATATCTGTCAAAGTCTTTAAGAAATTCAACATATCTTCTTTATTCACTTCAGTTAAATTCATCCTTATAGGATCGGTACCAGTATTCCAATCCAATAATTGGGAACTTAAAAATGGATGTGCTTTTATTCCTGAATTATAATGTTCGATAACTTCCTCCAATGTCTTAAATCTGCCATCATGCATATAAGGTGCAGTATGCTCAATATTTCTCAATGATGGAATTCTAAAATATCCCTCTTTTTTGTCAATAAATTCACCTAAGCCTTTATCTTTATAACTTAGCTCTAATCCAATATTTGCAAATGCATTAGTATTTACACTTGAATTTTTACTACTTGTAAACTCAGAACTGCTTCTAAAATTCGTTCCTGAATGGCAACTTGCACAATTTCTATTAAATAATGTTTCCCCTCTTTGCTCGGATGCATTTAAAGCAGTTCGACCATGATCTATTTTTGCATCGAAGGATTGCATTGATCGGATGAATTGTGAAAGGGCTTTGGACAATTTATCTTTTGTAATTTCTGAGGTGCCAAATGCATCAGCAAATAATTTTGGATAATATGAAGTGGCTCCCAATTTGGCTTCCAAATTTTCAATTTTCTCAATACCCATTTCAATATGATTATTCAATGGACGCAAAACCATGTCCTCAAGTTTAGCAATTCTACCATCCCAAAAATAAGAAGTTTGAAACGCAGCATTAATGATTGAAGGTGAGTTTCTTGTCGTTAAGTTTCCATCAAATCCTCTGCTCAATGGCTTAGCATCTGCAAACGCATTGCTTTGTAAATGACATGAACCACAAGCTACAGTATTATTGTAAGAAAGTTTTTTATCATAAAATAATACCCTTCCAAGTGTAGCTCCAGCATCTGTAATTTTATTATCTGGAGGATTCAAACTTAAGGTATCAAGACCTCTTCCACCCCAAGATCCTGTTGATGTTGAGATATGGTTAGGTAATGATTTTGGATAGGATAATAAATTCGAGGGCAAGTTAGGCACAGCACCATTCGCTTGATCAGGTGACAAATCCTCCTGGCAAGATATCAGAATAATTACAGTTGCCAATAAACTAAGAATGATTAATTTTTTCATAAAAATGTATTTATTATTTGTGTTTAAAATTTGAAATTTAAATAAATTGAAGTTGGGCCATAATAATAAGTATCCAAACCTGTCCTTGTTTGTTCCGGACCATCAAAGTCAGAAAAATTATCAAAATAAGTTTTTGACTTTTCAGTCGAAATAATATAAGTCATCCCCACTTCAGTAGCAATACTCAATCTTTCTAAAATGTGATATTGGATCCCTAATCTCAATCCGGATCCATAATAGGATTTATCTTTTTTCTTGATCACTCGGTCAAATCCAGAATCTAGTCCTGATTTATATCCAGTATATCCGTAATTGCCATCCAAGCTTACATAATTTTTCCATCGCTGGGATAATGACCAATGATATTCTAAAGCTAAATTTACATCAAATTTCCTTTGATCGATAGTAGTTACATCCGAATAGACATCATATTTTTCTTGCTTCTTTCTTAAATTCCCTCCAAAACCAACACTTATAGCAAAATTTCGAGTCGGAAAAAATCGATAAACTAAATCATATACCAATCTATCATCTAAAGTGTCTACTTTTGGTTTATTGATTCTATCCAAAAGTGAAATCAGATTTATTCCAATCTGATGACGATCAAATTTTGGTTCCTGAAAGGCAAATTCATCCTGAGATAACAAGCTGATCCAGCTTAAACAAAAAATAAATATACATGTACTTTTTATCATAGTTTTAATTTTTCAAGATATAATTTTGAAACACCAGTATTTTGATTTTCCAGCTTTGATATACTATAGCCTTCATTATTATAAACAAAGAAATATTGTGGGGTTAATCGAGTTTGATAAATTGCAAATTTATTATAAGGATTTCTATTCTCAATTTTATAAACTAATTTCTGCGTGCTTTCAACTATATAAATAAATTTATCATCAGTTGAAAAACTACTTGAAAAATAAGCAGGAACTACATTACTGAGCACTTTCTGCGAAACTAGATTATCATATAAAGTTGAATTTCCTGAAATAATTAATGAACTAAGATTTGCCGTTGTAAAAGATAAATTTGATGAAATAACTATATTATACTGAGATGAAATATTTGAAATCATCATGCCATTATTATTTAAAGTATACAGCGATACAATTGCAGAATGGTTTATAGACCCAACTAAGACATACTTCCCATCCTTAGTTACACGGATCACATTGGATGTAGGTTTGACATCACCAAGACGTATAATTTTGCCAGTTGATGCAATATATTTTGACAACACAGCAGATGTAGCTCCATAACTTTCTGTATAATAAATATTGCTAAAAATATCGGTGACTGTATTAAAAATGGTGGCCCCTTTAGTCCCCTCATCAAAGGTGTCTTTCACTTCTAAATTGTCTCCATCTAATAAAATTATTTTATCACCATAAGGAATATATACTTCTGTTTTTCCAAATCGACCATATCCCAATGAAGGAGAATAACTAAAATTATAAGTTTGATTTAACTTAATGGCTTTTGTTTTCATATTTGCCAAATCAACAGCTTCTATGGTCTGATTTGTGTAAAATAAATACAAATTTCCATTGACATAGTCAACTAAATAATTATGAAGTCCTTGTCCTGCTAAACTAAAATTTAAAAAATCTACATACAACTCATCAGAAGCAATGAGTCCATGTCCAAAGTTGATATAAAGTCGGTAATATGAATTTTCTATAGTTGATGTGTCTAAAACCTTGGTTGAATCTCTGGACTTTATTCTGGCGTAAACGTCGCTTGATTTTAGATCTGCAAGCTTCGTAAGAGCTGGTGTGGACTCAATACTTTTAGTGATGATATATTCAACAAATGTTGAAATTTTACATACATCCCAATTGAAGGCAACACCGTACTTTAGTGGCGTTTTTGAAAATTTTATGTTATATAAGTTTTTCTCATACTTCTTTTCTTCCTCTTGATAACAAGATGAAGTGATTAAGGATACAAAAATAACAAGTGTATATAGGTACTTCATAATTTGCTTCAACATTACTCCTACAAATTTAACATAGTTTTGAAAAAAACAAATATTTCATCATCTAATTAACTAAAAAAGTTAAAAATATATCAAAAATCTGAATATTTCCCAAATATTAGATGTTTACATTGCAATTATTGAATTTTAAAATCCAGTTTTATGATTTATGAATTTACTCAAAATTTTAAAATGCATAAAATAACCAATAATAATCTATCTATAATTTCACTTTCTCAATTATCAATTTTGTTGTTCCTGTACTAGAATCAAATACAGAGCCTAAAACATATATCGAACCTCCGAAAGTAAATAATTGCTTAGGGTTTGATCTTACTATAACACTCCCAAGCCTTTTATATTTAGCTTTATTTTCTAATTTTACAACTTCTCGGTTAATTCCACCTAATACATATATGTAATCTTCATTTTCATCAAAAATACTTTGAACATATCCATTCTGATCGAATTGTTTTAGAAAATTAAAATGCAAATCATAGACTATCCCAGTCCATCCAGCTATAAAGGTTTGACTCTTACTGGCTACAACAAAAAATAATTGATTTGCTGACCAAGAAATCCCAAAGGGTGAGTTTATTAAAGTACTAATCTGATTTTTATCGTTTAAGGTAAAGTAAGTAAGTAACGAACCTGATGACCCAACTAATCCCTTTTTGCCATCTTTTGACATCATGAAATTAAAATGATAACAGTCACCACAAACATTAAACTTACTAATAAATTTTGTTTTAGAATCAACTTTATAAATTCCACTTGAAATTCCACCTGTAGCATCTGAATAAAATATATTGCTATTCTCATCTGTTATAGTATTGTAAATTGGAACTTGAAGATTCGCATTGGAAATTGATTTTTTGAGATTCAATCTTTCGCCATCTAAGACTTGAATTTGATCAGCAATAGGTATATAGATCTCAGTATTTCCATCTTTGTCATAACCTAATGAACAAGAAAAAGATTTTGGCAATAATATGTTTTCATAGATACTTTTCAATTCCAATTTCCACAAATCAACAAGCTCAACACTTTGATCTGCATTTAGAATATATAGATTTCCCTTATCATAATCTACTAGCATTTGAACTACAGAGTTGCGAGTTAAAACATAGTTATTGGGCTTCTGGAACAACTCAGCTGAAGCGATAACTTTTCCACCTTGATTTATATATAGTCTATAAAATGAATTGAAAACAAGACTAGTGTCTAAAACTGAAGTTGTATATCTGCTATTAAATCTTGCAAAAATTACTTCTGGTTTTATTTCTGAGACATGCTCATAAACTGCAGTTGAAATTGAAGTTTTCGTTATAATGTACTCTGTAAAATTGGCTAGAGTAGCCTGATTCCAAGTTAAAGCTATTCCATTGTCTTGTTCTGTTATTGAAAATCCAAAATTCCCATTCTCAGCATATTTATCCTCTTCTTGAGAACAAGATACAAATAATGAACAACATATAAGCCAAATTAAACAACTATATTTCACCATATTAATTCAAAGATTATAATGTAAATTAATGTTTGAAGCCCACACGCAATTTTATCCATGAATCATCATTCCTGTATTAAAATTCTTTGCAACACATACTTACTTACTCCCATACTAAAGTTAACACTAAGACCTATTGTAAAAAGTTTACCATCATAAAAAAATATATTACTAGGCAGAGATCTGATTGGAATGTTCTCAATATTCTTAAATCCTGCTTTATTTTCAAATTTATAAACAAAACTACTTGAAGATCCAATAGAATAAATTATTTTATCATTATCATCAAAAATACTTTTTATATATTTCCCTACTTCATTTGCTAAATTTTTTTTCACCTCAAAATCTATTGTAAGAATTGTGCCATTAGCACCACATATGATTGTAGATTCAAAATTAGCTATTTCAGAATTTGAGAAATCAATCAAACTGGGAGAACTCTTATATGATACAGTTCCATTGCTCTGGTCTATAGTATAATGATAAATATTTGATAAAGTAGAACCAGTAAAAACATTCCTACCATCCTTTGTCACTCTTATATTGTTTAGATAAGATTTATTAAATTCTAATTTTGAAATTTTCTTTGATAATGGATCGTACTTTGATATCGAATCTGACTCAACAAAAAATATATTACTATTTTCATCTGTTACAGTATTGTATATTGATTTTCCTTTAGGGGTATTATAAATTGTTTCTTTAACTCTAAGATTTTCCCCATCAATTACAAGTATCCTATCTGCTTTAGAAGAGTAAAGCTCAGTATTCCCACTTTGATCATAACCTAAAGACATATTGTAATTACTAAAGATCACAGTATTGTCAAATAGAGCAATTTGCTTCATTTTTTTTAAATCAATGATCTCTAATGCATTCGTTGAATAAAACAAATATAGTCTTCCCTTCTTTTTGTCAACCAATGTTTGACTAATATTTTGATTTTGTAAAGTATAAAAATTTGAATTTTGAACTATTTCATCTGAAGCCAAAAAATGGGTACCGCTAACTACATAAAGTCTATAATAAGTTCTCAATGTTGAAATACTGTCCTTTGCAAAAGTATCCTGCCTAATCGCATTTCTTGCCACAATGTTGCTTGAACTTAATTTATCTAAATCTTCAATGTTTGAAATTGCAGGTGTAGAATTTGGATGCTTTGTTATTATATACTCAGTAAAATTGAACATTTTAGCTTCTTCCCAATTAAAAACCACACCATTACTGACTTCTGTTTTGGTAAAATTCAAACCATTAGCTTGGGTAGTATATTTATTTGATTCTTCTTGATAACAGGCAGTAAAGCAAATAGCACTTATTAGGACTAATGTCAATAGGTATTTCATGTCTTTCTCTAGTTTATTCTACAAATATAATATTTTCAAACCAAATAGCAATATTTTAACATTAATATTTAAAGAATATACGCACTTTTTTATGTTGAATCTATTTTTTGACATAATTCTCTTTTATTTTAAATTGACGTACTGCCTTTCTTATTATCTTTATACTCGAATCATCAATTGTATGAATAAAATAATTTTAAGTTCGTTTTTCCTGTTCTTTTATATTGGCTTTTTAGCTCAAAACAATCCGAAAGAACTAGGCACAGTAAATTGGTATCGCAATCTACAAAAAGCAAAAACAGAATCTAATTTATTGCACAAGCCCATACTCATCCTATTTCAAGAGGTTCCAGGTTGCAGCACCTGCAAGAACTATGGCAGCAATGTCCTCTCTCATCCCCTTGTAAAAGAAGCCATCGAAACCCACTTTGTCCCACTCTGTGTCTACAACAATAGTGGAGGAGAAGATAAGAAAGCCTTAGATTATTTCAACGAGCCCAGCTGGAATAATCCAGTGGTGCGCATCGTCGATTCCAATCTAAAGGATATCGTCACACGCATCAATGGAGATTATAGTTCTTATGGATTGGTAAGTGGGATGGTCGCTGCAATGCAAAACGCTAACAAAACAATCCCCGAATATCTCAAGCTTCTAGAATCAGAATTTAAATCAAAAGCGCTAGGAACAGAAAAAACAACAATAGGTATGTATTGCTTTTGGAGTGGTGAAAAGCTTTATGGCAAATTGGATGGGGTCGTAGCGACGAAAGCTGGATTTATGGGTGGCTCAGAAGTGGTAGAAGTCGAATATTGTCCAAGACAAATTTCTTTAAAAACTCTTATCAATGAAGGCAAACAAAATTCTTGCGCAGATAGAATTTTTTCTGAAAGAGAAAGCGATCTTAAAATAGATCAAAGAGCCCTGTCCACTTTTAGAACTGACAAAGAGAATAAATATTTTATTTACAATTCTCAATATAAATCAGTTCCAATGACCTCGCTTCAAGCCACGAGAATCAATAGTTTACTTGCACAAGGTAAAGCGATAGAGTCATTATTGTCGCCTAGACAAATTCAAATTTTCCACAGTGCAAAAAACAAAAATTCAAAAAATTATATCGGAGAAGAGATCGTCAAAGTATGGGATGAAGCTTATAGCAATGTAGCCACTAATAAATAATATTACCTAACTCGATTGGTATCAATGCAACTCAATATAGGTGTTGCTTTGAAACATGATTCTTTTAATATCTTACAATTGATTTATTGTTTGACTGTCAGATGAATTTTAATTTTGTCTAAGGAAATCCCAAGTATTGCGAATGCCTTGCTCTAGAGTTGTAAACTTAAACTGTGGATATTCCTGCATCAATTTAGAATGATCCAATAAAATAAATTGATTGTCGCTTTTCTTGCTCTCTGAGAACACGAGTTTTGCCTCCTCCCCAGTAATTCTCTGTGCGATATCGATGATATCAATAATGGAAGCATTTTGATCAGAGTTTAAATTGAAGAAATTGTTTTGGTTGATTTTTTTATAGAGTGAATCCTTCAAAAAATAAATTACATCCTTAACATAAATATAATTTTTGATATTCAATCCATCACCAAAAATTTGAATTTCCTGTTGATGTAAAATTTTATCAAGAACGATATTAATTATCCCAAGTCCTTTTTTTACATTCTGACCTTCTCCATAAATATTGGATACACGAAAGATATCATAGTGAATGCCATATTTCTCATAAGCAAATCGCAAAAAATTCTCTATAGTATTTTTTATAATACCATAGGGAGAAAATGGCGCTGTTGCTGCATTTTCACTAAGGATGTGATTTGACTTTCCATAAACTGTTCCTGCACTTGATACAAAGACGATTTTCTTAATGTGATTTTTTGCAGCAGATTCAATGAGATGGAGCGTAGGGATAAGATTTCCATCAATTTCAAAAAATGGATTTTCCCAAGAAGTTGAAGGAATTGAACCAGAGATGAGATGGTAAACGATATCGGCATGTTTCAAAGTCTTATGGATTAATTCTTGATCTTCAAAATCACCTACAATGGACTTTAGATTCTTTGATTCTGGAACACCAGTTTTGCTAAAACAGACGATCTCCAAATCAGGGTCCTGTAATAATGAATCACTTAAATTTTTGCCAACAAATCCACCAGCTCCTATGATAACTACTTTCATTTTTTGGGGATTGAAAGATTTATACTTTTTTCTATGATACTATAAGGTCGAGCGCGTGTTTCATCATAAATTTTAATGACATATTCACCTATTATTCCTAGACAAATTAATATCAACGAACTAAAAAATAATATTAATAAAACCAATGTCAAAAACCCCTGAGATTGAATTCCCCTTGTGAAATAAATCCACATGATATACATAGAATAAGCAATTGAGAAAGATAGTCCAGCAAAGCCAATTAAACTAATTATTTTTATAGGTAAAGACGAAAAAGCAAATATGCCATCCATTGCTATTTTTATAAGCTTTCTAAAAGTGTAACCCGATTCTCCTATCGCTCTTGCCTGTCTTTCATATTCCACTCCTATTTGTTTAAATCCCACCCACGCTCTTATGCCGCGAAGAAAAGGATTGCGCTCTTCAAGTTGAAGCATATTCTTGACCACTCTTTGCTTCATTACACAAAAATCACCGCTGTCTAAAGGGATATGGACTGAGCTTATTTTTTGCAAAAATCGATAAAACAAATTATATGAAAAAACTTTGAAAAAATTCTCTTTTCGCTTCCTTCTCACACCATAGGCCACATCATATCCACGATCCAAATAAGTGAAAAACATTGGCAACAAGCTCGGTGGATCTTGCATATCATCATCAATAATTGCAATATAATCTCCACTGACATGTTCCATAGCTGTGCGTACAGCTGCCTGATGCCCAAAATTTCTTGACAATTTAATTCCGCGGATGTAGGAATACTGACTGCTCAATTTTTCAATAACTTCAAAGCTATTGTCTTTGCTCCCATCATCAATAAGGATTAACTCCAGATCCCAATCGTGCAGTTTTCTTTGCTCGTCTATAGCTGTCAATAGGGCTGGCAAAATAACAGCACTATTATAAACTGGAACAATGATTGAATGGAGCATGTATTTAATCAATTAAATGAATACAATGGCGAAATTAGCAAGAAAAATGATATTTGTTACAAGATTTTTAAATTCCATAGTCTACAATTCAAATACAATTACTTTTTTCTGATAAATTATTATTGCAATTTTAAAAATTTGTATTAAGTTTGTAAAATTAAAATTACACTCAAATCAAATTAACATGAAGAATATATCCAATATGAAGCATTTATTTTACTTCACGATTTCTAGTTTTTGTATCCTCAGCTGCTCGAAGACAGAAACCCTAACACAAGGATCATTCAGAATCAAAAGCATGGAATACATTGATCGACTCCAAAGTCAATTCAATAATACTTTTGAATTTTATTATGATGAATATGGAAGAGAAAAGGAGATCATCGACAACTTTAATCAACAATACTATAGCTATAGTTATAAAAACAACCAACTTCAAACTATAGAGAAAATATCTACTAAAAACAATAAACTAAAAGAGAAGCGTGAATTTGAATATGACAACAAAAACAAAATTAAAACTGTATATGTCTGGGTATTAAACCAAGATTCGATTTATGCACTAAACAATGATATTCATTTTACTTATTCCAACACAGGTAGGCTCACAGAAACACAAACATATTATTCTAATAGCAGCTTCAAAGAAATATATACTTGGCAAAATTCAGATATAGTTGAAATTAAGGAATATAACAATAATAAGTTATGGAGTGTGACCACTCTAAAATATGATAACAAACTCAATTTTAAAACTAATAGTGCTTTTTTTGACCAATATTATGATCATTTAAATATGAATGCTCATAATTTGATTTATTGGGAGGTCGATAATTTAGAAAGAGATGCAATAATTGACTATTATTGTAATCCATGCCAATATGATATTTTTTACAATGGAAATAATCTTCCAGTCCAAATCATCCAGCCAAGGCATATTATCAATATCAAATATGAAAAAATTTAGTTAAATCCCCAATAATTAGGGCTTAGATTATAATCTTATACAAGTAAAAATTGTATAAAAAACCATCCAATTCATTGAAAATCAATATAAATAAAAAAGCCCATTACTATTTCTAATAAGGGGAAATACAGTTTTGAGGTAGAAATTCATCTGCCATTTTCAATAAGAGCAAATAGGTCAATTGATCCACATAGTCGCCATAACTTACGCAATCGTCTTTGAGTATCGTAAAGAAACTTTATACTTTACTGATAATGCTTGATGTATTGTTTCTTTCGTTGCCAATTTTTATTTTTTCGTTTGTTTATCCTAAATAAAAATTAGCCTCAGAGAGGCGATATGTCACTAGAAAATTCATCCGTTATCATTTTTTAGCTCCGTAGGAGCGGCACCAAAATCATCAAAAATATATTCTGGTTTGAAATCAATTTGATAAGCATTCAAAAATTCGATGTATTCTTGTTTGAATGTTTTTTTTCTATGATGTTCTTCTTGATTATTTATATAATTGATCACCGTTTTTAATTGTGATTGGCCTACCGTAAAAGCACCAAACCCCGTTTGCCATTCAAATTTTCCCATCACAAATTTATTTTCTTTAACCCATTTAGAAGAATTAGCTTTAATATCACGGATCAAATCAGACAGATTGCAATCGGGCTTCAATCCCATCAGCATATGTAGATGGTCGGGCATCCCATTGATGACCATTAATTTTTGATTTTTATGGGTGATGATACCGGTGATGTACTGGTTCAATTTTTCTTTCCAATTTTTAGAAATGAGATTGGCTCTGCCTTTTACAGCAAAGACTACGTGAACGTATAATTGGGTATAAGTATTTGCCATATTTAATCTTTTGGTTTCGCTCCTATGGAGCTTTTGGTGTTGGTGCATTTTTTATTATTAACATGTCGCCCCGCAGGGGCTTTTGGGAAGGGGATTGCTGCGGACTACTAACCTTTCGCCCCGCTGGGTTGTCTTTTCTCTTTCTGCCCTTATACTTTCTAGCAACAATACCGAAGATGCTCGGTTCTTTGAATTTAAACTACCTAGATCAAATAAATCCACAGACATACTTTAAATTAACTCATGCAAATCTAATTATTTTAATTTATTTTATTTTCATGTGGCGTTTCATGGCGGGTCTGACAGCGGGTTTTTCTTTAATCAATCGTATTTAACCTTATAAAGAAATCGGACCAAAATCACCCAATTCATTGAAAATCAATATAAATAAAAAAGCCCCTTACTATTTCTAATAAGGGGAAATACAGTTTTGAGGTCGGAAGCGGATTCGAACCGCTGTAGGAGCTTTTGCAGAGCTCTGCCTAGCCACTCGGCCATCCGACCTTTTAAAAAGGAGTGCAAATTTAAGCATTGTTAGGATATTTTGCTTTATGTTTAGGAATTAATTTATAAAAAATGATTGGCCAAGAACTCATACAAAAGCTGGAAAGTATTCATAATCAAACAGATAGTTGGATTATTAAGTCTCCTGGACGCATCAATATTATTGGTGAACATACAGATTATAACTATGGATTCTGTCTACCAGCAGCAATTGAGCTTGCAGTTTTTATGGGTTTAAGTCCTTCAGATAAATTCCAAATCAACGCTTGGGACCGAAAAGAATCTTGGAATATTGTGGATACAATACGGCCTGATTGGGCAGTTTATTTTAAAGCTATTTTAAACTATGCATTAAAAGAAAATCTGCCTGTAAAAACTTTTAGTCTGGACTTTACGGCTAGCCTACCTTCTGGAGCAGGGCTCTCTTCATCCTCATCCATCACCTGTGGATTCTTATACGCACTAAATCTAATGAACTCATGGAATATTCCATTGGAACAGCTCACCAGTATTGCTGTGATAGCTGAAAAAGAGTCCGGCGTAGAAGGCGGCATGATGGATCAGATCAGTATATTCAATGGCTCAAAAGATCATGCATTACTGATTGATTGCTTAGATTGGTCTTTTAAAAAAATACCTATTCTCCTCGCTAATTACCAGTGGACTATTGTCGATACAAAAGTGAAACATAAATTGATCGACTCAGACTATAATAATCGAAGCAGGCTATGTAAAAAAATCGCAAATAAATGCGCCAATCACTTTGGAATCGAAGAGAATTTACGGATAGTCTATGAGCAATATTCAAAAGAGGAATTTGGATTCCTAGAATCTCAAGAAAAAAATTTACTAAGCTATGTGATAGAAGAAAATGACAGGGTCAAAGCCATGACGAAATCAATTCTGAGTCAAGATATTTCTAGTATAGGAAGTCTATTATTTTCAGGACATGAGGGCTTAAGAAATAAATATCAGGTGTCTTGTCCAGAGCTTGATTTTCTAATTGACTTTGCAGCCAAATCATCAGCAGCTATAGGGGCAAGGATGATGGGAGGAGGATTCGGAGGCAGCAGTTTACACCTTATAAAGGAAAATTGCACAGAAGAATTTACTCAGGAAATTTCACAAGCATATCGCTCAAAATTTGGATTCGCACCAGATGTATATAAAGCTGATATTTCTAATGGTGTTGAACTCATAAATAAAAAATAATGAAGAAATATATGAATGTAAAAAACTATCCTTTTAGAATTCAAATCAAATACGCACTGCTTTTAATCATATTGATTAAATTAGCTTTAACAAACGTATCATCACAAATCATTACAAGAAAATGTTTATTACCTGCCTCTCTTAATGAATCATCTGGAATGACCACAATTAATGGCGCCAAAACATTTTGGCTGCACAATGATAGTGGCGCTAAAAATGAATTAATCGAAGTGGATTCCAATTGTCAATACCTAAGGACCATTGTAATCTCCAATGCTCAAAACATCGACTGGGAGGGGATTACTTCAGATCCTCTTGGAAATTTATACATTGGTGATTTTGGCAATAATAGCAATAGTAGAACTGACCTAGCTATCTACATCATTGAGAACATAAGCACACATACTCTGGACACCATCACAGCAAAAAAAATACAATTCAACTATGCAAATCAAAGCCAATTTCCTCCATCTGACGCCTTAAGGAATTTTGATGCCGAAGCATTCTTTTGGTATAATGACAGCTTACATATTTTCACAAAGAACAGAACAATTCCTTTCACTGGTTATACCTACCAATATAAAATTCCAGCTAAAGAAGGAAGCTATGCTGTATTTCCATCTGACAGTGTTATAACTGGAACAGGAAACATGAATTTAAATTGGGTGACAGATGCTGCCATCAGTCCATTACAAAATAAGATGATTTTATTATCTTACGACAAGGCATTTATTTTTTATGATTTTCCTGGAAGTCAATTTTTCAAAGGAAAAAGAAAAGACATTCTTTTCAGTCATTTATCTCAGAAAGAAGGAATCTGTTTTGGCACCGAGCATGAACTTTGGATCTCTGAAGAAGGCGGAATTCAGGGTAGCGCACCAGCTAATTTATACCAATTCTCGATTTCAAATATCTTCACAGACATCACCCATTTTAATTCAAATAATAATATTAAAAAACAATACGTTCTACTATCCAAAGAGGAATTAAAGCTTTATTTGGAAAAAGAAAAATTTGATGTTATAAGCAATTTATTAGGTCAAAAAATAATAGCCAGTGAGCCTTTCTCATGCGGAATATATATCGCGAGAAAAGGAAAGTATATATACTATCTAACTTGTTATTGATTTTAGCAAAGATTATTTTTTTAAACTAAGTTCATTCCTCTTCAGAACAAAAATTATGGAATGAAACAATGTAAAATTATACTTCAGATATTACTTTTTACAGCGTCCATCCATGGACAATCTAATACCAATTTTAATTCAAATCTTGCCGAAGCGGCAATGACTTTGACAAAGCAAAAAGTAAAATATGACCCTAGTTATTTTAACATCAAATATCCCAATGGAGATGTCCCATCAGACAAAGGTGTTTGCACAGACGTCGTGATAAGAGCATTTAGGATTATAGGAATAGATCTTCAAAAAGAAGTCCATCTGGATATGAAATCTCATTTTGAAAAATATCCAAATCACTGGAAGCAAAAGCGACCAGATAGCAATATTGATCATCGTCGTGTACCGAATCTCATGACTTACTTTTCAAGACATCGCAGTACTTTGCCCTTAAACCAAAATCCACAAAATTATTCACCTGGTGACCTTGTTTGTTGGAATCTGGGTGGTGCTATGACTCATATTGGAATCGTTGTGAAACAAAAATCCAATGATGGCATCAGACATATGATCGTTCACAATATTGGAGCTGGCCAGGTGATGGAAGACTGTTTATTTAATTATAAAATTATCGGGCATTATAGATAAATACGCCTTAAAATCAAATGCAAAACCACCTACTAAACTGCTCTCGATTAAATTTCTAAGGTGAAATTCTTGCAACGCAAAAAGCATTTTTTCATAAAAAATAAAAATTTTTCTCTCTGAATATCAGCGACTTAAAAAATATTTTGAAAAAAAATTGTAGGGAATCAAATTTTATGCTTTACTTTGCAGCTCGTTCTTTAAAAGATTTTTCTTATCCAGAAAGACAGAGGGATTTGACCCGATGAAGTCTTGACAACCTCCACGAAAGTGGGAAGGTGCCAAATTCAACTCCGAATATTCGGAGACAGATAAGTTAGAAAAAAGCATTTAATCTCCCGATGCATAGGGAAAAAATACATTAAAAGCTCTTCTGATTTGTCGGAAGAGCTTTTTTATTTTAAGCAATTCTGCAGATCATTTCTCTGACCGTTTTGGATAAGTTGATTTAAACAGAACTAAAAAAATGTTTAACAAATTTATCAAAACAACAATGAAAGAAATTACAAAAATTATTCACAGCATTCCAGTAGATGAACTGACTGGAGCTATCTCAACACCAATTTATCAAACCTCTACCTATGTGCAACAAGCGCCTGGAGTTCACAAAGGATTTGATTATGCGCGAAGCAATAATCCTACGCGCAAAGTCGTCGAAGATTTGATTGCAATACTAGAAAATGGAAAAAATGCTTTTGCTTTTTCTAGTGGACTAGCAGCTATTGATGCAGTCGTAAAACTCTTGGAGTCGGGTGATGAAATCGTTGCAGTAGACGATATCTATGGCGGCGCATTTAGATTGTTCACGCATATTTATCAAAAATTTGGTATTCATGTAAAGTACGTCGATGCCACTGATGCCGCTAATGTCGCAAATGCCATTACCGACAAAACAAAATTGATTTGGTTAGAAAGTCCTACAAATCCAACATTGAAAATTTCTGATATCCATGAGATCTCAAAGATTGCAAAAGCGAATCGTGTTTTACTTTGTGTAGACAATACATTTGCATCTCCTGCCAGTCAAAAACCAATTGATCTTGGCGCTGATCTTGTCATTCATTCTGCAACAAAATACTTGGCTGGACATAGCGATCTCATTGGAGGTTTGGTAATAACCAACAGTATAGAAATTGGTGCAAAAATCAAATTTATTCAAAATGCATCTGGTGCTATACTCTCCCCTTTTGACAGTTGGCTTTTGATCCGTGGGATCGAGACATTGCCTCTTCGCATCAAACAACATTCAGAAAATGCACAACACATTGCTGAGTTTTTATTGACCCAAGATCTTGTAAAAAATGTCTACTATCCTGGATTGCCACAGCATAAAAATCACCACATAGCCAAACAACAGCAACGTTATTTTGGTGGCGTAGTTACATTTGATTTGAACATCGATGATAAAGAACTTGCCACACAGATCGTATGCAGTACAAAATATTTCAAACTTGCAGAAAGTCTTGGCGGTGTAAAAAGTTTGATCTGTCTTCCTTGTGAAATGACTCACAAATCCATTCCTTCTGAGATAAGATATCAATCAGGTGTGACAGATAGTTTGATTCGACTTTCAGTGGGATTGGAAGATGTAGAAGACCTTATCAGTGATTTGCAAACTGCGCTTCAAGTTGTCACTAAAAAAATTTCACTAACTTATTAAAACAAAAAAAATGAACAGAAAAGAAATTAAAATAGGATTATTCGGTTTCGGTTGCGTGGGCAATGGATTGTATGAAGTGCTAGAAAAAACACCGGGAATGAAAGCGAAGATCAAGCGAATATGTATCAAAGACAAAACTAAATTAAGGCCTATTTCATCAAAGCATTTCACATTTGATAAAAATGAACTCTTATATGATGATGACATCAATACGATTGTAGAGTTGATCGATGATGCAGATGCTGCGTATGAAATCGTCAAGACTGCATTGCAAAATGGAAAAGCAGTAGTGACTGCAAATAAAAAAATGATTGCAGAACATTTTGAAGAATTACTTCAACTTCAAAAAGAATATAATGTTCCATTGTTATATGAGGCTGCTTGTTGTGCAAGTATCCCTATCATTCGCAATCTAGAGGAATACTACGACAATGATTTATTGGAATCCGTGGAAGGCATTGTAAATGGTTCTACGAATTATATTCTAAGCAAAACAGTCGATGAAAATCTCTCTTATACTGAAGCATTGCGACAAGCACAAGAAAAAGGGTATGCAGAATCCAATCCAGTGATGGACACTGGAGGTTTTGATGCGAAATTCAAACTGTTGATATTGATAGCACATGCATTTGGCGTCGTGGTAAAACCTGAAGAAATATTTAATCTCGGTATTGACAAACTAGGAGATCTTGAACTGGGCTATGCAAAAGAAAAAGGATATAAAATAAAATTGATTGCTTATGCTGAAAAAACAGCTGACGGAAAGATAAGATCTTTTGTTCTTCCAAAATTTATCAAAAATACAGACAAACTTTTTTATGTGGATGATGTATTTAATGGGGTCAAAACAAAATCCTATTTTAGCGACGTGCAGTTTTTTTCTGGTAAAGGAGCCGGTGCGTATCCTACGGCTTCGGCTGTCTTGTCTGATATTTCTGCATTGTGTTATGATTATCGATATGAATATAAAAAATTGAATTCTACTGACATCTTGGAGTGTGATTCTGAAATATATTTAAAGATATTTTTAAGACATGAAATCGTTTATACTAAAATTTTTAAAAGCTATTTTAATGAAGTAAATGAATCATATTTCAATCATGAAATTGGATTTCTAGTAGGAACAATCTCTTTAAGCAATCTAAAGATCATTGCAAAATGGTCAAATGCGGATTCTTCAATAATCCTCTTCGATTTAATAGATCAAGAAACAACACATTCTTTAATCCAACAAGAAGAATTGGAATTTGAATTAATTGCATAATCCTATTACATTTCAGTATCGAGTGATTACGTTTCACTCGATTGCTTGAAAGTAACTGAAATTAAAAATCAAGTCAAGACGTAGCGATAGATAAATTTGAAGAGAGATTATTATTGATGAATCGTTGTGAACTTTAGAATTTGAATTGTTGCATTGCACTGAAATAAATTATTTATCATTTTAAAAAAATGAACCCAATTTTCAAATAAGAGAAGAATTTATTTTCTATTTTTGTGCAACTATCCTAAAACAATGCCCAAAGAAATTAACATATTTGATCAGATATTTAAGGAGTATGCAGAGCCGATATTCTTGCCTTTTATAGAGCGACTACTAGGCTATAAAATCATCAAGAAACAATCTCTCAAGGATAAAATGCAGACCAGCATCGAGAGGGAATGTGATTTTCTTTTTGAGATCACATTGGAGAACTCTGATCATTTTATCTTGCATATAGAGTTTCAGTCTCAAGATGATCCCTCCATGCTGCTTAGAATGGCAGAATATCATGGTATCATCTTCAAGAAATATCAGATGGAAATCAAACATTATCTGATCTACCTTGGTGAAAAACCAACCAAAATGCCGACAAAGCTGGAAGAACGCTTTGTTTTTAAAGAATATCAATTGATCAACCTATCGGATACAGATCCAGAGGTTTATCTGCGATCGAATATCCCTGAGGAGTTCATTCTAGCGATTCTCTCCCGCTATCCAAAGGAACAATATGAAGAAATTTTGCGTTCTATAATAAATAAGCTCAAAAGTGTAGTAAAGAGCAAGCCTTTGTTGGAAAAATACAGCAAACAGCTTATCTTTATCTCACGATTGCGAAAACTTGAACTACAAACCACTAAAATCTTAGAAATCATGCCAATAATGATCGATATAGAATCTGATGGACTTTATCTGAAGGGGATTAGCCAAGGTATAAATCAGGGAATAAATTTAGGTCTTCAGAAAGTCGCAATAGAAGGCTTTAAAAAAGGCTTGTCAATAGGCATGTTGTCTAGCATTACAGGGCTTTCAGAACTTGAGATTAAAGCCATTTTAAAAGAAAATAATTCAGAGAAATAATTGATTATTTTTTAGCAAAGTCCCTATGGGACTTGAGAAATTTTTTTCTAATTTTCTATCAATATTTATGGTCTGTTCAAAAAGCGAGTTAGATCTTTTTCAACAGCATAGTAATATAAATTCGTTAAGAATTGGCGAAGCCTTAGATTTGAATTTATATTACGGTTTAACAAAATGCCTTTGAAAAAGTGCCCTTTCTTTTGTTCGTTTTCTTTGGGCAAGCAAAGAAAATGAACGTATGTGGCATAAAAAAACTACTCTTGCAAATCTTAGAATTGCGATTAATCAAAAGAAGTGTATGGTTTTTTGATTAATATTATTAGAATTCTTGCATTATAAAATAAAGAATCTAACATAATAGACTTTTTTAAAGTGAGTTAAAAAATTTTGAGTAAACCCTACTCTAAACCTTAAATCTTATCTTAAAAAACACTGCAAACAACTTATCTTTATCTCACGATTGCGAAAACTTGAACTACAAACCACTAAAATCTTAGAAATCATGCCAATAATGATCGATATAGAATCTGATGGACTTTATCTGAAGGGGATCAGCCAAGGGATTAGCCAAGGAATTAGCCAAGGAATAAATCAGGGAATAAATTTAGGTCTTCAGAAAGTCGCAATAGAAGGCTTTAAAAAAGGCTTGTCAATAAGCATGTTGTCGAGCATTACTGGGCTCTCAGAACTTGAGATTAAAGCCATTTTAAAAGAAAATAATTCAGAGAAATAATTGATTATTTTTTGGTATAGTCCCTATAGGCATTAGAAATTTTCTTTGTTTTTTCTAACCCATATATAATTCCTACAGAACAAAAAATAAAAACTAAATTATTCAACATATTTAAGATAAGTCCCATCGGGACTTCATATTGTTAACAATAAAGCATTAAATAAAATTCTTGTTCCGTAGGAACTAAACCTTATGTCTTGACCTGAAAAATCCAGCAAACTATTTATTGACCTACACAACCACTAAATTCCTAGAAATCATGCCAATAATGATCGATATAGAATCTGATGGACTTTATCTGAAGGGGTTCAGCCAAGGAATTAATCAAGCTAAAATTGGAATGATCATTAAAGGTTCTAAACTGGTTTTTCAATTGAATTATTGACAAATATTTCAGGAATTTCAATTGAGGAAATCCCCTCCCTTCTTAAGAAAAATAATCTTCTGTAAAATGAAAATTAAACAAGAACTCCGATTTTATGAATTTTCTTGAATTGATTTTCATTGTTGAATAGTCAACTACTTTTATAAGTCCCAACAGTGTCCACACATTGTCATGCGAACACTGTTGAACTTACAATCCTATGTCTCAAAAAGAATGTGACACTAGCTCTATTCCATTAAGTCCTAAGAAAACTTAATTCATCGTTTTCCACAAACACTAGTAGGATCAATCTACAAATCAAGTTCACTATGCCTCCTTTCGTCCAAACGGTAACACTTCATTCACGATGATCTCAGTAATATACTTCGTCGTACCATCTTTCGCTTCATAACTGCGATGCGATAGTCTGCCTTGAATGGCGATCTCTTGTCCTTTCTTAAGGTATTGACTCATGAACTCCGCTTTGCCGTCCCATGCGACGAGATTACCATTGCGGCTGTGCATCCTGCCCTTCTCTCCATAATTTTCATTCGTAGCGAGAGACACCCTCGCAATGCGTTTTGCCATTGTCCAATTTTGTCATTTCTAGATCTTTCTCTGATGTCCGATCAACTGTACTGAATTTCTTAATAAGTTCATAAAATAAAAATTTAAAACGTGAAACAATAATTTTTTGTGATGGAGCAAAGGTATGATGAGCGCCACAGCCTAGCCGTTATCTATCCGTATAGTTCCGTATATATCCGTAAGTATCCGTATAAAAACGGCTAGAGCATTGGTATGATTGAATTCTTGAATAAGTATTATTTTTTACTAAAGTAACAGCGCCAAATAGTAAAACTATATTCAATTATACAATTCATCTCCCTTGAGAAAATATTTGTTATATCATCTAAGAATAAAACAGAAAAAATGTATATTTGCCTTACAAATTAAGACAAGTCCTGACATATGGAAAAACTACAGATTCAAAACATGGGTTTGCCCCAATATCCCAAAATCTTATATACTGAGCATTGCGTATATTTCTCAGATAATAGAGCATTGCCGCAAGTTTTAACTTGCGGGAAGCGAATTGTTATAGCCAATGGTAGGACGACCGTTCACAAGACGACAGACCGACCAAAATTTAAACATTAAAACAAAGACAAACCATTTTGACAGGTGACCAAAAACATACAGACCATTTTGCAACGGGACAGCTAATAAGCCGACACTCAAGTCGACCCAATTTTTTTTCTACCGCACTTTTTTAAAAACAATTTTAGCCAGCCGCACAAGTGGCACATTTGGTTTTGCTCCGACACACAAGCCGACCCTTCGGCAAAACCAAAAGAGCCACTTTTACCATCGCAAAACAAACAACTAATTATGTCAGATAAAGGTAGTGTATTTCAAAAAGGAGGTGGAGGAACAAACTTTGAACAACTGGTTCAAACTGCATTTCTCACAACGCTTATCATTCGTGGCAATGTTCCTTGTATTGCTTCAGGTGAACTTTCAGAAGTTGCCTTGCAAGTAACCAACAGAGGCTATGAAACTGATGATTTTTTGGCTATTGCAAAATCAACAAGTGGAGAACATCGTTTATTAATTCAAGTAAAACACGACATATCATTTTCTATTGCGATAATGAAAAGTTCAAAGAAGTAATTAGTGCTTTTTGGAAAGATTATAATAATACCTCAATTTTTGACAAAACAAGAGATAAACTTATAGTTGTTAAAAATGGTTTGACAAAAGACGAAAGAAATCATCTTAAATCTCTTTTTAATTGGGCAGTAAACCACGCAACAGAAATAGATTTTCTCTCAGAAGTAAACAGAATTAAAGCCAAAAAGGAGCGATTAGATGTTTTTCGTACCGTATTAAAAGAAGCGAACAATAATACAGGTTTGACTGACAAAAAACTTTGGGAATTTCTAAAATGTGTTGATGTTTTGGAATATGATTTTCTAAATGAAGGTAGTATTGATAGAACTTATTTCCTTAATCTGATTAAACTAAGTAAAAGCAAAAATTCAATAGCAACCGAAAAAGAAATTTGGGATGGTGTTTTCGCTTATGTTGCATCACTTAATCCAAATGGAGGAAGTGTAACGCTTGAAAGTGTCAAAGACAAATATTTCTTTCAGCATTTTGACAACGCACAATTAAGTCTATACTTCAAATCTGTTGAAAAGCTTAAATCAGATAGCAAAGAGATTTTACGCCCCATAAAAACTTCAATCGGAAAAGGCGAAAACGAATTTCAATTACCGAGAACCGAAACAAGAGAAAAAATATTGCAAGCGATAAGCGGTTCTCAATTTATTATTGTAACAGGAAAACCAGGTGTTGGTAAATCAGCCGTAATAAAAGAGATTATTCATAAGGATTTTCCTAATGCAAGTGTGTTTGTTTTCAGAGCAGACCAATTTAATGAATCTACTCTTGCAAATGTTTTTTCAAGTCAAAGTGTGAACGAAACGATACAAGATATTTTCTCTTGCATTTCGCTCATTCCTGAAAAAATTATTTTCATTGATAGTTTGGAAAAATTATTGGAAGCAGACCCCGAATGTGCTTTCAAACAATTATTGGCGTTACTTAAAGACCACCCAGAAATCAAAATTATTGCTTCATCACGAAAATATGCAATTGACTTAATCACATTAAAATTCGGTATTGATAAAAACGCCACAGGCATAATTGACATTCCAATACTTAATGAAGAAGAATTAAAACTTGTATCTGAAAAATTCCCACAATTAAATAGTGTTCTGAAAAACGAAAAAGTCAAAAAATTGCTTCAAAGTCCAAAATATCTAGACTTTTCAATAATAGCGATAAGTAAAACAAACGATGATTACGCAAACGTTTCACTAACTGAATTTAAAGACAAATTGTGGAATTCTTTAGTTGTGGATTCGACTAATACAAAAAATGGACTACCAATAAAAAGGGAAGAAGAGTTCAAAGAAATTGCCGTAAAGAGAGCGAAAGAAATGAAACTCTTTACCACGCTCAATAAATCTGATGCGGAGGCAATCGCTTGTTTAGAAAATGATGAAATCGTATTTCAAGAAAACAACAACAGAAAGTATTCCCCTACTCACGATATTCTAGAAGATTGGGCATTGGTAAAATATGTTTCTTCAAAGTTTGAAGAAAATCCGAAGTCAAAAAGATTTGTTTAGCAGTTTAGGAAATGAACCTGCAATTAGACGAGCGTTTCGTCTTTGGATTGAAGATTATCTAATTGACAACAGCGGCAAAATAAATGCCTTAATTAAGGCAACAGTTTCTGACCAAACTATTGAAAAATATTGGGCTGATGAATTATTAGTTGCTGTTTTTAAATCTGAAAACAGTAATTCCTTTTTTACAGATTTTGAGAAAGAACTTCTTGCAGATAATGCTATTTTCTTCAACAGATGTTTACATATCATAAAACTTGTTGCAAACAAAGCGACCAAAAAATCTAATAGTAGCAATTTGTTTTTACCGATTGGTTCTGGCTGGAAAGAAGCATTACTTTTTATTCAAAAGCATATTGCCCAAGTAGAAACGATAAAACTTTCAATACTGAATTTTCTTGTAGATTGGTATTACCGGTTACTTTTTCAATACAACAAAATTGAAAACGCAGAATTAGAAGCGGCAAAGTCTATTGTCCTTATCTCTTTGAAAGAGATTGAGGAAGAGAAGGAATTTTGGCAAGAAGAAAACGTCAAAAACAAATCATCAAACCTGATTGCAATTTTGTTTGACTTGGCTTCAATTTCAAAAGAAGAAATTAAAGAACTTAATGCAAGAGCATTCTCTTATAAAGAAAGCCGTGATTCTTGGAAACTTAATTCATTTTACGAAAACATAATTGAAAGTTGCCTTTCAGGTATAGGAAATCAACGTTTAATAAAGGAATTGCCCGAATTGATTGTTGAAACAGCTTGGAAAAATTGGAAACACTTTCCACCTAAAGAAACTAATTCTCCCAATGATAGATTTGGAATTTTAGCAAGATATTCGTTGAGAGATGAAGAATGTTGGGGAATCCGAGATAAACATTCGTTTTTCCCCTCTGGAATTTACAAAACACCTTTTTATAATTTATTGTGGATACACCCAATTATTGGACTAAAATTCATTGTTGATTTTATCAATTATTCAGTAGAATTTTATGTAAATGCTACTTTTGAATACAAACACAAAATTTCACAAGTAGAAATTGAATTGAATGACGGAACAATAGTGAAACAATATGCTGCGTGGGAATTATGGGCAGCTTACAGAGGTTCAAGTGTTATAAATAATGCTTTAGAATCCTTATTAATGAGTTTTGAAAAATTTCTGTTAGAAACAGCCAACATAAAAACAGATGTCAGTAAGGAAAATCTGAAATTCATATTTGACTATGTTCTCAAAAACAGTAACAATGTAGCCCCTTTAGCAGTATTGACAAGCGTTACTTTTGCTTATCCCGAAGAAGTTGAAGAAGCAATGTTGCCACTTTTATCTGTCCGAGAGTTTTATGATTGGGATTTATACCGAGCACTTCAAGAACATTCCGTTCTTGCACCAATGGACAACCGTATTGCATTTGCACAGAAAGAGCGTTGGGAATCAAATCAACTTCCTCATAGGAAACAATACGCAAGAGGCTTAGGTGATTTCGTTGTAAATTATCAATTCAACATAAGAAAACTCAACAATCAAATCCATTCTATTTTTGACAAACTTAAAGCTAATATCAAAGATGAAGATTTGGATTGGAAAAAACGATTGAATGAAATTGACATAAGAAATTGGGAAGTTCAACCGCATGATGAAAAACTTGGTGGATTTGTGGTTCATCCAAAGTATGAAGATGATCTTGTGGAACATTTGGCTTACGCAGGATTATTTTGAAAAACAAAATACGATACTTACATATTCAGCTGTAATTTCAAAAGCATATCAAAAAGAAGAAGTTATCAGCTATGAAAAATGGTCTGAATGCCAAAATTATTACACAAATCCTGAAAATTTAGATTTTCTATATAGTATACCCGTGACACTTGCTATTCTTGCACTAAGGGAATTTTCAGATGATATTTCTAGAAGAACAGAAACTTGAGTATTGAAACAATCGCAAAAGCAATAGGTTCTATTCTTCAAGACACATATAGCAGAAACTATGGTTTGAGTAAAGGTTTCAATTTAATGGAAAAAGAAATTGCTTTATCTTCTTATCATTTACTAATGCGATATGCGGATAACGATGAAGATAAAAACGAAATAATTGCGACAATGATTCATATGCTGTCTGCACCTTTCTCAGACCACGAAATTGATAAAATCACTCAATACGTTAGGGAAATATTTTTTAAACAATATCCTGATGAAGCAAAAAGAGTTTGGCTTGCACTTATAAAGTATTCAAATTACAAAAAAGCCAATCCGAGTTTTTATAGATACCAAGATGAGGATAGTTTGAACAAAGCAGAAGAAAACGAAGAAAAATTCGTTCAACAAATTTCATCAGATAAAAACTTAACGTTAGACCTATCAGAAATCAGTTTAGAAAAAAGTGAAGCTTATTTACTTGCAAGAGCATTTGTAATTACGCCCTACGATACAGACGACAAAGACTTTTCAAATTTCTTAAATCATATATTACCGATTGTTATTGGTGATTTAACCAAAGTAGAAGATTATTCGTACAACAGAACAAGAGAATCGCGAAAATTTCATCACGAATCAATTTCTGACATTGAGCAATATCTTGCCAATTTATTTTTAGAGGCAAATTTTGAAAATTCAAAATCTATTTTTACAACATTGGTTAACTCATTGTCAGGTAATGCACAAAGACAAAGATTTGGAAGAGATGATTTATTTGAATTTGTAAGTACTACTTTGGATTATTTTGTATTGAAACTATATGACAACGGAAATTTAAAAATAGACCCATAATAAAATACTCTGAACAACAGACTAATCCTTTGGGCAACTTTGGGAAGTTCTTTTTGAGTTAATCCCATCAAACGAAACTCACCTCTAATCAAAAACTTATGTTCGATATTTATTTGCTTTGGGACTTTCAAGGCAATCCCAACGAAAAAAGATTGAATGTTTTAATTGGCAAGAAAGATTTCTCCAAAAAAAAAATATTTCTTGAAAAAGGAAAATAATTCTACTTCTGCAATTAACGTGTTTTCAACAGTTGGAGAAAAAGAATTTTTGCCAGACGGAATAAGTTGGTTGGTAGAAGTATTTAAATTTAATGCCGTTGCTTCATTGGATCTGACAACCAGTTCGGCAGAAAGAATGATAAAACGGCTTTTCTACAACCACATTTCAAAAATCAAAAACGACAAAACACTTATTGACGATTATGTTTGGATTTTAAACAGAATGGTTGACTTAGGTTCCTCTGAAGCATATTTGTTTAGAGAAAATGTAATCACTTACAAAAGCAATACATAATATCCAATGCATTTTGCAAGCACAATTAAAAACTGCACAATCCAACACACGACCAAAGTTTTAATAGAGTTTGCAAAGCCGACCCAAAAGAAAAAATTGTTTTAAAAAATTTCCAACGCTTCAATAAAAATAAAAAAACGCAACCTACAGCCGACACTCAATGACACAGAAATTCAATACCGATAATGGGTTTTCAAGGACGGTGGACAAGAACCACTCTATTAGAACAGGCGGTTGGCTCAATGGCGGTTGAATTGGTTAATTGAACATTCTACCTCGCATCCAACTTTGTGGTATTGACAGTTTTGTGCCCCAATCGCCATCGCCAAGCGCCAAAACGTTATATGCCATTTTAAAAAGACAACCTACATAGAAATAAAGTGATTACAATTGACAACATAATTGAACTAAAAACAAACAGTAAGACAGAAAGACTTTCGTTTGCGACAAGATATTTAGTTCAAATTAATTTCACTTTTGACTTGACTGTTTTATCCGATAGTTTTGGAGGAACTTCTCATTTTTGTGTTAGAAGAGAACAAATTGAAAAATTATGCTCTGACCTTACAGAAATGAAAGACAGATTATCAGGAAACACAAATCTTGAAGACAATGATAGTGATGCAAATCTATGTTTTCAGATAGAACGGTATGGACAAGTTTATGTATTTGGACAAGTTGGTGGTTCATATGAAGATAATTATGTAAAATTCAAATTCCAAACTGACCAAACTTGTATAGAACCATTAATTGAAGACTTTCTCAAATTGTTGAAATACGAAGAACCGACAACTCTTTATGAAACTATTGACTATATTTTATGGAATGAATGGGACCCAATTGGAATAAACGATATTGCACCAAGAGAAGAATACCAAAGTTATACACCGACAATTTATAATTTGAAAAACATAGGTGCAGACAAAGAACTCATTGTTAAAACACTTCATAAAATAGAAACAGAAACAATGGGACTTCTAGGAAACATTGAACATTGCAAAGAAATTGCAGACAAAATAATTAAATTACAAGACACGAAAAAAAACGGCATATAACTTGGGTTCCTATGTAAAGCAGTATTCCCTGTGCAAGGGTAAATAATACTGCGATATGTATATTTTTTAGTTCATGTTTTTTTAAATGAAGGGGGCAAAAAAATTGTGGGAAACTTTTTTTTTTGGCCATTAAAAGCCTAAAAAAAAGTTTTCCATGAATTTTTCACACGGTCTGTTGTTTTTATTACCTTATGCTCCGACTCCTACTTCTTAGACAAAGCAATATATGATGAAATAAGAAAACAAGTGTAAAGATATATCCACTCTAGAGATTGTCCACAGTGTCCACATGGAAACATATAAACACTGTGGAACTTTAGATCCAAGTCACTCAAGAAATGGAACAATGCTTTTTCTTTTGTGATCATAAGCAAATTAATTCTTAGTTTGCTGAAGAAACGAAGTGCTTAAACTATGAAGTAATGCATTCTACTTAGATACATCTAAGCATCTTTCTTGCTGAACGGTAACACTTCATTCACGATGATCTCAGTGATATACTTCGTCGTACCATCTTTCGCTTCATAACTGCGATGCGATAGTCTGCCTTGAATGGCGATCTCTTGTCCTTTCTTAAGGTATTGACTCATGAACTCTGCTTTGCCGTCCCATGCGACGAGATTATGCCATTGCGGCTGTGCATCCTTGCCCTTCTCTCCATAATTTTCATTCGTAGCGAGAGACACCCTCGCAATGCGTTTGCCATTGTCCAATTTTGTCATTTCTGGATCCTTTCCTAGATGTCCGATCAACTGTACTGAATTTCTTAATAAGTTCATAAAATAAAAATTTAAAACGTGAAACAATAATTTTTTGTGATGGAGCAAAGGTATGATGAGCCCCACAACCTAGCCGTAATCTATCCGTATAGTTCCGTATATATCCGTAAGTATCCGTATAAAAACGGCTAGAGCATTGCTACTATTGAATTCTTGAATAGGTATTATTTTTTACTAAACTAACAGCACCAAATAGTAAAACTATACTCAATTATACAAATCAGCTCTCTTGAGAAAATATTTGTTATATCATTAAGAATAAAACAGAAAAAATGTATATTTGCCTTACAAATTAAGACAAGTCCTGACATATGGAAAAACTACAGATTCAAAACATGGGTTTGCCCCAATTTCCCAAATCTTATGCACTAAACATTGCGTATATTTCTCGAATAATAGAGCATGGCCGCAAGTTTTAACTTGCGGGAAGCGAATTGTTAGGTGCAATGTATCCAGAACTACAAAAACAGAAAACATTGAACGAAAACTGAAATGAAGTCAACCGAAGTCTATAAAGAAATAAATGGCATTATTTTTCCCAATTTGAAATCTAATGGGTTTAAAAAGACCAAAAGCGGTATGCTTGGTTATTATAAACAACTAAAAGAAAATTATTTAGTATTTTGGTTTCAATGTTCAAGAGACGGTTTTGACGAATTTGCAGGTTCAAAATTTATTGTAGAAATACAGATAAGTAATTCAAACGAAATCGGAACTGCTTCAATAGTTAGACAAAGAATTCCATTTTTTTTGACAGATAAAGATTTTAAAGAAATTGCGAAAACAGAAAATCAAATTAAAGAAAAATTACAAAAACCACCAAAGACATATTTTATTTTTAGTCTAGCCGAAGACATTCAAAATTGGTACAAGAAAAAATTTGAGAAGACAAATAATTCTTATGACAAATCGAGTGATATTTGGTTTGTATATTATGACAAAACAGACATTGAAAAGTGGTTAGAAATAATTGAACCAATGATAAACAAAATAATTTACGACTTTGAACATACAGAATACTGACAAACACTGCATCTAATAACTAAGCATTCGTGCGGTACGAAGTACCCAGCATGAATGCGATGTTGAACGGAACCGTTTGAGGAAGACTTGTATCACGTTTTATCTATGGAGTTGTCGTGTTAATTTTTATTACTTAGTTGGATTATTTAATTGATGTTTTTTTACTTTTTGACTGATTCCTTCCTTATACTAAAAAATGTACGACAATCTTAAGATTATATTAAAATGGATTATCTGTCCATCACTAATCAGCAATAGATAATTTCGGTTCTTGAGCCAAACTTAGAAAATGTTCTGGTGGTCCTCTACTTCCAAAAACTACGATAGTTACCATAACTCCTTCTTGCAACATGGACAGATTGATGGTAATGTATTTTCTTTTTGGGCACTGGTGTTACTTTTTAGAATATTTTGCAAATTCTTGAGTTTTTCCTTTCCATGTACTGCTTAAAAATCCAAAATGTCTTTATCCTAACAAATTTTTTAGGAAGAATATGCAATACAAAACGTCTTACAAATTCTAGATGAGAAATAGTCATTGTTTTTCTTATTCCATTATTTTTATAGTCTTTTAATGTAAATGTTACACTTTCATCATTGATAGAAATGATTCTGTGATTACTGATTGCTATCTATAGCGTGTAACGACCTAAATATTCTATAACTGACTTTGGTGATCCAAATGGTCTTTTGCAAATACTACCCATTCTGATTTAAACATATCGTTGTAATATGATTGTCCAACTTTATTTTTATTTCTTAAAATGGAAACATATTTTGTCTCTAAAATTTTACTCATTGCTTTCACCGGAAATAACCACTTTCCATTTGATTTTTTTGTCGCTAACCACTTACCTTGCGCATCTACTCCTCCACCTGGTACTATACAATGCAAGTGAGAGGTGAAGCATGAGGTTCTGTCCCCATGTATGCATATGGATATCATACCAGATTTAGCACCAAGATATTTTTCATCTTTTGAAAAATTTCAATTGTTTTCCATGCCGCTTCAAACAAGGTGTCATAGATGATTCTCGGTTCATATATGGCGATTTTATTTATGATTTCTGGCAATGTAAATACAACATGAAAATATTTCACTGGCAACAATTCAGATTCTCTTGCTTCGATCCATTGTTGTCTTTGTTTCCTTGGCATTTTGACAATGTCGATTACGACACGAATTGTAGCTTATTGTAATATTACCACAACTACTACATGCATCGACATGTCCTCCCATGCTTGCTGTGCGACATCGCCTTATTGCATTCAATGTTCGTATCTGCCATGTATTTTTACAAACACTTTTATATTGATCCCAGCATTTATTCAATACATCAGCTACTTCAAATGTAGCTTTCATCTGTTATTGATATAATCTATCTAATGGGCCAAATGGCTTTATTCGACCACTTTGTGCCAGTTGTAAATAAATCATCGTAGTCTCAATATTCTCATGACCCATTAAATCTTTTACTGTGACTATGTCTAATCCATCTTCAACCAAATGTGTAGCATAAGTATGTCGCAAAGTATGTACACTGACTTCCTTGTAATTTTCGCTTTTTTACACGCTTGTTTGACTGCCCATTGACCTCCTCGTTGACTATATCTTCTATCAAAATCACCTCCTGAGCCATCTTCCATGGGTTGCCCATTAAACAAATAGACTTCTGGATTTTCTGCCAATATATATTTGCGTATTCTCTTTTTTATATGTTCGCCTATCGGCAAGTAACGATCTTTTTTACCTTTGCCTAAACGAACATGCAGTTTACTTCTATCATAATCTATATCCGACAATTTTATATTTCTTACTCAAAACATCGCAGACCACACTCATATAATAATCCTAATAAAATTCGATGCTTTAATAATTCTGGAGCTTTGAGCAACGACTTCACTTCTTCTTTACTAAGTACTACAGGAAGTTTGTTTGATTTCTTTATTGAAGGCAATTTTATATCACATGATTTTATTCCTTCAATTTTAAAGATAGCACGCAATCCATAAACAGTATGTTTAAAATATGATCTGGACGGTGTATTATGTTGTTGCTGTAATAAATACAAGTAATCAGTGATTTGGTCTTCTTCTAATAATGTAGGTAATCTCTCAAAATGCAATGCCATAGTAGCTATATGCAAGGAGTAGTTACGAAATGTGCTTTCACTTTTTCCTGCCACGGAAAGATTTTTCTAAACTTGTCCATTAATGCAGAAAATCCTTTAACTTTGTCACATGCGGTAGCAAAATTGTTGCTTCTTTTTCTGTTTCATCTTATTGAATTTTTAATGATTAATTAATCCTTTAAGATATAAAAATCGAAGCAATAAGCTACCGTAGGTTTAGTTCAACACGGGTTTTGCAATAGTGGCGGTTCAGTGCTCCGCAGACATTTGTGGTTAATCGAAATTTGGTTCTCCGCATCAACATTTGTGGTGAAAATCGCCACCTTCGCCAAGCCGCAAAACGTTGTGCGTCATTTTAAAAAGACACATAGCAATGAAAGGACTTCTTCTGACCAATATTATTTTTCAGCATTTTGACAACAATACTCGGTTGGACAGAATGATCAAAAAAATTGACTATGGTTCAGACGTACTGAAGCAAGCCGAAGTTCATTTTTGTATGGCGACACGAGCCAAACCATCAAGACATTAGAAAACTACATTGACACTTTTTCCAAGCATAGGCACGACACTTTTAATCAGTAAAAGGCTTGCTGAACTTTATCTTGCGACCGACAATTCACAACTTGCAATTAGTTTGCTAACAAAGGCAATTGAGATTAAACCGACAAAAGGTTACTTTATTTACATGGATAGTTGCGGACTATACAATGGACTTGACCCAGCTTCAATTAAAGCAGACATATGTGTTCACTCAGCAAAATATTCGCTTCACTTGGTGACAAATTAACCGCATTAGGATATCTCAATCTTGCGACACAAAATATTTACCAAGCTATGGCGGTTTGTGAAAATGGAATGATAATGTATAAGACAAAACTATCGTTAGACTTTGCAGACTATTACTTGCTAACAGGCGAACTACAAAAGCGATTGACAGATTGATAGAATTTTTCTCTCTAACGAACCATATGACGATAAAGTAACCGCCGTTAAAATCAATTCTGTTGCTTTCACATTCCACAACAGCAAATAACGACAGAGATAAACAATGGCATAAAAACAATGAGAATAGTTAAAGGAAAAAGAAAGCGAACCTGAAAATATTTTATTGATGACTTTTTCCGGTTGCACAATAAAGAAATCAGCTTACAAAGACTTGAAATTTTACAAAGACATATACCGAAAGAACACAAACATTTAACTTTAACGAATGGATAGAGAAAACGAACGCTAACCAGCACTACCCAAAAGTGGCGGTTCAGTGGTTAAATCAAGCTTTGTGCTTCTATCAAAGTTCATGCTTGGTTGACAGTGAAGCGCTTCTAAATCGCCACCTTCGGTTAGCTGCAAAACGTTGTGCGTCATAATAAAACGTTACATATGATTGGAGAAGTAAAAAACCTGAAATACAGAAAGCAATAGACAAACTAAATCTAACTTGAAACTGATATTCAACTTTTTAGACAATATTCTAAATGAAACTATTACAATGAATGTCTAGCTTATTTTGTAAAATCTGGAGACAGAAGATGGTGGTGGGAAAACTTCAAATTTCAAACCTTTTCAATAACCGAATTTGAGAACCCATTTAATTACATTGACAAAATCATTCCATTAACAAGTGAAATGTTTGGTTTGTGGTAAAGACGACAACGAACCTTTTTACCCAATTTATGACGGTAATCCAAATGTTATTAAAGATATTATTGGTGAGTGTTTCGGATTTGAATACTATATTATCGACAAAAATAAAGAGTGGCTACTTGTAGAAAACCATCACAATAGATTAATCGCAATCGGAGAAAAATTAAAACAAACACCTTTAATTGGCAAATTGACTAACAGACAACACCAATAGAAGTTTTTAACCATTTTATGCGAATTATAATAACAAAAATTAATTACATTTATAAATAGAAACTTAAAAAAACTATTAAGATACAAATAAAGATAAATGTACGAACGCCCAACATTTAGCCGTATAGAAGAAAGCCCAAAGAAAAGATACAATAAAAAAACTAATCTTTTCAATCAGTTAAAGTTAAATATAAAAACTATAAGGGCTTTTTGCTATAAAGCTTCGAGATTGTCTTTCAGTGCTCTCATCAGGTGCAGCTTGTTTTGAATAAGATTCAAGACTTCATTTTTGATTATTGTTCTTAAATTTCAAATTTTAACCTACAACACTATTGCACAACTAAATCCAAAACCCTATTTTTACAAAAAAAAGATCATGCACTTACGAAAAACATATTTACAAAAAATGAAATTAAACTGAGCCAAAACATGTACTTTTGACAAGACTAGGTCTAACTTTATAAATATTTGGATGATAAACATAGCAATGCTAAACAAAATCAAGAGGCTAACAATTTCTGCACTTGTAGCTGACGATATATTGATGGGAATACTTGTACTAAAGGGTGGAAATGCTTTAGACTTAGTTTATGACATTGCTAATCGTGGAAGTATTGACATTGACTTTTCAATAGAAAAGATTTTACTGACCAAGAAAAAGAAAAGACTTAATCAAATAAGTCACTTATTAGTGACTGAATTTTCTAAAGAAAATTTATTCCCTTTCGATATTCATTTTTCAGACAAACCTCATAAAATAAATGACAATGTAAAGTCGTTTTGGGGAGGCTACCGTTTAGAATTTAAAGTCATTGACAAAAACAAATGCGACTCTTTAAATGGAGATTGGGAATCTATCCGAAGAAATGCTCTTCCAATACACACTGACCATTCTCCCATATTCACGGTGGATATTAGCAAGTACGAATATATCGGTAACAAAAGAGCTAAAGATCTTGAAGGTGCAGTCGTATATGTTTACTCTCCTGAAATGCTTGCATTGGAAAACTAAGAGCTCTTTGCCAACAAGTTCCACTATATAAGGAGATCATTTTAGCATGACACCAAGGTCAAGAGCAAGAGATTTTTCGATATTTATAACTTAACACAATCCTTCAATTGACTATAAGACATCAGAGAATATTGAACTTTCCAAACATATTTTTGATGCCAAACGTGTTCCTTTGAATTTCATAAGCCTAATTATTGAGCAAAAAGAATTTCACAGACAAAGTTGGGAAAGCGTCATTAATACTGTTAGCAAAAAGGAAGATTTAAAGGACTATGAATTTTATTTTGATTTGTATTGAACCAACTTGGACATTTAGCTCAAACTCCTTTTGGGGTAAAACAGTTTCCACTTTTCAGAATACTCCTTGTTTCTAATATCATAGGTCAAATAAAAATTGAATTTCATTTCCTTTCTAAATAATTCCAATACACTTTCATTATAACCAGACTTTTCTAGATAGAACCCGATGACTTGGTGATATGGATATATGTAATTTAACTTATCAAGGTAATCAACCAGTTTTTTACATTCAATTTACCTTTTGCGTTATTATATGCTTCAATGACCTCAATTCACACCACCAGCATATACTGGTCTAACTGCTACATCAATTAATGTTCTTTCTAAGTCAGTAAAATCAAAACATTGATTATTATTTTGTCGTTTTATAACTCCTAACTTATTTGTAAATTTCCTATTGGTCAAAATAATCTTTTGTCTTTAAATAAAAATGACAATGAACTTTTTCTTTGACTTCCTTTAAATGCATCATCTATTGTTTCTTGTGTCAAATCAGTTTCATTATTGTTGCAATCATTGACCCTTTATGCTCAAAATTCAGATAAACTGTTTTAGAATTTGTAGTGTTAAATGATTGAAGAATAAAGAAGAATAGTAGGGAGTAATATGCTTCGCTTTTTAATCCCGATATGATTGTGTACTCATCTTGCTTTTCTCCAGGAATAAATTAATTTTTCATCATTGGAATCATTTGTAAAATTATTTACAAGCAACATTTCTCTTTTGACGAGATAATTCTAACACCCGACTTGAGATCTATTTGATGGCAGACCCCAGTCATATTTATTCTAATAAAATATATCGCTAAATTTATTTTTGGCAAAAGATTTTACAGCTGAGTTATTGAAATAATTTTCAATTGTAGATAAACATGAATCTAATTGATCTTTTTCACCTTATTATTTATCTAATGCAAAGCATATAATGCTTTGCATTAGCAAAGTTATGACATTTAATTTACAAAACCAAATGTTTTTGAAAAAGCTCCATTATAATATACTAGTTATTGATTATCAGGGATTTAAATTCTTTTAGAAAAATAGTTTTATTGCTTATCCTAAAAGCATATATGCTTTAGGATACAAAATTACGCATTTTTAAACATAAAAGCAAGTACAAAAATTCTAACGAACACTTACACTTTTGGTGCTGTCATAAAACAGCACACCTTCGACCGACCTACATGGCACCCAATAACACATTGACCTAACGAATTTTCTATATTGAAAGGAGACAAGAAGCGAACTAAAATCAACGCTTTTAAAAGGACAAATTGTCCTAACTAACTTTTCAACTTGACAATTAATTACTTAGTATTCATGCGTGGGCAAAGCGAATAAACAGCACGAATGTGATGAGGTTCATGAAGCCCTGGGAAAATGCGTGACAAGCTTTCTATGAGCTGAACTGTAATAGAATTGTCGATTCTTCTATTAATGATGATTCCTATAGAGTTGTCGTTCTAATTTTTGATATTTAGGTGAGTTATTTAATTGATGTTTTTTTACTTTTTGAATGATTGCTTCAGTTTTTTAAAAAATATACGATAATCTAAGTAATAAATAAATTAATCTATTTGTCAATTATTGAAAAGGCAATAGCAATTCTTTTGTATTACTATTGCCCAACTAAATCTAAAACCCTATTTTTACAAAAAAAAGAAAACTACACTCAACCTGCAGGAATATGACTCTGAACGACTTTACACTTATCTCATCTCTATCGAGACTCTATAAACATTGAATAATCAGAAAATGAAGAATAACTTAATATTATTTTTACAATCCTTACATTATTTATTTCGTGTAAGGACAAAAGACTATTGGGAAATCTGTAAATGAACTTGGCAGCCTTTATGGTATATTTTTCAAGATACAAAAAACAACTATTGGTTTGGCAGTAATGGCGAAGGGGTGTATTGTTATGACGGCAAAACGATAGTCAAGTTCACGACAAAAGATGGACTAGCAAATGACACTATAAGACAAATTCAAGAAGACAAATTTGGAAATATATTTATTTCAACTTTCAGTGGTATTAACAAGTATGATGGAAAGACCTTTACTACTTTGCAACCAATAAAAAGCAAAGAATGGAAATTAGAAACCAATGATTTATGGTTTTATATATTGGGAAAAAAGAATGAAGGTGTATATCGCTATGATGGACAAAAGTTGTATGATTTGGAGTTTCCTAAACACTATCTTCACGATAAAATTTATCCACGTGTGGTCAATTCATTTTTTAGCCCTTATGAAGTGTATTCCATTTATAAAGACAGAAAAGGCGCAATATGGTTTGGCACTTCTGTTTTTGGAGCTTGTCGTTTTGATGGAGAAACGGTAAAATGGATGTACGAAGACGATTTGACCTATGTACCAAATGGCGGAACTTTTGGTATTCGTTCTATTTTGAGGACAAAGAAGGCAGTTTTTGGTTTTGCAACACATGGCACAGATATATTTTCGACTTGGCGAAAACTAAAACTAGCGATCGACTTCAGTATCAGAAAACTAGTGGAATTGGAAACAAGGAAATATTTGGTGGGGATGAATATATTTATTTTTCCTACATTTTAGAAGATAATGACGGAAACATTTGGATGACCACTTGGGACCAAGGCGTATATAAATATGAAGGCAAAAACATTATAAATTATTCAGTTAGAGAAGATAATAAAGTAGTTAATTTAGTTTCAATGTACAAGGACAAAAAAGGTAGTTTATGGCTGGGGACACTAGAGAATGGTGCATTTAAATTTAATGGGGATACATTTGAAAAATTTAATTAATGTTGATATGAAGAATAGCAAGCTCATACACTATTGATCAAAAGCGCAGTACGGAGGGGAATTTTTCCAGCAAAAAATTTTTACGAACCTTAAACCGACAAGCCTTTAAAAAAAAACAAAACCGAAGAACAAAACAAAATTAAAGAACACCTTGTGGAAAACAGAATCCCCCCAGCTGCCCGCCCGAAAAAAAACAAACACAAAAAAAAAAAAACCCCCCCCCCCCCCCCGAAAAAAACCAACAACCCCGCGAAAAAACTCCCTTAAAAAAAACAAAACAAAAAAAACCGCCCCCCCCCCCCCCCCCCCCCCCAGAGGGCGTTTTCCCTGCCCCCCGCCTTTAAAAAAGGCCGGTGGGGGGGCCCTGTCGAAGATTCGGATAGAACGGGCCCCCCCCGGAGCCGCCGCGGCCCGGCCCCGCCCCCCCCCCCGGGGCCGTTGCCGGGAGCCCCGGCCCCCGCCGCCCCCGGGGGGCCCGCCCGCCCCCCCCCCCCCCGGGCCGCCGCCCCCCCCCCGCCGCCCCCGCCGCGCCCCCGCCCCCCCGCCGGGCGCCCCCCGCCGCCCGAGAAACGCCCCGGGCCCCGCCCCCAAAAGGGCCACCCCCCCGGCCCCCCAAGCCCCCCCCCCCCCCCCCCGCGGCCCCCCCCGCCCCCCCCGCCCCCCCGGAAGAAGAAACCACCACGAACCAAAAAAAAAAAAGCCCTCCCAGAAAAACAAAAATTCTTTTATAGTCCTATTATGCCCATAAAATTTGCTTACTTCAGCCAATGTCTTATGCTTTAATTATTTAATAAATCGCATTATTTAGAACGACTGTTAAGGCTCATAGCTGAAGACAATTTGATTAATTATTTTTGTTTGCAGATAAAGCAGTTTTTTAATGACATCAGAGCTAATATTGAAATAGCCTTAATCGTATTTTGGAAATAAAATGACCATAAGCTCAACATTTCAGCCTAAAACTGAAATATTTAATTCATAATGGCAATTATTTTAAAACTACAAAGCAGCGTTTTGCTATCTTTTTTCGTCTAATAAGTGGATAGCTAATATGATGTTATAATCCACGCCAATGATAATAAAACGAAATCTATTTATTCTGATCTATTTTTTTGTATATATCAGCAATGGCTTATTGGCTCAGGATTTACATTACACCAACTATAATTTAGCCAAACACTATTTTAATCCAGCCGAAGCAGCAAGTTTTCAGGGAACGATTCGTGTAGGAGGCGTTTATCGTGAGCAATTCTCAAGTTTTATTCATAAGCCATATAGTAGTAGTTTAATATTTATGGACAGTCCCATATCTTATGGACTGAATAAAAATCATTGGATAGGTTGTGGCATGATCTATTATTTAGATCAGGCTGGTGATCTCGCTTTGCAAAACAATGGATTCATTGGGGCTTTGAGTTATCATATTGGATTTGATTCAAAGTTTAAGGATGTGTTAGGATTCGGATTCCAGTTGGGATCAATAGGACGAACCATCAATCCGAACAATGCGCAGTTTGAAGAGCAATTTGTCAGTGGCGCGAAGAGAGATTTGGCTTTGATCACTGACTATAAAGGGCGATACACTGACTATAGTATTGGTACAAAGTATAGACACAAACTAAGTTTGTATTCAAACTTTAATGTAGGCCTAGCAGTATTCCATATCACTGAACCCGCTATCAAATTCAATGGTGGTAAAATAGACAATGTAGTTCATCGGAGAATTAATATCAATGCATCCTATGGTATCGATCTGTCCAAAGCAGTGAGTGTAATTCCTGCCATTTATTTTTCCAAATATACTAATGTCACCAACACCATGCTGCAGTTTATGATGGAATATAGAACATTCAAGAAAATGGAATCGAAAAGACAAATTGCAAAAGAAAAATTTAATGTGCAAATGGGACTTGGATATCGCATTCAAGATGCTTTACAATTCATGTTTATGGGAAACTATAAGAATTGGCAATTTGGATTTTCATATGACATGACCGTTTCTACCGCAGCGATATACAATAATTATTATGGTGGATTTGAAATAGGAATCAACAGAATCTTTAACATTCAAAAAAAGATAAAACTGCCGCCAAAGTTTTATTGCCCAAGATTTTAATTATGAAAAAAATTATCCTATTAAGCTTGTTTTTTTGCTCAAAATTAGTGGCGCAGGACTTACACATTCAAGCCAAAGAATTGCCATGTGTCAATAAGAATTTTAATCTTATGATTCATATCGTTTTGGATTCTTTTCGAAAACAAGGTATTGATGTAGCGACTATTCAACAGTCAATAGAAGAAATGAATAAGTACTTTTCTCCTATTTGTGTTTCTTTTTCTATTTGCGATGTGAGTATCATTCAAAATTATTCTTTCGATAGTTTGCCCACACCAAAAAGAAGAGTGGAACTATTGGACAAGCATCAAAAACTTAATGTGTTCAATGTCTTCTATGTCGATTATATTTTGCAACCAGAAATATGTGGTTTGTCAGGAGGAAGTGTGCTTATAAGGAAGGATTGCCCTGGAGCCATTACACATGAGTTTGGACATAATTTTGGTTTAGCTCACACCTTTGCAGGTGGAGGTGTTGAACTGGTGGATGGATCGAATTGTGATACAGAAGGTGATGCGATATGCGACACACCAGCGGATCCATACGTACCATTTGAAAAGACAAGTGACTATATAAAAGAGTGTGAATTTATTTCTCTAAAAAAAGATGCTAAGGGACAATACTATCAACCCGATGTAGGCAATATTATGAGTTACTATCATTGTGATTGTGGATTCACAAGAGAACAATACCTAAATATGTCCAGGACTATTTTATCATCTTATTTAAATCTTTGGTAGATGAGAACGAGAATTATAAATCTAGTCTTGTTTTTTATTTTGATCTACTCCAGTTATTCCATTGGGCAGACTGTAGATGTGTCAAAAGGATGTGTTCCATTGAAAGTAAACTTTACTGCACCACAGCTCAATACTTATTATTGGGACTTTAAGGATGGAGCGAGTTCTACAGATGTAAACCCAAGTCATATATTTACAAAGCCAGGGATCTTTAAAGTGGATCTTTATGAAGGAAAAAATGGCCCTCTCAAAGGAACAGTTGACGTTTATGTATACGCTGATCCAATTATAACATTTATCGGAAATCCAGTATCGGGATGTAGTCCTCTCAAAGTAGAATTTAAGTCTAATATTGTCGTGGACACTGCTGTAAAAATTTCTGAAATATTATGGTCTTTTGGAGATGGAGCAAATTCAGATCAAACCAATCCTACACATACTTATGCCAATGCAGGACAATTCAATGTATCCTTAAAAATTGTAACCAATTTTGGTGAATGTGATAAAACATTCTTGGTTCAAGACTATATCAATGTCCAAGGAATAGTTGCAAATTTTAGTTTGACAAAACCCAATGGATGTGATCTTCCAACAGTGGTCAATATCATTAACACTACCAAGAATGACCCAGATCTAAGCTACAGCTGGGATTTTGGTAATGGAAAAACATTTAATGGTTATGATCCCAAGACAGCCACATACAATTCGAAGGGAACTTACACTGTAAGCTTGAAAGTAAAAGATAAGTCGGGATGTGAATCGATATCTACTCAAAAAATAAGCATTGGACCACCGCAAATTGTTTTGAAAGGAAAAGATTCTTTTTGTTTGAAAGAAGGAATCATGTTTAAGAATGAAACTGTAGCCGATACATTCGCATGGGAGTTTTTAAATGATGCTTCTCTTAGCATTTCAAAATTGAAGGAACCATTTGTAACCTATGCATCTGGAGGAGTTAAAACTATAAAGCTCAGGGTAATCAATGGAACGTGTAAAGCAGACACTGTATTTAATATTTACATAGAGGAACTTGATCCAACATTTACTATTGACGCAGTGGATTGTTCCAAAGACGTTCAAATAAAATTGGAAGCAAAACAAAAAGGAAAATATACTTACACATGGAATGATTCAATAGTGGGTACTGATATTTATAATTATTTATATCAATCACCTATAAGGGATTCATTTTTTCGTCATAGGAGCGATACGATATACCAAAGTCTAGAGATCAAATCGCCATTGGGATGTAAATCTTTTTTATATAAAATATTTTATTCATGAAAGACCGAATGCCGTATTGATTCCCAACATGAAAGAGGGATGTGCTCCACTTACTGTAAGTTTTAGAGATGAAAGCGAATCGAAAGATAAAATTATCCGTTGGACAATTCTTTATGGAGATGGCGAAGTGGGAAACAAAACCACAGATGATTTAGGTAATCATGTGTATTCTAAACCTGGCGAGTATTATGTAAAGCTTGTTATTGAGAATATGAAGGGATGTGTAGATACATCAGAGGGTTTTTGGATTGTTGTAGGAGAAAAAATTATACCAACTTTTAGTATAGACACAGCTACGATATGCATTGGAGAAGAAGTCACTATACGCAATACTACTGGAGACAAAAGAATTGACTCGTGGCACGTAGTATCGGACAATGGACGCTTTTCACATTGTTGGAAATCCGATGTTGCCAAACATAAATTCGTAAATGATGTAGGTACATTTCCAGTATCCGTCATATCAGAATACAATGGATGCTTTGCACAGTCCTCGGGGCAAATGATTACTGTAAAAGGAGCTGTCGCATCTATGAAATATATGGTCAATTGTGCTACACCACATGATGTCATGTTTTGGAGTAAGAGCAAGAATGCTTCGGATTTGAAATGGAATTTCGGTGACAATGCGACCTCGACATTAGATTCTTTGACCCATCATTTTGTCGATCGCGGCTCCTATAAAGTCAGCTTGAGTGCAGAAGATAAATCTAGCGGTTGTCCTGCCACTACAGATACCAAAACGATCTATATTAAAGAAATAAAAGCAAACCTGTCCATACCTGAAAAAACTTGCGACAATCAACTCTATGTTATTGACGCTACTCTTTCTCAAGATGTAGATCGAGACTGCAACAAAGGATTTCTATACATATTGCCAAGTCATAGACCAAGGAAAAACAATAAGGATACCATAATGTATCAATTCGGTCGAACAGGATATCAAGAAGTCACGCTGATCGTAGAGGATATCAATGGGTGTAAAGACACCATGACCAAAGGCACTACTTCGTATTCCATTACACCAGAATTTTTTATAAATGATGATTTGGTTTGCCTTCCAGTGGATTTGAAATTCAGAGATTCAAGCAGATCTGATACGACGATTTTGTCATGGGATTGGAGCTTTGGATCTAAGGAGAAGAACCCAACATATACATTGCGAAAAACAGACAGTACGATATTTAATTTAAAACTAACAGATGCATTAGGTTGTATGGATTCCATATCAAAATCTATACGAGTGTACAAACCATTTTCTAAGATACGATACAACAAAGGAACAGGAATTTGTGTCGGCGATAGTGTCCAGTTCAATGCACAAGACTATATGACATCAGGTTCAAGTTTGAACTTTGACTGGGACTTTGGCATATATGGAAAAAGTAAATTGCAAAATCCAAAAATCAAATTTGACCAGACAGGAACATTCAAGATTATTTTAAATTACACTGAGAAATCTTCCAATTGTGGCGGTGGAGATACTATAGAATTTGTAGTTGTAAAAATTCCAGAAGCCATCTTCGATGTAGCTTTACCTTCACCATTATGTTATCCTCAGATATTTGAATTTAAGAATCAATCACTAGTAGAAGGACCAGTTTTTTATACATGGGAATTCGACAATAAAATCAATAACAATCTGAAAGATCCAACTTTTGCTTTTGGAAAAGGAAAGCACAAGGTGAAATTGTCCGTTAGATCGATTTACGGCTGCAGCAAGGCTGTTGAAAAAGAATATACACTCATTGGACCAGAGGGAAAGATTCGAGCTGACAAGCTTACTTTATGCAAGGGAGAGGAAGGAACTTTTAGCGCGATCGATCTCGTAGATGTCAATGAATTTGAGTGGGAATTCAATGATGGCGGCAATCATTTCCCCAATACAAATCCTGTAAAATATAAATTTGATTCAAGTGGCCAACGAAGAGTAGAACTCATCCTCAAGTCTTCGGACACAGGCTGTGAATTCATCGATAGTATTCTAGTCAATGTGCCAGATGTCCAGGCAGATTTTCTATTTATTGACTCTTTGACTTATTGTCCAGGTTTGGCAAAATTTCAAAATACGTCTAGAGGAGCTCAACAATTTGAATGGAATTTTGGAGAAGGAAATCAAAGTAAGGAACTAAATCCAATTCACAATTATCAACAAACAGGCAAGAAATCAGTCCAATTGACAGCCATAGATTCTGCATCCAAATGTAGGAGTTCGATCACAAAAGAAATTGATCTAAAAGATGTCATAGAATTCTATAAATTTCCCAATGTGTTCAGTCCAAACAATGATGGCGTAAATGATTTTTTTAGAGTAGCGATAAAGCCAAATTATGAAGAGTACATTGAGGTCATCAATTTCAAAGTATACAATCGTTGGGGAAGATTGATTTACAATAATGAGAATCCAAAAGGCTGGGATGGCAGATACAATGATGTGGACGCACCAGTAGAAGTCTATGCCTATTTTATAGAAATTAAAATTAAAGATTGCAAAAATCAAATCAGCAAAGGCAATGTGACGATCATACGATAAGCATCATAGTGACATCGACAGGCACATTTAAATAAATGCAAAAATAAGGGCGTGCCCCTTCGGGTCAGGCTATTCCGGGCTTCACTTCGTTTCGGTGCTTTGCACTATACCCTTCATATCCTTCACGCATGGGATTGTGGTAAGGTTGAATATTTAAGATGTATTATTTACTAGAACTCAATTCTTAAAAATAAAAAGAAATTATTTGGCTGTTGGCATAAATTATCATATGTTTGCCTACTAATGTTTAAATTAAAACCTTCGGCTATGCATAAACTAGAATTTACCCGAGCTGCGTCAAGTGTAAGAGTGATGTGTCAGACTACAATAGTTGAGAATTTCTCATGGATAATAGAGTATAAATGTGCGTAATGCGAGATGCTCTGCCTCACCCTAAAAGACGACACGACAGATAACAAATAAAATATTAATGAAAGACAAAAATCCTACGATTAATCAAAATCAAAAGAGTTGCGTGCAAACGCTCAAAGCCGACGCATTCCAGCACATTTGCTTTTGCCTCAACACCTAAGTTTTTAATAATATATGAAACTTGTAACTAGAGACAATTTAGAAAGATGGGCTGAGACAAATTTCTCAAAGGGTGATTTACCTTATCTCATTTCCAGATTAGTTAGAGCGACAACTCCAGCAAGCACATTATCCGACTTTCCATCAGGCAGTGCTTCATTTGTTGGTGGTTGGGACGGAGTTGTAACTTGTGAGGAAAAATACTGCTTATGTTCCAAAAGGAATTTCATTATATGAATTCGGAACGAAGCAAATCCCAAAGGAAAAGCTGACGATGACTATGATAAAAGAAAGTCAGATACGTTAGGTTACGACCCTAAACAATGTGTATTCACTTTTGTAACTCCAAGATTTTGGAAGTTAAAAGACAAATGGGTTAATGCAAAAAAGGCAGAGGATTTTTGGAAAGATGTAAAGGTTTATGATTCTTCAAATTTAGAGCAGTGGCTTGATATTGCTTTAGCAACTTCACGATGGTTTTCAGCACAACCCGGAGTTGAATCGTATCCCTTTGACGGCATAATGACTACTGATGAGTTTTGGGAAGAATGGTCAACAGGCCCAAATAGTTTGGTTCTACATCCTGAAGTTGTTACAGTAGGCAGAGAATACCAGCAACAACAATTACTTACAACTTTGCAAGGGACAGCGACAGTAACAGGAATCAAAGCATCAACAAAAAGTGAAGCAATTGCTTTTATTATTGCTGCTGCGAAGCAATTTCCAAAGAATGAATCTGAAAGATTTTTTTCAAAATCCTTGGTAGTTGATACCGAAGGAAATTTTCGTGGCATTAGAATAAATACTCCAACATCTTTAAACCTTATCACAAGATTTGATGAAACGCAACCACTTCATTTAGCGGCATCAAAAGGACATCATGTATTGGTTCCTTTAGGTGCAGACGATAGCATAAATAGCGAACCAATAACACTTCCCACAATTGATAGAGACGGTCAGGTAACTGCCTTAATCAAAAGCGGTATTTCAAAAGAGAATGCAGAGAAACTTTCTAAAGAGTCGGGAAGAAATATTACTATCTTAAAAAAGTTGATTGGATTTTCTCATTCAAAAGCAAAATGGATTGAGAAGGAAAACATCAGAGAAATTCTTCCAGCTCTTTTGGTTGGAAGATGGAATGAAAAATTTATTGGAGACATTGAACTTCTTGAAAAATTATCAGGGCAAAAATATTCGGACTATTTACCTACTCTTACTAAGTGTAAAAACTTTGAAGAATCACCCGTGCTACAAATCGGTGAAACATGGCGTTTAACTTCACCTTTAGATTTATGGACTACTGTTTCACCACAATTGACACCAAAAGATTTTCAAAGCATTCAAGAATGCTTTTCGTTAGCTTTCAAAAGTGGTAATCCAATAATTGAACCCAAGGATAAAAATGATTTTGCAGCTTTCTACAATAAGCAGAGAAAGTATTCCAACTGGTCAAGAGAGGGATTAACTCAATCCTTGATTTTAGTTGGACGGTTTGGCGAAGGATTAAACATTTCTAACCTACCCAACCCACAACTTTGGGTTGACAATTTAATTCTTGACTTGCTTCATGATGCAAGTGGAGAAATTTGGATTTCAGTTGACCATGAATTGCCACTTATTTCAGAAGCATCTCCAACAAGTTTTCTTAAAGCGATAAGCAACTCATTAGCAAAAGAACAACCTGAAATTATGGACATGTTTAAGGAGGTTAATGGCCTTTTACATTCAACAAGCCATCACACAGGTTTGTTGTGGGCTCTTGAAGGATTAGCATGGTTACCTGAATATTTAAGAGAGGCTAGTTTAATTTTACTTAAATTATCACGACTTGACCCTGGAGGCAGTATATTAAATAGACCAATCAACAGCATTACTGAAATTTTCAAAACATGGAATTATCAAACTCTTTCTTCCTATGAGGAGAGAATGGAAATACTAAAATACATAACCGCCAAAGAAAGAGAAACGGGTTGGACACTTTTAGTAAGAATGCTTCCCAAGGATCACGAAACCGGGCAACCAACACATAAAATGCGTTGGAGAATGTTTGATAAGAACACAAATCTCGAATACACAAATCAAGAGATTTGGAACACACACTCTTATGTAATTGAATTGCTTATTAACTTGTTTGATAACAACGAAAACAAATTTTCTCAACTCATAAACGAAACTGTAAACTTTGCGCCTAATGACAGAAAAAGAGTTTTGGATTGGGCTGATGTTGTTTACGATAAAGTAGTGCAAAATGAATTCACAACGTGGGAAACAATAAGAAAAATTTTAAGCCATCATAGGTCATATCCTGACGCTGATTGGGCTTTGCCCAAATCTGAATTATCAAGGTTGGAAGATTTGTATAACAAGATTCAGCCGAGTGAAGTTATCAGTCAACACATTTGGCTTTTCAATGAACATTGGCCTGCTTTCCCTGAAGGTTTCAGAGATTCGGATGCTAATTTGAAAAAGACTTGAACAGCAACAAAAAAAATTGATGATGCAAGAAGCGAAGCAACAAATGTTTTCATTAAGGAGTTAGGTTTAAAAAAAACTTTGGAACTCAGGAACTCAATTAAAGAACCTTGGGCATTAGGGGATGCTTTGGCAAGAGTTGTTACATATCAAGGTGATGTTGTTTCAGTGTGTGAATGTTTGAATGACGACAAAGAAAACCTTAGATTTATTTACAGTTTCGTTTTTCGCAAATCAATACTTGAAGGATTTGAATGGATTTCATTTTTGCTAATAAGTTTGCAACAAAAAGGATTCAGTAATAAAGCACTTGCAAACATTTTAATTCCATTAAATCAATCGAAACAACTTTGGTTTTGTTTCTTCGTTACCGAAGAAATACAAAATGAATATTGGCAAAATGTATATGCGACTTTCTACAACATTCCAGAAGATGAAAAAATTATTGGTGTTCAAATGCTAATGAATCACAAAAGGTTCTTTTCAGCTATTGATATTTGTTCGCATTTTACGGAAACAATGCCGACAGGAATTCTTGTTGAACTTTTAAAGAAAGCCGTAACAGAAGAGTCAAATGAAACTGCACAATTCAAAGGATATGAGATTGAAAAAATATTTGAAACACTTGACAAGCGAAACGATTTAGAAAATTCCGCTTTGATTAATTTAGAGTGGCTTTATCTTCCGCTTTTAGATTCTTACGGAATGAGAAGGAATCCGAAAATTTTGCAAGAAGAATTATCAAGAAGTCCTGAATTCTTTGTTGATGTTCTTAAATGGGTTTATATGCCAAAAGACAAGGAGAAAATTGAAGAAGAAAGAAAAGGACTTTCAGACGATGAAATTCAGAACAGAGCTAAACAAGCATATCACTTACTTCATTCATGGAAAAAATTCCCGAATGAAATCCGACAATTCAATTGACAAAGTTGTATTGATGGATTGGATAAATAAAGCACGTACCTTTGCAGAAGAACAAAGTAGATTAGAGGTTGCAGACATGCAAATTGGAAAGGTGTTAGCTGAATATCCAGAGAATGTTGCAGAGTGGCCACAGGAAATTATTTTTCAAGTAATAGAAGAAATAAACACTGACTACTTAAAGAGAAATTATTCTTCGGCTATGTTTAATAAGAGAGGTTCTTCATCAAGAGGGCCATTTGACGGAGGAAACATTGAAAGAAATAAAGCAACATACTTTAAAAAATTGGTGTCTGAATTTAAAAACAAGTATCCGCATGTTGCTGAAATTTTTGAGCAACTTTCAGACGGATATTTAGTCGATGCAAAACGAAAGGACGACCAAGCTGAAAGAGACAGATTGGAATATTGATTCCATTATACTTTGGTAGCACATTTGCAAAACCGCACAAGCCAGTCTAGATTCTGATTGTCGAAGTTTAAAACTTCGAAAAAAATACATTAAGAATTTGTAATTCAATCAATGTATTACAAACACAATCCTAAACATTAGTCTTTAGAATATTTTCATAAAGCTATTGCACAGCTAAATCCAACACCATATTTTTACAGAAATAGGAAAACCACACTCAACCACCGATTGTCGAAGTTTAAAACTTCGATACAATACATTAAGAATTTGTAATTCAATCAATGTAATACAAACACAATACTAGACATTAGTCTTTAAAATATTTTCATAAAACTATTGCACAACTAAATCCAAAGCCCTATTTTAACCACTCCGATTGTTGAAGTTTAAAACTTCGACACAATACATTAAGAATTTGTAATTCAATCAATGTAATATAACCACAATCCTAGACATTAATCTTTAAAATATTTTCATAAAAGTATTGCGATCTAAATCCAAAACTCTATTTTATAGAAAAAACATCTTCCTCTCAATCTAAAGGAATTTGACTCATAAAGACTTTACTCTAATCCTTCTCTAAATACCGGCTTTGTTCAACTCAAAGTTGATGCCGTGGGGTTTGCGGTGTGGCAAGATTTTTTTGAGTATAAACTTTCGTTCGAGATATACCTAACCCTAAAAAACTACCAGCGACGAATAAAGAAAGGAAACAGATTCTTAATCTTACAATACTATTTTTTGGCATTTTTATACTTTTGCTGCCGTTTCATAGAATTTTGTATCTTTGTGAAAAATTTTAAAAGATATCGCAACAGACAAATTACTTTTAGACAGGATTAAACATCATTTCAAAAACAAAACTGTTTTTGAAACGAAGGATATTGTTGAGTTTTACAAACAATTTGAGGAAGAATTAAAACTGACAACAATAAATTGGCGAGTTTACACTTTAGTTCAAAAGGGCGTTTTGCAACGAATAGGTAGAGGAAAATTTAGACTTGGCGAAGGCATAAAATATGTTCCAGAAATTTCATCCGTAGCAAAATCTATTTTTAAAAAGTTGAAGGCAGAATTTCCTTATGCCAATTTTTGTGTATGGAACACGGTCGTTTTAAACGAATTTATGAATCACCAACCTTACAGATTTTTTTTATTGGTGGAAACAGATAGAGAAACCACAAATTCAGCTTTCTATTTTTTGAGAGATATAAAGAAATCAGTTTTTATTGAGCCAACTAAAGACATCCTCGATAAATACGTAGTGAATGAAAAAGACGTAGTTATTGTAAAACCTCTAATTTCGGAAGCCCCAACACAAAACATAAACGGAGTAAAAACAGCAACCATAGAAAAAATATTAGTGGATATTTTTTGTGATGAAGTAATTTTTTCGGCTCAACAAGGTGCCGAAAAAAGGACAATTTTTGAAGGAGCATTTGCCAAATACACCATTAACCAAAATAAAATGCTTCGTTATGCCGACAGGAGACGAAAAAAAGACGAACTGAACCAATTTGTAAAATCAATTTCAAAATTATGGCAGTAATAAGAAGTAATTGCCGTTTTATAGGATGATAGATTTAAATAAAATATCAATCGAGTGGCTTAGCCATGTTTCAAAAAAACACCGCAATACGGACAAAATTCTGACAGAAAAAGTTATCCGCGCCTTATTGCTTTTGGAGGGCCTAGCTAAACAAAAACTACCCTTTGTTTTCAAAGGTGGAACTGCTTTAATGTTACATTTCAATTCAACCAAACGGCTTTCAATAGATATTGACATTATTCTACCAAATGATATCAAAGGTTTTGGAAGCATTTTGGATGCAATCATAAAAGAACAAGGTTTTTTAAGGAAAGAACTACAAAATCGAAACACTACTTCAAAAATTAAAAAAGAGCATTACAAATTTTTCTACACAACTTTACATAAAACCAATAAAGATGAAGAATATGTATTATTGGACATCATTTTTGAAAAAGTTAATTATAAAAACCTCATTTCATTGCCAATTCAATCAGAATTTATTCCAATAATTGACAATCCATTGAGCGTTATTGTGCCAAGTTTAGAAGATATTCTGGGCGATAAACTCACGGCTTTTGCACCCAACACTACGGGTATTCCATATTTCAAAGGTGACGACAGCATGAGTAAGGAAATCATCAAGCAACTTTACGACATAGGAAATTTGTTTGATAAAGTAACCGATTTAGACATAATTAAAACTACGTTTTATCGTTTTGCAAAAACCGAAATTGATTATCGCAATTCCGATGGAATAAACGAAAATGATGTATTGGACGATATTTATCAAACGGCTTTGTGCATTGTAAGCAGAGGAACAAGTGGCAAAGGCGATTTTCTAGAATTGCAAAAGGGTATTGAACGAATTTATAGTTTTATTTTTTCTGAAACTTATCACATTGAAAAAGCAATTGCCCACGCTTCAAAGGCGGCTTATCTTTCGACTTTGATAGCTCTTAATGCAAAAACGATTGCTAAGTTTGAAAATCCACTTCAAATAAAAGATTGGCAAGTTGATAAACCACTCAATAAAAAATTGAATAAACTCAAAAAGTCCAACCCTGAAGCGTTTTTCTATTGGTATAAAATTTACGAATTGTTTGTTGAGCAATTTAGAAATGATATTGAGAAACATGAATGAACAATTGTTTTATATTACAAGTATGCCTGAGTCTCGTCTAGCCGATTATTATTTAGCTTATCATGACGGATGTGTATTTTTAGATTTTAATAACCACGATAATGATAGAATTTGCTTAAAAAGAATTTCTTTTGACGGTTATGGTTGCTGTGAATTAGGTGACCAAGCGAATCCTTTGGATTATAATGATTCGCAAATTTTCAAAACACTTTACAAAACAAACCTGAAAGATCAGAACTTGTTATTGAAAATTATAAAAAAATCAATCGCGCATAACAGACAAGAGATTTGGACGGACGCATTGGAAGAATATAATCTTAACATTGACAAAGACTAACTAAGCCTTCGTTTGGTGATAATTTCCCATCTTGAATGCAATAAGGAACATGAACCCTTTGAGGAGGAATTGTATTAAGTTTTATCTATGGAGTTGTCGTTCTAATTTTTGATACTTAGCTGAGTTAATTTTTACATGAAGAGCTGTATGAATTGAGAAGTTCACATGATGTTCCATGAGAATTCAGGGGTGAAATTCTCCTGCGAAACAGGATTATATGCGGCTTTGAAAACTCCTTCAAACCAACATTTGCAAAAAAAATTATGAATTTTGTGTTTCACTTTAGGGCAACTTTTATATCTTTGCACTGTGGGCAAAAATCAGAAGCATAGAAAGATACTGTTTTATAAGAACTACTTTCAAGATTTCTTTGCTAAACAAAACAAGAAAGTAAAAGCAAAAATTGTTTAGACTTTTGATTTGATTGAAGAATTACAAAGAGTTCCTGAAACATATCTCAAACACATTGAAAATACAGATGGACTTTATGAGATCCGAGTTCAATCTGGAAGCGACATTTTTAGAGTTTTCTGTTTTTTTGACCAAGGACAACTCATTGTTTTAGCCAACGGATTTCAAAAAAAGACACAAACCACACCTAAAAAGGAAATAGAAATGGCTCTTAAAATAAAAGCAGAATATGAAAGTGAAAAATAAAAATTTGATAACTCTTGAAGAGTTCAAAGAAAAAAACTACGGTAAACGTGGCACAAAAGACCGAGAAGCTCTTGAAGCAGGTTATGAAGCATTTAGAATAGGATCATTGATTCATGACACTCGTGTTGAAATGGGAATGACTCAAGAACAACTAGCAGAAAAAGTAGGGACATCTAAATCCTACATTTCTAAAATTGAAAATAATATAAAGGAAGCACGTATTTCGACACTTCAAAAAATTATTGAACTTGGATTTGGTGGACAGCTTGAACTGAATATTAAAATCTAAAAGGCAGCTTATACCAGTAACAATAATTAAATAGTAAGAACTATTTTAGTAAATAAATATTTTAGATTAACGAGAATGAAAAATAAGAAGCAAATATTAGATGTTGACTTTATAGGAGGTCAGGGTGAATTAACATCAAAAGAAGAGCAAGCATTAAGTGAATATTTCAATAAAAAGAAGCTGACACCAACAGCTAAAAAGTACAAACCGAGACTTTTAGATAATAGAAAGAAATTGACATCTGTTTAAACTAAACTCCTGCCATTACAGAAGACTTCTTTGAACAGCGCCCCCACAAAACAAAATCCCCCTTCATGCGTTTAAACTGCTAAATCAAAATATATTTATTATGTATCCTATCGAACTCGTACGTCCTATGGCTCAAGAACTTGAGAATTCTGGTTTTGAGAGTCTTTCTTCAAAGGATCAAGTTGTTTCAGCTTTGACTGCTGATCAAGGTACAGTACTGCTTGTGGTGAATTCTGTATGCGGCTGTGCAGCTGCCAATGCAAGACCTGGCGTGAGAATGGCTTTACAGCAAGAACAAAAACCAGCTAAGCTTGTCACCGTTTTTGCAGGTGTGGATCAAGAAGCTACAGCAAAGGCAAGAGAATTCCTCCTTCCATATCCTCCGTCTTCACCAGCTATCGCATTGTTCAAAGATGGTCGTTTGGTTCATATTCTTGAAAGACATCAGATAGAAGGTAGATCTGCGCAGATGATAGCAGATAATTTAAGTCATGCATTCCAAACTTATTGCCAGAATTAATGAGATATTTTCTAGTTATTTGTCTTTTTAGTATGCATCACTATGTCAGTTTTGCTGTATCTGTGGATACATTAAAATATGAGAAAAGATATACTAAAGCAGACTTAAAAAATGTAAAAAATGAACTTAGTGAAATTACTAAACTAAGTAAAACATGGAAGAAGGCGGCCAAATCTAAGAATGTAGATTTTCAAAATAATATTCTTATCCAATTGAAATCTAGCCTTACAGATCAAATTAATAGTTTTTCTGGAAACATAGCAAAACGGGATCGGAATACAAGTAATTTTAATACCTCTTTCGAGACGGTGGATTCGCTTACTTATGTAGAGATGCCCGTAGGTTATAATGTAGAACTAAACAATAGACCTAAGGAAATATCTAAGCAAGATTATCAGTCAAGAATGCAAGAATCGGGTATCTTGACTAAATATTCTGCTATCGTTAATGCACAAAAGCAGATATTATCCAAACTAAATGGATTAGGAAATATAAAGTCAGCCTCAACAGATCAATTGGGTCAAGTGACAAGTTTGCTTCAAGATTTTGTTTTGAGCAAAAAGAATCAGATTGCTCTGATGAAAACTGAAACAGAGTAAAAAATAAAAAAGCCGCAACAATTCCTGTTGCGGCTCCAACTAATCCCTATTCAAATTTCAAAAAAAACGCTCAACTTTATGCGATGTCAATCACTCTTGATGTGACTGGTTCTGGCACAGTTTTATCTATTTTGACCGATAAAATACCGTGTTCGTAATTGGCTTGAATTTTATTTAGATCAAGATTTTCAGGGAGAACAAATTCTCTTTTGAATGATCTAAAGTCAAATTCTTTGCGAGTAAATTTTTCTTGAGTCTCAGAAGCTTCCTTTTTAATTTCAGCTGAGATGATCAAGTGATTTTTTTCGATCGCTACTTTGAAATCGGATTTCTCCAAACCCGGAGCAGCAAGCTGAAATGTCAAGCTGTCATTGCTTTCTAGCACATTGCTAGATGGATATCCTGCTTGGAATACTGATCCACCTGCGAGATCATGAAGCCCTCTGTTGACAAATTCATCAACTAAATTTCCAAAAGTCTGAGCAATTGGATGGAATGAATAAAACTGATTATTTTTCATATTTTTTTTTAATTTTTTATGGTTATTGATTCTATTTTTTAAAAATGATTTTACAGATTGATGTTGATGGTTTCGGGTTTTGATTTTGGTAAGCTGATGATTAAAACCCCTTCATTATATTTTGCTTTGATCTCATCGATTTTGACATTGGCAGGCAAAATAATTTTTCTCTCAGCATTGCGAATTCTAAACTCAGCATGTATCTTTTTAGAATTTGTGTCTGGTTCTTGAGCTGGTTTTTGACTCTTTACAGTCAAGATATTCTCATTGGTAGAGATACTCACTTCTTCCTTAGTAAATCCAGTGACATTCATACGCAATTCAAATTGAGTGTCATCTTCTACGACATTCATAGGAATCTTGTAAGTTTTATTTTCTGGTCTCATGCCGCGGTGATGGTTTGGTCTACATTGAGTATCACAGGCATTTTCGAAATTAGATTGATAATTTGATTTCCACATATTTTTTTAATTTTATTTATATAGCTTAGATCAATTGACATACCAATCGCAAAAAAGGGCAATAATGGCATAATTTGATGCTGTTTTATGACATTTTGTCTTATTTGTTATTAAAATACCTGCCAAAATGACATAAAAAAGCCCGACTTGTTGAGAAGCCGGGCCATTGGTTTTAAGGTTAATATAGATTTTTTATTTTTTACTGAAGAACTGCATTCCCATTCTTGCGATATCGTCAAGAATCTGTCCATCTCCATTTTGATCTAGTAATTTTCCAAACATGCCATAAGCTGGATTTTGTTCCACCTGATGATTTACAGCTCCAGAAAGCACTTCCTGCACATTTGAAGTATTCAATTGATTGTTTGCTCTAGCTTTTCCTAAAACTCCCATTACCACAGGCGCTAACATAGTCAATAGAGGCATGATTTTGCTCAAGTCCATGTTAAGCACTTTGCCTAAATTATTTCCAACTGATTCTTGATTTCCACCAAGGATATGACCCAATATACCTGATCCGTTCAACATGTTTTGATTTGGGCTTGCAGTCTTTCCAGAAAGCAATCCAATTACATCATTAAATATGCTGCCATCATGGTCTCTGTCCAATGCAGAAAGAAGTGAACTAGCACCTGTTTCATTTGCACTATTGTTTGAAAGTCCCTGAAGGATCGTTTGGATAGCTGATTTTGAAGCATGTACACCTTGGTCAGGGTCTTGGATTCCTGCTTGTCCTGCGATTTGAGCTAAAAGTTCGTTTGGTAAATTTTGAGCAATAAGATCTGAAATATTCATATTTTAAATTTCTGATAAAACAATGAAACTGATTAAAAAATTCCCCAAATTGCAGCATAAATAGAATTATTATGAAATCGAGATTTCTTTGCATTATTGGTGTTGTCATTTTTTTGCTCCCATTTTCATCTTTAAAGGCCCAAAGTACAGGTTATTCATTTCATGTGGGACCCAATCTTGGTTTTCAAAAATGGGGCTATGGCAGCAGTCGTGCAGCATTATTGGCTTATCATTTTAGTTTGAGTGTCGACTCAGAGTCTTCAGAAGGCAATAATATCATTTATGGAGATTTTGGCTATCATGTAAAAGGTGGTGCGATAAGATATCAGTATTTTCAAGATTTATTTGGCAATAGAATCAAAGGCGATAAGTTTAATATGGCCTGTCACAATTTGGCACTTGAAGCAGGGGTGAGAAAAATGGTCGGGGGAGAGAAGCTTAAGACTTACTTTGGAATTGGAGCTAGGGCGGAATACACAGTGAAAACGGATTTTGAGATAAACAAAGAATATGAAGATTATGTAAGAAAATTTAATTACGGTCTTTCATTTATCGGAGGAATAGAATATTCACTTGGAAAAACAGTAAAAAATGGATGGCAAATAAAAATCGCACCTGATATCTCCAAACAAATTTTTGTTCCAGCTGGAATCTTATGGTATGATCCCTATACAAAAACGAGTTATCGAGGAACTGAAATCTCAACTAGAAACCTCACTATCGAATTGAGCACTTATATTCGCTTATTACAGTTGATAGAATACGAGGAGTAAAAAAGATACCTTATTCGCATTTAGAATAATTTTTTAGGGTAATCATTATGAAAACAAAAGCCCTAAGATAAACAATACTATTAAAGCAAAACTCAGCACCAGAAAATAGCTAAAGAAAAACAGAATGGTTTTGATCATTGTTTTCACTTTGCTTTGATTATAGATCGTGCGCAGTGATTTGTAAAAATATAATATTCCCAATACGATTGCAACTAAAATCACACCAGCCTCACCACTTAATTTGTAGTATAAAATAAATAGACTCAAGAATAAAAATATGGCTGAATGATAGTGGATAGAAAAAATCAGATGTTCATAATAATTTCTTTTTTGTCTAAAGAAAAGTAGATTTACAATTAATGCAAACAAGGGCAAAATGAAGAACATCGCCATTGAAGCTTTTTTAGATACAAAATCAAATACATCTTGAATATATTGAGATTTTGAGCTAAAAGCTTTGGCAGTTTGTTTTAGAATAATTTTATTATAAAAAGTAACAGGGTAATTATACTTGCGTAACAATGCTTCAGGACTAGTATGTTTATCTTTGGTAAATGTGACGAGATCATGAATCCTAAATTTCATATTTAAATAAGAAAATGAATCCTTCGAAGTCAATAAATGATCAGCTTTGACGCTGTCTTCAACAATAATAGCATCCATCAGACTATCAATTTCTTCTGCAGTTGTTTTTTCATTTTTATTAGAATTGAATCCAATTTGAAAATCTGATGTTGATTTTTTATTAATAGATATCGTCCCAATGTGGAAAACATTCAATAACAAAAAATAAATTACACTGATGAAAATATATAGTCGAACAGGAGGAACAAAGCGAGCTCTTTTATTTTCTAAAAAATCTTTGGTCATTCGACCTGGGTAGAAAATTAAATATTGTAGAGATTTCCAAATCTTGGTGTCGAAATGAAATATTGATTCTAAAAATTCAAGAAATAAATGTCCAATAGGAACATTAGGAATGTGATTGTCTTGACCACATTTTGGACAATAATTTTCAGATCCTGAAAATTGATAATCACAATTACCGCAAGAACTCGATTTATTGCTCAATTATCTTATTTTTTTCTTCCAGAAATAAATCAATCCAACGATTCCCACTATAATGAGTAGAAATGCAATAATTTGAGAAAGAGAAGGATTCATACCCAATAATTCATACCTTGGATTTACTCTTATTGCTTCAATAAATATTCTCTCTATACCATTCAACAGACAGTACAAAAAGAAAAGTACTCCAGCATATGGAATCTGTTTTCTCAAAGCCCATAAAATTCCTGTAATAATGAAAGCCAAGATACTCTCATAAAGTGGTGTGGGATAGACAGGAGGAACCAATTGGTGACAATGCATCCATGTACACCCTTCAATTTTAACACCTTCATCGATAACATTGTGAGGATAGTGATAAGCCCACCAAGAATCTGGCAGTATAAACCATGATGGTTTGGCAAGTTCATTGACGATACCCCAGTCTCCATCTCCCGATAAATGGCAACCCATGCGACCGACAGCATAACCGATCATTAATGTAGGGGCCACAGCGTCCATCATATGAATGGGATGAAGCCCTTTTTTCTTAATGTAGCGAAATACCATGATGAAGGCAAGAATAAGTCCTCCATAAATAGTGAGACCACTTCCTGAAAAGATACTGCCTATAGGATCTCTTATGAAATCACCAAAATTTTCTAAAATAGAGAATAATCTAGACCCCACGATTCCAAAAATGGCGGCTACGCCAGTAATCTCAAACACCCTATCTTTGGGTTGGATCATGACATCTGCTCTTCTGAGTGTATTCTCTTTTTGACTCTTCATTTTATAAAACCAATAGGCAAATGTTGCTGCCAATGCTATGAAAGCCCAAAGGAAATTTCCCTTGGAAGAGAAGAGTATTCCAGTAGGATCTAGCTGGAATTCTTTTACATTAGAGATCACATATCCAGCTTTATATGCCAATATCGTGTTGACGAGACATTGCATGCCGATTTCCTTCCAGTCTATTGGTTTATATACGACGATATTCTCTATTCGGCCTTGTAATTGACCTATTCCTGTCTTTCTTTTCAGTTCAAGGTATAATAATGTTCCACTGGCTACAAAAGAGAGCCCTAGCATTAAGCCAAATGTCTGAACTACTGAAAAAATATTATCTGGATTACTGCCAAATAATGCATGAAAGATATAGGACAGATTTGGATACATGATCTGAATTTTGCCCAAACGTACGTAAAATTTTGGACACGACAAAAACGTCAAGCGTTTCTCTCATAGATGTGTTGGTCCGAAGCAATAAATACAAAACTTCTTCGTTTGAAAACTTTCTTTATCTTTGCGGCATGTTGACTTCATTAAGGTTTTGGATAATTTTAATATCTGTTCAGTTTTTACCCAATGCAGAGGGGGCACCAGAGTTAACAGGCAATATCATTCCAAAATGTGAACTTGAAAAAAATGAAGATAAATTTGAATCTTTGGGCGAATTCATCAATGAGGATATTATTTCCTATGCGATTCAAGGCATTGAAAAATTTAATGTAAAGTCAAATATTCTAGCAATATGTGATTTTACAAAACCATCTACTGAAAAGAGATTTTATCTGATAAATCTAGCAGAACAAAAACTTATCCTGTCTAGTCTAGTGGCTCATGGTCGAAATTCTGGAGAAAACATCGCTTATTATTTTTCTAATAAAATGAGTTCATTTAAATCGAGTTTGGGATTCTTTAAAGTAGGAGAAAAAATCTATAGCCCCAAACATGGTCCTGCACTTTTACTCAATGGATTGGAGAAAGGAAAAAATGACAATGCAAGGAGACGTGAGATCATCATCCATGGAGCAGACTATGTGAGTGATGCATTCATAGAGCGATATGGTAGACTGGGAAGATCCCAAGGTTGTCCTGCATTGCCTGAAGATATCATGAAACAAGTCATTCCATATTTGAAAGATGGAGCACTATTATACATCCATGGAAAATCATAAGCATTTAAATTTGCGCAGCAATATTTTTTGCTTTTTACTTTTTTTTCTATTTGTAATTTTTCATTTACCATTTTTAAGCTCTTGCCAAAAATCCTGTAATAGTTCAAATAATACTCAGGGAAAAAGAAGTCAAGACAGTACTGTATATTCCTTAGAGAATTTTACACCATTTACTTTGGATACCTTTGTTATAACTAAATATATTCAGCATGATTCAAGTCAGATGGATATTGCTTCAGATCTAGTAGAATTTTATCAAAAAAGATTTTATCAGTATGCTTGGTTCACCCAATCTGGAATGTCGAATGCAGTACATCTTTTATTGAATAGATTGAATAATGCTGCTCACCAATCTCAAAACAATTTACTTAAAATCACCCAAGTATTGGACAGCATCAAATTGGATTCAAATTATATTAAAAAGAATCAAAGTAAATTAGCACAGTTTGAACTCGACTTTACCTCTGCTTATTTTAAATATGCTAAGTATGAATTTTATGGAATAGATAAGAATCCTAAGGATCTAGAATGGTATATACCAAGAAAGAAGAAGAACTTTCAATTGCTCTTAGAAAAAATCGCTTGTTGTGAAAAAGAAGATATCAATTTTGAACCGAGCAATAATTATTATAGAGCATTAAAAAAAGAACTGGTCAAGTATAAGGAATTAGATAAACAATTCGTAGATATTGAGATACAGCGTGATAGTTTTCCACTACAATTGAATGATATAGCTGAAATATTGGTCCCGATTAAAGCAAAATTATTTGCATTTGGAGATTTATCAAAGCGCGATTCAACCACCCTATTCAATCCAGAATTAGTTGCAGGAATAAAACAATTTCAATATAGACTAGGACTGGATTCAACTGGCATCATCGACAAGAATACATTTAAAGAAATACAAAAGCCGATTGGATATTACTTAAAGAAAATCATTATTAATATGGAGCGATTGAGATGGATGACAGATAGTATTCCATCTTCATATTTTTTAGTTAATATACCAGAATATAAACTTCATATTTTTGACAAAGGACGATTAGATTGGAGTATGAATGTGGTCGTAGGTGCTCAGGCGACGGCTACAACAATTTTTGAAGATGAAATGTCCAATATTGTGATCAATCCTTATTGGGGTGTGCCTCAGTCTATTGTCAAAAATGAAATCATTCCTGCAATGCTGCGCAATTCAAATTATATCAATAGGAATCACATGGAGGTCTTGAAGAATAATCAAGTTGTGAGTCCATATTCTATAGCTTGGCATGATATCAAGGGCAATCCTACATTTACAGTAAGACAAAAGCCTGGTCCATTTAATGCATTGGGAAAAGTAAAATTTTTATTTCCAAATAATTATAATATTTATTTTCACGACACTCCTGCAAAGAAATATTTTGTAGAGCAAAAAAGAGCTTTTAGTCATGGATGTATAAGACTGGGAGAACCAATAAAATTGGCAGAATATATATTGACTAGGGATTCAATATTTACCGTAGAACAGGTGGCAAAAGAACTAAAGAAAGATAAGGAAAAATGGATTTCACTAAAACATAGGATCCCAGTAATCATCAGTTATTTTACTGCATGGGTAGATTCTAAGGGTATGCTTCAATTTCGAGATGACATTTATGGACACGATCGTAAATTAGAAACAGAGATCTTTGAATAAGCACATTGCCTGATTTCAAATGAAATGATATGCTCCTAGAAAAAAACCACTTATTAAAAGCGAAGATGTTTAACAGTAATTGAATTCTGCATTAATTTATTCAATGAATCAATTCCTATTTTTAAATGTGTGTGTAAATAATCTTGAGTTACTTTTTTATCACTTTCTTCTGTCTTCACCCCTTCAGGGATCATAGGCATATCAGAAACTAAAAGTAAAGCACCAGCTGGCATTCTATTTTTAAATGCAGAAACAAATATTGTCGCAGTCTCCATATCTATCGCAAGAGCACGAAGTCTCGTGAGGTAGTTTTTAAAGTCTACTCTATGCTCCCAAACCCTTTTGTTGGTAGTATATACTGTTCCTGTCCAATAATCTTTTCATATTCTCGGATAGTGGTAGAGATCGCCTTTTGCAATGCGAAGGCAGGAAGTGCAGGAACCTCCGGTGGTAAATAATCGTTTGATGTTCCTTCACCTCGAATAGCGGCAATGGGTAGAATGAGGTCACCTACATTGTTTTTCTTAGACTTCAAACCTCCACATTTGCCCAAAAATAAAACAGCTTTAGGCTTTATCGCAGTAAGCAAATCTATGATGGTCCCAGCGTTTGGACTTCCCATACCAAAATTTATAATCGTAATATTATTGGCAGTGGCACTGATCATCGATCTGTCTCTACCCTTAATCTCAACATTATTCCATTCGGCAAACAACTCTACATATAAACTAAAATTCACCAATAAGATGTATTCTCCAAATTGATCCAGCGCTACCCCAGTATATCTTGGCAACCAATTTTCTACTATTTCCTTTTTAGTTTTCATTTATCTAATTATCTTCAATGCAAATATAATTGTTATTTTAAATTGAAGGCTAGTGATATTTTGTTAAATGGTAAAATTGGCTAAGAATTAATTTACATTTATTATTTACGAAATGAAACTTATTTGTGAGTAGGCAAACAAAAATGGGATTTCATTGTCTTAATCCTGTTTAATATCAAATCAATTAATAGAAGTGGATTTACTTTTTTCATATATAAAAAAACACAAAACGCTATTGATCATCGCATTGATCATGTCAAGCATAAATATTTGCTTTAGTTTATGTGATTCTATCATTACAGGAAAGCTAATGCAGGATTGTGGTGTTGGAATTTTAAAATACAAAGGTCAGGAGTTGCAGTTTGTTAAGTCATTGCTATATTGGCTTTTTTTATCTCTTGGTGCTGCAATGGTATCTCGTTTAGCAAAAAATTTTCAAGATTATTTTACAAATATTGTCATACAGCGCACAGGTGCTGAAATGTATACAGACGGGATTAAAAAATCACTGGATCTTCCTTTTGAAGATTTTGAAGATCAAAGAAGTGGAGAGACTTTGAGTAAGTTGCAAAAAGTAAGAACGGATTCTGAAAAATTAATCACCCTTTCTATTTCATTAATTTTCCAAACAATTGTAGGATTTGTGTTCGTGATGTTATACATTATGAGGATAGATTATCGCATTGCATTAATATTTGTTATTACAGCGCCGATTATTGCCTTTGTGAGTTCTTATCTGGGAAAAAAGATTAAAGTTGTATCTAGAAAAATAGTACAACAAACCAATTCATTAGCGGGATCTACTACTGAAAGTCTGCGCAATATTGAATTGGTAAAAAGTTTAGGATTGACTCAGCAAGAAGAGAATCGATTGAATAGTAATACACATAAGATATTAGATCTTGAATTGCAAAAAGTAAGGTTTATTAGAAGTTTAAGTTTTATACAAGGAACTACAGTACACTTCATGCGCACATGTGTCATTTTTGCGCTATATTATTTTTTATTTGGTGATAAAATAATCGTTGGTGATTTATTGACCATGGTATTTTTTACATTTTTTATTTTTGGGCCATTGCAAGAATTGAGTTCGTTTATCATAGTAAAGAACGAAACAAAAATATCGATGGAAAATTTTTCAAAATTACTAGCTGCAAAGTCTGAATATAAATCTGAAACACCAGTAGCAATAGGCGATATTTCAAATTTAGAATTTTCCAATGTTAGTTTTAAACATAAATCGACACAAAACTATGCAGTAGAAGATATCAATTTTCAAATCAAACAAGGAGAGACGGTTGCTTTTGTAGGTCCATCTGGTTCAGGTAAGACGACACTTGTTAAATTATTGGTAGGTTTATATCCTCCTGCAGAGGGTGAAATAAAATACAATGGCATCAACTCAAAAAATATCGATTTATTAGAATTGAGAAAACAACTTGGATTCGTCACTCAAGATGCACAGCTTTTTTCAGGAACAATAAGAGAAAATTTGCTTTTCGTAATGCCTGACGCAAGTGATTCAGAAATACTTGATGCGCTCCAACGCGCAAGCTGTAATAATTTATTAGCGAGAGCAGATAATGGTCTAGATTCCACAATAGGAGAAGGTGGAATAAAAATTTCTGGTGGAGAGAAACAGAGACTTTCTATTGCAAGGGCTATTTTAAGAAATCCCAATCTTTTGATATTTGATGAAGCGACCTCCGCTTTAGATTCCATTACAGAAGAAGAAATCAATCAAACCATTCGCAAGATTTCTGATCAAAATAGAATTACTGTTCTAATAGCTCATAGACTTTCAACGATCATGCATTGCGATAAAATATTCGTACTGGAGCAAGGAAAGATTATCGAACAGGGAAGACATGAAGATCTTCTTCTTGAAAAAGGATTATACTATGCTATGTGGAGGCAACAGATCGGCGAGAGAAGAAAAGTCTTTGCGTAGATTATAAGTGAATAAATTTATTCAGTTATTTCAATAAATGATTATATTTGTTGAAATATAAGCTTATCATGAGAAGAATTTTTACCTTTATTCTAATTTTAATTGATATTCAATTAAATGCCCAGACTTCATTGCTTTGGAATACTACTCAAGATCTTGCTTCCAGCAGTTTTGGAAATAATCATCCAAGAATTGTAATGAATGGCACAGAATCACCTGTCGTAGTTTGGGGTAGGGATTCGGATGCAAGTTTACTTTGCTCATATTGGGACGGGACAAAGTTTTCTACTCCTTTAAAATTAAATACTAATATTACTATTGCTACAGCTTCATGGATGGGGCCAGATATTGCAGCACATGGCGATACAATATATGTAGTAATGAAACAAACACCTGAGAATTCAAGTAATAGTGGAATTTATCTGAGTAAATCTTTTGATGGTGGAAAAAGTTTTTCCTCATTAATTCGAGTAGATAAGATAGCAGACAGCCTTTCGAGATTCCCTACTGTAGCTACAGATAAAAATGGTCAACCAATCATTGCTTTTATGAAGTTTAATAGTAATTTTAGAGCGTCGCGTTGGGTCGTGACGAAGTCAAATGATTTTGGTAAAAGCTTCAGTCAAGATATTAAAGCAAGCAATTGGTTTGGTTCAGAAGAAGTGTGCGATTGTTGTCCAGGCACATTGATATCAGACGGTATGAATACAGTGCTCATGTATCGCGACAATAATAAAAATATACGAGACAGTTGGATGGCATTATCTAAAGATGGTGGAAACACATTCATCAATGCATGTAATGTCGATAATAATCGATGGCAAATCAATACCTGCCCAGCAAGTGGTCCAGATGCAGTAATCGTGGGAGATACATTGTATAGTGTCTTCATGAATGGTGCAAGTGGTCGTGCATTAAATTATATGAGTAAAACTATTTTAAGTGAGGCTAAGTTGGTAAAGACTAGTGCTATACAAGGTCCTGCATCAGGTCTAAATAGTCAGAACTTTCCTAGAATCAGTGCATATGGTAATGCTGCTGCAATTGTTTGGAGACAGGATGTCAGCAACAAATTACAACTACCAATTTTATTCACTAAGAATATTTACAATGGTTTTCCTACAAAATATGACACAGTGGATCTGCTGGATATTGACGATGCAGATGTTCTTGTGACTAAGGATAAAGTATTTGTGGTGTGGGAAGATTTTGCAAGCAGAACAGTAAAATATAGAGTCGCAGATATTAATACAATTACTGATATTCAACTAAATCAAAAACCAAATCAAATAATAATTTCTCCAAATCCAGCATCTGACCAAATTGAGATACATGCTGATGAAAAGATAAATGAATTGACAATTACCGATTTAAAAGGAAATGTTATTTACCAAAGTCAAAATCCAGAAAAGTTGATTTCACTATATGGATTAAGCTCAGGAATTTATTTAGTCTATTGTAGAATGAAGACTGGTGTGGCTATACAGAAATTTTGTAAACAGTAGAATTGAGTTTAAAATCTCTTGTAAGAAGAATAACTTCTTTGCTTGATAAATTTAAATATTTCTTAAAATTATAAAAATACTTTTCATTTTTGAAATGAAACGGAATAATAGATGAATTAAATACTTATTTCAATCTTAATGCGTTATTAAAAACTTATAATACTCTAGTAAGACAAATTTAATTCTACAAAACAAGATCGATTCAATTGTTTTTGTTATGTTTGTTTAACCAATTAATTCAAAGACTTATGACAACTACAATATTAATCACCATTTGTATACTTTTATTAATAGCATATATATTCGATGTCAGTTCATCAAAAACTAAAATACCTTCTGTAATTTTACTTTTGTTGATAGGATGGGTAGTTAAACAGATCACGAATAATTTTCAAATTTTTGTAATTGATTTAAGTCCGATACTTCCTATACTTGGGACTATAGGATTGATTTTAATTGTTCTTGAAGGGTCCTTAGAAATTGAATTAAATAAATCTAAATTACCTTTTGTCGGCAAGACAACAATTATTTCATTTGTGCCAATTTTAATATTTGCTTTTGGACTCGCAGCTGCATTTCAATACTTTGAAAATGTGTCTTTTAAAATTGCCCTTGCTAATGCGATTCCATTCGCTATTATAAGTAGTTCCATAGCCATCCCGAGCGCACAAAATCTTCCTGCAAAGGATAGGGAATTTATTACCTTTGAAAGCAGTCTATCTGATATATTTGGTGTATTGTTTTTTAATTTTATTACTTTAAATGATGAAATCGGTTTTGCCCTTGCAGGTAATTTTGTTGTAGAGATTATATTAATGTTGTTGATTTCATTTATAGCTACAATTGGACTTGCATATCTGCTGAGTAAAATAAAACATCATGTAAAATATTTGCCTATAATTTTAATTATTGTTTTGATCTACAATATTTCTAAAATGTTTCATCTTCCTGCTTTGATATTTATATTAATATTTGGCATTATATTGGGCAATATTGACGAAATAAAAAATTTAAGGTTTATTAAGAATTTTCAATTAGCTACGCTTCAAAGAGAAGTGCATAAATTTAAAGAACTCACTATTGAAATCGTATTTTTAGTTAGAGCTTTGTTTTTTATATTGTTTGGATATCTCATCAATACAAGTGAATTGTTAAATTCTGAAAGCATAATCTGGGCATTAAGTATCAGTATTGGAATTTTTTTCATACGCTTTATTATATTTAAAATTGCGAGGATAAAGATAAATCCACTTTTGTACATCGCACCGAGAGGATTAATAACAATTTTGTTATTTCTAAGTATTCCTTTGAATCAACAAATGCGATTGGTGAATAATTCATTGTTAATTCAAGTGATTATCATAACAGCGTTTATAATGATGTTGGGACTGATGTCAGTTAAACCTGAAGTTAAGGAAGTAGAGAAAGTACCCAATTAAAAACACAAGACCTTATATTTTTTCTTACTTTTGTGATCGAAATTAGCTTCAATATCATAATATTTAAATTATTAATGAATATTGATTGAAATTAATTTATTTAAAGGGAAATTGATATTATGACAAAGGTAAGTCAAAGCAAAATTCAGTTTGATAAGTTTGTATGGATTGATTTTTGTCAACCAGATAAGGCGAGTTTAGATAAGATTGCGGAGGAGTATAATCTTGATTATTTTCAGATAAAGGATAGCTTAGAGTCCGGTCATTTACCTAAATTCGAAAAACAACCGAATTATAATTTTCTAATCCTTAGGGCCTTTACATCCACTATTGAAGAAGGGTCTACAACTATAAGTGAGCTATCTAATAAAATAGCTTTTTTCTATAATGAGAATAAGCTTATCACAATCCATAGAAGTGCTTTTCCATTTTTAAATACTGTAAAAAAAGAGTATAACAATTCAGAGGACGTCTTGCTTTACTTAATTCATAAAATGCTTGAAACTTATCAACGACCTTTGAATGATTTAGATGAGCATATAACCAAGATTGAAGAAGTTATTTTTTTGAAAAATTATGAGAAAGTTTCATTGGAGGATTTATATTTTTTAAAGACTCAAACTCGTATTACAAAAAAATTATTGCAAATAATACAAAACGTAATTAATCAACTTGAAGTTAAGGATGAATCTAAAACAGCTCTCCAAGATATCAAAGATAGATTGTTAAATCTTATATTAAACTATGATGAAGTTTTAGAGAATTCAAATAACTTGTTGAACACCTACCTTTCTGTTAATGCTCAAAAAAGCAATGATGTCATGAAATTGTTGACTATTTTTTCAGCATTTTTTTTGCCATTGACTTTTGTTGCTGGAATTTATGGAATGAATTTTGAGAATATGCCTGAATTAAAATGGCGTTCTGGTTATTTTTTAACATTGGGAATAATGCTATTTATTGCATTAGTCATTTATTTTTGGTTTAAACGTAAGCGAATACTTTGATTGCTATAACATTGAACAGACTTGAACAGAATTTATTACAATGATTGACTTATATATTCGGACTGATGTATTCTTTTTTTAAAAGTGAATATAGGTTCAAGTCAATAAATTTTTCATGTAAATATTCAGCATCTCTAAGTATAGCTTCCATGGTGAAATTCAATTTTACTGCTATCTGATTACTTTTCTGATTGTTTGTAGCACATTTTAATTCAATACGATTTAAATCTAATGAAGAAAAAGCAAGTTGTATTAATGCTTGACAAGATTTCGTGATGATTCCTTTTCCTTGATGATCTTTTGACAGCCAATACCCAAATTCTCCGATTTTATTGGCACGATCAATTCTGTAAATTCCAATTCGTCCCACACATTTTTTTCGATCGAAGATAGTAAAAGCATGTTCTACACCATCAAGGTTTCGTTGAATAGATCCTCGAATGTAGTTTTCTATGAATTGAACAGAGTGAACATTTTCTACGAAGGGCAGCCATAGTTTTAAGTGGGCTCTATTTTCTTCTACTAAATTGTAGATCTCATTCGCATGATCAAGAGAGATAGCCTTTAGTTCAATGTTTTGATCTATTTTAATATTCATATAGATTGTTTATGTGAATTAAATAAGAAGAAATAATATTTTTTCAACCAATTTATTTTTATTATTATTGACTTATGTAATTTAGACATTATATTTCGTTGCTATTATATTTTTTTGTTTATTTTCCAAATCAGGTAGAATGATAGTGAATCCGAATGGTTTTAAATCGGAAGTAAGTTGTTCAAAATTATATGGGGGATGTATTTCAATAATTATATTGTCTGTATGAGCTAACCAGTTGTTATTGTTTTTCAATAGTATGTTTTCTGCGCCTTCTATATCAATTTTTACCAAGTTGAATTTCGCTATATTATATTTATTCATTATTGTATTCACAGATATTGCTTGAATAGGATTTCCTACAATATCAACTTGATAGTTGTAGCTATGTCCTTTCTCGTTAAATAATATTTCTCTATCAATATCGTATATGGCATATGGCAATGGCGTATTTCTAGAATCAAACTTGAGGTTATCTTTCAGTATTAAAAAATTATCTTGTGAAGCCTCGACACTATATATATTTGCATTGGGATAATGGATATTGAAGTATAGTGAGCTTAAACCAATATGAGCACCAAGATCTAAAATATTGATATTTTTGTTTGAGATTTGAAATGGAATGAAATAAATCTGTTTCCAAAAAATCTCATAAAATATTGCAAGATCTCCTTTACTTGTCCGCATAGCTATATTATAGTTTTTTTTATTTATTTTTATTTGATAATTATTTGAATTGTTTTCTTGTTCATTTTTTTTATTATATTTGTAAAGAAGATGAAATTGAATGGTATTATAGATGAATTTTACAAAAGTGGAAATATTTCTAGACACCTTGATTGTAAAAATAAATTTTTGTATATACGAATTCCACATTAGCTAATTGTTTGGCGTTCTATTTCAAACTAGTCGTTCAAGTTTGCCTTTTCTTTTAATCAGATTTTTATAGTCCCATTGTATTTTTATTGATTTATCCAAGTATCGTTTGATATCTGAAGGGTTGATTTGTTCAACTGTGCTAAAACGAATCTCTGCAGCCTTGAAGCTTCCCTCAGCTATTAAAGTATCCTCATCAAATGACTGACCACTCCAGAACAGGAGTCTTATTCCTCCTTTTAATTTACTATATCCAACAACTGGATTACCATCAATAAACCAAACAGGATGTGCATGCCAGATTTTATTTTCAGCTCCAATTAAATTTTCAAAAATAATTTTTGCTAACATGTTACAAATTTCTCTTTCCTCATCTGATTGTGAGTCATTATAAGATTGGATATCAGGATTCATATATTTTAGTTTTATATTTCCAGATCACTTAATTTTCTTCTAAAATTTCTATATCATATTTTCGAAGCAAGCCAGAAATCCCTAGAAGTGAAAACTTAGCTTTCTTTATTCGATTTTTTTCAGGGTCTATTATATAATTAGAACTTGAACTCAAATCTACTTTTTCTAATATAGTGTTATCAAAAATGGCTCCTGATAAATCACAGTTTTTAAAAGCAGAATTGCTTAAATCACTTTCTGAAAAATCACATTCGTAGAGTTGGCATTGTTCAAATATTGTCTTTTTAATTTTAATCTTATAAAATGAGCTATGATTTAATTGTGTGTTTTCAAATGAAAAGGAAAGATTAAATTCTTGACAATGTTCAAAATGTAGCCCCAACATCTTACATTGTTTAAATTTTACATTTCTAAAACTGGTATTATCGAGGGCTATAAGACTTAAATTACAACTGTTAAATTCACAATCTACAAATGAGAAGTTAGAAAAGTTGTAATTTGAAAAATCGCAATATTTAAAAGTACAACTTTCGTATTCTGCTAAAATAATTTGCTCAGAACTAGAATCTAAATTTTCAAAACTTGTATCTTGAATATATTTTTTTTTCATATTGTGTTTTTGTTTTGACTATTAATTACTTTAATTTTATCATTTAAATTATAGCAACAATCATGTGCTTCAAGAAAACAAAACTAGTGACATCTATATTATGCCTATTTCCTTTTCCTTCTATTCTTTTTTGCAAATATCGGCCGACTAGATAGGCAAATATAAATGTCAATGCAATAAGTATGATAAAATTAAGTAGAGATTCCGAATCTTTAAATATATTTTTCATTGGAAATTAAATATAAAATGCAAATAATATGATGATTTAAATAGCAATTATTTTTCTATGATAAATACGTAGAATAATTTACTCATAAATCCTGCATAAATCTGATTCAGTTTATTCTTTTGAACCGGCTTCACTAATTACTTCAAAGATTAACTTTCCATCTTTTTCAAGTGAAATATCTTGCCCTTTACCTCTCAATTCATAAACATCGTTTTTATACCAGATTCCTGAAGCAGCAGCTTGACCTTGAAGTATTATTTTCTCTCCATTTAGTTTTAGGAAAGCAATGTTTTGCTCATTGTCAAAACTCATTTCCAATACTTGTCCATTTTTGTCGGTGACAGTAGAACTTATTAGATTTTTATTTTCTGATTGTGTCGATGATTCTATAGGTGTTTCTACTTTTTCTTGCTTTTTATTTTCTTTACATGAGCAAAAAAAGATCCCAATACAAATGCAGAAGTAGATTAAATTTGATTTCATGATTATAATTTTATAAAAGCAAATGTAATAAGAAATTTAGAATTTTAACTTAGGACTAAAATGCTTTATTTAAAATATATTTTTGCCAAGGTAAAGACCCCTGTTATAAAAACTAAAATTAATACAATGGATTTGAATTGTTCTTCAGAAACATGTTCAAGTATTTTTTTTCCAATAAATGTCCCAATTATACTCACTATTAGTAAAATAGGTATAAGGTACAATATCTCTTTATTAATATATCCATTTGCGCTGTATACAACACTTCTGCTTAAATCGATACCTAAGTCGATTATCGAAGATGTAGCTATAAACACTTCTTTTTTTAAATTGTAGGCTGCCAAAACAATTCCTCTTATTGCCCCTCCTGTTCCTAAAAGACCAGCAATTAACCCTGAGGCAACACCACCACCAATTGAATTGGTTAATGTAGCTTTAACAGTGATATTTTTAAAGATAAGAAAGGTAGCACTAACCAAAATTAAAAATAACGCTAAGAATATTTCAAGTATTTTTGGATCAATAAATTTACTTAGATAAGCACCAATTATTACAAATAAAACAGCAGGTATTCCAATATTCATGATTAGATTTTTGTCGAAGCCTTTTCGAAACAATGTGATTTTAGCTAAGTTACTGGAGACATGAAATAATGCTGTAATTCCAAGTACTGAATAGAAGTCAAAGAAGTAACTGGCAATAGGGACAAAGAAAAGCGACGAACCAAAGCCACCAATAGTTCCTAGTATTTCAGCCAACAAGGCAAGTGAAATAAAAAGCAGCAAACTCTCAAGTGTCATACAAATTATTTATTATTTTCTGACTGCATTTTGGAAAGCCATAATTTAACTGCCCATATAACAGTAATCAAAAAAACAATAATAATAGGAATATGAAAGGTTAAAATCATATCATGAAAATAAGCACCAATTAAAAGGTATGCAGATGCGATACATAGTTTTAATGGAATAAATTCTAAATTTGACCAAGTCGTTTTAAGATTAAAAAAATTCATAAGCAGGTAGAATATTAATGAAACAAAAATTTAATTCTTTGAAATTATTATTTTACTATAATTTTAAGTCACCGCAAATTTAATCGCGTTCTCAATGTGAGCTAAATGATGTCTTGAATGCCAGGAATACATGCCAATTGATTCATACATATTAATTTTTCTTTTCTTCTCAGGATGAAGGTATGATTTGGATAAACTATCATAAGGTAAGCTGGAAAGATAAAATGACCATCTTTGATGAAGTAATCTCAATAGCAGGCAGCCTTCTTTAATAGCCACATGTTGTACATCCGGCATTTCAGCCCAAAGCTTTTCATTATAAGGTAAAATGGTAGGGCAATCTTCAGTCATGGTAAGTTTATGCCTAATATATGCATTCATATGGCTATCTGCCATGTGATGAACTACTTGACGAATACTCCAACCACTGGGTCTATACTTCCAGTTAAGCTGAGATTCATCCAATGCAAGTACTAATGCTTCAATCGACTTTGGAGTCGATTCAATGTCTGAGATCCATGCGTGGATTAATTCCTCTGAATAATTGTTGGGGGCTTCCCACTTTCCTATTGGATATTTTAATTTTTCTAACATTGGGCTTTAATTTATTAATCATTAACAGTTGAAACGCAGAAGAGATGTGACAATGTTCGAAATTTGCGTCAGATAAACGAAAAATTATTATTAACTCCTTCAACAATTAAAAAAATGAACTTAATTGATTTAATTAAATCGAATGTTACTCCGGAGCTTTTATCAAAAGCGGCTGGATTCATGGGTGAGTCTTCAGAATCTACATCAAAAGGTATGGGAGCAGCAATTCCTGCTATCTTAGGGGGTGTTTTGAACGCATCTAATAATACATCTACTATGGGTAAAGTTTGGGATCTATTGAATCACAAAGACAATGATCCTGGAATATTAAATAACCTAGGAGATCTATTTGGTGGTAATTCGCCATTGACTTCAAATAATGGAATTGGTTCGTCTATGTTAGGTTTGTTATTTGGAAATAACAGCAACACATTGATGAGTGCTTTAACAAGCTTAGTTGGATTCAAAAGCTCAGGATCTGCAGGTAAATTATTGAGCATTGCAGCACCATTGGTTATGGCTTTCTTGAAGAAGAAATCAAGCCAAGAAAATTTTGGTGTAAGTGGATTGACTACATGGTTAGGTGGACATAAGAAAGATATTGCATCAGCTTTACCTGGTGGATGGGCTTCATCTTTAGGTTTTGCTAATCTTGCAGATGGTCACACGACTCATAAAACAACAACTACTTCAACAACTACTAATTACAACACTTCAGATAACAACAACGGAGGTGGAAGCAACTGGTGGATGTGGTTATTGGGTTTACTTGGCGCATTAGGTCTTTTATGGTTTGTAATGAAAGGCTGTAATGGATCTGAAGTAAAAGACAATATGAAGACAGCAGTTGAAAACACAACTAGCGTTGCAGAAAATGCTGCTACTGCAGCTGCTGGAACTGTAGCTGATGCTGCAAATGCTGTAGTTGATGCAACAAAAAATATGTATGAAGGCGTTGATTCTACAGTTAGAGCTAAATGGTTGGCTTTAGGAAATATGATCAAAGTTGCTCTTCCTGGTGGTGTTGAATTAAATGTTCCTGAAAAAGGAGTAGAGAATTCATTAATTAGCTGGATTCAAGATGCAACAAAAGTTGTAGACAAAAATACTTGGTTCAATTTTGATAGAATTTTATTTGAAACAGGAAGCTCTGCATTAAGCCCAGCTTCTAAAGATCAAATTGGAAATATTGCTGCAATCATGAAAGCTTTCCCAAATGTAAATATTAAATTGGGAGGTTATACTGACAATGTTGGAGATGCTGCAAAAAACAAAGCATTATCTGCTGACAGAGCTAAAATGGTAAAAGAAGCTTTGGTTACTTTAGGCGTTGAAGCAAAAAGAATGGAATCTGAAGGTTATGGTCAAGAGCATCCAGTTGCTGACAATAGCACTCCAGAAGGACGCGATCAAAACAGAAGAGTAGCGATCAGAGTTACTAAGAAGTAAGATTATAAGGAAATTCTTTGAATTTCAAATAAATATAAAGAGTCAGAAGAAATTCTGGCTCTTTTTTTATTTGGAAAATTTGTACAAAACTCATTTTATCCAAATTACTAGAAGAAGCTAAAATTCTAGACTAAAATAGCAGTTTTTATTGTAGGTTTGCGCTCAATTTTAGATCCATGGATATCATTAAAAAATTAGAATCAATTCATGAAAGATACAAGTATCTAGAAGAGAGACTGTCCGATCCTGAGATTGTAAGTAATGTAAAGGAATACACTAAGACAAGTAAGGAATATAAAGATCTTCAGCCAATAATGAACCACCTTGAAGATTATCAGCGATATCAAAAGGAAGTCATTGGAGCAGAAGAGTTATTATCATCTGATGATCCTGAAATGAAAGATCTTGCTAGATTAGAATATGATAATGCAAAAAGTCAACTGGAAACCATAGAAGCTGAGTTAAAGATCATGCTCATTCCGAAAGATCCAGAAGATAGCAAGGATGTTATATTTGAGATAAGAGCAGGAACAGGAGGCAGCGAGGCGAGTTTATTCGCTGGTGATTTATTGAGAATGTACACGAGATATTTTGACACTCTTGGTTGGACTTACGAGATATTAACTGAGAATGAAGGGTCTGTGGGAGGATTTTCTAAAGTAGTGTTGGACGTATCTGGTGTAGATGTATATGGAAAACTAAAGTTTGAATCAGGTGCTCACAGAGTCCAACGTGTTCCAGAAACAGAAGCTTCAGGAAGAGTACATACTTCGGCAGCAACAGTGGTCGTAATGCCCAAAATGGAAATTGAAGATATTGATGTTAACAAAGCCGATCTTCGAGTCGACACTTTTCGTTCCAGTGGTGCAGGTGGACAGCATGTCAATAAAACAGAATCTGGAGTGAGATTTACACATATTCCTACAGGAATCGTAGCTGAGAGTACAGACAGTAGAAGTCAGCATAAAAATAGAGAGATCGCAATGGGACGCTTAATTCAAAAAATCAAGGATGTTCAAGTCGAAACATATGAAAACACAGTTGCTTCAAAGAGAAGATCATTAGTCGGTACAGGAGACAGATCAGATAAAATAAGAACCTATAATTTCCCTCAAAATAGAATGACAGATCATCGAATAAATTTTACAAGTTATAATTTAGTAGGTTTGATGAATGGCCAATTGGATGAGGTGATAGAAGCATTAAGGGTAGCAGAAAACATGGAAAAATTAAAAGGAGAGCAAGAACAATAAAAATTTAAAAATATCAATAATGGAAGATCAAATTATTGTCAAAGATTGTAATGGAAATACACTGGAAAGTGGAGATACTGTGATAGTAACTCAAGATCTAAAAGTCAAAGGCGGAACAAATCTCAAAAGAGGTACCGTAATAAAAAAAATCAGAGTTACAGAAGATACAGATGCCATAGAATGTAAAGTTGATGGTAGCACGCTTGTGTTGAAGACGATTTACCTTAAGAAAAAATCATAGATTAAATTTTTCTTTTGTTGAAATAGAGTAAAGTGTTATAGATTGCTATGACTCAGTGTAAAACTTTATTCAAAAATAAGAATTACTTCCTCTAACTTCCTACCCTGAATTAAAGTGTGATTACACTGAGCATAAGCAATTTTTCTCCAATTACAATTACCAATTAATAAAACAATTCAATAAGTGAAAAACCATTATTGATCACTTAATGTGATTGTAAAATTAGAGTATGATTCTCTTAAAAAAGAAGATCTATTCTGAATATGAAATATGTAACTCTTTTGAAAGCCTATTTTGTAATAGAAAGTACAATTTTAGATTTATTGCAAAGAAAAGCTTAGAAAATTAAGAATAAGCATAAAATAACACCAAATTAGCCAAATTAAATAAATTTTAAGACAAATATATAGTAATCCATAAATTCCAAGAAATGGCTATCATTTCAATATGATTAAAAGTTTTGATGTAAAAAATTAGTATGGAAGTTAGGATTTTGATGAAAAAATTAAATTTGCTGTTAAAATTCCAATTATTTAAACAATTATTTTTATATATTATTGATTCACAGTTATTTATAAAATTAATTATTATTTAAAAATTTAAGAAAAAGAGTGATATTTGCACTAAACTCAAAATATGGTTTTATTAGAAAATATTATTGCAATTAGTGGAAGTGGTTCGCTTTTCAAATTAATAACAACAAGGGCAAATGGATTGATCTTAGAAGAGATTGGAACTGAAAAGAGAAATTTTTATGCTTCGCGCAATACGCAGTTTTCTCCATTAGAATCAATTGGAATTTATACGCTAAGTGATAATATTCCATTATCAGAAGTGTATCATCGCTTTGTTAAAATTGAGGATCAGAACACAATACCAACTGTCACTTCTAGTGATGCAGATATTAGAGCTTTTTTCGAAAATAATGTTCAAGAATATGACCGATACAGAGTCCATATAAAGGACATGAAAAAGTGTATTAAGTGGTATCATTTTCTTGCAAAGTATAATCTACTAGTGGTGAAGCCAGAAGTAAATAAAGAAAAAAAAATAGAGGAGTCTGAAGAAACAGATGAAACAAAATAATTTCATCTGAACCATTTTTGTCGATAATAATATAACAAATGTGATTCAAATTAAAAGCAATGACCCAAATCTTTAAATATAGGAAGATCCTTGAAAATAGATATTTGCACTTTGCTTTATTTTTGATAATTACGCTGATCATCTATTTTAAAAGCTTTAATTATGGATATGCTTTAGATGACATCATTGTAGCTTCTGAGAATAAATTTGTTAAAAAAGGAATTCAAGGCATAGCCGAAATCTTTAAGACTGAATCCTTCACTGGATATTTTGGTGAACAGAAAAACTTAGTTTCTGGCTCAAGGTATAGACCATTATCCATTGCCAGTTTTGCATTGGAATATCACTTTTTCCAAAGCAATCCAAAGATAAGCCACTTAATAAATTTTGTATTGTATTTCTTAAGTGTAATGATTTTATATATTGTAGTAATCAATGTATTTAAAGAGAACAACCGAAAACAATGGATTGCATTCTTTACTTGTATTTTATTTGTGGTTCATCCTGTGCACGTAGAGGCTGTTGCAAATATCAAAGGAAGGGATGAAATTATGTGTTTACTATTTTGTATCAGTTCATTATATTATTTTATTCAGTATATTGATTTTAAGAAAAATTGGCATTTGATTGCAAGTTGTATAGCATTATTTTTAGGATTATTATCAAAAGAAAATGCCTTAACTTTTGTAATTATCAATCCTATGACAGCTTACTTTTTTCGTTCAGAAAAAATCATTGACTTAATAAAAAAATCTTGGTTATTGGTATTCACAGGATTAATTTTTATTGGAATAAGAGTAGCTGTAATTGGTTTTTTATTTGACAGGAATCTGGTTATTACAGACCTTATGAATGATCCATTTCTTGAGATGAATGCTGTCGAGAAGTTTTGTACGATAATATACACTATTGCTTGGTATATAAAACTTTTGATTATTCCATATCCATTGACTCATGATTATTATCCTTACCATGTGCCAATAATCGATCTTGCTAACCCACTTTTTTATCTTTCATTGCTTGCAATAGGATTGCTTTTTTTTCTGGTAATAAAAAAGTGGAAATCAGCGAGTGTGTTGACTTATTCTATTTTATTTTTTTTCATTACAATGATACTTGTATTGAATATATTCTTTCCTATTGGAACATTTATGAATGAGCGTTTTCTTTTTATTCCATCATTTTCTATTTGTTTGATAGCTGGATATTTTTTGAATACTACAATCCTGACTGGAAAAATGATTTATTCTAGGATTGCTCAATTCGCTTTTATTTTGATAAGTTGTGTTTTTGTGTGGATCAGTTATGATAGGGTACCTGCTTGGAAAGATAGTGATAGTTTAAATTTTTCAGCAATAAAGGTTTCAAAAAATAGCGCAAGAATAAATCTTTATATGGGAGTGACCTATTTTAATTATTATAAAATCGAGACTATAGATAAGAAGAAATACGAATTTCTATCTTTAGCAGAAAAGTATATTCGAAAATCAGTTGAGATTTATCCAGAGTATGGTCAAGGTTTGAATATGTTGGCGGGTGTTGCAGCAGAATGGCATAAAAGAGATGGAGATGTTCCTAAATTATTATCCAATTTTGAATGGGTAATTTCAAAGCAAGCTAATTTGAGTTTTGTAAGCGAGTATATAACTTATCTTGCTGGACAAACTCAGAATACGACCTTATTATATAATTTTTATAAGAAAGTAGGCTATGATATTTTATATAAACAAGGTAAGTATGAGGCTGCTTTAAATTATTTAGGGATGGCTTATAAAATAAATGGAGAAGATAAGGACTTGCTTCAAAAAATTGGGAATAGCTATTTAGAATTTGCTAAAACGAGATCGCTTTCAGCTGAAAAAAGGCAAGAATTTTTAAGAAATGGTAATTCATTCTTAGAAAAAGCCAAAACCTTAAATTAATGGAAGATAACAACGATATTTTATATTTGATTGCACTCTCTAAAGTAAAAAATGTTGGAGCTGTTTTAGCTAAGAATCTAATAAGTTATTGTGGTTCGGCCCAAAAAGTATTAAATGCAAAAAAGAGTCAATTGCTAAAAATCCCTGGAATAGGTGAGAAAACAGCAAATGAAATTATTGAGTCTAATACCTTACATGATGCAGAAACTGAATTAAACTATACCCTAAAAAATAATATTAATGTTTTAAGTTATCTTAATGAGAACTTTCCTTTTCGTTTGAATAGGTACCCTGATGCGCCTACTGTTTTATATTATAAAGGGAATGCAAATTTAAACAAAGAAAAAATTTTATCAATTGTAGGGACTAGAGCAATCACACAATACGGGCAAGAAATAATAGAAAAGTTGATATGTGACTTAAAGCACCTTGATATACTCATTGTATCTGGCTTAGCATATGGAGTAGATGCTGCAGCGCATAAGCAATGTGTTAAGGAAGAGATTGAGACTGTAGGTGTATTAGGTCATGGTCTGGATATCATATATCCTAGCTTACATAAAGGAATTGCAAAAAGTATGATTGAGCGAGGTGGATTAATTACTGAATATGGAATTAATACAAGACCTGATAGAGAAAATTTTCCGCAACGCAATCGAATTGTTGCTGGACTATGTGATGCCTTAGTAGTAATTGAAACTAAAGCTGAAGGTGGCAGTATGATAACTGCTCAATACGCTTTTGATTACAATAAAGATGTCTTTGCATTTCCAGGAAGAGTATATGATGCATATTCAAGTGGGGCTAATAAATTAATAAAGTCAAATAAAGCACAGCTAATCGAAGATGCTGATGATTTGATGAAATGTATGTCTTGGGACATTGATATAAACAGTAAAAAAATCAATAAAAATAATGTGCTTTTTGTAGAGTTAAATGAGTCAGAACAAGAGGTGATGAATATAATAAAAGGAGCCGATGCAGTCCACATTGATGTATTATATCAAAAAGTGGACAAGACACCAGGAATCTTAGCTTCGATTCTTTTAGAATTGGAATTCAAAGGACTGATACATGAACATCCAGGAAAAAGATACACTATAGCAAATTAAGCTTCATTAATTTGATGAACTAAGTTGGAATTTTTTTATTATTAAGATAGAACAATTATTCATTTATGCCAGTAAAAAATATTTTTGCAGTCTTGATTTTGTTTATCAGTTGTACTGTATCAAAGCCACAAGTATATCAAGAACAAAATATTCCAATTAAGAGAGTTGAGGTTCAAAAACATAGACCTAAAAACATAATTTTTCTTATTGGAGATGGAATGGGATTAACCCAAATTACTGCAGGAATGTATATGAATAAGAATCAGCTTGAACTAGAGAGAATGCCAATAGTGGGTATTCATAAATCTTATTCAGCAGATGACTTGATCACTGATTCAGCAGCTGGGGCAACAGCTTTTTCAATAGGGCATAAGACTAAGAATGGTTATTTAGGAGTAGATTCATTAGGGAGAACTCACACAACGATTTTAGAGGAGTGCTCCAATAAAGGATTTGCAACTGGATTGGTAGCAACATCCACGATTGTACATGCGACTCCAGCAGCATTCCTAAGTCATCAAAGTGGAAGGGAAGATTATGAAGCTATTGCAATGGATTACTATATTAATGGAAATTGTGATATTCTCATTGGAGGAGGAAAAAAATACTTTGATAGAAGAGTAAAAGATTCAATAAATCTAATAGAAAAATTAATGCAAAAAGGATATACAGTGAATGATTATTTTCAAGATGATTTTCAGACATTGCAGATTCCAAATGTCAATAAATATATTTTTTATACTGCTGATGGTGATCCACTACCAGCATCGCAAGGAAGAAATTATTTGGCAAAAGCTGGGAAGGATGCTATTCAATTTTTAAATCAAAAAAATAAAAAAGGGTTTTTCTTAATGATTGAGGGATCCCAAATTGATTGGGGAGGACATGCAAATACTTCTGAATATATTGTTTCCGAAGTTTTGGATTTTAATAAGGTAATTAAAGAAGCTTTAGATTTTGCAATTAAGGATAAAAATACTTTAGTTGTTGTTACAGCAGATCATGAGACAGGCGGATATACTATTAATCCAGGCTCTAAAATGGATTCTTTAGTGACTGGCTTTTCCACAAAAAAACATACAGCAGCAATGATTCCAGTATTCGCATTTGGACCGGGGGCAGAAAATTTTTCTGGAATTTATGAAAATACAGCAATTTATTACAAAATAAAAAACCTACTTTTTTGAAATTTTTTCTATTTCATTCTGCCAAATTTAAAAAGTATTATATATAAATTTAATATACTAGTAGTTGACATAATGAATTTAATAAATTTCGAATAATTATATTAATTTTAATTCTTTTGTAGATAGGGAAAAATCAGGCAATTATACATATATATACTTAATTAATAATTAATAACTACTAGTTAATTTTTTTACAACTTCTTGCATTTTTTAACTTTTTATATTATTACATTTGCGTTGATCTAATTTCCGATTAATGAAACGTAAACTAATTAACCTGAGCGTAATTGCAAAAATGTTCTTCTTTACATTTTTATTAAATTTTGCGCAAATCCTTAAAAGTGAGAGAATTTTTTTCTCTACTGACTATTCACAATCAACTTTAATTGCAAAAAAATCCTTAGCTGAAAATTATTTTTCGTCTTTGTATAAAGATGATTTTTTTGGCAATGAAGTAGAGTTTATTAACCCAATATTACCTCAGCTTGTTATTTGTGGTGATGCAGGAAGGGCCTCTATTGAAATTATTAAATTGGCCAATGGACGATCTATCTCCAATGCTCAGTTAGAAATAGTTTTGGATGAAGGATTAAAATATGCTGGAAACTTCCAAGCAGTAGGATGTGCAGGAGTCACATCAGGAGTGATGTATAGAATGGATTTATCTACTGCTCAAAAATTAGTTTTTGATTTTCCTAATATGGATTTTGGTGGATGCAAAGATATCGTTTTTACATTTGATGTTAAAGCAGATTGTGAAGTAATTGATATCATCAAAGCTACGCCAGGTGTCGTATTCAATTGGGATTACACACTTCGATTTAATGGAGGAGCAGATGTATATAGTGAAAGTACCATTCCTCAGTTGGCAAAGCCAAATTTGACTATATCAAATCCTATTATTACGCCGTTAGGTGGAAATCTAACTTCGAGAAAATTTACAATTTGTCAGACTGGTGTGAATTCATATATTAAGGATACGATTCAGGTTAATGATTTTGATGCAAGCACTATGCGAATTAGAGGTGTTAAAATTAATGGAGGTGTAGAGAACGCTAATTATGTAATTGGAGCTTTGGGAAATCAAAGTATTCGCATTCCAAATTCTGAATTTCCAAGTTCAAAATTGGTAAATGGAACCATTGGAAATGGCAATAATTTATTAGATGGTCCAGAAGGTGGAAATAGTAATAGTCTTGCTGAATGTATTGAGATAGAAGAAATTATTGAAATACTTAGCTGTACTGATTTAAGTTCTACTATTACAGCATATTGGGGTTGTTCATCTGAACTTTGCGAACCAAGTGAAATTATATTTACGAATCTTTCATTAAGTGTCAATCAAGGTCCTCGCTTAGAAGTAACAGAAAATTATGATGCGCCGATTTGTCTTGGGACTACAACAACTGTTCAAGTTAAAATTAAAAACACTGGAACTTCATCTGCTGCAAATTCTTTAATTGATTTTTATTTGTATTCTGGATCAGTAGAGCAAATAGGGTCTTGTAATGGTGGAAATATTTTTGCCAATAGTTTTCGAATAAAAAGAAATTCGGGTGCTTTTAACCCAATTGCACCATATTTTTTTAATAGCTTAAATTGTGGAAGTTATTTTAATTGTTATACATCTAATATCACATCACATGTCCAGTTGCTTATTCCAACGATTGCAGTTGGGGAAGAGATAACTGTTGAATATGAGAAATATATATGTTGTCCTTCAGATTATGGAAACTATAATAGTTTAGGTGATGCAGTTAAAGGGAAGTATTATGATTTTTGCAATAATGAAAATCAATTGCAAGCAGTAGAAGTATCAAGTGCAACATTTGTAACTAATACATTAATTCTGGATGAAACTGAGCCAAATGTTAAGGAAAATGATACATTTTCAATGAAGTTGATTTATTATCTAATGAGGTTGTCAAATATTAATGATAACTCAGAAATTGAGTTAATCATAGACATACCCAATGGAATAGGATGGAGTGGAAATACTGGTGACTTAATGTGGACAAACCCATACGGTAAAATTGGATACCAAAAGTTGTGAATTATGATCCAATATTGAATAGGCTTACAGCAAGGTTTAATATTCGGGAAGGGCTCTTAGTAGGAATAGGAATTTTTAAATCCGAGATATATCTCAAAAATTTAGTTATGGGATCTTGTAATTTATTACCAGATGAAGTAGAAATAAAATCACGTTTTAATTATGTGAGCAATCCTACATTATGTACTTGTGCTGTTCCCATAGGTATTGATACATTAAGATTAAGTCCAATTTGTGATCCAAACAGATCATCTTGTTTAGGTCTATTAACCTTGGCTAGTGAGATGAAGAGGATAACTTATGGACTTAAAGATAGTAACTCAGATCAAATACCTGATGGAACGCAAGTTGCTGATCCATCAATCGACCCTATAAATACATATCGAGCAATGAGTGGAGATCAACTCAAAGCAACACATATTGCAGTAGTTAAAGATGCGAGTAATGACTTGTGGGAATTTGCTTATCTTGAATCAAGTTTTGATATTGCCCCCGAGACAGAAGTGTCAAGTGTTTCAGTGAGAATTTTTGATAAAAACGCAAATCGTTATATTAATTGTACTCCAATAGTTACAAGAAAAATAGCAATACATTTAAATTTGATTTTAGTAGAGCAAGTTTAAATAATTCAGGATGTTCAGATTTGGGCATTTTTGAAGGATACCGAAATGGAGACAGTGTGAGATTGGAAGTCGTTTATCAAATCGCAAGAAATAGACCAAATACCATCGTAGAAAATATTGTCACAAATAGTTTTTATGTCTCAAAAATCATTAACCCAAGCAATCCAAATTTGAATGAATGCCAACAATTTATCAATAGATTTAATTATTATGGATATGGATCATTTGTTTATTTAAGTGGATCAAATTTTAATGGATGTGAAGATAAATTTATTAACTTAACTTATGTTTATATAAATCAACCAAATGATGCTGCGCCAGGAAGAGATGTTTTTCCCTATGAATATCGTCCACAGAATTTACTTAATGATGTTTTAATTAACGTACCTAATGGATTTAATTTTCTTAGGTCAGAAGTGAGTTTAAATATTGGCTCAGGTCAAGAAAACTCTAATAGTTTTAATTCGATAATAACGCCAACAAGTATAACCGGTCGAAATTTACAGTATAATGTTGGTCAATTATTTAAAACGCAGAATGCAGCAGGTATTTGGGATAATCCTGATGAAGCTTATGCTGTAAATATAAAAGTATATTTAGCTCCAGATTGTAATGCTACAACAGGAAAAGTGAGCTATGCTTATAATGCAATACATCAAGGACAATTAGCGTCTTTACCAATAAATGGAGGCAATGTATCAGCTGATGACGATCTATCCAAATCAGGTGAAAGTAATGCAGATGTATTATTTTTTAAGGCCCCTAAACTTTCATTACAATCCTCTAAGCAAACAAATAATGGGGCAAGCAATATTCTTACTTGGCCATTAAAGATAAATAATGTCGCAGCGGAAACTGAAGCAAAAAATGTTTGGATTGCTTTTAGGAATAATTCAGGTAGAATTAATTTGAATAACTTGACTTTGGGAGCAACTACTATTTCTCCAAGTGTAGGTAATATTTATCAATTGGGAAATTTACTTCCTGGTGGAAGTGAATTTGATCTTTTAGTTTCGGCTAATTATTCTTTGAATTGTAACCTTGATAGTATTGTTGCAGAGATAGGCTGGGACTGCAATGGCTATCCAAATTCTATATCAACAATTAGTTGTCCAACTGTAACATATCCATTATTCGTAAAACCTTTTAATACTACATTAAGTGCATCTTCTATATTTCCTGTAGAGTCAAGGCCAATAGTTATAAAGGAATTATGTGAAGATATTGAATTTGTAATACAGGTGGATAATGAAGGTCAAGTTGATGCTTCAAATTTATTATTTGATGTATTTATGCCAAATGGATTTGAATTGATACCAGGATCGACGTATATACAGTATCCAATCAATACAAGCGTACCACCTGCACCAAATGTTAATCTACTAAATTGGAGACATATAAATAACGCTCAAGATTTAGGCTCTGATCCTCCTAGGCCGTAAATTTGAATGGAATGTAACTTCAGCTTGGCGAAATGCAACTGGTACAAATGGATTAGGAGGAATTGGAGGGGAAGTACCATATCAACTTCGAAATGCAGATAGTAGTCGCTATTATATTCGATTCTTAGCTCAGTCAAAATGTGGATTTAGTGACGGCACTAGAATCCCATATCGCACTTCTGCTCAGTCTCCTTGTCAAATTGGGACAACTCAAAAAGAAGAGTCTATTACTGGGTATACTGCACCAATTAATATCATTGACCCAAATACTTTATATTCTGGTCGACTAGCAATTGGGTCTAGTTCTTCGATATTGAATGCTTGTGCTGATTTTAATGATGTTGATTTGATCTTATATAATTATGGACCAGGATCTACCAGACTTACAGATACCATTAAACTTACTCTACCCAATGGATATACCTATGTGCCAAATTCTACAGTTTCAATTCGCAATTTTGCGGCAAGAAACCCAACAATTATTCCACAAAGTGGGGGTGCTACAACTTTGGCATGGGCTATTGGATCAATTACAAATCCAGGAGATTCAGTCAAATTTAAGTTTGGTATTGATGTAAATCCAACAATAACGACTTGCAACAGTATTCGTAATTTTATGAATATGGTTATCACAACACGAGATTTGGTATGTACTGATGATGGATCAGTTTGTCGAACACAATTAACCTTAGCAGAAGCAAATCATCCTACAGTATATTCAAAAGCCAGCTATTCATTGGTTAGACAAAACACCACCTGTCCAGATTTTACTGGAAATACTTATACTACGCTTACGATTGGTTTGCTTGATGCAGATATTTCTGCTAGTCAGAAAATTAACATAAGAATATTTGAGGATATAAATAGAAATGGATTGTTGGATGCAAGTGATACAGCTCTTGCTCCTATTGCTACCCACGTAATAAATGGACCAAGGTCTAAAGGAAATCTAATAGCAGATTTTAATTACACCACAAACAGAGATAGACTTAGAAATGCATTGGTATTGATTGATGGAACTTGTTCTTGCTTTCCTTTGATTTCAAGATTATATCCACCTATTTGTACCGCTTGTGTTCCAATTGGTGATTACGTATGGCATGATGCAAACCAAAATGGAATACAAGATACAAATGAAGAAGGAATCAATGGAGTAACAGTAGAGTTATATGAGCAAAACGGAATATTGTTTTCTTCAAAAGTGACATCTAAGAATAGTCAAACTGGAAAGGATGGTTACTATAAGTTCTGTACTTGCGAAGGTACATATTATTTAAAAATAATAGGGCCTGCAAATTTCTCAAGAACTAATTTGAGAAGTGGATCTGATCCAACAAAAGATTCAGATATTTCAAATGTCAATGGGGAAAATACAACTGAGCTATTCATTGCAAGAGAAGGTGATATGCTATGTGATTTTGATGCTGGATTTTTTAGAACTACGACATTGGGAAATTTAGTATGGAATGATGTAAATGGTGATGGAGTATATCAAGTTTTGGAACCAGGACTGGGAGATGTGCAAGTGCACCTAAAAAATAGCATACATCAAACTATAGAAACTGTCACTACTAATTCTGAAGGTGCTTTTGCATTTGCAAAGGTTCAAGCAGGTAATTATTATATTAAATTTGATGTTCCGGTTCAATATTCTTTTAGTCATTTACAAAATAAAACATTGAATGGAATAAATACAGATGCCGATGGAACAATGGGCTATGGAACCACAGCACTATTTAACATCACAGAATTAGGTTTGGTAAAAAATATTTCTGCTGGAGTGTTTAAAACAGTTCTAGCTTCAAACGAAATACTTCTCAATGTTCAATATTACAATCAAGCTGCTTATCTACAATGGGATGTAAAAAATTCAAAATCTGTGAAAAAGTTTGTAATTCAAAAAACTAATAATCTAGGTCAATTGGAAGATTTTGAAGAAGTCTTAGCGAATAATAATGTAAAAAAATCTTATTTTTATTTTGATAAAAATATTGAAAAAGGTAATACTTATTACTATAAAATAAAACAGGTTTTCTTCGATGGAACTTTTGAGGAAAGTAATATTGTGGTATTGAATTATAATGAACAAGAAGAATTTAAAATTCAGCCAACTATTGCCTCCACAAATACACAATTGATTATAAATGTAAATGAATCACAATCAGGAAGAATAATAGTATTGTCTATAGATGGAAAAGAAGTAAAAAGGAATTTTGCAAAAGTTAATTTAATAAAAGGGGCAAATCAAATTAATTGTAATATCCATGAACTTCAAGTTGGAGCTTATATTTTAGCATTAAAATTGGATTCAGGCAAAGTATATTACGATCGTTTGGTAAAAAACAATAATTAATTAAAAATTTGCTCACTACTAGAGGTATTATATTTCGCACCACAAGATTTAGTGAGTCGAGTTTAATTGTAGAAGTTTATACAGAAGCGGTTGGATTATGTTCCTTTTTTATGAATGGCGTTTATAAAAAAGGATCCAACCGCCTCCCATCCTTGCTTCAGGTCGCGAACCAAATTGAATTTGTATCTTATTATTCGGAATCAAAGGATCTGCATCGTATTAAAGAAGTAAGTATTTCTAAAGTATATAGCCGAATTAATCAAAGTCTAGTACATAATGCCGTTGCAACATTTATATTGGAAATAGCAAAGCAGTGCATTAAGGTTAAATCAAAACATCAAGAACTGTATACTTATATAGAAAAAGTATTTATTGACCTAGATGAAAAGGAACATTTGGATCCAAATTTTCATCTTTATTTTTTAATTAAATTTTCTCATTTTTTTGGTTTTGCACCAACCGAGATCGCTAGTCCAAGATTAAATAGTTTTGATTTAATGGATGGTGTTTTTATTGAATTTAACCAAACAAATAATTACTCTGTTTTGCCAGAGTATAGTAATTTTATTAGCGATCTAATTCAAATGAAATCCATAAAGATTGATATTCAACAAAGGAGGAATTTATTACAAATTTTGCTTCAGTATTATCAAATTCACATTGAAAATTTTAAACAACCTCAATCACCTGCTATTTTTAAAAGTGTTTTTTTCTAATTTATTGAAAAAAACAAGCTATTTTCTACGCGTATTTAACGCTCTGACTGCTGCCATTTCTCTATACTTTTTAGTAATCTCTTCCGCAGGTATTCCAAAATAGGTTTTATTTCCCGCCAAGTTTTTTGATATTCCTGATTTGGCTAGAATTACAACATTATCTTCAATGATCAGATTTTGGGCAATACCAACTTGTCCATAAAAAATACAATTATCTCCTACTATAGTTTTTCCACCAATGCCAACTTGGGCAGCTAGAAGGCAGTTTTTACCAATCACTACACCGTGACCAAGATGTACTTGACAATCGATTTTTGTGCCGCTATGTACAACAGTGTCCCCCGATACGCCTTTGTTAATAGTGGATCCAGCTCCAATTCTAACATCATCGTGAAGTATCGTTCTGCCTCCAGATCGCCACTGATGATATCCTTTGGCTGTTTTCTTAAAATAAAAAGCGTCTGATCCGATGATTGAGTTGGATTCGACGATAACATTTTTTCCAATTAGACTAAATTCACCAATTACAGCATTTGAATGGATAATACTGTTTTCTCCAATCATGACATGATGCCCTATGATTGCTCCTGGTTCAATAATTGCTGTGGGGTGTATAATGGCTGAGTTGCTGATGTTTTTACTCAATGCTTCAAATGGTCTGTTTTCAAGTACGATTTGATTATAAACTTGAAATGGATTGTCACAGACTAAAAGTACTTTTCCATCTGGACAATCTGTATCCTTATTTATTAGAATTATATCTGCTGCTGATGAAATTGATTTTTCATAATATTTTTCAGCATCGACGAAAGTAATATCTCCAGATTCTACCTTATGAATCTCATTAATACCATAAGCAATCAATGATTTATTGCCAATAATTTTTAATTGAAATTTTTCTGCTATACTCTCTACCGACGTAGGCTTTAATAATTTCATTTTGCAACTATTTATATTTTTTACTAATGTGCTTCTAACCAATTTTCTCCATGACCTATTCCCACATCTATAGGAACTTTAAGATTAGGTATTGCATGTTTCATTTCGTATAAAACCAATTCTTCCACTTTTGCTTTCTCCGATTTTAAAACATCAAAAACCAATTCATCATGGACTTGAAGAATCATTTTGGATTGAAGTCCTTCATTGAACAATCTAGAATGAATTTTGATCATGGCCATTTTAATTAAATCTGCTGCTGTACCTTGAATTGGGGTATTGATGGCAATTCTTTCAGCATTGGAGCGAATTAGTGAATTCTTTGAATCAATATCTCTTAATACCCTCTTACGTCCCATATAAGTCATGACATAGCCTTTGCTCCGTGCAGATTCAACAGTTTCGTTCATATATTTTCTAAGACCCTTGTATTGATTGAAATAATTCTCAATAAGTTCTTTGGCTTCACTTTGTTTTATACCAAGTTGTCTAGAGATATTGGTCGCTCCAGCCCCATATAGGATTGAGAAATTGACGGTCTTAGCATTGCGTCTTTGATCGGAATTCACCTCATCATAGGGTACACCATATACTTTGGCAGCAGTAGCTCGATGAATATCTTGATTTTTTATAAATGCGTCTAGCATTGCTTCTTCATTACTTATCTCTGCGATTAATCTCAATTCTATTTGACTATAGTCTGCAGAAACGATGATGTGATCTTCATTTCGAGGTACAAAGGCTTTTCTAATCTCTCTTCCAGCTTCATTTTTTATTGGAATATTTTGGAGATTTGGGTTTTCCGAACTCAATCTTCCTGTAGCTGCTCTTGCTTGATTAAATGAACTGTGTACTCGTCCTGTTTTAGGATTGACCATTAATGGAAGCGAGTCGACATAAGTTGATTTTAATTTCGCAAGTTTTCGGTATTCTTGAATATCGTTTACTACTTCAAAATCTTTTGCTAGTTCGGTTAGTTTTTCATCATCTGTTGAGAATTGATTCGATCCCGTTTTTTTCCAACGATAGGGTAATTTTAATTTTTCAAACAAAACTTCACCGACCTGTTTTGGACTTGCAATATTAAATCTTGTGCCACATTTTTCATAAATCGCTTTTTCACTTTTTCTTATTTGATCTTCTAATACTTTACTATAATTTCTTAGGAAATCTGGATCTATTCGGACTCCTTCAAATTCAATATCTTTCAGAACTTTTACTAATGGCAATTCAATATTATTAATTAGATCTTTCAAATTTTCATTTTCAATATCTTTTGAAAGTATGCTATATAGCTGTAATGTGACATCAGCATCCTCTCCTGCATATTCTTTAATTTCTTCCAACCCAACATTTCTCATGCTGCCTTGTGTAATGCCTTTTTTTCCAATTAGATCTTCGATGGGAACCATTTTGTAGTTTAGGTAAGCCTCTGAAAGATAATCTAATTTATGCCTTTGGTCTGGTTCCAATAAATAGTGAGCAATCATGGTGTCAAAGAATGGAGTCGGCATTTGCACGCCATACCAACTCATCATAAGCATATCATATTTAATGTTCTGACCTATGAATTTTTTAGTTGGATTTTCTAAGATAGATTTGAATTGATCGACTTGAATTTGAGCTTTCTTTTGATCTTCATCGATTGGAATGTAATATGCTTTATTTGGTTCTATTGAAAATGAAATGCCTACTAGTTCAGCTTGATTTGCATCGATACCAGTGGTCTCGGTATCAAATGAGATCATTTCAGTTTTTTCAAGTAAAGCGATTAAATTTTTTATTTCAGAATCAGTTTGTACAAGTTGGTATTCATGCGATGTATTTTTGATATCATGATCTGCCACTTTATATGATTCAGCTACAGGAGCTACTGCTTTAGTTTCTTTTTTTACTGGGTTTTCTTCAAGGGCAAAAAGTGTATTTTCTTCAGCTTTGCCAAGAATTGAAACAGCCAATGATCGAAATTCGAGTTCTCTAAATAATTCAGTCAAAAGTTGTTTGTCAAAGTTTTCAATTCTATATTTTTCTTCATCAAATTGTATCGGAACATTGATATCTATTGTAGCTAATTTTTTTGAAAGGATCGCGAGGTCTTTATTTGCAATAATTTTATCTTTAATTTTACCAGTAACCTTTTCTGCATTTAAAAGCAATTCCTCTACAGAACCAAATTCTTTCAAAAGTTTTGCAGCAGTTTTTTCTCCCACTCCAGGAATCCCTGGGATATTGTCTACTGCATCTCCTTGTAAGCCTAGCATATCGATCACTTGGTCTACTCTATCTATTCCCCAAACTTCCATGACTTCTTTGGGTCCTAATATGTCGACACCATTGCCCTGTCTTGAAGGCTTGTACATAAATACTTTTTCTTCGACGAGCTGTCCATAGTCCTTATCAGGCGTGACCATATACACTGTAAAATCTTCTCTTGCAGCTTGTTTAGCTATAGTCCCAATGACATCATCAGCCTCAAAACTTTCCACACTGATGATGGGAATATTGAATGCTTTGATGAGCTTTTCTATCCAAGGAAATGCAAGGGTAATATCTTCAGGTTGTGCTTCTCTATTGGCTTTATATTCTGGAAAGTAGGCATGACGAAATGTAGGACCATGAAGGTCAAATGCTACTGCTATGTGACTTGGTTTTTCATTATGAATAATATCCCAAAGTGAACGTACAAATCCATTGATTGCTGAGGTATTCAGCCCCTTCGAATTGATTAATGGTCTGGTGATAAATGCATAGTGTGCTCTATATACTAAGGCATGTCCATCCAATAAAAATAGTTTCTTTTGAGACATTAAGATTTCTTTTGTGGGCAAGATACATTGATTTGTCTATATAAATTGCAAATAAGCGCTATGAAATTTTTGAATAGAACTGTAAACTTAATTTTTTGGTGATCTAAAGTTTTTAATAATATATTCTGCTTTTGAAAAACATAGATTACGCATCATGATCTTCCATTGACAAGGAGTGAGGGCAGTTCCAGAGGCATTATAACCCATCATATTTTTTGTGCCAGTATCCCAACATTTACATACACCACTATTTGGTCCACCGCAATCATTAAAGCAAGGTGCAGTGTGACATTCTTTTGCAGCGTCTAAGTCTATGTCTTTGCATTCATTGTCACAGTAGAAGGCATGACAAAGACCACATATATGACCAAATTCATGATTCAATGTTCCAGCAAATGACCACCATCCAAATTTTCCTCCATTTGCAGCATTGTCGTAGGCTCCGTTAAGGCTTAATTCATTGCACATGTTTAACCCACAAGCTATTCCGCTTAGTTGTTCAGATTTTGGACGACCTGTATCATGAAGTATGATATTTAAAACTTTCTCTTGATAATATCGTTTGACTTGGTTCATATTGTCCCAAAACCAGACGCCTTGATACTTATCTTCAGTATTTTGACTTTCCGTATAAATTTTAAATTGTAGTCTAGCATTTCCTAAATAATTTTTTCTACTTGTACTGCTTGCTTCCAATGATCTCCAGACATGGTTAGCGTGACCAATAAGTTTTTCAGACCAGAAAAGCCCATTTGTATATTTTTCATCACTAGCTTTTCCAGGGTAAAAATTCCCATTCCTATTTCCAACGAAATGTATATTTACTTGTACTGTAATCAATGGTAAATTTGCTGTGTCGAGGCTTTCAATAGCATTGGCAATAAAAGCACTATCTGAGTGATTTATTATTGTCCTTGTTGAACTAATTATTGGCGATTTACTTTTTGAGCTTTTACAAGTGAATAATGATAATATTACAGTGGCACAAATGAGGATTATTTTGATGTTTAATTCAAATTCTATTTTTCTTTTAGATGGAAAACCAAATTTATTTTCTTTATTCTGCATATTTTTGAATCTGAAACAAAAGTATGTCAAATCTTTCTATATGTATTGTACAAAGTGAACTGGTTTGGGAAAATCGTTCAGAAAATTTAAAGCATTTTGCAGGATTGTTCGAAAGAGATCTAAAGGAACAGGTCGATGTTATTATTTTACCTGAGATGTTTACCACTGGATTTACAATGAATGTTGTGTCGAATTATGATGTAATGGACGGCGAGACAGTGAATTGGATGAAGCAGATTTCTGTTCAGTATAAGACTGCAATCTGTGGTAGTGTGATTATCTGTGAAGAAGGATCTTATTTCAACAGATTCATTTGGGTTTATGAACCAGATCACCAAATCCAATATTATGACAAAAAGCATCTGTTTTGTTTAGCCAAAGAAGATAGATATTTTAAATCAGGGAATAAAAATATTTTAATTCAATATAAAGATTGGAATATTAGTCCATTTATTTGTTATGATTTGAGATTTCCAGAATGGATGAGGAATACTAATCTTGCACATCTACAGATTGTTGCTGCCAATTTTCCAAAGAAAAGGGAATTAGCATGGAAATCGCTCTTACCAGCAAGAGCTATAGAAAATCAATGTTACATAGCTGCTACCAATATAATTGGAAATGATGGCAATGGTATAGAATATAATGGACAGTCTGCCGTTTATTCCTTCGAGGGCGAGACATTGATTTCTTGCTTAGATCGTTCAACAATACAATTAGTGAGTTTAGACAAACATAGTTTGTCAGTATATAGAAGAGCATATCCATTTCTAAAAGACAGTGATAATTTTAAGGAACTACTAATTATGGAGTAATTTCTTTAAAATGAATGTATTACAAATAGAATTTAATTAATACATTATATTTTTCAATCTGGCACATAAATTTGCCTTATATTAGCATTTTATTTAATATATAAATATGGCAAAAATAGCGTTTTTAGAAATAAAATATTGGATTGTAATCTTATCAGTATTCATCTTCAGCTCATGTAAGAGTAGTCAAAAATCTGATTTTAGTGCGAGATCTACAAGACAGGATTCAGGTAAAATTGCTGCAATACGACTTACTGTAATTACCTTGGCAAGAGAGCAAATAGGGAAGAAATATCAGAGATCCTCTAAAGGCCCAAAGACATTTGATTGTTCAGGTTTAGTCCATTATGTTTTTAATAGAATGGAAATGCCAATGGCGGCAAGTGCTATGGATCAATGCAATTCTGGTAAAAAAATAGAACTAGATGAAGCTCAAGATGGAGATTTGATATTTTTTGGTGGAAAAGACAATATTACACATGTTGGAATTATTACAGTCAATAAAAAAAATCAATTGATGATGGTTCATAGCTCCTCATCAAGAGGCGTTATTGAAGAAAACGTACTGGAATCCGATTATTGGTTAAGGAGGATGAAATATATAACTAAGTTGACTAGTTATAAAAAAGAAAAAGATATCTCCTTGAAAAATTGAAGCTGGCTTATCTTTGTATCTTAATATTTTTTAAATGTTACATCTCATATTATTTGGCCCTCCTGGGAGTGGGAAGGGCACACAGGCTGCAAAGCTGGTAGAAAAGTATAATTTGGCTCATATTTCAACAGGGGATTTATTTAGAGCTGAGATTCAAAATAAAACGCCACTAGGGATTAAAGCTATGGAATTCATGAGTCAAGGCCAGTTGGTTCCAGACCAAGTTACAATAGAAATGTTGAGGAATAAAGTGGACTCGATGACTAATGTCAAAGGCTTTATTTACGATGGGTTTCCTCGTACGACGCCACAGGCACAAGCTTTGGATCAAATGCTTAAGGAAAAAAATGAGAGTATTGCTGCTTTAATAGCCTTGCATGTCGATGACGATGAGATCGTAAGGAGGATATTAAATAGAGGATTATCCTCAGGAAGACAAGATGATAGTGATGAATCTATCATACGCAATAGAATGGAAGAATATCGAAAAAAGACTTCAGTAGTATATGATTATTATAAAGCAATACACAAATCACACACTATCGATGGTTTTGGTTCGATAGATGAAATATTTGAAAACGTGACTTGTCTATTGGATGATATCATTGTGAATTTATAATACGGGAATAAGTCCGGTAATTCAATATTAGAAAAAATTAGAATGGCAGAGCAAAACTTTGTAGATTATGTAAAAATATTATTTCGCTCTGGCAGTGGAGGAGCTGGCTCTGTTCATTTCTTACGATTGAAAGGTGTACCAAAAGGTGGTCCAGATGGCGGTAATGGTGGTCGAGGAGGTCATATCATCTTGCGTGGGGATGCTCAATTATGGACTTTACTGCATTTAAAGTATCGAAAGCATATATATGCTAAACCAGGAGTCAATGGCAGTGAATCTAATAGTACTGGTGCTGATGGAGAAGATATTATTGTTGATGTTCCTTTGGGAACTGTAGCTATTGATCCTGAGACAAAGGAAAAGTTAGCAGAGATCACTCAAGATGGGGAAAAGATAATTTTAATGAAAGGAGGTAGGGGAGGAAAAGGGAATGCTTTTTTTGCCAACTCTGTTCAGCAAGCCCCCGATCACGCACAGCCAGGTGAGTCTGGTCATGAGGCTTGGACGATACTCGAATTAAAAATTCTTGCAGATGTTGGATTAGTAGGTTTTCCAAATGCTGGTAAATCGACATTACTCTCAGTAGTTTCAGCTGCAAAACCAGAAATAGCAACTATGCATTTACCACAATAGTGCCCAATCTTGAATCGTAAAATACCGTGACAATAGATCTTTTGTTATGGCAGATATTCCAGGAATCATTGAAGATGCACATCTAGGTAAAGGCTTAGGGACAAGATTCTTAAGACACATAGAGAGAAATAGTGCTTTACTGTTCATGATCCCTTGTGATTCCCAAAACATAAGCAAAGATTATCAAATATTACTTCATGAACTGGAGGCATATAATCCAGAATTGCTTGATAAAAAAAGAATACTTGCTATAACTAATATGGATATTGTTGAGGATGAATGGGAGGAGCTTATTAGGCCAGAACTCCCAGTTGAAGTCCCACATGTTTTTATCTCCGCTGTTACTAATAAAGGAATTGAAAAACTCAAGGATTTGATATGGGATATGATTAAATAGTACATTTGGTTAAATCTAATTTATTGAAAACTAGATTCTCGCCTAAATAATTTTGGAACTATATAGCTTAAATTAGTTTTGAAAGAGGTTTTTCAAAAAATGTCCTTATTTTTCAAAAATTTCCATACATTCGTGATTGAAATTATTTAAATTTATGAGAAAAGGCATTCGCTTTGTAAATATTAAAGTTCTTGCATTTGTTTATATTTTTTTCATTTTTGCTTGCCGCGAAACGGTTGAAAATGAGGAATCTAGATTAGTTAGAGATTATTCACAAGAAGTCATATGGGAATGGAACGAGCTCTTTATGATCATTGAAAAAGATGCAAAGTATTATAGACCTGGTCCAGCTCCTCGAGCTATTTCTTTGCTGGCTTATAGTGCTTATGAAGTTTGTCTGCCTGGAATGCCAAATTATAGAACCCTAAAATATGAATTTAAAGAAAATGCACCAGCAGAAAAGATCCCCAATCTCAAAAGTGGCAAAGGCATTCATTATCCTTTGGCAATTAATGCATCATATGCATTATTAATGAATAAGTTATTTGAAGGTGTAAGTTATGAATCTGGTCAAACACCAGGAAATGTAAAAAAATTAATATTTGATTTAGAATCAAAACTAGATAGCAAATTCAAATTAGAGATAGATCAAAATATTGAGCTCAATTTTAATAATTCAAAAGCTTGGGGACAAGAAGTAGCACTCGCAATATGGCAATGGAGTCTTGAAGATAAATTAGCTTCGGATGCTTATAAATCTTACGAACAGGCCAGACCTCATGCCAATGGACCAACAGGAGAAGGATTTTGGCAGACCTATAATCTAGGAGTACCAGCTGCTTTTCCATATTGGGGAGATGTATATGCTTATGGTGTATATAGTTTTGAAAAAATTCAACCGCTATTGTTTAAAATCAATTATCAAGATACAAGTAATAGACTATTTCATGAAATGAATGAAGTGGTTCAAATGGCCAATGCAGCTAGAGCAAATTTCAATGGTGAAGAATCACATATAGCCAGATTTTGGAGTGATGATAGAGTTGGACTAACATTTAGCCCTCCAACTAGGTTTGTCGCAATAGCAAATCAAGTATTTAAAAATAAAAATACTAACCTAGAGAAAACTGTAGTCACTATGGCGAAACTAGGGCTTGCTATCCATGATGCAGGAGTTTGTGCATGGAAGACCAAATTTTATTATAATATTGAACGTCCGATTAGTATGATTCAGCGATTTAAAGATCCTAGTTGGAATTTGCCTTGGCTTCCAGAAACCCCAGCTTTTCCAGCATATCCTTCAGGTCATTCTACTTTTGGTTGGGCAGCTACAGAAATATTAACTCATGAATTTGGTGAGTATGCTATGACTGATAATTGTCATGCTGATAAAATAAACCTTGTAGGTCCACCTAGGTCGTATAACAGTTTTTATCAAATGGCTCAAGAAAATGCGATGAGCAGGATTCCTCTTGGTGTACATTTTAGAATGGATGCAGAAGGTGGAGAGATCCTAGGTAAAAGAGTGGCAAACAATATCTTAAAACTAAGGTGGGAAAAATAATTTAGAAAATTTGATCATAGCAAAAATCAGCAAGTATTCACTCCATTGTATCAATAGTTTTTTAATCATCTTCATTTTTACATTAGATGTGGAAAGCACATCCATGTTTAATTATCAGAAAATGATATTATTGCTGATTCTAAAATCTCATTAATCTATCTTTGCACCTGTATCTTACCAAACGCAGTGCGATCTTGTTTTTCATCCCATATGGAATAGTAATAGATTCCATTCTCTAGGCTCGAAAGATCAATCTGAAATTGATTCATTGTTTCTGTCAATCTCACTCTTTTCTTTTCATTTCCGAGAAGATCGTAGAAGAGAATTAATCCTTTGAAGTAATGATCTCCAAGATCAAAGTTTACTTGATCTTGGGTAGGATTGGGATAAACATGAATAGAAAAGTTCAGTTGGATATCTTGAAGATCTGTAGTCCAGTTCACATCGAGTAAGATCGAACTATCGCAGGGATAGGCTTCGTCTATTCTGTAATGAGGAAAAAGTGGTGTAGCATCACCATTTCGAGTCAATAATTTTAATCCTCTATTGACCAGTTGGCATGCTTTGCCTTTTCTGTTTGGATATAAGTATTACATGAAAAAACCTACATCCTGAAGGGCAAGATATATATATGCGACAATCAGGAGCATGTGCCATGTGAAAATAGGTCGTGGGATAAGGATCATAAAAATTGTCAAATTTGCCCACTGTATCTATGCTCTCCATACTAGGGTTATCGACATCGATCTGCAATACCTCCAGTGGTGTATTGATATATAGATATTTTGAATTCGGTGAGAAGCAACAGCCTCCGTATGCACGATCATAATTTTTTAAAGGTAGATATTTTGCATTGCTCAAAACTCCAGTAGCTCGATCGAAATCAAAGATTTGTAGCCCATTGGCAGTATTATAATGGGCATATTTTTTCCCATCCATTGAAAAACATCCTTGACCATTTCCAGAATTATCAGGATGTTGAGGGAAGCCTATACTTTGCTCTATAGCAGATTTGATTCCATTTATTGTATAATATAATATCCAAATTCGATTATTGCCAAGTTGAGGAGTAATCAGCCAATATTCATTTTTAGCAAAAGCAGGTAAAATTGAGAATCCTTCACCAGCTAATGTATCATATAAGATCATTCGATTTTTTACGATTAAACTCTTATTTGTATGATCAATAATATTTTCCTGAAGTCCTTTACGATAAAATTGTTTTCCTTCGCCAATAGTATCAAAGATTCCTTTAATATAAACTATTAGCGAATCATTATCCATTACTTTAAGAAAATAACTGTTTTGGTTTTCTGCATTGTAGAGTGGGCAGCTTCCCCATAATTTACTAAAAAAATAGAATCTCCATTTGAAATTAATCTATTTTGATCATCATATATTGCGCAACCATTAGAGTGATATAATATGTTGCCTTTCAAATCACAATATGAGGCAGATTGGTATATGATTTCATGAATTCTATTCGAATATTTTTGGTTTAGTTTTCTTAAAAAATTGAGATTGTTTCCACCAAAATTAGAGTCAATTCCACTTTTATCATATCCTAATGCCCATGTATAATCCATTTTTTTATCAGGCTGTCCCGAAGCAGACAGACTGATAAAAAAAAGTAAAAATATTATTTTATAATCTTGCATATTAAGCTTGGATCCTCAAGAATTCTTATAAAGTAAACAGCTGATTTATGTTATTGGTTAACGAAAAGTACATTTGGAAATAAAAAAACAAAGCTTCCGAAAAATAAATTTCGGAAGCCCAACAATAAAATCAGCTTAATGAATTGTAAAAGTCTATCGCTAAGCTGACTTTTTATTGTAATTCATAAAGTTTCGAACCGCTACTTCTGCACGACTACAACTTTCATAGTTGATCTTGCAGTGTACGTATTTGCCTACTTTTTCTGTGAGTATAACACCTGCTAACCTGAGGATACTGAGATGCTGAGACGTCACTGACTGTTCAATGTTTAAAGAATGATAAATCTTGTTCACATTTACAGACTCATTTTCGTCTATATACTCCAAAATCTTTAAGCGGAGTGGATGAGCTAACGCTCTCATAAGCTCGCATGAATAGTCAAGCTTTACTGGATTAAATGATACCTTAGTCTTCTTCATCTGAAGCTTCTTATTTTGAAATTCGTAGTTGACCTTGTCGAGACAAAGATGATAACATTTTTTGAATTTACAAACAAATATTAAATATTTTTTTAATTTGTTTGTTGGTCAGCTACTTCAAGTAATGCAGTTATATGTAAAATAAAGCTTATAGATAAAGAGTTTAGTTAACAATATCAGCCTATCCAGCTAATTCTTCAACCAATTTAGAGATTTGGTTTAATCTATCCTGATCTAAGGAATAATATATGAATTTTCCTTGTCTTTCTGTAGCGACTACTCCAGCTCTTCTCAAAATAGCAAGATGCTGAGATGCTACAGACTGCTCTAATCGCAACTTGATATAGATGTCTGTCACCGTCATCTTATCGTTTTCTTCCAATAAGTCGATGACTCTCTGGCGTAGTTTGTGGTTAACTGCTCGCAACACCAATACCGCTTTTCTAAGATCAGCGTAGTCTAGCTGAACTTCTTTTCCACCTTTTTTCAGCGTAATCGTTTCGTTTTTTTTATTCCTCATGTCTAGGATTTTAATTAATTCTGCAAATACGATATACCATTAACCAAAACAATGCCAATTTTGTATGAAGGTGATTTTTTTTTGATATGTAATTTCACATTTAAGAATAATGTATATGAATACATATTCTAAAAGCTTTTAATTCAATGTATTAGCTAATTTATCTTTAGCTATTGTAATATTGGGTTCTTTTAAATATTCGGGGACTATGCTGCTTAAATCTACAAAATCAGCTTTATTATATGCGGTATTTGCACATATATTATAATAACGTGCTGATTGTAGTTTTTGGTCTATTTTATAAATGCTATTGAGATTCAGGTGTTTACATTTATTTGCGCCATTACCAGTGAAGCAAACTTTATGGTCAAGAAATTTTAGCCAATCCAGTTCTGGAGCATCTAAATTGATTATGCAAGGAGGTTTTACACAATTCATGTCTCGATCATACACACTTGTATAAATATCATTCCTACGTGCATCCATGCAACTGATATAATAGTCAAATGCATCATCGTTCTGAATTGCATCAGAGGCAGGTCCAGAGAGACTTGACAATGAAATCAAAGGAATACCCAGACTTACACAAAGTCCTTTCGCCATACCCAAACCTGCTCTTAAAGCAGTATATGAGCCTGGACCGATAGCGATAGCAATACAGTCTAGTTCGCTAAGACGCTTGGATGCTGAGTTTAGGCTATCTTGAATTAAACCATAAATTACCCTCACATGATCTCCACTTTGGTCATCAGTATATGTCAGCAAAGAATCTCCGCGACATATGGCAGTGGAACAAACTGTGGTAGATGTTTCAATAATTAGAATAGTGCCGTCTTTCATCCAGAATTACTTTCCTGTCAAAATTTTATTGTAAGCTGCGTCATCTTTCAGCACTTTTTTTGCTTCGGTGATTAATGGATCATGCGATAATCTCTTTTTTAAGCGACCTTCTTGGTAAAAGCTACGAGAGACCATTTCTTCTTCTATGAGATTGCAGATCAAGTTTTTTTCAGCTTGCAATTCAGCCCATTGGCTATTTTCAAGCTTTGACTTTATAGTATTTAAGTCGTCTTTGATTATTGGATTTTGTTCTTCCATAGAAAGAGTCTCTATCTCTTTGATTTTTTTCTCCAAAACAGAGTTATCATCAAAATTATTTTTTCTTAAATAATTTATAAAACTTTCAAAATCAGTATATTCATATCCTATCATGTCTTGTGGTAAAAGACCTTTTAGCTGTAATTCTGTACAATAGTTAAATAATAAATGCGAATCAAGCAGTTTTTGGATGATCTTAGGATGGTCTGCATTCTTCACTTCAATATCGGGAGTGATCCCACCGCCATCATATACTTTTCGCCCATTTTTAGTTTTAAATTCAGATTTTAGACTATCCGGAACCTTGACAGCTTTACCCGAGTCATCATAATGCACACTTTGGATGCATCTCCCTGATGGGATATAATATTTTGAAGTAGTGAGTTTCACCTTCGCATTATAACCCACTTCTTTTGTATTCTGGACCAATCCTTTACCATAAGACAATTGACCAATAATAACACCTCTGTCCAAATCCTGAATCGTTCCGCTTACAATCTCAGAAGCTGAGGCAGAGTGACCATTGATCAGCACAGCCAATTTAATATTTTCATCTAAACCAGGCCTTCTTGTTTTAAAATATTGATCCTTATCTTTTGCTTTGCCTCTGGTGCTAGCTACGATTTGGCCATTAGGCAGCCAAGTATTGCAGACTTCCACAGCTTCATGAAGCAATCCCCCTCCATTTTCTCTGAGATCAAAAACCAAATATTTTAGTTTCTCATTGTCTTTCTTTAATTTTTGTAACGCATCTTGGACATTTTTACCTGCATCTTGGGTAAAAGTGCTCAAAACGATATACCCAGTTTCATCATCTAGCATGCCACTATAAGGGACATTCGGGATATTTACCTCGTCTCTAATAATTTTAATGGGCAATTGACTTGATTCGCCTGGTCTTTCTACCACCAGCTCTACTTCACTTTTTGGAGTACCACGCATGATGGAATTGAGATCTTCACTTTCTTTTCCCTTTGCAGACTGTCCATTTACTGAAATGACCTTATCACCTACTTTAACTCCCGCTTTAAATGCAGGATAATCTTTATAAACCTCAGTAATCACTACCCAATCACCTATTTTCTTGGCTTGTGCGCCTATTCCATTGTATTTCCCCTCTACAGAAAGTCTATAGTTTTCTATTTGGGCTTCAGAGATATAGTTGGTAAAAGGATCTAGACTGTTCAGCATGGCATCCACTCCTGCTTTCATCAGTTTTGAAGGATCGATCTCGTCTACATAGTTCGCATTGATCTCTTTATAGACATTTGCAAAAATTTCAATATTTTTTGTAATCTCAAAAAACTTATCTTGATTTATTGAAGCTGCTCCCAACAATATACCTAAGCAAAGAAATAAGGCCACTTTTTTCATTTTCAATTTTTTCGCTTGTATAACGAAATTTTTTCTCCCTTAGTTGCATTAAAATTCAATAATAAAAGCTAATTACGGCACTTGAATTCAATTTTACACATCAAAATTTGTACATACTCGCCAAAAATCATTGAAATCTCAAATTCAAGGATAAAAAATGTTAATATTATAGTGATTTTAAAATATGTCATTATATTTGTAGCATATCGCAAATGATATTGTGGAGAATAAATATTAATCGTGAATATTTAACATTGAAAAAATACTGAAGATTAATAAGCATTAAAGAAAGTAAGCGATACGATTCAAACACGAAATTCGAGACTTATAGGAGGCATTCAATTACCAACTAAATTGGTTGTGATTTATATTGCTTTTAAAAACATAATTATGCGAGATCTTATTTTTAGTTTCATTATTATTTTTATTCCAACTTATGGGTTGTTGGGACAAAATAGACCGACAGCAATTTGTAATGCCAATAAAACTTTTTATATTAGTTTTAATGGATGCATTGAAATTTCTGCCAGGGAATTTGATGGTGGAAGTTTTGACGATGTCACTCCCAAGGACAAATTAAAGTTTTCATTTCAAAGAGATCAATTGCAAGAGAAGAAAAACTTTTGTTGCATAGAATTATATAGAGATTATTGTACAGGAAAAATGCCTCCAAAGGAGAGAACATTATATGTATTTGATGAAGACGGAAATGTAGATTCTTGTCAGTTTGAGTGTGTATTTGAAGACACTTTAAATGTGTGCCCTCATCATTCTAAATTAAATTATGCTATAAATATTCAAATTATAGGTAATGAAAATACTGATAATAGTTTAGCTAAAATCTATATCAATGGAAATTATTATTCAAGCATTAATTTGATTGGTCCAGATAACAATTATTCAATCTATAGGGATTGTTTAGTAGATTCTACAATTAGAGTAGAATTGACACGAAACGATGACCCAATTAATGGAGTGACCACTGTTGATGTATTAAAGATTAAAAAGCATATTTTAGGAAAACAATACTTTACAAACCCATATCAATATTTGGCAGCAGATGTGAATCAAAGTAAAAGTATTTCAGGAAGTGACATGACTGAAATCCGACAATTGATATTAGGAGTGAAGCCTGAATTCTCAAAAGTACCAGCGTATTTATTCTATAATGCGGATTACAAACCAAAAGATCCATCTGCTCCATATGATATTCCGCCATATGTTGAATGGGTGCAGAAGGACTACCAAGTGAAGACAATAAGATTTCAAGCAGTAAAGATGGGTGACATTAAATAATTTATTCAAAAACATAACAACATATAATTATGAAGACAATCATATTAAATTCATTAAAAACACTATTGATCATAATTTTCTTCTCCAGCAATTCACTTTTTTCGCAGGATACAAAGGCACCAAGTGTAAAAGTTAAATCTGGAATTTTAGAATATAAGATTGAAATGAATGGATATGCAGTGATTTCTGCTATTTCATTGGATGATGGAAGTATAGATGACACTAGCCCACAGGATAAGCTTAAATTTTATTTTGGTGGTGATACTAGTCTAAAAGAATTACGCATTACTTGCAATGACCTTAATATTATTGATTGTAATCAGGAACTTAATATCTTTGTGGAACTCTGGGTTCAAGATGAAGCAGGAAATGCTGATTTCGGCTTTACTATTTTGAAGATCGTTGATCGAATTAGTGTTTGTGAGCCTCCTCAATTAAGTGTATCTCATCTTGATGCAAGTAGAAGAAATATTAATTTTAGTATTGATATATTATATAATGGTCAATTTTTTTCAACACTAATTAGTGGTATAAAATCACTTAAAAATTTTTGTTGTTCAAATAGACTTTTTGAGAGTCGTCCATTCAAAGAAGATGATGCTGTATCTGGGGTGACGACAGCAGATATCCTTCGAATAAAGAATCATATTCTTGGAAAAAATAAAATAACAGACCCTTATTTATTGATTGCTGCAGATGTTAATTCAAGTAACAATATAACTGTAGCTGACATTACACAAATGAGAAAATTAATTTTATATGGGAGTAAAATATCCAAAGATTCATGGACTTTTATACCTAAGGATTATATTTTTCCAGATTCAACTTATCCATATCTTGCCCCAAGGTCGATTGTATGGAAGGACAGTAGCTGTTTTATTCAGCAGTTTTTTTATTGTATCAAAAAGGGTGATATGCATGCCGATATCAGATCTTTGAATAAAGTCTCTACAAGGGAGAATCGGTCAAAGAATTTCTTTTATAAAATAAACTCACAAGACGGAGAACTTAGAGTGGATATTTTTCCCGAGCAACAACTTATGTTTAAAAGCTTACAATTTAGTTTAGACATTCCTGATGGTCTTGAGATAAGTAGAGTCGAATCTAATTATATGAATATTGAAGCAGAGCATTATCAATTAATAAGACCAAATAAATCATATTTTAATTTCTCTTATGATCAATTTGAAGGATGTCATGTTCCTTTTGGACAGCCATTGATGACAATTTATTTTAAAGGAAATACAATAAAAAATATTTCTAGTATAAAATTAGCGAATCATATTGTTCAATCAGAAATGGTAGATAATAGTGATGAAACGTATACATTGAAAATGGCTGGTACAGAAAATTTATCTGATATTTTTTTGGTTCCAAATCCAATTCAAACTCAGGGATGGATTGTCTTTTCAGCTACTAGAAATGAGCAATGCAGTTTAGAAATATTTGATATGCAAAATAGAAAAGTAGAAGAAATGAAAATGAGTATTCATGAAGGTTTAAATAAAATTCCAATCGAGCTGATAAAACTTAGCAATGGCCATTATTTTTATAGATTGAATTCACAAGCTGGAATTCATCAGAATAGATTTATTATTCTTCATTAATGGTTAAAGAATTTTAGTAATTCTATTTCCATTTAATATTGCAACCTGCACTTGGAAATTGCAAAGAACTGATAGATTCATGATTTAAGATTGCATCAAATACATTTCTGATATCTGATCCATTCAATGGTTTTCCATTGCTTGGTCTTGACTCATCCAATCGACCTCTATACACCAATTTTAAATCAGCATCAAAAACATAAAAATCAGGAGTACATGCAGCATCAAAGGCTTTCGCTACTTCTTGTGTTTCATCAAAAAGGTAAGGAAATGTAAACTCAAAATGATTGGCTAAGTCTTTCATTTTAGAAGGGCTATCCATGGGATATTTTTCGATATCATTTGAGCTTATAGCTATCATTGAAATTCCCTTCGATTGATAATCTTTGGCAAGTCTGACTAATTCTGGATTTATATGAATCACAAAAGGGCAATGATTGCATATAAATACAATCATGGTGGCTACATTTGATTTTAATTCTACTAATGATTTCATCGTTCCTGATGTAACATCAAACAAAGTAAAATCTGGAGCTTTGGTGCCCAGCGGAAGCATTATAGAATCAGTAAGCGCCATTGATTGTTAGATTAATTATTTTTATTATAATCTTCGAGTTCTTTCTTTCTCTTTTCTTCTTCTTCCTTGAGTAAATCTTGAAGTGATTTGTTTTTGCTTAGAACAGTTTGTCCTTTTCCTTCAGTATAGATAAGATAATAAATATTAGTTTGCCATTTTGAAGTATCAGGCTGCTGTGAAGGAGAAGTGACGTACTCTTCAATGATTGGAGATGTGATCACTTGATTGTTTAATCGAAACAAGTAATCTAGTTTTGCATGACCATGGCGTAAAGTATTATATGCATGTACATATCCACTTGATGCTTCCCATCCTAGAGTTAAATTTACTGGAGGTCCTGTATATTTAATATTTAATGAATCTAATAGCTTATATATTTTAGGATAGACACGTGCAAAAAAACTAGGTAGTCTTGATGCTACAACTGGTTCAGTTATTCCTATGTATTTTTTAGATTTGAAGGTTTCTTGTTTTACTCCGAAATTTGAATTAACTAAAGATTCAATATACGATTTTAAACCGTTAAGATCTGATTGTAGCATGTTATCAGTTCTTTCTTTAAATCCAATATAAAATGCTCGTTTGAAAAAAGGAATAGGTTTTTTTAATCTTACAAAAGATTTTACATAGACGCTATGATTACCCTGAGGGATGATTTGAAAATTCATGATTGCGTCAGCGGGAAATTTGCTATTTTTATAGAATAATGTAAAAAGCGAATCTTTTTCTGACTCTAAAACTTCCCCATATCCTTTACCATACTTTGAACCATTGAATGTAAAACTAGCGCCTATATTGACTTCCCTTCCTCCTGGAGTAAAAACAAGTGATGGATCAGATTCTTTCCAACTAGTCCATTTGGGCCATTCTTTCACATCATTTAGCATCAAATATACTAGCGGATAAGATCCTTTAATCACAGCTTCTCGTTCACCTTTGTAGCCAATGGGCCCGAAAAAACAGGCAGCAATGTATAGTAATACACATAAAAGCACGAGCAAAACGTAAACTAGCTTTTTTGACATGATTGAAATTTTTGCAAAAATAAGTCAAAAAGCTTAGTTATGCTCGTATTAACGTCTTCTTAAAGAAATGGAAATTTAATTATTCGTCTCCGCTCTCTTCTCCACCTCCAACAGAAACTGTTTTTGATGAAGCCAACTTTTGGCGGATTTTTTGTTCAATTTCTTTGGAAACTTCTGGATTGTCTTCCATAAATTGTTTGGCTGAGTCTCGACCTTGAGCTACTTTGGTTCCTTCATAGGCATACCAGCTACCAGATTTTGTCAAGACATTGAGTTCAGCCCCAAGGTCTACTATTTCACCAGATTTGGAGATTCCGTGACCATATTCTATGTCAAACTCCGCTATTCGGAAGGGAGGTGCTAATTTATTTTTTACAACTTTAACTTTAACGCGATTCCCAGTAATAGTGCCTTCCTTATCCTTGATTGCAGTTCCACTTCTTCTTATATCAAGACGCATTGAAGCATAAAATTTTAAGGCATTTCCTCCAGTTGTAGTTTCAGGATTGCCAAACATGACACCGATTTTTTCTCTCAACTGATTGATAAAAATGCAGCAACATCCTGTTTTACCAATAGTTCCTGTAAGTTTTCTCAGTGCCTGAGACATCAATCTAGCTTGTAATCCCATTTTGCTATCACCCATTTCTCCTTCTATCTCAGCTTTTGGCACAAGTGCTGCAACTGAGTCAATGACGATGATATCAATGGCGCCAGATCTGATTAAGTTTTCTGCAATTTCTAAAGCCTGCTCACCATTATCAGGTTGACTAATCAATAGATCTTCAGTGTTCACGCCTAGTCCTTCTGCATAATTGCGATCAAAGGCATGCTCTGCATCAATAAATGCAGCAATACCTCCATTTTTTTGGGATTCAGCGATAGCATGGATCGCAAGGGTTGTTTTTCCAGAGCTCTCTGGTCCATAGATTTCGATAACTCTTCCTTTTGGAAATCCACCAACTCCAAGGGCGATATCAAGCGATATACTTCCAGTGCTTATTTTATCTACTTCATCCACTATTGGTTTGTCACCAAGTTTCATGACGGATCCCTTGCCATAGGTTTTCTCTAATCTATCTACAGTAAGCTGTAAGGCTTTTAATTTTTCGTCTCTCTCTTTTGACATATTAAAATTTATTGTATAGAAGCAAAGGTAATACATAAAGTCAAGACATAATTATATTTATGTATAATATCCCTATAAATTTATAAAAATTGTCTTAATGGTAAAAGGGACTATTTGACCTGTACACCATCTACTACTCGCGATAATTCATTGGAATTCATTTCAATGGGTTTCCACTCCTGTCCATATTGCTGCCACGTGGTAAATTCTTCAAAGGTAGAAAACCATATTTGTGTTTTTCCTTGAGGCGATTTCACCTGTCTTTCCCACCTGCTTGAAATCTTTGTAATGGCTTGACTATTTTTCAGTTCAAATTTACTAAAGGACAATTCATAAAAATTGCTTTTTATTATATTATCCCATTCCATTGATAGGAATTTCTGAAATTCTTCCTTATTTAAATTTAAACCATTTCTCTTAAATCGAAATTCATCGGGGATGTTTTTTAAATAGAGTTTTTGATCTTTTGCCTTGAGCGCATCGGTCATTTTCATGAGCGTTAGCTCAACTTCAGGCCTAACATCTTCTTTTTTTAGCTCATTTGCGAGAACTTTGGATTCACTTGCAGTATTTTGATCTCGTTTTGAAGAGCTGGACTGATTAGAATTGCAGGAATTTAATATAGAAACTAGAATTATGAATAGAAATGATTTTGACATGAATATAAGTTAAGCTATATAATATTAGTATCAATTGAATATTCAAAAGTAATTATAATCTCATATTCAGTTAAGTTTTATATATAAGGAGTTTATTAAAATTTGAGTTTTCTGCACTTATTAAACTAATATAATATTTATAAAAGTGATCTTCTAATTTTGAGACAAAATAATTAATATGTATAATATATTAATAATCAATATGTTAAAAATATTTTGAAGATCAAATGTGAAATATTTTTAATAAAAGTACAATTTATAAAAAAATTGGCAAGGTTTATGTATTAATGTTAGTGTCTTCAAAAAGGACAGCGTACCCAAGAACGGTACGAGCAATTTCTGAGGTCGGTTCGCTGGGGGTATGAACCGATCTCTTTTTTATTTTAGAAATAAAGGAAGCTTTGACTAGTATTATAAACACAATTAATTTTTCCTTTTATTGGTCTTTGTAAATTTTAAAAGCAACATATTATCCTCATCTAATTTTTTTTTTCTTCAAGTTTAAAGCCATTTTTTTCAATTATTTGAAGTAAATATTTTCTATCAAGTATACTATTGCATCTTTTATCATAACCAGTTGAATCTAAGACTGGCTCATACAAACATAACTTGCCATCTTGTTTCAGAGCCTGATTTATCGAGTGTAGCATTTTTTCTTTTTTTGTAAAATGGTGAAATGAGTTTCGAATAATAATCCGGTCAAATTGATTTTTGGAGAAATTGGAATTTGATTTAGTGCCTATAATCGTCATTATTTTTGAAGTATCTATTAACTGATAGTTTTTATTAATTTTTGAGTTAATATAAGAAATGAATCCTTTACTTATTTCATTGATATTGATTTGAACATCTTTATTCAGCATAGCTAAAATAATACTAAATGTTCCATTCCCAGCGCCTATTTCACCTATTTTTTGTCCTGATTTAATTTGGTAAAAACCAATTTCAGTAAAAATTGTCGATTTCGGATAAATTGGAAATGGATAAGTGGAAGTCAAAGCTCCGGATAAAAACAAATCAATTAACTCTGAATTTGAAGCAATATTTTCAATATCTTCTGTTTTAATTTTGTAAATGAAGTTACAATACGGGCAATTTTCTTTTGAAATGCGAAGGATGTCTTCGTTTGAATACTTATAGAAATTTTTTAAGTACGTTATATTGAGAATCATGTTACCAAATTCGTCACATAGAGTATCTATTTCAGAAAATTTGTTAATTAGAATCCTTAAATTATCGACGGCTCTCACATTATCTGTCAATAATTTAGTTCGATAGTTTGCCAAGGTTTGAATGATATCTTTTTCAACAATTGAATCACTTTGGCTTTTTAAAAAAATAGGAATCAAAAGCAATATTACCAGGGGTCTTATCATAAATTATTTGTTTTCATTGAAATATTAAATTGAATATCATTAGCAAATATGTTTAAGCAACAGTTATTGAGACTAGATGCCTAAATGTGTAAAAATTCAATCTGCAAAACTCCGTCAATTACGAATTTGCTTTAACTGTTTCTTTTTTCTTTACCATGGTTAATATAGTAGCGATTGCTACAGTCTCTCCCGATTCATCGTAGACATCTACTAGCCATCGGACTATACCTTTTTCAATATCATCCTCACTGCGTTTTTCTTGATCTATTTTCTCTTTTACTGTGAGTCGCACACCTATAGTCATTCCTGGGTAGACTGGTTTTGTAAAACGGCATTCATCAAGACCATAGTTAAGGAGTACTGGACCTTTTTTAGCATCGACAAACATACCTGCTGCCTTTGAGAGAATATAATACCCATGAGCCACACGCCCTGTGAATATGGTACCATCCAAAGAAGTAATATCGGTGTGAGCATAAAAATGGTCACCACTGAGATTGGCAAAATTGACAATATATCTGCTTCAGTTACAGTATGTTTTCCTGTGATCCATTGATCACCGACTTGTAGTTCTTCGAAGTATTTTCTGAATAAGTGAATCTCAGATTCTTTTGCTTTGGCATTCTGTTGGTATACATTGGTCACTGCGCTGATCATTGTAGGATCCCCTTGCAATGCTGTGCGCTGTAAGTAATGTTTTACCCCACGCATTCCTCCCATCTCTTCACCTCCACCAGCACGACCTGGTCCGCCATGTACTAACATAGGCATCGGTGAACCATGTCCTGTGCTCTCTTTGGCACAAGCCGAGTTAAGGATAAGAATTCGTCCATGATGCGACGCTGCTCCTAATGCATAGTCTCTAGCTATTGTTTTGTCTGAGGTGATTATAGAGCTGACGAGGGATCCTTTCCCTTTTTTCGAAAGTGCGATAGCCTCATCAATATCCTTATAAGGGATAAGGGTACTTACTGGGCCAAAAGCCTCCAGTTCATGCGTTCCAAGATATTCGAATGGTCTTTCATTTAACATCAGAATTGGAGACATGAAAGCTCCTTTCATGTGATCGGCTCCTACTACTTGAAGTGGATCTGTATGCCCATAAACTATTGGAGTAAATTTTGAAAGTTCAGCAACCCTTTCTTTGACTTCCTTGAGCTGTATCTTACCAGCTAAAGCACCCATGCGTACTTCTTCCCGATTGGGGTTACCAATTACTGTTTGATCTAATCTTGCTGAAAGCGCTTTGAGCACATCTTCGACATATTCTTCAGGAATAATTATCCGACGTATTGCAGTACATTTTTGTCCACATTTTGCTGTCATTTCACGATGTACTTCTTTAATAAATATTCCGAAATCTTCTGATCCCGGAACAGCATCTTTCCCTAAAATACTACAATTGAGTGAGTCAGCTTCCATATTAAAAGGGACAGATTCAGATATAATACGAGGATGTGATTTCAACATTCTACCTGTGTGTGCAGATCCAGTGAAAGTTACGATATCTTGTGACTCAATATGATCCAAAATATGATGGGCTGATCCGCAGATCAGCTGAAGTGAACCTTCAGGTAAGATGCCACTAGCGACTATATCTTTCACCATCGCTTCAGTCAAAAAAGAAGTGATCGTAGCTGGTTTTACAATAGCCGGAACTCCTGCGAGAAGATTTACTGAAATTTTTTCAAGCATTCCCCAAAGTGGAAAGTTGAACGCGTTGATATGAATCGCCACACCTTCTTTCGGCACCATGACATGTTGAGCCATAAAGCTGCCTCCTTTGGATAATCCGATAGCTTCACCATCGACGAAATAGCGCTCATTGGAGAATTTTTTACGAAGGGACGCATAGGCAAATAAAGTTCCAATGCCTCCATCAATATCGATCCAACTATCTGCTTTGGTTGCACCAGTGAGATAGCTGATGGGATAGTATTTAGCTTTGATTTCAGTGAGATATAGAGCTAGGGCTTTAAGCATTCTGCCTCGTTCATGAAATGTCATTTTTCGTAATGCAGGACCGCCCCGCTCTCGAGCATATTGCAGCATTGCCCCAAAGTCTAATCCTTGACTTGAAGCAGAATATATTTGTTCGCCACTAACTGCATCAAAAAGTGCAGTACCTTCACCTTCTCCAGATATCCAAGTTCCTAATGCGTAGTTTTGTAATTTCATATTAGTAGTTAGTTTTTAGTAATTAGTAGTTAGTAATTAGTTTTATCTTTTAACTATTATCTTTTATCCATTAAGTATTATCTTTTATCTTTTAACTATTATCTTTTATCCATTAACTATTATCTATTTCTTGAATTCCAAACTGTCTTAAATGATGCTTTCCATGTTTGTAAAGCAAAGCAATCCATAATTCATAATTCAAATCACCAAAAAAAGGATTTCGAACGACTAGTGTTTTATCATGAGAAAATGCTTGAAAGAAATCATGAATTTCTGTCTCTAATTCTTGATAAGCTTCTTCTATATGTTCATGTCTGTGATCTGCAGGTGTCTCACCCATCAAACTATTTTTTGTATTTTCTCTCATTGGCTTATCGCTGAGGATGAAAGCTTGTAGTTTTGGAATATTCTCTAGTGGTGTCAAGATCTTTGTGTAGAGATCTTTTCCACTTGCCATGCGAAAAGAATCAGACATGTGCTCTATCATATCATGGACATTCATAACACCCCAAGATCCTTTTGTTGAGGGATGGATTGATTTTATTTTTTTGAGAAAATCTTGCGATAAAAAAGCTTCTTTTTCCATTCTGCAAATATAGCTGTTGTGTTTGAATATGAAGGACGAATAGAATTCTTATTTTGATTTTACATGAATATTCTATATTTGCAACATATAATTAATTAATATGCCTGTTGAACTCTTATATTTATTGCTTGGATTGGTCATAGGTGTGATCGCTTATTTGATTTTAAGGTCACAAATGGTGTCGAAAGGAGATTTGATATCCATGGAAAAACTAATGAATGAGCAAAAAAATTTAAATGCCGTACTTCAAGAAAGAAATAATAAATTGAATGAAGATTATAAAATAATTTTAAGCAAATTCGAAGAAAAAAATCATGAAGCGACTCAGCTTTTTTCTGAAAAGTCTAGTCTGCAAAGTAGCTTGCAAATAATTAAAAATCAAGCACAACAGTTTTCTTTAGAATTATCAGAACAAAAAACACTGAATCAGCAACAACAGGATGATATTCTAAAACTTCACAGAGGATTGAGTGCAGGAACGGAGGCTTATAAATCATTACAGCTAAGGCTTGAGACACAGAAACAAGAAATTGAAGATTTTAGAAAACAGTCCAACATTGAATTTCAGAATATTGCAAATAAAATTCTTGAAGAAAAATCACAAAAATTCACTCAATCTAATAAAGATAATCTTGATGCAATTTTAAAACCATTAGGAGAGAATCTTGAATCATTTAAGAAAAAAGTTGAAGAAACATATGATAAGGAATCTAAACAAAGATTTTCTTTAGAAGAAAAGCTAAAAGATCTCATCACTTTAAATCATAAAATAAGTGATGAAGCAAATAATCTAGCGTCAGCACTCAAAGGTCAATCTAAAAAACAAGGAAATTGGGGAGAGATTATTCTAGAGAGTATTTTGGAGAAATCTGGCTTGCAAAAAAATAGAGAATATTTTGTCCAAGAGACATTGACAAATGAGGATGGAAAACAGTTTAGACCAGATATCATTATCCATTTGCCTGAAGATAGGAAGATCGTCATTGATTCAAAAGTTTCTTTAGTTTCTTATGATAGATATTGCTCAGAAGATGATAAAGTCACACAGGAAATTCATTTGAAGCAACATATAGCAAGTATATATCAACATGTGGATGATTTAAGTAAAAAGAAGTATGACACCTTAGCTTCAGGATTGGATTTTACTATGATGTTTATTCCAATAGAACCAGCTTATTTGATCGCCATCCAAGATGATGCAGAATTATGGTATTATGCATATAATAAAAGAATTTTACTCATCAGTCCAACTAATTTGATCGCAGCATTAAAATTGGTTTCAGATTTATGGAAAAGAGAGTCACAAAGTAAAAATGCAATTGAAATAGCTAAACAGGGGGAGAAATTATATGAAAAGTTTATTGGATTTTTGGAAACAATGGATGATGTAGGAAAGTCACTCAACAAAACTCAAGAATCCTATCTTAAAGCCGTCAATCAACTGAAAGATGGTCGAGGGAATTTAGTTACTCAAGCACAAAAATTGAAGAAACTAGGCTTAAATTCAGCAAAAGAAGTTCCTAATAATTTATTGCCGTTTGGAGATGATGATGAAGATGAGAATATAGAATCAGTTCAAAATAGTTAATATTAATCACTATTTTATTATTTGCATTCATACATTAGTTTGATCTTCTCAATTTTTTAAAAGAATAGAGAATCTTGATTATTTTTACCAGATGAAATTAATCAATGTTCTTTTTTTCTACTCATTTATATTTCAATTAGTTGCTCAAGATTTAAGTTCATTTGTCAATCCAATGATTGGCACAGCTGCTCATGGTCACACTTTTCCAGGTCCAAGTATGCCATTTGGAATGGTTCAATTGAGCCCAGATACAAGGCTTGAAGGTTGGGACGGATGCTCTGCTTATCATCATTCAGATCAAAAAATCTATGGATTTTCTCACACGCATTTGTCGGGAACAGGATGTAGTGATTATGGTGATATATTATTGATGCCTTGTGCAGAAGCTATAGATATACAATCTAAAGAGTACCCTTATGCATCGGAATTTAATAAAGAAAATGAGAAAGTAAAGTTGGGACAATATTCAGTTTTATTGAATAAAGCTAATATACAGGTAAGGTTGACTAGCACTTTAAGGACTGGACTTCATGAATATACATTTATGCCAGGAGCACAGACATCAGTTATTATTGATTTATCACATCGAGATAAAGTAGTTCGTGCAGGATTTGGAGAAGTCATCAAAGACGGCGTTTCTGGATATCGCATCTCCAATGCCTGGGCAAAAGAACAACATGTTTATTTTGCGCTTAAGACAAGTGCGCCAATAGTGAGGCATGAGTTAAGCTCAGATTCACTTCGCATGATTTTATTTTTTGATTTTCCCACAAGCAAGAAAATTCTTATACAATGTGCAATCTCTGCAGTAGATGAACGAGGAGCTCAATCAAATTTACAAGCAGAATGGCAAGGTTTTAATTTTGAAAAAGCTTATAAAGAAAATATTCAAGAATGGAATAAAATGTTATCAAGAATAAAAATCGAAACAAAAGACAATAAAAAGAAAACCATATTTTATACTGCATTATATCACACTCTACTTTCTCCAAATTTATTTCAAGATAGTGATGCTAGATATCGTGGGATGGATCTAAAGATCCATAAAGGAGATCCATTATTGCCTAGATATACTGTATTTTCATTATGGGATACTTACAGAGCTGGTCATCCAATGTACCAATTGGTATATCCAGATTTCAATAGAAAATTTGTAATGACTTTTCTTGGTCAGTATAAAGAAAATAAAAGATTGCCTGTTTGGGAGCTTGCAGGAAATGAAACCTATTGTATGATAGGCAATCATTCGATCCCAGTTATTGCGGATGCTTTATTACAATCTCCAGAGAGTTATAGTCCACAAGAAAAAAAGGAATTAATTGAAGCTATTGAAGCAACATTATTTCAAAATAATTTTTGTCAGCAACAGGAATTTAGAAATGGTTATATTTCTACAACTCAAGCTGGAGAAAGTGTGTCTAAGACGATTGAGAATTCATTAGATTATGCCGCATATGAAAAATTGATTGAAAAATTTGGGAATAAAGATCAAAGGGATACTTTAATTTATTATAGCTCATATTATAAAAATTTATTCAATGAAAAATCTGGTTTTTTTCAAGCTAAATCGAATAATATTTTTACAAATCCATTTAATCCACGTGAAGTTAATCACCATTATACAGAGGCCAACGCTTATCAATACTTATTTGGAGCACATCACGATATACCAGGAATGATTGAATGTATGTCCAGAGGATTTGAGGCATTATATCATAAAAACCCATTCATGGATAGAAGGATAAAATTGGAGCTGAGATTAGATTCAATATTTTATACAAGTTCTTCAATGACAGGTCGTGAACAAGCCGATATTACTGGAACTATTGGACAATATGCACATGGAAATGAACCAAGTCACCACTATGCTTACTTGTATAATTATTCTGGTAAGACTTATAAGGCTCAAAAGATTCTAAATAAAATAATGACGGAATTGTATACCGATCAGAATGATGGATTATGCGGAAATGAAGATTGTGGACAGATGTCTGCATGGTATGTGTTCAGTAGTCTAGGATTCTATCCAGTAGTACCTTTTGGTGGCATGATGGATACTGGAGTTCCACAGTTTAATTCAGTTCAAATTCTTGTTCCAAATAAAGCGCCCATAACAATTCAGACAGATAGAAAAAATGGTGATACTTATGTAGCTTCATTTTTGCATAATGCAAAGGCAAATCAAATACGATTCCCGCTTAAATATGGAGATAAATTGATTTATAATATGTCTATGAAACCAGGGATGAATATATTTGAAGATGATATTCATAAATGGTTGATCGAAGAAACAGATTTTATGCCATTGCCATATATTTTAGAAGGGGAAAGTATTTTTGGAGAAAGTACAAATGTAGTTTTAAAATCTTCAATTCCCAATAGTGAGATCCATTATACACTTCAAGATAATCCTACAACATATCAAAAATATGAGGATCCAATTATTATTGATCACAATACAACATTGCGATTCAGATCTTGTAGAATGTTGGAAGGTGAAAAAGAATGTACCCCTTGGTTGATCTCAAATTTTAGGCAAAGACCACAGGGAATCTCTTTACAGAGTATAACAGAATGTGCGCCTCAATATACAGCAGGAGGTAGATTGGCATTGATAGATGGTCAAAATGGATCCGTAGATTTTCATGATGGAATGTGGCAAGGAACACAGGGCGAGAATATCGAAGTGATCATTTATTTGGATGAAAATTGGAATAAAAAAATCAATTCTATTCAACTTACAGCTTTGCAAGATTCTAGATCATGGGTAATATTGCCAGAGCAGGTAGAATTTTTACTTTCTAATGATGGAGAGCAATTTCAATCAGCAGCAATCGTAACTCATCAAATAGATAAAATGGATGAGAAGAAGCAAATCCATAAATTTGAATTGTTGAGTCCCAATAAATTTAATTATTTAAAACTTAAAATTAAAAATCCTGGTTTACTACCAAGTGAACATATAGGTGCTAGTGGTAAGTCTTGGATTTTTCTAGATGAGATTAAAATAAATACAGAAGATTAAATTTTGTATTATAGAGTCACTTATCATATTCAAAAGATTAATTAAATCTAAATTATTACCTTTGGATCTTCGGATAGAAAAGTGAAAAAATTTTCCTAACAGTTGTAATTAATTTATCGTGCTCGTGACTGGATATCTTTTAAAATTTTGTTAGATTTTAAATTTTTGAACATAAAGACCATTTAGAATACTAAAAATAGAAAAAACATGAAAAATTCAAGACGTCAATTTATTAAGAATACCGCATTAACTGGAATTATTTTGCCTTCAATAATAAAGGAATTTCCAGAAGTAAAAAACAGCGAATCTAAAGTAATACAATATCCTATCACTATTGCAACTTGGAATAATAAGAAAGCGATACAGGCAGCTTGGAGTATTTTAAAAGCAGAGGGTGATGCCTTGGATGCTGTTCAAGCAGGAGCAATGGTTCCTGAAGCAGATCCAGAAGATACATCAGTAGGATATGGTGGTTTTCCAGATAGAGATGGAGATGTGACTTTAGATGCAAGTATTATGGACCATAAAGGAAATGCAGGTGCCGTTATGTATTTGGAAGGCATCAAGCATCCAATAGCTGTAGCTCGTATGGTTATGGAAAAAACCCCTCATGTGTTTTTAGCTGGTAGTGGAGCAAAACAATTTGCATTAGAAAATGGATTTATCGAAGAGAATCTACTTACAGAAAAGGCAAAACAAGCTTGGGAAAACTGGAAATTGAATTCAAAATATGAACCAAAGATTAATTCAGAGCGACATGATACCATTGGTATATTAGCACAAGATTCAAAAGGAAATATTGCTGGAGCATGTTCTACATCGGGACTTGCCTTTAAGATGAAAGGTCGCGTAGGTGATTCTCCAATTATTGGTGCAGGTTTATATGTAGATAATGAAGTCGGTGCTGCGACGGCAACTGGACTAGGCGAGGCGGTGGTGAAAAAAGTAGGCGCATTCTCAATTGTCGAGATGATGCGGACAGGAATGAGTCCACAAATGGCTTGTGAAGCAGCAGTCAAAAGACTTTTAAGCATGCCTAATCACAAAGATTTGCAAGTAGGTTATATTGCAATTAATAATTTGGGACAATATGGAGGATTTAGTCTTCAACCGGGCTTTCAGTTTTATTTAATTCAAAAAGGAAAGGCAAAATTAGTGGAGTCCAAGTCCTATTTCAAAAACAAATGATAAAAATATTATATAAATTATTTTAAAAATATCACCAGAATTATCATTCGTATAACATTGTAAATCTGAGAATAACATAATTTTTATTTTTAATCTATTCTTTTTCAAAATTACATATTAAATAATATTATAATATGTTTGGGTCTTTGGCATTTTGTTTGCCACATTGAAGTTGGTTCAAAAAACCAAGACTTTAGTGATGATTCAAATTGGCGTAATAGATGACCATAAGTTATTTTTAAAAGCATTTGTCTTATTACTTCGACAGATTTCTGATCAATTAGATTTTAAGATTGATGCACATGAAATCACAATTGAAGGTCTCACTAAATCTCTAGATTTTTTAAATCTGATTTTTTTGGATTTGGAAATGGAGGAGAAAAATGGTATTGAACTTTTGACCGAACTCAAACTCAGCAATCCAGACTTACGGATTATCATTCTCAGTATGCACACGAATGAGAAAGTCGTAAGAGATGCAATGAAAAAAGGTGCCGATGGGTATCTTTCTAAGCGAACTGATATAGCAGAATTAGTAGAAGCTATTCGTACCGTCCTCACAGGTAAAGTTTATTTAGGAGATGATATAAATAAAATTATAACAGACTCTGCGGATGATAAACTTAAAGGAAAAGGACCGATCAATAGGTTTAATACTAAGATGCATATTACCAAGAGAGAAGCAGAAATTTTGGATCTTATATCCAAGGGAATGTCAAATAGAGACATGGCTGCACAACTCTACATCAGTAATGAAACGGTGAGTGTTCACCGCAAGAATCTGATGAAAAAGCTTGGTGTTTCAAGTGTCACAGGATTGCTGAAGGTGGCTAGTGAATTAGATTTGATTTAATCTAAAATTTCAACTCACGAATCATTTTCAAAAACAAAAAGAAACTGTGTAAGCTGCAATATGCTTGCCATTATAAATTTTTTATGATGTATTACTTAAAGCCGTTTAACCGATTAATTTCAATGAACATGGAAATTTTTACAAACAAATTTCGAATTCAGTCAAGAGTGTTGACACTGTTCACGCTTTTGATTTTTTATTTTACTAATAGCCATTTGATTGCGCAATGCACTCTAGCTTGTGATGACAATGTCCAAGTTTCTGTCAATCAAAACTGTCAGGCTGTTATCACACCAAGTATGATGCTAGAGGATACTACTCAGTTTTGTACTTATACTGTGATAGTTTATGATATTAGTGGTTTGCCATTGCCAAGCCCTATTGTTAACTCATCACATCTAAATCAGACTTTAAGAGTTCGTGTCTTATCTGGAGCTAATTCATGTTGGGGTCAAATTTTTGTACAGGATAAATTCCGGCCTACAATTATTTGTCCACCAAATGATACTATTTATTGTAACAATGTCAATTATATTCCATTGAGTCCAGTTGTTTCTGACAATTGTGGTGGATTATTGACTAGACATTTGATTTCAGATAATACAGTAAAGTATCCTTGCGATTCAGCCTTGGTTGGGAAAAGAACTATTACATATTTTTATACGGATACGTATAACAATAGTTCTGATACCTGTAGACAGATGATCTGGTATAAGAAAGTGGACTCTGCGCTTATTGTATGGCCTACTGATAAAGAGTTTAGTTGTCAGTATTATACTACCACACCTCCATTAGCAGTTACTGGAGTACCCACTATTGGTGGAAATCCGTTATATCCAAATTGGGGAAATTGCAATATTGCGGTGACTTTTGAAGATGAAAGAATCAGTGTTTGTCCTGGTACTTTCAAGATTCTTAGAAAGTGGACGCTGCTTGATTGGTGTAAGCCTTCTGGAAGTAATGTTAATATAAGATATCAAGTTATAAAAGTTGTGGATAATGAAGGCCCCGTGGTCTCATGTGCTGTAGATATGACAGTGAGTACAGATGTTTGGTCTTGTACTGGAACAGCTATTATCGAGCCGCCAACAATTATTAGAGAATGTTCTACTACTTCTTTAAGTGTTGGATACAAGACAGTATCTCCTACTGGTGATACAACATTTAATGGTTCAAACACAAGTAATATAGTTATTCTTTCCAATGGTTTAGTTTCTGTAACTAATTTACCATTAGGTTTGAATTGGGTTATATTCAGATTGACTGATCAATGTGGTAATTATACAGATTGTGCTACAGAAGTAAGAGTTTTAGACAAAGTTGCTCCAGTTGCAGTCTGTGATCAAAAAACTACAGTATCTCTTACTGTTGATGGTACTGCAAAAGTAGACGCTTTCACTTTTGATGATGGTTCACATGATAATTGTGCATTAGACAGATATGAAGTATCTAGAATGGATGTAGGAACTTGGGGTCCATATGCTTACTTTGGTTGTACAGATATTGGTAAGACAATAATGGTTAATTTCAGAATATGGGATAAATCAAATAATAGTAATACTTGTATGGTTGAAGTAGTTGTACAAGATAAATTAGGTCCAGTGATCACTTGTCCTCCAAACATGACAATTCCTTGTGAAGTGGATAATACAGATCTAAATTTATTCGGTAAAGTTGCTTTGACTTTGACTGATAGAAAAAATATTGTCATCAACAACCCTAATGTTGTATTCAGTGGTCCAGCAATTGATGGATATGCATACGATGCTTGTGGTGTTACTATAACAAGTACTCCATTTTCTAATATCACTTGTGGTGTTGGATCTATAGTTAGAACATTTATTGCAACAGATGCAAGTAAATTGACTTCAGTATGTCAACAAATAATTACAATTCAAGATAAAACTGCAAATAATATTGTAGTGGTTCCACCAGCTGATTATTTTAACAATACAACATGCTTAACAAAACCTGATTTAACTCCAGCTGTTACAGGTTCACCTACAATAACTGGTGCAGATAAATGTAGTAATGTTGCAGTAACTCATGAAGATTTGACCTTTACTTTTGAGCCTGATGCATGTCTTAAAATATTGAGAAGATGGTATGTGATTGATTGGTGTTTGTATAAACCTAATGATGTTAACCCAAAAGGATTTTGGACGCATGTACAGGTGATTAAAATATCAAATACTGTTCCACCAAACTTTACTTCAAATTGTGCAGATAGAACTGTGGAAGTTTTTGGTCCAGGATGTCAAGGTCAAGTATCATTGATAGCTAGAGCTGTAGATGATTGCACAGATACTTTAGATTTAGATTGGGTGCATGAAGTAGATATTGACAATAATAATACGATAGATGCAGCATATTCTGGAATAGGTAGAGATGCTTCAGGAGTGTATCCTGTAGGTGATCATAAAGTGACATTTAGAGTGAAAGATAATTGTGGAAATGAAAAAGTATGTAGCTTTTTAATGCATGTTATCGATGGTAAAAAACCTACACCATATTGCAGAAGTAGCATTACTACAGTAATTATGCCTACAACAAAATCTTTAGAAATTTGGGCTAGTGATTATAACCTAAATAGTGAAGATAATTGCACAGCTCAAAAGAATCTAAAATATTACTTTTTGATCAATGGTACTTACCAACCTTCAATTACTTTCAATTGTTCTAATATCGGTAAGAATAAGATCAAAATGTATGTAGTAGATGAGCAAGGTAATTTTGATTATTGTGAGGTAGAAATTGAACTACAAGATCCAAACAGAGCTTGTCCTACAGGAACATTAGTTCAAGGAACAGTTACCACACCAGATGGTAAAGGAGTAAATAATGTGGCAATCTCTTGGGAGAGAACAAATCCAAATGGAACAAGCTCAATAAATACTGATTTAAAAGGAAATTATGCCTTTCCAAACATTGTTCCAGGTATGGATTATACATTCAGAGCAAGTAAAAATTATGATCATCTAAATGGGGTGACGACTCAAGATATTTTAATCATACAAAAGCATATTTTAGGAAAGCAAACTTTTGATACCCCATACAAGTATATTGCAGCTGATGCAAATAATACAAAATCGATATCAGCAGCTGACTTATCAGAAATCAGAAAGCTTATCTTAGGGGTGAATGGTCAGTTTATAAACAATCAAGAATCATGGAGATTTGTACCTGTTTCTTATGTGTTTCCAGATCAAACAAATCCATTCCCATATCTAGAATCTATTCAACAGCCAGCCTTAAATGGCAATATCTCGAACATGAATTTTTATGCAATAAAAATTGGAGATATGACTGGTAATGTTGATGTGGGAAGTGCTCAAGGTTTGAAGACTAGAACAAATGGTGCTTTATCATTAGTGATTAAGAATGAAGATATAAAAATAACAGGAAATGAAGTGGAAGTTCCAGTATCTATTAATCAAAATCAATTACTGTCAGGATTGCAAATGTCATTTGAATTTGCAGCTGAGCTTGAGTTTGAAAAGATTACTAGCGGAGTATTAAACTTAAGTTCTGAAAATTATAATCAGATAGACAATAAAGTTCGAATATCACAAGTAAATGATGATGCGATAAACTTTACGAAGGGTCAAACTTTATTTACACTTCATTTTAAATCAAGTAAAATGAATGCTGCACTGATCAAGTCACTAGGATTAGCTTATAGTGATCTAAGTGCAGAAGCTTATGATGAGAATAATGAAGCATTGACGATAAGATTAGAGCAAAGAGATGCTGATAAAAAAGCCCTTGCTATTGAAAATAGTTTAGATCAAAATACACCAAATCCATTTACCAATGAAACAACGGTTTCATACAGTGTCAATGAAGCACAATCAGTTAATTTTGTGATCTTTGATTTGGATGGTAAAGTGATAAGAAATTTTGATAAAGAAGCTTCAATGGGCAAAAATGAATTCAAAATTACGAAAAATGAACTAGGTAAAGCTGGAGTATATTTTATCCAGATGAACACTAGTCAGTATACAGAAACAAAGAAAATGGTTTTAATCCGGTGATAAGGATTGAGTAAATGCAGTATTATTTTACCTGAATCCGCAGACAGCGGATTCAGGTTTTTTGCATATTACATTTTAGAAAACAATTTGAACAAATCATCCATTTAGCCCATTTTATTCTTGAAAGCCAATATTTTATGTCATAAGAATTAAAATATTATTAAAAATTATTATATTCATTTAGTTAATTATTAAAGTATTTATATCTTTGTAAGTGTTTGTGCGTAAGCATTTGACCAAAAAACAGTAATCTATGAAAAATTTAGTCTTTTTAATCTTGATCGCTTTTTCATTTGTTGGAAATAGTCAGGTCAAGGTAAATTTTGGATCAATTAACGGGAATGTAGGAGACACCGTCAGCGTAACCGTAAATATAGATAATTTCACCAAAATTAGTTCTTTTCAGTATTCGGTAACTTATGATTCTTTAGTACTGCAATATGTAGGATGGGGGGATAGGCATCCCACTATTTCAAACGTTTCGGTACAGGATTTTGATATGTGGAGAAATACCCGTTTAATCAATGGACAGCTAGCAGTCTCTTGGAATAATGATGCAGGTAAATCCAATACAATCCCTGCTAATGAATCTGTATTCTCACTTAAATTTAAATTAATAGGCAAACAATGTGATTCCAGCTTTGTAAAATTGGACAATAAACCTACCCCAATTGAATTTATTGATGAGAACGACAATCCTTTAAGTTTTAATTCAGTAGGTGGAATTGGTAAAGTAAAAATCAATGGACCAGGTTGTGCAGGTGGCACAGGAGGAGGACCTTCTACTGATGTAACCTTGATTGCTTCTATTGAATCGGGACCTCAAAATGGCATTACTTATATCAGTATCTCAGTAAAGAATTTTAAAAACATGGAGTCCGGACAGGGTACACTAACTTGGGATCCTGCAATAGGGGAATATGCTGGGTCGGATTCAACTTTTGTATCAAGATTTGATTTTGCATTCAATGGTTTAACGAATAAAAATGGTGTTAGTTATATTTTCAATAATAACAATACAACAGGGGTAACCCTTCCAGATAATTATGTCATTTTTAAAATAGGTATAAAAGGTGTTGGTCCAATAAATAGTTCCACTGCTATCACTTTTGGCAATACGCCAGTTGTATTGGAGCTTTCAGACCACGATAGCAATATTATTCCTGGAAAATATGAATCTGGAAAATTTACCATTGTTGGGAGTGTTCAAGAAACATTAAAGCTTTATTATAGAGATACATTTGCAAATGAAGGTGGTGAATTATGTGTTCCTATATTAGTAGATGGATTTACCTGTATGGAGTCATTCCAGTTTGCATTAAGATTTGATACGACATTGCTTAAATTTAAAGCAATAAATGATCCTAAAATCACTCCATTTGGAAATTCAAATGTGAATGTTGTGGGGAATAATTTAAATATAATATGGGATAACAGTACTGCACCGAGACAAACTTTAGCAACTGGTACACATATGTTTCTAGTATGTTTTGATGTTATTGGAAAATGTACAGTAAATACCAAATTAAGCTTTTTGCCACTTCAGAGTGCCTTAGAATTTAGCAATTGCAATGGTATGCTTGCAATAAATAAAGTTGAGGGCAATATTGAAATCCGTTGTGGAGTAGCCCCTACGACATGTGTTATCGATTCAGCTGTAGGAATTACTTGCAATGGTGTATGTGATGGAAGAGCAGGTGTCACTCTTGGTGGAGGATCAGGTGTCGGATTCACTTATGAGTGGATTAGAATAAACCCAGCGCCTACAGGCGTAGTAAGTACTGTGCAAGATCCTACTGGATTATGTCCTGGTGAATACAGATTGAGATTCAGAGATGTAGGTAATGCAAATGCTCAATCTCAATGTCCTTTGGTTACGATAAAAGACGTTGAACCAATAACATGTACAGCTAGTGTAATGGATGTATCAGGCGTTGGAAAATCTGATGGTAAAATTGAGTTAACAGTTTCAGGTGGTACACCAGGGTATAAATATGAATGGTTCAGAGTAACCAATCCTAATTTGAAAATAGGAGTAACCAATATTTTAGCTAACCTTGCAGTTGGTAGTTACTTTGTTATCGTTACAGATTCAAAAGGTTGTACAAAAAGGGATACTTTTAAGATTTCTCCGTTTATAGATACTATAAATATTACTGGTATCAGAATGGTAGACTCGATCAAATGTTTTGGTGAATGTACAGGAGCATTACAAGTCGATATCTCTGGTGGAATTATCCCTTTTAATTATAATTGGAGTGGCCCTTCTGGAACAGTTACAACGAACCCTGCTCGTAATCTTTGTGCTGGTCTATGGAAAGTTACAGTGATAGATGGAAAAGGGGAAACTGATACAATGTCTTTTGTTTTAAATCAGCCGACAACTATAGTCATACAACAGAATGGAAAAAAACCAGAGGTAATTGTTACAGGAGGTACTTCTCCTTATACGATTGCTTGGAAAAATGCACAAAACCAGATCGTAGGAACTGGTACCAATCCTACCCTTGTTGATGGAGCATATACAGTTTGTGTTACCGATAGAAATAATTGTACTCAGAATATTGAGATATTAGTCATGAATGGAAGCACTGGAAATCAAGATACAGTGAAGGTGACACTTGCAATAGATCCAAAGAGCAATGGCAGCGCAATCAGTTGTAAAGGCTCTTGTGATGGCAGAATTATCGCTTCTGCAAGTGGCGGTACAGCTCCATACATTTATAAATGGTCACACAACAATAATTTGAATTCATCTATAGCAACAGATCTATGTCCAGGAAAAACCTATACTGTTACTGTTACAGACAATAAAGGGAATACAGCGATATCCTCAGGCCTTACAATTTCGGATATCACAGGATTATCAGTATCTGTTAGACGCGTTAGTTGTGCTTCAGATAATGCTACCAGCGACGGATCTTATGAAGCAGTAGTTTCAGGTGGAACCAAACCATATACATATAAATGGTGCAATGCAGAAACAGGCAATATTGCTACAGCATTAGCATCTGGCTCTTGCTCTATTACAGTCACTGATAATAATGGTTGTACTTCCGTGGAACAATTTACTGTTTGTATTCAAGGCACCAATAATGCCAATTGTTACTCTGGTAGATTGGCTATTTCTCCAAATGATGATGGATATAATGACTATTTAGAAATCGCATGTGTAGGAGATGTTGATAATGTATTATATATCTACAACAGATGGGGAAAACAAGTCTATACAGCAGTTAATTATCTCAATACATGGAATGCAAAAGATCAAGAGGGTAATGAGTTGAATGAAGGCACGTATATGTGGGTCTTATTAGTTAAAGAGCCAGGAAAAAATGATGTTTATCACAAAGGTACGGTAACTGTAGTGCGATAATTTGTAAATTTATTAAAAGGAAAAAAATGAAATCAAAAATAATATTTTTCATCGCTTTTGTTGGCTGCATATTCACAAAGAATTATGCACAAGATTTTGCAATCGCACATAAGTCGGCAGCAATTTACAATCACTCACATCTCAACCCTTATTTAACAAATCCAGCTCATACTGGATTTGAAGAGAGAGGGAATATTCTTTTTAATTATCGCAATTTATGGGCAGGATTTCCAGGAGCTCCAAATACGCTAACTTTTGCTTTAAATGCAGCACCAGTGAGCAATATGGGTCTTGGAGGAATTCTACAAATTGACAATTTCGGAGTTGCAAATCGTTTTATTGGACAGGGTAATTATGCTTACAATTTCCGATCTGGAGCTAATCGCTTTTCTCTAGGCTTGGCTGGAAAATATATCCAATATAGTCTTGATAATGAAGCCATCACAGATCCATTACATCAAGGTCCAGATGTTTTGATAAACGATGCTTTGAATGGAGAATCATTTTTTGCTGCTGATTTAGGATTTTGGGCTGAGTTTTCAAATAAATATCGATTTGGTCTTTCTCTCCCGCATTTGGTAGAGACAAGATTGGATGGAGCAGTTCCAGTGACAGACGAAAAAAGACCTGTAGCTTTTACAGCTTTTTTAGGTTCTGTATGGAATGTAGAATCTTATAGAATGAAAATAGAACCATCAATCGTTCTTAGAAAAATAAGCGATGTACCTTTTGGTACAGATTTAAATATGGTAGCAAAGATGATCGATGATCGATTGATTGCAGGATTTACCTATAGTTTTGGTCCTTCATGGCATCGAATTCTATTCCTTGGAGGAGTTAGAATCGAGAAATTAAAGTTTTATTATTCTTATGATCAAAGTTATTATGATTTTCAAAGCTTCAATAATGGCTCACATGAAGTAACTTTATCTTACGATTTGTTTTCAAAACCAAGTCCAAAAATGAAGAAGTCTGAAGAAGTCCCTATGGAGAAAAACGAACTCATGGACGAGACAAAGAAATAATTTAATATAAATTATAAAGTGATAAAGCCTAGTTTCTTTGAAGCTAGGCTTTTTAATTAATACTCCTTTAGTATTAAAATTTTTGATCCAGATACTTTTTGATTATTTGATAATAAAAGGATTTGATCCATTGTACTTCTAGATTACAGTCCTATATTCGCCTAGAATTCAGTTAAATGGAAAAGACTTATTGGGGTATTGATATGGGGGGCACTAAAATCGAGGGAGTGGTTTTGGTGAGGGAACCAGAATTTAAGATATTGGAACGAATAAGGGTGCCTACAGAGCAGTCTATGGGCTATGACCATGTGATAGGTCAGTTTAAAAAGCTTGTGGATTTATTGGTCGAAAAAATAGGACATAGACCAAAGCATATAGGAGTCGGTACACCAGGAATTATAGATACTGACACCAAACTAATAAAAAATAGTAATACGCAATGTATTATTGGAAAACCTATGAACATAGATTTGGAGAAAGCTTTGAATTGTAAAGTTACTATGGCAAATGATGCAAATTGTTTTGCTATTGCAGAAGCTTTACTAGGTGTGGTACCTGATATTGTCAAGAGTCCAGAAGTGGTATTTGGTGTTATAATGGGAACGGGGGTAGGAAGTGGTGTTGTGGTCAATGGTCGAGTAATACAAGGGAAACATGGTATAGGTGGAGAATGGGGCATAATCGATTGGATGAAACCGGAGATAAATGTTATTGTGGTCAGACAGCTTGTGTAGAGACTTTTATCTCTGGTCCTTCTTTGGAGCGGTTTTACATGAAATTGACTGGAGTAAAGATGAGCTTAAAGGATATTTATGATTTATACTTAAAGGATGATCCCAATGCAATTCTGGTGATAGACCGATTAATCCATTATTTTGGAAAGGCTGTAGCAACAGTTGTAAATATTATCGATCCAGAGATCATCGTGATAGGTGGAGGTGTAGGTAATCTTGATGTAATCTATGAAAGAGGGCCAGCTGAAGTATTGAAGCATCTATTTAATAATGAACTGAAGACAAAATTTGTCAAGCCAAAACTTGGCGATAGCGCTGGAGTAATTGGGGCAGCATTGTTGTAAGCTTAAACTTTTAGACCTAAATTGATAAAAAACATGGGATATATTAGTCCTTATATTAATATAATTGCTTGATTTTCAACATTATCATTTTATTTGCAAAATTATTTTGTAGAGCCAAAAGCTTGACTTATCTTTGCAATCCATTTTTAAAGACCTTATAATATGGTAGCGATAGTAAGTATAGCAGGACAACAGTTTAAAGTTGCCGCAGGACAAAAAGTATATGTTCATCGATTAGATGCAGAAAAAGGTGATAAAATCAACTTTGATGATGTATTGATGATTGCATCTGATAACGGTGCTACAGTAGGTACACCTAAGGTAAGCGGTGCTAGAATTGAAGCTACTGTGTTAGATCATGTTCAAGGGGACAAGGTAATCGTTTATAAAAAGAATAAGAGAAAAGGATATGAGAAGAAGAATGGTCACAGACAACAGTTCTCTCATATTAAAATAGAATCCATCATCGCATAATCATAAAAATTTTAAGACATGGCTCATAAGAAAGGTGAAGGTAGTACTAGTAACGGACGGGATAGTAATAGTAAACGTCCGGGTATAAAATTATATGCAGGTCAGGCAGCTTTGTCTGGAAATATTTTAGTTCGTCAAAAAGGAACAAAATATCATGCAGGTAATAATGTAGGCGTGGGTAAAGACTTTACATTATATGCATTGACTGATGGATCTGTAAGCTTCAAGAAGGGAAGACTAGACAGGACATTTGTACACATCACACCATCAGGAGATAAATAATAGCTCAGCAGGAATGCTGAATCTTATTGTCATTATTTTTCTTTAAGTGAAAATTTAATTTTTATTTGAATAGTTGATTTATTCAAATATATCTATCACAATTATAGATTGATAGCTTATTTAATAGCTATTATAAAAATCCATACTACAAATACTATTCTTCTTCAGTAGTTTTATTTGCTGATTCAGAAAATGCCATATTTTCTTTTCTCATCCGCTCATCCTCATAAGCTTTTAATATTTCCTTTACTAATCTATGGCGCACGACGTCTTCACGACTCAAATACACAGTCTTTATCCCGTGAATATTTTGAAGTCTATAAGTTGCATCTTTTAAACCAGATTTTTGATGGTATGGAAGATCTATCTGTGTGAGGTCTCCGGTGATAATAGCTTTGGCGGATGGTCCTAATCTGGTCAAGAACATTTTTAACTGAACTGGAGTACAGTTTTGCGCTTCATCTAAGATGATGTATGCATTATCAAGCGTTCTTCCTCTCATGAATGCCAGTGGTGCGATTTCTATAACTCTCGATTCCATGAATTGAGCTAAGCGTTCAGCTGGAATCATATCGTCCAAGGCATCGTATAAAGGCCTTAAATAGGGGTCAATTTTTTCTTTAAGATCTCCAGGCAAGAATCCCAAAGACTCTCCAGCTTCAACTGCGGGCCTAGTCAATATAATTTTTTTGACCTCTTTATTTTTTAATGCTCTTACTGCCAAGGCTACTGCAGTATATGTCTTTCCTGTTCCCGCTGGGCCGATAACAAAAGTAATATCACTATTTTCTACGGCTTCTACGAGAATCTGTTGATTCTTTGTCTTAGCATAAATTGACTTTCCATCTCTGCCATGAAGAATCACCTTTTTATTCTCGCTTGGCGCAATTTTATTGGAATATGGATTGACCCCTTGGAGTAAATCTTCTACAGCATGTACTGACAATTCCTTTGTATCTCGAAGGATCTTGACCATCCATTCTATTTTAGATTTGGCTTCTTGGCTATCTTTTTTATCTCCAATTAATTTGATTTGATTTCCTCTAGAAGTAATAGTTAAATCAGGAAATGCTTTTTTTAATAAGTTAATCTTTACGTTATTTTCACCATAAAATAGTAAAGGATCAATATTCTCAATATTTAAAACAATCTCGCTTTGTGGCAATGATAAAGTATTTAATTTGATCCCAAAGTTAGACTTTATTTTCAGAATGAGGGCAAACTTTAAATTAAATAATTGCTAAATATATTATTTCTATAGAAATGAAAATATAGACATTTTTTAAGGCTGGACATGGATAATGATTAAAATTATAGAAATTTCTAAAATAAAATAACTTATATATTATATTTGTTTGTTATATTTGCATGTTAACAAAGAATGTATGAAGGCTTTATTGTATACAATTATCTGTTTTTTCATTTTAATTCAAGTTCAATTTGCCCAATTTAACATACAGATTGGATATGGCGCTGCCTACACCAATCCTACGGTAAATAATCAGATATTAGATCTTTACAATAAGGAAAATAGCTGGATGAGCAAGCCCTTGAGCGATCTACAATTTTTTCATGGAATCGTACTAGGTGCAAAGTACAGTTTTGAGAATATTGCAATAGGTTTGAATTGGAAAAATAGGGGTAAAGGACTAATCTCAGAGGGAATCCAGCCAAGCAATAATACGGAGTATCAGTATGAATTATTTTATAAATATCAGAGTTTTGGATTTAATATTGAGACTGCTGGAACTTTTTGTCACTAGGCACAAGTCTGGATTATGGACTCTTTCAAGTGAAGGACAGAGCCACTGGACAGAAGAAAAAAACACAGTTTTTATCAGAAGATAATTGGGGAAGCCACTTTTATCTCAATATCAATTTACCCACAAGAAGTTATTTGGGTATTACCATTCAACCTTATTATTTTGTCAACTGGAATAGTATAAATCTTTCAAAATTGAGTGAAAGGTTGTTAAATACAGCAATAACTACAAATTCTTTAGGTAAATTCAATCAAATTGGCGTATCTTTGATTTTCAATAATGGCCCTCAGAAAAATTACTAATAAAATTCATAATTTCGCAATATGAGATTATTCCTTTTCAAAAATAAAAAATCATTTTATCCATTTAATTAATTATCAATGAATCTTTACGTAGGAAACCTTGACTATGCTGTTAAGGAAAGCCAGATCACGGCAATGTTTAGCGAGTTTGGAGCAGTTAGCTCAGTAAAGTTAATTACTGACAAGTTTACTGGTCGATCCAAAGGATTTGCTTTTGTAGAAATGTCAAATGATGACGAAGCTAGAGAAGCTATCAACCAATTAAACCAAAAAGCAATCAACGACAGAAACATTTCTGTATCTGAAGCTCAACCACCTGAAAAACGTGAAAGACCACCATTTGGCGGCGGCGGCGGTGGCAATCGAGACAGAAAGCCTTTCGGTAATAACGGAGGTGGACCAAGAGATAGAGATCGTAGAAGATTTTAAGCAAAAAACAGATTTTAGAAAACATCTGAGTCAGAAATTGACTTTAGTTTAAAATATAAGATTGTATAAAAATGCCTGGAATTAAAACTTATCCAGGCATTTTCCTTTATTTATTATTTAGAAGTTTATTCGTTTTATGGAATTTAAAAATATGGGGCTCGATGAACGCATCTGTCAAGCTCTCGATCAAATGGGATTCGTTCAGCCCACAGAAATACAAGAAAAAGCTATACCAGCATTCTTAGCTTCAGAACAAGATATTATTGCTTTGGCCCAAACTGGAACGGGCAAAACAGCCGCATATGGACTCCCTATTTTACAAAATATCGATCCCAATGATGAAAATGTTCAGGCTCTCATTGTTTCTCCAACTAGAGAGTTAGCACTTCAAATCTACAATGACTTGCGTAATTTTGGCAAGTTCTTAAAAGGAATAAGAAGTGTCGCAGTTTATGGTGGTAGCAGCATCACCATGCAGATAAGAGAACTGAGACAAGGCGCCCAAATCGTCGTCGCCACTCCAGGGAGACTGATAGACCTCCTTGATAGAAAAGCGATCAAAATAAATAAGATAAGAACTGTAATCCTAGATGAAGCAGATGAAATGCTTAACATGGGATTTCGAGAAGATATTGAGAATATTCTAGGATTTACTCCCGCTGAGAAAAAAGTAGGTCTGTTCTCTGCGACCATGTCACCAGACATTCGCAAAATAGCCAATACCTATCTCAGCAATCCAATAGAAATTACGATAGGTCATAAAAATTCTGCTTCGACCAATATATCACATCAATATGCTGTAGTTCAAGCAAAGCATAAATATGCCGCGTTGAAGCGTATAATAGATTTTAATCCTGAATTCTATGGAATTGTATTTTGTACAACCAAAATGGAGACTCAGGACCTTTCAGATCATTTAGTCAAAGAGGGTTATCATGCAGATTGTCTACATGGAGACCTTGCTCAAGCACAAAGGGAAAAAGTGATGCTCAGATTCCGTCACAAATCTGTGCAGGTATTGATGGCTACAGATGTTGCGGCAAGAGGTATTGACGTAAAAAATCTTACTCATATTATTCACTACCATCTACCTGATGATATTGAGAATTATACACATCGATCAGGACGTACGGCGAGAGCTGGACAGAAGGGAATTTCAATTGCATTGCTTCACTCCAAGGAAGCCTATAAGCTGCATCAAATCGAAAAAATCGCTAAACTAAAATTTGAGCGTTATACTATCCCAAGTGGAGAAGAATTAATGGAGGCGAGAATTCAAAGTTTTATAGCAGAATTTGTTGAAAACGATGAAGAGAAAGTTCCTGTAAAATTTAAAAATGAATGGATCTGGCCATTAATGAAAATGGAGCAAGCAGATTTAATTCAAAAGATTCTAGAAAGAGAATTATCAAAATATACCAAACAATATGTTGATGCACCAGACTTGAATCTGGAAGAGAGAAGCCCTACCAGGACTTCTTCTGGTGGCTTGACACGCACTGGTGGCGGATCGCAAAGAACAAATTCACCGAGATCAAATAATTCAGGTGATGTAAGGCTTTTTGTCAATCTTGGTAAAAAAGATAATCTTAAATATGATGAGATTAGAGAAATCATATTCAAGCAGACCAAAGTTAGCGGCAGAGCTATACGAGATATCGAAATGAAAGGCGTATATTCATTTTTTATGACGGACGCTGAAAGCGCGGCCAAGTTGGTAGCAAGTAGTACAGCTCAGTTCAAGGGACGTCCTGTGCGCATTCAAGAGGCTACAGAGCAAAAGGAAGGCAGAAACGAACATGGAGGTGGAGGCGGATTTGAAAGACGCAGTGAGGGAAAGAAGCCTCATAGGGGAAAGAGGAAATAAATTCTAATAGATATAAGTTTTGATCCCATTGCTGTTTATTGGCAATGGGATTTTTTTTTATTATTTAGCTATTGAGATAAAATAATTTAAGTGTCATGCAGCTTTTATTTAATTATTACAGTACTCTATAGTTAGATGCTTAAAAAATAATCCAAAAATATTCAATATGAAAAAAATTATACTTTATTTCATTTTATTCCTGTTTTCCGATTCAGCAATCGCGCAAGATTGTGTAAAAATCAAATTGAGACTTTATTGTACTACAAATTTTAAAAACACCAATCCTAATATTCAAGAAATACTCAAAGGATACTATGTTGATGTTGCCCGAATATTGAATCGACATGATTTGAATGCTGATTTTGTATATGAAATTGAATCAGTAACCCTAGTTGATGAATCATGGACAGCAAATACAGATATCAATAAATTAATCGTGAGTTTTTCAACATACCTCAAAACTCAGGTGAAAGATATAACCGATGTTTGTATATATGTAAAAGATGGCGCAGACCCAATATTGGGCACTGCATTCATTGGCAACAATCCATGCACTAAGTCACCATTAGGAATACAACTGATGTCTTTTAAGAATAATAAAGCGGTTGAAGTACTTAGCTTAGCTAGATTTTTTCTAAGAAGTTTTATGGTCGCAACAGATTCCCTTCCTGGATACTTAATGTCTTCAGGCAATACTACAGAAAATTTGTCTCCTGCTTCGATTCTATCAATAAATAGTTATTTGAAAGATATGAAATCCTGTTACAATACATCAAAGGATTGTTTGATTGCAACTGGCTACAAAGAATATTCTGTTAGTTCTTCAATAGAAATACAGAATCACATGATCATCAACCCCAATGCAGAGCTGGTAGAATTGGTGGATCTTCAAGGAAGAATACACTTAGTCACAAATTCAATAAATATCAATTTACATGATCTTTCTGGTTTCTTTATTATCAAGTCTGACGGCAAGGTGACGAGAAAAATATTTTTTCCTTAGTTTGTTTTGAGCAACTAGTTTAAAGCTCGTCCTGTACGAATACAAGAGGCTACAGAACAAAAGGTAGGTAGAAATGAATATGGGGTGAAGGCGGATTTGAAAGACGCAGCGAGGGAAAGAAGCCTCATAGATAGGGAAAAAGGAAATAAAATATGGATGCTTGTATATTTGGATTAGTTCATTGTTTTAGCAAATTGATCTATCAACCAAGATTTTTCTACCATTTTTGCTTCGGCCTTAATCATTTTTACTAATTCTTTTCTCTCTTCTTTAGTTCCATTAAAAGCGGAATTACAAACACGCAAAGTTAATTTTAAAAAATTGATATAGTATTCTCTATGGTAACCAAGTTCTTTATTGCGCTTAATCCAATTCATTACAGATTGTACTTTATTAATGCAAAGCTCATAATCTTTTTGTTCAAATAATATTTTGATCACTTCAATTCGAGCATTGACTTCGATCAATGGGTCTTTAAAAATATTTGAATTTAGAAGAACTAATGCTTTTTTATATTCTTGTTTTTCTTTATGGATTCTAGCTTTATTGAATTGATAATAGCTCTCGCTGATGTCTTCGTTGATTAATGGTTTATAGGATTCAAGATAATATTCAGCTTGTTCTATTTCTTTCATTCGAATACAGAGGGATATGATATTTTTATATGTTGCACCGTTCATTTTGCCATTCTCAAGAAGCCATTTATGAGTGACGCCATGATTGTATAAATGAAGTGTTTCGACATAAAACTCTGCATGAAATTGGTTAATTTTTTTGATACAATAATTTAATGCAATTTTTCCAAAAAACTGAAACTCGTTCAATCCCCAATTCAGCGAATTGGAATTCATCAATTCTTTGAAAGCAAAAAAATTGTTTTCGTCTTCTGAATTTTTAATCAATTTTATAGCCTTTAAATAAATTGAAATTTCTGGAATCTCGTCCCACTTTTTTGAATAAATCAAATCGATACTTTCTATAATTAATGGGAACTGTATAGAGCTGGAACTGATGGATTCAATCGTAAGTAACTCAATATAATGATGTAATTTTTTAATGAGATGAGAGATATCTAAATTTTCAATCAATGAATTGAAATTGGTATGATTGAATCTATTTGTTGTAGATTCAAATTGGCAGAGCTCATAATTCACTTCATATTTTTTCTCAAATTTTAACGATAGTAGTGAATCTTGTATATCTAATTTTTTTAGAATAGTAGTATGTTGATTTTCAAACAGTCTATTTTGATTATTATTCCGCAGAAATTTTATAAAATTTAATTCGATATGATATTCAAGTTGCTGTTGATTTTGATCATAATAAAGAAATCTTTTTAAACAAGATAATAAGTCAGAAAAGAGCAGCCGAATGCTGACATCTTTATATTCCAAATTGGGATATAATTTTTCAAAGACGTGGAGTTTAATTGTCGCAATATCTCTGTTTTTTCTACTCAGAATACCCTTAATTTTTTGAAATTCTGCATAATAATTTTCATCATGTCTTTTCAAAAATGCAGAAAATTTAGTTTTTGCTTCCTCATTTAGAATAAAATAAAGCTCTAAAAAAGTATTTTTTTCTTTCATTTTAATTACAAAAAAATATTATAAATATTTTATAATCAATAAATTATGCAAATTTGTTATTAATTATTGGCTACAAATTACGGAATTTTTACTTGTCAAGACATACAGCACTATCTACATTTGTAGCATCAATATTATTAAACGAATATAATATTATAATTTTAAAACATAATTATCATGAAACATAAACTTTTACTTTCCTTTTTATTGAGCCTTGTGCTCTGCTTTAAGCTTCAAAGTCAGTGTACTCCAGCATATAGCTTGCTTTGTGAAGATGCACCTATTCTGAATGAGCCACAGGAGTTGAATGGAGTGACTTGCAGATTGATAGACTTTTTAAATCCTACAGGTTTTCTGCCTTGTCGAGATTCTTCTACTGGTATTCCTCATAATACTGTTTGGTATAAGTTTCAAGGTAGAGAAGGTTTATTCACGTTCACTATCAATGTTTCAAATTGTGAAATAAGTGGAGACGGTTTGCAAGTTGGATTAGTAGAGGAATGTGATGAAAATAGATCAGTATTTTGCTCTGGAATATGCAGAGATAAATCTATTACATTTGCTGCTAATTTGGAATGTGAAAAAGTTTACTCTTTATTTATTGATGGATGTAGTGGAGCTGTTTGTGATTATCAAATTCAAGTAAAAGGTTCTGGCAAATCTTGTAAAAAAATACCTTACTCTGCTTTTGTGTTTGACGATGAAAATAGTAATTGTATCTATGATTCTGGCGAAGAAAAAGAATACGATATCGTTGTACTTGATAGTTTTAATAACAAAATAGTAACAAGAGGAAATAGATCTTTTTATCTAATGGGAGAACAAAATTATGGAAAGCATTATTTTAAAATAGATTATAGAAATCCCTATGTAACAGTTTGCTCAGATTGGATCTTAGTAGATTTAGACAGCACAACAACGGAAATCAATTTGGAGTACGGCAGAAAAATATTATTAAAATGTCCATTGATGAATGTTGACGTAAGTCTGAATTCCGTTCCACGGTTTTGTGAAATCTGGAGTTATAATATTCAATATTCAAATACAGGAACTGAAGCAGCGAGTAATGCTTCAGTAGTCTTGAAATTGGATCCGCACTTGCAATTTTTATCAAGCAGTAAAACTCCTGACAGAATTGAATTACCATATATTTATTATAACTTAGGTGATATTAATATTTTTGAATCAGGGCAGTTTACACTCAATGTTAAGAATGATTGTATTAATGCAAAATTAGGCATGACGCATTGTATTGATGCACATATTTATCCAGATTCGATCTGCAATCCTAGTAGTTTATGGAATGGTGCAAGTATCAAATTATCTTCTCAATGTGATAAAGATAAAGTCATCTTTGATATATGGAATTCAGGAGATGGCGATATGGATGAAAAAAAGTCAGTACTTTATTGTGGAAGATGATATTTTGCCGATGCAAAGTTCTGACTTTCAGTTGAACAGAAATCAACATTTATTTATAGAGCGTCCTTCGAATGGAAAGACTTATCGTATGTTTGTAAATCAAGTAAAAAATCATCCAGGATTTTCATCACCAACGTTGGCTGTTGAGTATTGTCAATACCAACAGAATCCTTCTGTGCTTATGAGTTTAGGTTATGTGAATATGTTCAAAGAAGATGATGAAGACTTATTTGTAGATAAACAATGCAATGAATCAGTAACTTCCTATGATCCAAATGATAAAACTGGAACACCGAAAGGATATGGTATCAATTCTATTATCGACAGGTCAGACAAAATTGAGTATTTGATACGATTCCAAAATACTGGAACAGATACAGCCTTTCAAGTGATTCTCAAGGATCAATTGGATGACAAATTGGATCTTACTACATTCGAAATGGTATCTGCATCTACTCCAAATTTTTCTTTCACCATAGAAGATAGATTGCTTGAAGTCAAATTTTTGAACATCCTGCTTCCTCCTCAAAAATTGAATGAATTCGGATCACAGGGTTATTTTAAATTTAAAATTAAGCCAAATGCAAATGCAATTCTTGGAAGTAAAATTCATAATACAGCTGAAATTTACTTCGATTACAACCCTCCAGTAATTACAAATCAAGTCAGCCACCAATTGTTTAAAGATATTATTTCTGTTGGACTAAATCCAGTGGATAAATTTAGAGATTTTGTGGCAATCATTCCAAACCCGAATAGTGGTATTTTTTCTATAAAGTTGCATGAGAAATATAATCAGGCTGATCTTCGAATATTGAATCAAATGGGTCAAACTGTGTTTACACAAAAAGGCATAAAAAACAATTGTTTGATCAGTAAATCAATACTGCCAGAAGGACTATACTATTTAGAAATTACAAAAAATCAACAACCAAAATTGAATTCTAAATTCATCGTCATAAAGAATGAATAATCACAACAGTTAACATATTACATATGCCTCCAATGATCTTGGAGGCATTATTTATTTTATGCACATACTCTATTCCAGAGTATTTCGGTTTCATTTTAATTCCAATTAGTAACTTGCACAACAAATAAGCATTTTATTCCTGTAAAAAAATTGATATGAATATTGCCCCTCAATTTAAAATATTAAATCAAAATCAAATCCCTGAGATAGCTAAGTTAGGGGTCCAACTTAATCCAAAGTTCTCTGAAGATCAGTTGCAAAAGTATTTGCAACAAATGTTTCAGATGCCAACTTATCATTGTTTTGGACTTTACCTTGAAGACAAATTGATCGGAATCTCCAGTGGCTGGATTACGATAAGATTCTACTCTGGAAAACAACTTGAAGTGGACAATGTGCTCATAGATAAAGAATACCAATCTAAAGGACTTGGTATACTCTTTTTTGAATATATAGAACAATGGGCCAAAGAAAATGAATGTAAAACTGTCGAACTTAATACCTATGTGCGGAACATTGGTTCTCATAAATTTTACTACAATCTTTCTTACAGTATTCTAGGTTTTCACTTTTGGAAAGAGTTGAAATAGATAATACAGAAAAGATGTAAGTGGAAAGTAAAAAGTAGAAAGTTATTGATGGTTGATGCCTGAATAGCGTTGACTTTTTTAACTCACTTTCAACTCACTCATTTTTAATCTTAAGCGATATTGATCCTGAGGTTTTTTTAACACTTCATAGTCCCAAATTTAGCTAACCAGCGGTAAATCGTAGTATAGTTGACTTGATCATTTTTCTTATTTTCTGAAACAATAGTCTTCTTAGATTCTAGTCCTGCGCTCATCTAAACTTATTTCAAGTATTGATAACAATCTAACTACTAAGCACTAACAACTAACCACTAACTAGTCGACCCTCAAATACAGTAAAGTGCCTATAGATATTAAAGCACGTAAGAAAAAAGTGGAAAATAAATTGCAAGAAAAGCATTAATTTTATGCAAAAGCTTGCAGATTATGTTACAACAAACAAAGGAAAAATATATAGGTAGTCTATTTTCCACCTTCGAAGAACAGCTCAACCATCAACACCCATTGTACATACTAAGCCATCAAATAAAATGGTCAATTTTTGAATCTGCTTTTAAGATTCATTATTCTGGACAAAAGGGAGCTCCAAGCAAACCAATCCGAAGAATGGTAGGTCTGTTAATATTAAAACATTTAAGGAATATTAGCGACGAAAGCATAGTAGAACAATGGCAAGAAAATGCCTATTACCAGTACTTATGTGGAGAGGAGGTATTCTCACAAAAGCGACCATGTTCATCAACCGAGTTAGTTGAATTCAGGAAACGCATAGGACCAGAAGGAATTGAATTAATATTCAAAGAAAGTATAAGGATTAATGGTAAAGATGGAGAAGAGAAAGAAGCCATAGTAGATACCACCGTTCAAGAAAAAAATATAACTTACCCAACAGATGCAAAGTTGCATGAAAAAATAATAGAGAAATGTCATAAGATAGCAGGAGAAGAAAATATTGAATTGCGCCAAAGCTATAAAAGAACTTTAAAGAAATTAGAATTAGATAGAAGACATCGTACCAATCCAAAAAATGTAAAGAAAGCTAAAAAAGCAGATAGAAAGATAAAAACAATAGCAGGTCGCTTAGTCAGAGAGTTAAAGCGAAAACTAGAGCCAAATAATAAGCGTAATCAAGATTTAGAAATATACTCAAAAGTCTTATCTCAAAAACGTCAAGACAATAACAAAATATACAGCCTACATGAAACAAATGTACAATGTATCAGTAAAGGGAAGCAGCATAAAAAATTTGAATTTGGAAACAAAGTATCAATAATGAGTACAAAAGAAAGTGGTGTAATAATAGGAGCTATAAGTTATGAAAAAAATGTGTATGATTCACATACGTTAGACCAAGCAATAGAACAACAACAAAGATTAACTGAAATACAATTAGAAGAAATATATGCAGACAGAGGTTACAGAGGTGTAAAAGAAGTAAGAGGCACAAAAATAACAATCCCAGGAAACAAAACTACAGACACAGTAAAAGAAAAAATAAAATTAAGAAAAGGATTTAGAAGAAGAGCATCGATTGAACCCATTATTGGACACTTAAAAAGTGATTATAGGCTATCAAGAAATTATTACAAAGGAATTGTTGGAGACCAAATAAATGTATTATTGGCAGCTGCTGCATGGAACTTTAAGCGAATGGTTAATAAGTGGCGAAATAGCCCACTTATTGACTTTTTTATTCAATTGTATTATAGCCTATTGAGCTGGACAAAAGCGATATCCATTTCTAAAAAAATTGCCATTTCTTGAAAAATGACTTTTTGAGGGTCGACTAACTACTATAATCCTTTGAAATCAGTGTTATAACAAACTCAAAAAAAAGAGGCCGGAACCGAGCGGCCCGACCTCCTTAATAATAACACTATGAGAACACCCTAAATTACTTAATACAACGCCAAGAGATTCTAAAAAGTTCACTGCAATTGTTATTCGTTTGTTAACAATCACTCTTTTTTTAATACCGTCTCTTTTGAAGTATTTATAAAGCAAATATAATGTAGTTTTTTCTAATTATCAAAGAATTTTATATTATTTTTTTCTTTTAATTGCAAGATATTTTACTAGGGTAATGTGAATTTTGCAATATATTATTAAATAATTTGTATTTTAATTCCAATATCATAGTTTGTAATAATATAATGACTTGAATATCATATACATATATTATTTTAATTAATTAAAGTTTTGCCTCAATCCATTTGATCCAAGTGATTAAAAATGATTAAAATAATTTATCCAATTGAAATTTTATTGGATTAATCAAAGAGCTTGGAGAAAATGATGCAGACAAAAGTATAATGTTATTCCACATTAAATTTTAAAAACTCAAAATATAACTTAGAAATTTTTCAAAAATAGATCCGAAAGTTGATTGTTAATAGAAAATTTAAACTACACACAAATTATGCGATCCTGACTGTGTCGTAATTTTAATTCCATCTTGATTTTAATAAAATTATTGGAATCTTTGGGTTCTAAAGATCAAAAAGTCGTAATTCAAGACTTTTTATTTTTTTAAGCTCAAAATTTCTCATTAGACTTTATTCGAATGAACAAACGGTAAATATCTATTCAGATTTTCATGTAGGTCAATTCTAATGTGGATCTTGGGTTAAACTGACCATGAGATTTAACAAAAAAAAATCGTGCAAACAATTACTCATTTGCACGATTTTTATCTTTTAGGCAGATTTGCTTATGCCATCTTTGCTATTCTTGTCATCAAAGCACTTTTTAAGTTGGCAGCTTTATTCTTATGCCAAGTGTTTTTCTTTGATAATCGATCAATCATTCCTACTACTTTGGGTAGAAACTTTACTGCGTCTGCTTTTGATTCCATTTCTTTTAGTTTTTGGATCGCAGTTCTTGCAGATTTTTTGTAATATCTGTTCGCCAATCTCGTAACGATGTTTTGGCGGATACGTTTCAATGATGATTTATGATTTGCCATAATTCTCTTTTAAAAGGACGGCAAAAATAGTACATTTTTGATTTTTGGCAAAACTATTTTTAAATTATCTCAATCTATCCATTGATTTTACCAGTTTTTCATCTTTTTTAATAGCTTTTGATGCCAACCATATCATAATAATTGCCAAAAGGCCCGAAATAATACCAATCCCAGGTTCAATTTCACCTACCTTTCCCTGCTGCTGACAATACCAAATCGCGGAACCAAGCGCTAATAATATAAAGATGATGGAAGCTAGATTGGATAAAATCAACTGAAGTGGTCTCCTTTTATATAGAAAGATAGCAATTAATACCATTAATATGGCTAAAATTGTTCCTACCAAGCTTAAATTTGACTCTGTTGCTTGAAGTAATTGGTCTGAAAGAAGATCAGTACCCACAGTTTTAGTTTTTAGTAAAAAGATATTCGGCAACATATTTAGGCCAAAACCTATAGCAGAAAGTAATAACCACAGTGTTTGAATGCGTTGAATCATGTCAATTTTGAATTTAAGCCCAAACGTACATAATTTTTTTTCACTGAACTAGGTTTTTAGATGAGATTATTGGAATTATAATTTGGATTTAATAAAATAGGACTTCACTTAATTATGAACAAAATTATTAAATTTCCTTTTTAGCATAAGTTGTTATTTTTTTGATGTTAAGGAATAGAATCATTCACTTTATTGTTTGTCTTTTGGCTGCTTGATAGCGGGAATGGCGCAGAGTCCAGTTCAGGACACTGTAGATAAAGTATATGTCGTTCATGCAGATCTTTTCGATTTGAGAGATTTGATGGAAAAAGAGTTCCAATATCTCAGTGATAATGTCATAGTTAAGCACAATAAGTTATTTTTTATTATGTGACTCTGCTGTTATAGAAGGAAAAAAAAGTGGAGGGCTATAGGTAATGTGAGGATAGTTGAAAGTGATAGTCTTCCGATTTTTGGGATACGTTAGATTATGATGGAAATATACAGAAAGCAGATTTTATTGGAAATGTCATATTAAAGCATAAGGAAAGACTTTATTTACCAATAATCACAATTATGATCTTAAAACCGAATCGCGTCTTACTATACTAGTGCACAATTGTTTGCACAAGGTGTAAATCTAAAAAGTCGGCGAGGTTATTATTTTGCAAAGCAAGAACAGGCATTCTTTAAGGATAGCGTCATTGTATTAATGGATCGTGGAATGACCTTGTTTGCAGATTCTTTAGTATATGATGCAAAACAAGAACGGGTAAGGTTTACAGGACCAACTTCTATTCAAGAAAATGATCTTGAAATTTATACTGAAAAAGGATATCACGATGTAAAAACGGAGAACTCTTATTTTGGGAATTATCCGAGATATAGACGAGGAAGTCAGATGGCTGAGGCTGAAAATATTTATTACAATTCGAAGGAAGGCACGATCGGACTAAAGACAATGCATGGATTAGGGATAGTCTTAAAGAAGCCAGAGGTGATAGTATTCATTTAATGAAAAAACGAATTGGGTATACCTATACAAAGATGCTTTTTTATAAAGAAGGCGATCGCACCTTAAAGGAGATGAAATAAAATTTAATAGATCTACACAAGCCTTGGAAGTCTCGGAAGGAACATGTCACTGAAGGAGCGCAAACGATTACTGGTAATCACCCTTTTGTACAGCGGTGATTCAGACCAAGGAAAGGCTGTGGGAAATGTGATAGTGCGAGACAGTTCAGCTGGATATTCCATCTATTGCGATACTTTGTTTTATAATAAAAAAGAACAAAAATTTCAAGCAAAGGGACATCGCCCCTATATTTCCACGCGACTAGATAATGATACCTTATTTCTTGCTGCGGATAGTCTTTATTCTGAGAAAATAGTAAGATTGCAAGATACATTTCAAGTTTTGAGAGCATTTAGCAATGTAAAGATCCGGAGCAATCGGATCCAAGGACTTTGTGATTCATTAGTCTATCATGGAAAGGACTCTATGTTTAGTTTGATGGGCACCCCAGTATTATGGTCAGACACTACTCAATTCTCTGGAGATACCATCGATATGTGTTAGCATTTAAATCGATACGGCAAATTCAACTTTATGACAATGGATTTATTTTAAATCAATCTGCGAAAAGTTTAGAAAACCAAATTAAAGGAAGAAATATCACAGCAGATTTTTGTAGAAAAAAATTGAATGAAGTTTGATCAAAGGAATTCTGAATCTGTTTATTTTATCCAAGATGATAGCAAAGCTTATATTGGTTCAAACTTACTACAATGTAGTAGCATGATCATGCATTTTGATAGTTTGGAGCAGGTGAATAATATTGATTTTTTACTAAGCCAGAAGGTCAAATGATGCCAATTAGTAAAGGAAAATTGAAAAATTTTTGAAGGCTATAATCCACGTGATGCTGAGAGACCTAAAACATTTGAAGAAATTATTGAGTAAATAATGAAATGTGGTTAAGATATTGATTTGTGTTTTTATGACACTGAATATTGCCTAGGGGCAACAGCCAGATAAAGTATTGCACTATATCAAGAGGGAAAATATGAGCAAGCATTACGGCATGGTTAGAGCTAGAAAGTATTCAGGAAGAAATTCAAAAATAAATTATAATATTGGTCTTGCATATTATCAATTAAGACAATGGCCCAAAGCAATCTTGAATCAGGAGATAGCGTTAGAATTAGGAGCCCAATTGCGAGATCTGTAAAGAAGCCTTGAATCAGGCAAATAAAGTGCAAATATTGAAGAATTTATTCTTCCAGAATTTTACTTGGTACGTTAATATAAATATATCTTGTTTAGTTTTCAAGCCATTGTTTGGCTTCTCGGTTTTAGCTTATTTATTTATTGTCATTGTATATCATACTTATTAGGTAAAAATTGGAAACACATATTTTAAAATCTTGTTTTAGTCTTAGGTATTGTTTGTTTAGTCTTTGCTCTTCATCGTCAGTATTATTTGAACTTAAATGATACAGTGGTCATGATGAAAGAAGTGGGCTGAGAAAGTCACCAGATGAAGCCTCTGAATTGGTCTTGACTTTAACTCCAGGTAATGTGTTAAAGATTAAGACGAGGATTGGAGAATGGCTAAATTGGAAAATAGAAATTTTGAAAGTGGCTGGACAAAAGCGTAAACATTGAATATATAAAAAGGTAAAATGAAATTATCTGAATTTAAACTCGTTCTGCAAAAAATTGAAGACATCAATATCGTTTTGGAAAATGGCAAAGCATTCTTCTCATTTTCATATTAATGAAGTGGGACAAGTGGATAAAAAGTATATAGACTGTGGTGGAACGATACGCTTTGAAAGAAAAGTAGGATTTCAGCTTTGGGAATCTACAGATGTGTGGCATAAATTATTACCGCTTAAAATTGCTGAAAATCATAGAACTCTCTGAAAGTAAATTAGGGATAGTTGATGAAGAAATAGAAGTAGAATATCACAGAGACTATTGGAAAAATGGTATTGAATTTAATGGAGAAAATTTTATCCTGACCAATAAAGCAACTGCTTGTTTGGCAGAAGATGCTTGTGGAATTCCTCAAAAGGAGAAAAAAACAGTTTGTGGAAATCTGGGTATGGCAAACAATTGTTGTACACCGAATGGAACTTGTTGTTAATATTTTTGTTTTCAATTTCTTATCCATTTTTTTTATGGTTGATCTTCCGTCGATATTAGTGCACTGAACGAAATAAATGCCAGAATGTAAATCTGCAAGTTGTAACGCTAATTTGTCCTCATTTTTTATTATTTTTATAATAATGTATTAGTGTCAGAGCTATTATAAACTAAAAAAGCCATACAAATTTTTGTATGGCTTTTATTTCAATATAAATTTTTTAATTAATATCTGTAGTATTCTGGCTTATATGGCCCGTCTTGTGATACGCCGATGTAATCAGCTTGTTTTTTGTTAAGTTCTTCAAGCTCTACACCTATTTTTTTTTTTTTTTTTTTTTTTTTTTTTGCAAGGTGTAATCTTGCTTACTTGCTCATCAAGATGCTTAGGGAGCATATACACTTTATTTTCATATTGGCTTGCATTCTGCCAAAGTTCTAGCTGTGCTAAACATTGATTAGTGAATGAATTACTCATCACGAATGAAGGGTGACCTGTCGCGCAACCTAGATTCACTAGTCTACCTTCAGCAAGAAGGATGATGTCTTTTCCATCAACCGTATACTTATCTACTTGTGGCTTTATTTCTACTTTTGATTTTCCCCAGTTATCGTTCAACCAAGCAACATCTATTTCATTGTCAAAATGTCCAATATTACACACTACAGTTTTGTCTTTCATCAATTTGAAATATTCACCAGTGATGATATCACAATTTCCTGTAGCAGTCACGATGATGTTGGCTGCTTTTACCGCATCTTTCATTTTCATGACTTGAAATCCGTCCATAGCAGCTTGAAGCGCACAGATAGGATCAATCTCTGTTACGATCACACGACATCCAGCGCGCCTCTTAGAGAAGCAGCAGAACCTTTACCTACGTCACCATAACCCGCCACGACAGCAACTTTTCCTGCCATCAAAGATCCGTAGCTCTTCTTATTGCATCAACACATAGATTCTTTACATCCGTATTTATTGTCGAATTTTGATTTTGTTACAGAATCGTTGATATTGATTGCTGGAAGAGGAAGAGTTCCTTTGTCATCTTTCATATAATCTGTGAACGCCTGTTGTTGTTTCTTCAGAAATGCCACGTATCCCCTGCCACTAATTCAGGATATTTGGTTCTAAAACTAGATTAGTCAAATCGCCACCATCATCAGGATCGCATATTTAGTGGTTGATTGTCTGAGAAAGCAAATAATGTTTGCTCTATACACCAATCAAATTCTTCATTATTCATCCTTTCCATGCATAGACTGGAATACCAGCTGCTGCGATTGCCGATGCTGCATGATCTTGGAGAGAAAATATTGCATGAAGACCAGCCCACTTCAGCACCAAGTTCTATCAAGGTCTCGATTAACACTGCTGTTTGAATCGTCCTATGCAGACATCCTTCTATTCTTGCTCCAGCCAGAGTTTGGATTTGCATATCTACTCCAATGACATTAAACCAGGCATTTCAGCCTCTGCCAGTTCTATTTCTTTCGACCCCAGTTGGCCAAACTGACTCCCTTACTTTATACTGCAATGTGCTGTTGCTTGCTCCATAATAATGAACTTTAATTTGCTGCAAAGATAGCTAATTATCTATTATATTCAATTACTTAACAAGATGTTTATATTCCATTTGTCTTGCCATTTTATATCGTCGGATCAAGAGCCTATAAATCAAAATAAATTTGATTGTAAACTTTGGTTAAATGCAGTCTTATTGATCTTCAATGCCGTAGATAACGACATAATATCCAATCCTTGATTTGGTATAAGCTTTGTTTGGGCAAGTATCCAATAAACCATGCACTATTTTACCCTTGACGGTAATTGGATTGATCAATTTATTAGGATCGAAATATTTCAATAATTGTTCTTTACTTATGTCAGATCCGGTGAATTTGATAAAATAGTCTTGAACAGAACATCTAATGTAAAATTCTTTTTGATTTTTATCTATATCTAATGAATTGGTTAATGCTTTTCTGATTTCACCAGAAATAATGTCGATTCCTTTAAGTTTTATTAGTTGCAGGAACTTCCATTTTTTCATTATTTGTTAATTCGGATTTCTTTTGCATATTACATGATATTAGAGTAATGAATGTTAAAGTATATAGATACAGTATTGCAGGATTAATTTTATTACTAAAATTTAGATTCACTGAATTTGGTGTTGAATTTTTATATTTATTAATCACTTCAGGGTTGTAATTTCTAAAAACAATAATCGTGAATAATAGATATATTCCAAATTGTAAGAATGAATTATTGTAAAGTTGAGTAAACCTAATTGTTTATTGCAAATTCTTCATGAAGCTTACTTCCCAGTCTCAACATCATAGACCACCAACTATTTTAATTTGACCCTACCCTTCCATTTCAGCGATTATTGGACTTTCTCTTCTCACACGTTCGATTTGTTAAATGCACATTAAGTTCAGTGACATTATTGACAAAATCAGAATTTGATCCATTTCTTGTTTCTTCGTTTTTCTCACTAAAATTGCAGGTTGGATCTTATTTAATAATGTGGTAAGATTGCTCATTTCTCGACATGATTGCAGGCTCCAACTATAGCTCCACATTTGGTATGTCCTACCAGAAGCACTTTTGTTCCAACCACTTCTTGTTGCAAATTCCATACTGCCTAAAAATATCCTCGTTCAAAATATTTCCTGCAATTCTAATACTAAAAATATCACCCAATCCTTGGTCAAAATAAGTTCTGCTGAAGTACGACTATCGATACAGCTAAGGATGGTTGCAAAGGAACGAATTAGAGTGGAAGTTTCTCATTTCTTACTTGTTGGAGTAAGCGGTGATCGGGTTTAAGAGGATTACTTATAAATCCGCTGGTTGCCTTCTTTTAAGATTTGAATCGTGCTGTTTCTGGAGTTAGGCTGCTTTTGAGTTTCTTTTGAATGAGTACGCATATTTAATATTTTATAATGATTAATTTTATTCTTTTGATTTGTAGGCTCACCGTTAGTATAAATTTGAATTAGATTTACTATAAAGGAGAATGCCATAGAGAAGTAAATGTATCCTTTTGAATATCGAATTTAATCCCTCTCCAATTAA
>JADJVN010000002.1 GCA_016710585.1 Saprospiraceae bacterium
AATATAGACTAAATTTGGGACAAAGCAAAAATTAAATAAGAATGTATCAATACCCAATAGCAGCGAATTTGAATTTATAAACGTTACTCAATTGGAGCTTCGCGAGAAACAATATTTTTAATAATTTAATTTTTCTTTATATGAAAACATGGTATGTACTATGCATGTGGGTTTGTTTTGTATTGCAAATAAATGCTCAGAAAGTTATTGTCAGTTGTACTGTTATGGATTCTTTTATTGTCAAATATTTGAATTGTTAATTTTGTTTTTATTAAAATGAATTGTTATAAGTATGAATGGAAACTTTGATTGCATATTTTTAGGACTTATTATAGATTCAAATGTATTCTATTCGACTTTCTATTTAAAATTAAAATAGCCAAAATGTAGAGCTACATTTTGGCTATAAGTGGTGGATTTATTCCTTATTCGAGAATAATTATTTTAGATTTATAAACGATATTATCACTTTTAAGAATAGCGAGATAAGTTCCATTTTCTGTATTTTCTAAATCGACTTGATGAGAAGTTAATATTTTTTTCATGATTAATTTTCCATCCATTGAGAATAAACTGAACTCAGCATTTTTTTTTTAGCTTAAGTTTATAGCTAATGTTTAATTCTCCGTGAGTAGGAATAGGGTAGAAAATGTTTGAAGACTCATTTAGCTCTAGAACATGATCTTCATTGGCCACAATGAATTTGCAATCTGGCCATGAGACTCCTTTAGAAATTAAGTTGCAAGAAGTAGAATGTCTATATTGAACATAATAAATGCCATTGGATTTTGGAACAAATTGCTGATTAGTTTGTCCTGTAATTGCAATTTTATTTTTATCCAACCATTGGATGGAAGTAGAATAATTTCCACAATATAATGCTGAAGAAGTACAATCTATGGTAGGCAAGCTGGTAAGGTAGTATTTGTAGTAATTGTATCTGTCGCGACGCAACCATCAGCTGTAGTTACCGTTACTGCAAATTTTCCAGACTGAACAATGATCTCAGAAGTCGTGGCTCCTGTGCTCCATTTATATGAAGCAAATCCACTTGCACTTAATTTAAAGTTATAGCAATCCACTGGTGAACTTATTATGTTTGCTACAGGATCTAGCACATCGATATTGAACTTATAGGTACTTGTAGTCACTGAAGCTGTAGTGATGTCAATACTTAAACTAGAGGCAACATTTGAAATATTTCCTCCAGCATAATTGGCTGGAATAATAATCGAGCCAAGAAAATCATCAGCATTAAACTCACCATCATAATCATAAATATCAAGTCGTAAGTCTTGTTGAATTAATATGCCATCGGAAATGTAAAACTTACAGGAGCATTCCTATCATCATATGAATTGGATACAAATACTTTTTGATTATTGTAGAACATTTCAAAGTAATAATCTGGTTTTGTATCTGTAAGCCAATTATACCAAGTATCATTAGTTGAATTAATTCGCAGTGTTTTTAATACTTTGTAAGCAACATTATTATTAATAGTAAGACTGCAAGGGTATGACTTTCTTTCCAGAAAATTCTGAACTGGCGGATTAAATCCTGTAGCTTGACTACCATTTCCAAACTTCCATACATAGCTAGTATAAGTACTATTTGCTAACATTTTTGGAGTAAATTTTCCAGTACAAGTATAATTTGTAGATAATACCTGAAAATCAGGAGGAGCATTGAATATATATGATCCTCTGTTGGGAGTTAAATATATTGGGGGTTGAGCAATCAGTAAAATACTTGAACTCAAAAGAAGTGTGAATAAGATTATTTTTTTCATATTATAGATTTTACTTAATAGAGAATTTATAACAATAAAAGTACCCCTTAAATGGAAAATTAATTTATTTTAAATGGAAAATGGAAACCAGATTAATTCAGGATAAATTTTTAACCTCATATTCTCTGCAGTACTTAAGATAAATTTGAAAGGTTGAAATTTGTACTTGTATTAATTTAAATTCAAATCAATTTTAGAAAAATAAGGCTATAGCTTTGCTGTAAATCCGAATCCAAAATTATAGTTAAAACCTGATATGCTTTGTGGATTGAACAATATCCCGAGCTCAGGTCGCAGACTGTATTTAGATAAATTCTTGCTTAACCCTAGTCCAATATTAAGTCCTGTAAATGGTATGTAATCATTCTCTGTAAAGGCTTCACTTAATGGAATCACAATTTTAGGTGCTATAGTTACATCTAACTTTGAACTAATTATTTCATAAGTATAAATAAATTGGGGAGAAGCAGTTTGAGTTGTTATAGATTCATCACCTGCTGATAATAAATAAAATTCTACTGGAATCAAAACTGCCATTTTTTTATCCTTGATTCTTATTTTAGCAGAAACAGACAAATAATGCCCAATGTTTTTGTAACTTTCATATGCACCAAAGCTATTATCTTCATACGTTCTGCCATTTAAAAACTCATATCTTGCAGCAAGATTAACTTTATTAGAAAGTCCATAAGTATAGGCCAGTCCAATATTTGTGTTTGAACCCTCATCAATCCATTTCTTCTCGACATCTTTTCCAGCTCCTCTGTAATGACTTACATTTCCTTGGATTTTTGAAGCTCTTTTTTCAAGCATACTTGCATTATCAAAAAGCGAGTTGACGGGCGCAACACAGCTTTGTGAAATCGTGGCTAAAAGAAAAATCATTTTTACAAAAACACTCTTTTTCATTTTTTACTTTTTATAGATTAAAAATATATTTACACAATAATTCAATTTTTTATTAAAATAATAAGATTGTTCTAATTTTAAATTTATTAAAAATTCAGGGCCTTAAATTTCTTTGCTATTTCAACTTTTTCCCTATCTGTCTATTAAACTTTTGTGGTATAATATTGTCCCTATAAACTTCAACTAAATGGTCCAGTAAAATCAAAGAACCTTTCTTGATAAAGAAATCCAAGTAAAATGCACAGCCACAGCTCCCATCCTAATGCATTTCTTTTTTTTTGTCTTAGTGTTTTTTTATCTCGAAGTATATTGTTTAAAATGTGGTTGTAACTGCAGTCATTATATGTATAATGTAAAGGAATTAAATCTTTTTTATTTAGGTATTCCGAAAATCTTAGCATATTATTTTCATCTATTTTAATATGTGCTATCTCCCTTTCTTTAAAAAAGCTTGAATCTAAATTCACTTGACTTTTTAAAGTTGTGAGTATGAGCAAATGAGGCAAAATGGTCATTAAACAGGATTTATATAATTTCATATTCTGTTTTTCTTAGAAGAGTGATCTTCTTAATAAAAGTACCCTCCTAATTCAATTATTTTATTTTTTCTGCCTATAGTTCAGCCTTCACTTAAAATTATACTAATGTGAATTTTTTTTATAACTGTAGGCTGTGAGCTATACTTCAAATAATTTCTATTCTTCCATATTTGCAAAATCATAGAAATATGGTCAAGATTTAATATTCTAAAATATAATAGTAAAGAGAATAAAGTGAAATGAAATTACTATCTTAAAATTATTCTATCCAGCACTTAAGTATTACTTAAATATATGTTTAAATATAAGTTTAAAAATAAACATGGCTTATTCCATGATCACAAATCCAGCCCAATAAAAAGGATTTGAATATTTTTTTCTTATTTCACGTTGAGCAGATTCTAGAGCTAAATGTATCGGCATTTGGGATTCCATCCAAAATTTATAGAATAATGTCATCAATTGCTGAGTTGATTCATCAGGTATCGACCATAGACTCATCATAATGTATTTTGCACCAGCTATCTTAAACGCTCGTTGAAGACCATATACACCTTCACTATCTTTGATGTCTCCTAATCCGGATTCACAGGCAGAGAGAACCACCAGTTCAGTATTTGAAAGATTCATATGTGCGATCTCGTATGCGGTTAATATTCCATCTTCAAAATTTCCATAAGGAACTTTATTTTGCCAAGCATAATTTGCTCCTGCCATTATCAATCCTGATCTCCATAATGGGTTTTCACTTTTTGTAAAAATAGCTTGGTGTTCATTGTCGTTTTTTTGGGGATTTGATTTTTTATCAAAAAAGAATCCGTGTGTGCTTATGTGCAATATGCGTGGAGATGTTGTATTGATACCAATTGCTTTAAACCGTTCTTCACTAGCAGCCTGTCCAGAAAGTGAAATTACAAAGTATTGATTATTCTTCAGATGTTGTGAAATATTTTTAATTTCTTGTGAGGTGCCTTCCAAAGCATCCCATTCTTCATTATTGCTTCTTGTTGCAACTATCTCCTCCACAGACATATATTCCGATTTTAGTATCTTTAATGTATCTGGAATTTGATATGCTTTGTTGGTTAATGCATAATTAATTGTGTCAAGATTATAATCGACTCCTCCAATGAGGATTGCATCTTTATTTGTATATATTTTTTCTTTTTTTTGAGGAATAAGTTGTTTCATACTTCCTAAGTTGACAAATTGATATTTTTCATCCAGAAAATTTCTTTTTCCATATTTAATAGCCGCCAGATTTATCCTGTGTAATAGTCCTGAGGGTGAATAGTACACAGTATTTATTTTGTCTAAACCACTTGAATCTATTTTATACCATATTAAATCATAAATACTCTTTTGATTCTTTTCCGTAGGGGCAAGACCTCGATCGGATCTACCATACAAGCTATTCACATACTCAGATTTAAACTCACCTTTATTTGTAAGTATAAAGTCTAATTCTTTTTTTTCAAAAAGAGAAATAAAATTTGGTTTATTTTCACCATATTTCAATATTATGGCAGCATATATTATGCTATCTTGCATGTGGGGAAACAATAATGGAAAATGTATAAATTCAATAGCCATTTCTCCTTCATGCAAAGCTGATTTCACCTCTTTCCAATCAACAGCTAAATTATCATCAGAATATTCTGATAAGTATTTTACCAAAGACTTTTCCTTAGTCCTAACTAGATCTTCAATATACTTAATTTCATCTTTTTTGGAGCTATTGTTTGTGTAGAGAGTAGCTAATTTTTTTTGATAATTATTAATTTCCTCTTTTATCCTTAAAACTGATTCAGGGACTGCAAATAGATTATATAGACGACTGGAAGAATTCAATAAAAGTCTTTTGTAGATTAAATTTGCATTATAACTTAAACTTAATAATCTGTCATACTCAGTCTCATTGTGAGCTCGATGATAAATGACTGAATTCAACTCATTAATTTCATTTGCATATTCTTCAGTATAATGCTCTAGCTCTTCATTAGTCAAATAATTTGTTTCCTCTAATAAGAGATTATTTTTTATTTTAAAATATTCAATCCAATTTTTTTCAGCATTTTTATAATTTTTTGCTTTTTCAAAATTGATTGCTAAGTCATGGATAGTCTTTAAATACTGAGCACTCTTTTTACCTGTCTTTTTTTCAATAATTGATTTAGCAACTTCTAGCAAGGCGATACTTTCATTATTTAAATTATTCTTAGAATAAATAGAAGCTTGAAGCATATTTAACTTTACTAAATCAAACTCATTTTTACTCAATTCATTATTATAATTTTTCCTAGAAATTTCCAATAAATTCTCAGCTACATTATATTTTTCTATTTCAAAATAAAGATTGGCAATTTTAAAGACTAATTCATTGAATAATGGATGTGCTCTTGTGTAAATTCTCTCTGTTATTTGAATACATAAATTAATACAACTGTCTATTTTTTCAGAATGATTTGTCTTCGAGTAATATGTTGCAAACAAAAACTGCAAACTAGAAAATTTGGGTGTCAATGTCAATGAATTTTTAATATATATCGTCTGTGCATCTTGCATCAATTGATAAGCTTTATCAAGATTATTTACATTGATATAATAAGCAGCTAGATTACTATAGAGGCCAGCTATCGTTTCTTGTGTAGTTCCCTTAGAATTTTTAGCTATTTCCAGCGCTTTAGTGAAATAGACTTCAGCATCATTATATTTCAGTTGGGTTAATTTTAAAGTGCCAAAATTGTTCAAAAGGTTAATATAAGCTATTCTATTTGAGACAGTATCCTCCTCTAGGAATGGTAAAATTTCTTTCCAAATTGAATCTGTTTTTGAAAAATCATATAATGCAAAATAGACAGCTCCAAGATTCTGCATATATTTTGCATAGAGTTGATTCTGAGTGCCTGTCACAGTGCTAATAATTTTTATACTTTCATAGTACAGTTGGAGAGAGTTATGAATATTACCAAGATTTGACTCTACTACCGCCAAATTATAGACTACGTCTGCATATTTTTCACTTTGAATTCCATATAATTTTTGATAAATTGCTTTTGCTTCATTCAAATAATTTTTTGCCTTTTTATAATCAAAAGTCTTGTCATGGATTGCACCAAGATTATTCATACATTCCGCATAACCTAAATGTACTTCAGTGTATAGTTTTTTTCTAATTTTTGCTAATTTATAATATACTTTTTTGGCCTTTTCATAATCCTGCATATCATTAGAGTATAATAAGCCTAAATTATTATAAGATTTTTCTAAAAGTGGATTTTTATTGTCAAAAAAAGGGATTGCTTTAAGATAATATTCTTCTGCCTTTTTTGGATTTCCAGTCAATTGATAATGAACTCCATAAGTATAATTTATCTTGGCCAGTAACATTGTACTATTTTCTTTGGCCAAAAGTGCAGCTGCTTGGCCAATGAGTATAATCGAAGTATCGTTTGACTTATTAATTAGATATTGTCTGGATAGTTTTAGCAAACTATCTATTTGAATACGTTGTTGGGCAGTATCCAAATTTTGGCTATTAAGTTGAATCAAAAAACAATTTAGAAAAATAAATAATATTTTAATTAATGGTTTTTTCATTTATGTATGTGTTTGAATTGTTAAAAACGTTACTCTTTTTATAATTTTTTTACACAAAATACATAAAATATACTATTTATGTGATGCTTTATACTAAATAATTATGAATGAGGTTATTGGTAAATAAATGTACCCTCTAGTCTGCATTTTTTTTTGCAAATTTGTATTTTTTCAGTTTAATTGATTTTTATGCTCACTTTCCGTTGGGGCAAGAGTTGGTAAATATAAGGATAATAAGTGTTTATGGATTTCATTGGGCATTCAAAATGGCAGGAGCAAAATATTTGATTATGTCGCTTTGGCAAGTTCCAGATAGACAAACATCCATATTGATGACCTTATTTTATAAAAATGGTTGGAAGAAAAGCTGAGCATTCCTGAAGCTTTTCATGCAGCACAAAAAGAACTTCGCGATAAAGGACTCGATCCATATCAATGGGCTGGCTTTGTGTTGGTGGAATAATATATTAATAAAGATAAATATTTATTTTAGAAAAGGGGTACCAATTTCTAATAGTTGACTTATAGAGTATAATAAAATGGTTCAAAAAGTGCGTCCAATTTATTAAGGCTTATTTAATATTCAAATTTTTTAATTTATGAAAAACTAATTTTTATTTTGCATTGTTGGCTTCTTTCTGCTCATGTTCAAAAGATGAAACATCTAATCAAGACCAGATTATTGGTAAGTGGTACCTTGTTATTGACCATTCAATAACCAAGTATCCAGATGGTAAAATTCTAACAGACACTACAATTTATAATTCAGAAGAATATCTTGATATTCGAAAAGATGGCAAAGTGATTTCCAAGTTTTACTATCAAACCCTTAAAGATTATATTTTTGACACTTTTCCTTATCATATAATTCAAAACAATATTGTATTTGATAGTGATACCTTTGAAATCAATAAACTCAACCAAACTGAATTAGAATTACACCATCACAACCACCTAATAACTCCGGATTTTCCGCAAGATGGCGAAGTTGAATCTTGATTACTTGCAAGAGGTAAAGTGTGCTTTAATTACAAAATTTAAAATGGCAAAGCATTGGTTTAGTCTTAACATTTAAAAAATAAATTATAGTAAAATAAATTGATAAATATGAATAAGTTTAATAAAATTGTATCACTTTGGGCATTGGTCATTTTCGTTTCTTCTTGTGCAAGTGTTAGTCAATATCAAACAGCAAAACCCACTGGTGAAGGTAAAACGAATATTAAAATTACTGTAAATGGGAATATTCGAGAAGATGGTGAAGGCTTCCCTCCTTTTATACCTGAATTTGGAATAAATTATGGAGTAACTGACAAATTTGACTTCATCTGCAAGCTCAACTCATTTGGAAGTCTCTCTTTTGGTGGTAAATATACTTTAAATACTGATGATAAATTTGCTGTAGCTGTAGGCCCTACTATGAATTATTTTGGTAAAATCATTAATGCAACCATTCCTTTACATATTACAATTGAGCCAAATGAATTGTTTTCCTTCACCATAACACCTAGCTACACTACACCAGGTGCATATAAACTTAAAGAGAGTGCTAATACTTATTATAAACAAATAAATGGCGGCTTTTTTTCTTTTGCACCTTATTTAGTAGTCGGGAAGAAGGTAAAATTTATTTTTGGTAGTAACATTTCCTTTGCTAAATCATCGATTTATACCGATTATGGATTTGGAATTAATTTTCAGTTTTAGAGTCAAAATGATAATTCTTTTTCGAATAATTTTTGATTGAGTTAGTGAAGATAGCTTTGGAGATCCTCTCTGAAATAGTTTAAATTTTATTCTATTCAAAAGTATAACCCATTTAAATATTTATAATTTTTTTAATGTATTCAAAAATTCTAAAAAATGAAAAACAGAAAATTTAAGTCAGAGTTTTATATACTATGTTTACTTGTCGTAATTATTCTGGTATCCTGCAGTGATAAGGGTGACGATATGACAAATCCTTCAAACAATTATGATATTTATATTTGTGGAGAAGGGCCAGATGGACTAAGTTATTGGAAAAATGATGTTCCAGTAGTATTGGCTAATCAATTCGGAATTGAATCATCAGATATTTTTCTAAGTGAAGGCATTGTGTATTGTGTTTCGAATGATTTTAATAAAGCATATACTGTGCAATATTGGAAAGATAAGAATTCCATATTTTTGGATAGTAATAATTTTTGTAGAAGTTCAGCTATTTATGTTGAGAACAGTAATATTTATGTTGTTGGATCTTTTTACAATCGTGGAAAAAGAGAAGCTGGTTATTGGAAAAATAGTATAAAAATACCACTGCAACCTGTTATAAATAATAATAGTCCTGCTTCACTAGCAAGTGATGTTATTGTACACAATGGGGATGTTTATATAACTGGAGGTATCAGCGATAAAGGAGCAGTCTACTGGAAAAATGGAGAAGCGATTACTCTCGAAAATAATGATCCCTATAATTCTATAGCATATAAAATATTTTTAGATGAAAGTGATATATATATTTGTGGCTATATCGGTAATAAAGCAGTTTATTGGAAAAATGGTTCACTGAATTACTTATCTGGAGGTGTAAATAATACTGTAGCATATTCAATTTTTGTAAAGGATAGCATTATTCATCTAGTTGGGATTGAAAAAGATAAAAGTAGTATGAGCAAGGCTGTTTATTGGAAAAATGGTCAATTTCAATATCTAAGTGGAAGTATTTCGACTGCAGAAGATATAGTCATTGTTGATCAAGATGTATATATAACAGGGGATGTAGTCAAAGCAAATAACGATTCAAAAGCAGTATATTGGAAGAATGGTGTAGAGCATACACTTGCAGATGTTGGTTATGCTACATCAATTTTGCTGTTAAAAAGTAGATATACTTTATATTCCTCAAACTACTACTTATCACTTTTAGTCTGACATAGAAATCGATGTGTAATGTACTTCCATCCTGAAAACCTTATTATGATAAATATCTATCTATCCAGCTTCAGATATAAGCCCACTCAGCGGGCTTCAAACTTATTTATGTAATACATCCAACCCGTTGTGTTAGGACTAATCAGGTCACTTAAGATCTGGGTAGAATATAAATTTTTTCTTCTAAAAAGTATTCTTGACATGAATTTAGAAATAAATTTGCATATTGTATAAATAATTTCTATTTTTGGGGTACAAATTATTAAATACCTACTAAGTCAACAATGTTTTTATCTGACCAAATATTCAAGCAAATGTTAACTGGATGGAATTTTGAAACTTAAATTTGAAGAACTGTTAGCTGAATATTTACAAATTTAGACTAAGTATATAGAACAAATTATGAGCTATTTATTTATTATATGAGAGATGTATCTAACTATTATGGAAAATACTTTGAAATGGTGCAATTAAAATAAAAGGTGAATTAAATCTCAAAACGAAATTATATGATTGAATAAATATTATTTTAGAATTAACTTTGAATTAGAAGATTAATGTACAATTACTTGCATTCTGAATCACGTTGTAAGTGAAGGTTCGAATTCTAGTTTGTGATATAGATTAGATGCAAATTCATTTCCCCTAATTTAATTTTCTCATCTCAGGTTTTTTTTTGATAGTATTATAGTCAGAATAATGTAAAAGTGTAAGGTTAAATAATTTATAAATATTCTATTATTTTAAAATATAAAAGTCAAATTATTATACAAATGATCGATAAATTACGAATAGCAATTATTTTCTTTTTTGGGACGAGCACAATTCTAAATTCCCAGAAAAATGATACAATAGAAATAGGTAAACAAATTGATAGTATATTAAATGTTTATGAGATTGAGTTTAACAAAAAACCAACAGAACACACATTAATGCAAATTGAAAATATATATAAAAGAAATGTTACCTATTTTGGTAAATATAATCAGCGAAGTGATAAAATTATTTATTTAATGGGGAAATTGGCAAAGTCTTTAAGAAAGGATAGTATTGCTAGGTATACTTTATCAGAATTATTGGATATTAGAGATGTATTATACGGACATTTTTCAAGTGAAGTAGCTGAAGCCTATAGAATAAATGCCGCATTTTATTTTTCAAATAATGAAATGTTGAATTCACTTACTTCTTTACAAACATGTATTGATATTTTTAACAAAATTCCCGATACTAATTCAATTTCCTTGGCAAAAGCATTAACTTTATATGGAGTTTTAATGAAGCAAAATAATGATCTATTGCCAGCAAAAAAATGTTATCTTCAAGCTTTAAATATTTATAAATTGAATAGTTTAGATTCAACTTCTGATTATATTGGATGTTTAGGTAATCTTGGAAATGTAGAATCTAAATTAATGAATTATGATTCAGCTACTTTCTATTTAATGCTAGCAAAAAAAATGGCATTAAACTATTTGGGAATAAATTCTGAATTGTATAAAAGTATATATAGCAATTTAACAGCTATGTTATTTAGCCAGGGTAAATTCGCTGAAACACAGAATATTCTAGAGGAACAGTGTTTAAACTTTAAACCAAAGGATTTTGAGTTCCTGTTAAATGTAAGCTCAGTGATTAACTTAATCACATTATATTTGGAATATACGGATCTAAATAAAGTTGATTCATTGTTTAATATATTAAATAGCAATGTTGATGAATTGATATTGATGGAAAACCCTTATTTTATTATGAATAAGGGTCGCTATTATACAAAAATTCAGAATTTCGATTTTGCAGAATTTTACTTTAAGAAAGGTATTGACTTATGTAATGAAAAATTTAGTCACGAAGTGCTATTAAAAAAATGGTATTTTAATAATTTGTCCGTATTATACTCTAATACGGGGAAGATTAACGAAGCAATACTTACTTTAAGACAGAATAACCTAGATATTAAATCTACTAAATATGTAGATACGCTAGAGTTAATAAAAAATTTTAATAACTTTGGAGCTCAATATTTAAAGCTTTCGAATTACAATTTGTCCAAAATTTATTTGGATTCAAGCCTATTGTTATTCAATAGTTGTGAGATTAAAGACACAATATTATATATTAATTTATTGAATAATTTAGGTAAAGTAAGGTGGTATTTTGATTATAATGATTCTGAAAATTTATTTCTTCAGGCTTACGGACTTAGTAAAGCCAAAGGTTCACGAGAAATTTTGCTGCATTGTACATCAACATTGTATAATTATTACCTAAATATAAATAAAACAACAAATAGTGAAAAATTTGGTGAAAAGTTGATGGATTTGCTTGAGGAGGATATTAATTTAATGCTTATATCTTTCTCTGAAGAGACAGTATTAAATTATATGCTTAAAATGGATTCCTATTTTGATCTTTTATATTCAGCAATAGTTAGGGAAGATATTTCTGATCAATTTAAAAAACACGTTTGTAGTTTTGGGGCACAATATAAAAATTTATTATTAAACTATAAAATATTATTGAACAATAGTGTTTATAATAAATCTGAAAATGTAGTTAATGAGTCAAGACGCATTAAGTTTGAATTAGCATTTCTTAGAAGCAAGTTGCAATCGGGGAATTTAAATGTTAGTAAAATTGAGGAAATTGAAAATGGGATAAATATTAGAGAAAGAGAATTGTACAATTTAAAAATTGATTCTATTATTGGTTTAAAAGCTAATGAAATAAGCGTCAATAATATGAAAAAAGATGAAGCTTTTTTAGAGTTTATTAAATATAAGAAGTATGGAGTAAATATGGAAAGAGATACCGACCAATATTATGGAGTAATAATATATAATAGTAGTATTGTATCTCCAATTATAATTGATTTAGGAAAGATTGATTGCAGTCTTAGTAAATCTATAAATGTTAGAGAAAATATTTCTTTAAATTACGGGGACAATTCAAAGTCAAATTATCATTATCTTTTGAAAAGATTTGAAACCAGTAAGTATTTATTTAAGTGGAGTAAAAGTTATACTATAGCCCAATTGGGACTATAAGTGAGTTAAATTTAGGAGCTATAAAACTCAGTAAAAATTGTTATCTCATGGACAGTTTTGAATTAATTAATCAAGTAGTACGAAATTTGACCTTAATTGAAGAGACTGATTTTAAGATGAAAAATAATAATGCACTCATTCTTGGTGGATTAAACTATGATTATTCTGATTCCATTAAGAACAAGGAAAATTGGCCATATGGGATAGCAGAAGTTAGCGTTCACAATACAAGAGGCAAAAGTAATCAATGGATGTATTTGCCTGGCACTAAAGAGGAAGCAGAAAATATACACCGAAAATTATTGAATAGTGGCTTTGAGTCTAATTTGTGGTGTGAGGGGATGGCAACTGAATTTAATTTTAAACAACAATGCAAAAAAGAGTATTCACCTATAATAATTCATATCGCCACTCACGCCTTTTATTTATCAGAATCAAATGAAGCTTTACACCCATTAATGAAATCAGGATTAATTTTGGCTGGAGCTAACAGTGCATGGTCAAGTAATGTTGCTATAACGGGAAGTGACAATGGTATTTTAACTTCATATGAAATTGCCCAATTGAATTTATCTTCGACAGAACTTGTAATACTTTCTGCATGCAATTCTGGGATTGGGGATATAAAAGGAAGTGAGGGGATATATGGATTACAACGAGCATTTAAAATAGCAGGAGTAAAATATATTATAATGAGTTTATGGCCTGTACCCGATAAAGCTACAAATGAACTTATGACATTGTTTTATGAGTTTTGGATGGAAGATAAACATAATATAAGAACTGCTCTAACTAAGGCTCAAAAACAAATCAGAATAAAATATCCTGATCCTTATTACTGGGCAGGTTTTGAATTAGTCGAATAAAAGATTTATTAGATTATATATTTATTTGTTTAGAGGGGTACTAATATATTGTTGATGGCTCTAATGGGAAATAATAAGTGGATTTAGAAATTGTTGTCCAATCTATCAAGAATAATTTTCTAATTTAAGTTTTATTTTAAAATTTATTTTATGAAAAAACTAATTTTGCATTTCGTATTGATTGCAGCATTTATGGTTGCCAGTTGTTCAATTCCAGAAATGGTAATTTCTGAAGAATTGAAATCAAGTTCGACTATTCTACCGATTTCTGGGGGTAAGTTTTTATTTGGAAAAAAGTTGCAAATAGGAGAGTATGAGCTAATGGATATTAAGAGAGGAACGATACATACAAAATCTCAAGAAGCTTTATTTTCTTCAAGTAAATATTCTAATTCAAGTCAAAAAATAAGTTTTACAATAAAGGATCCAGAAAAGTTGGAGGCTAATATATTAGCATTCAGTAACTTTGAAAAAGAAGAACGTAAGTTGTTCCCAGTCCTAGACCAATCCAAAAATCCAATTATGAGTATTAAATCCAAAAGCCAATTTTATGGTTTTATTTATTTAAATAATGAAGATTCAACAAAATGGGAATTCAATTTTGAAAATGTTGATGGCTTATTCAAATATGGATTTTTCGGCAATGCTATCGATAGTGGAACCAATGAAATTCAAGTTAAAGGAATAAATAAGGCAGTTGGGCAATTAAAATATGCACTTGCTGGTAATCTTGGTTTTGAATATAGTTTGAATGGTCAAACTATTGCAGCATTCTCTTTGAATAATCGTAGAATACTTTATTTGAGCAATAATATTTCCAATGAGCTAAAAATAGTAGTACTTGGTTTATCAGCTGCAATTCTCATTCGAAGCGATTTGGAGTTGTAGTATTAAAAATTAAAGTATGATCAATTTAGAGTTCTTAACTAAGAAGTTTAAATATAACTCTAATCAATGTTAAATTTTAATAATTAATTTGAAAAAATCTCTAAAAGAGACAGAAAATATAAATCAAAATTTCATTATCTATATTTTTTACTTATAGTAATAGTAATGCTATCATGCAGTGTTAAGGCAGATGATTTTTCGGAAAAACAAGTAATTTTGACTTTTATATTTTTGGTAACGGACTGGATAGGCTTAGTTAGTGGAAAAATGATGTTCCAGAAGTATTGGCTATTCAATTCGGAATTGTATCACCAGATATTTTTCTAAGAGAAGGCAATGTGTATTGTGTTTCGAATGATTTTAATAAAGCACATACTGTGCAATATTGGAAAGACAAGAATTCCATTTTTTGAGATAGTAATAATTTTTGCAGTAGTTCAGCTATTTTTGTTGAGAACAATAATGTTTATGATCGTAAGTAGAATAAATATTAATTTATATCTCATTTTTTTTTGAATAAATTGAGTTCTAAAAAAACTTAGTAGATTTTTTTGTACAGGATCCTATTCACATTCCCATTTCAGTTTTATTTCTTGATTAATGAATAAACTTGAGATCACGATACTATCAATATTTCCATATGTATCTCTTCGTGGTTTTGAAATATCTATTCCGAAAAAGGATAGTTTTCTATTTCAATCTTCATTGGTGTGTTTTTAGTTAATACTCCAGTTTTAATTGAGGAAATTCATTGTCATTAAAGTAAGGGGGGAATTAAACATCCTGTATACTGTCATTTCCATATTTAGTTTTATCTCTTTCAGATAATCCAATTTGGGAACTTGATTCACTTTGGTAATATGTGATCAGTTCAGTATAGGATTTGATTTAGTGGTTTGAAGATATGTTTATGTACTTTTTCTACATTGCCGATATTGTTCCAAAATAGGCTGTCTTTCTCATTTAGAATTCCATCAATATAACTTCTTTCTTAGAATTAATCGATTCAACTCATAATGAAATTTAAAGATCTTGCTTTGATCAATTTTCCCGACTTGTCCCTTTTAGTGCGGAGGAAATAATTTTAGGATTAATTCATTCATTTTGGAGGTGGTTTTTGCATTAATCGTTAATATCCGATCAGTTACTTGATTATGAATCTCTCCATCAACATTTTTCTTAGATTCATCAATAAATTTTTTTATCGAGATGCCTGTTTTTAGTTCAATATGTTTTGAAATTACAAGTGCTATAAAACATATTAGCATATGGAGCTTTATGGGTTCTTCTTTAAAATGAAAAATAGGTCTTGTTTGTAGGTCGTTTTTTGATATTCTAAATGCTTGTTCAATTCTGTAGAGTTCGTGATATCTATCTATGATCATCTCATTGTTTGCTTCGTTTTCTTGTAGATTAGTATAGTAACCTTTAATTCCTAATAGCTTTCTATTTTTATCAATTAACGCCTCGTTGAGTGATATTTTTGTATCTTTAAGTTGTGTAAATTTTAGCTTTTTGCCTTTGGATGGTTTTTCTACTACCAACTTAGCTTTTTCAATTTGCTTTTCCATTTCATATTTATCCTTTCGATATCTGATAGAAGAATAACTACATATTAAATATCCATTGTCAGTTTTTATTCTTATGCTTTTTCTGTCTTCTCTAATAATACTTCTGTCAATTTGATCTAGTAAAGCAGATGACACATTTCCAAGCCTTGCACCAACGATATAGCTAATTTTATTTTGTATTAATTGCTCTATGTTTTCTGTACTTATCATTGCTGCATCTGCGACTACCGTAAAAGTCTTTACCTTGTTTTTTTCTATAAATTTTGTAATAGTAGGGATTATCGTATGTCCCTCAAAGGTATTTCCAGCAAATACTTCATAAGAGACTGGAAAACCTTCTTTACTAACCATTAAGGCTACAAGAATTTGAGGTTGTTGAGATTTGTTGTCTTTTGAAAATCCATTTTTTCGTAATTCGTCTTCTTCAAATGTTTCAAAGTATAATGTAGTTACATCATAAAATAGAAGATCATAGTTGAAATCGTATTCCGACTCAACGAATCTGATTATTTTCTTCTCAACATCATTTTTTAATTCAATGCATTTAGGTGCAATCTTGTAATACGTTTTACGATTATGTTTTACTCCAAAGAATTGTTCTAAGAGATCTAATGACCTAAGTTTTGATGCTGGCTCAAATATTCTTATTATCACTAGATCATTAAGTAAGCTTGGTAGTTCTGCTAGACCTAGAATGTCTATTAGTCTGTATACAGTGTCATAAAATAAACGATACTTTATTCCAAGAAAACTGCTATGATTGATTAAAAGCAAATTATTAGGGTTTTCATCAGGAAATAAAGATAATTCCCCTACATAGTTTTTAATCCACTCATAAGCCAAAAGTTTTAATTCTCCAAGCTCTTTGCTATCATGTGCCGATCCAATATGTTTAAGCACGATAGTTTTATATTTAAAGTAATTGACTACTTGAACAGCCTTGGCTTTTGATCCTGTAGTTATTACTCTAACTTTCATTAGGTAAAATTACCCCTTAGTGCGGAATTTTTTATGAAAATTTAAAAAATTTTATTGATTATCAATGTGTTATGGCCGAACTAAATTGAGGTGGGACAAGTCAGGAGTTGGAATTCTCATTCGTAATGATTTGGATTTGTAGTATTGTAAAATTAAAGTATGATCAATTTAGAGTTCTTAACTAAGAAGTTTAAGTATGACTCTAAACAAAGGTAAATTTTATTAATTAATTTAAAAAATCTCTAAAAGAGACAGAAAATTTAAATCAAAATTTCATATCTATTTTTTTACTTATAGTAATAGTAATGCTATCATGCAGTGTTAAGGCAGATGATTTTTCGGATAAACAAGTAATTTTGACTTTTATATTTTTGGTAATGGACTGGATAGGCTTAGTTAGTGGAAAAATAATGTTCCAGAAGTATTGGCTATTCAATTCGGAATTGTATCACCAGATATTTTTCTAAGAGAAGGCAATGTGTATTGTGTTTCGAATGATTTTAATAAAGCACATAATGTGCAATATTGGAAAGACAAGAATTCCATTTTTGAGATAGTAATAATTTTTGCAGTAGTTCAGCTATTTTGTTGAGAATAATAATGTTTATGATCGCAAGTAGAATAAATATTAATTTATATCTCATTTTTTTGAATAAATTGAGTTCTAAAAAAACTTAGTAGATTTTTTTGTACAGGATCCTATTCACATTCCCATTTCAGTTTTATTTCTTGATTAATGAATAAACTTGAGATCACGATACTATCAATATTTCCATATGTATCTCTTCGTGGTTTTGAAATATCTATTCCGAAAAAAGGATAGTTTTCTATTTCAATCTTCATTGGTGTGTTTTTAGTTAATACTCCAGTTTTAATTGAGGAAATTCATTGTCATTAAAGTAAGGGGGAATTAACACATCCTGTATACTGTCATTTCCATATTTAGTTTTATCTCTTTCAGATAATCCAATTTGGGAACTTGATTCACTTTGGTAATATGTGATCAGTTCAGTATAGGATTTGATTTGTGGTTTGAAGATTTGTTTATGTACTTTTTCTACATTGCCGATATTGTTCCAAAATAAGCTGTCTTTCTCATTTAGAATTCCATCAATATAACTTTCTCTTAGAATTAATCGATTCAACTCATAATGAAATTTAAAGATCTTGCTTTGATCAATTTTTAATTCGACTATATTACTATCTTGATCAAAGCTAGCTTCCATATTGTTAAAATGAATTTTATTGCCTACATATTTATACTCATTTTTTAAGTCAAATCCAAATATAGATTCTTTGCGTGCTATTAGTTGGTCATTTGAGTTGTAGATCAGTTCTCCTGAGTATTCGAATCCTAGAGCAGATTCAGTGATTTGAGTTAGTCTACACGTTTTATTTTTGTTTTGAATTATGTCTGTATCATCTTTTTTGCAAGATAATAAATTTATTGATAGTAGAACGAGAAGTCCGAATTTGCTAATCTTTTTCATTGTTTTTAAGGTTTTCTATTTTAAATTTTATTAATTTTTCCAGAGCTTATTTCTTTTGATTCTTCTCTGATGATATAGTAATAGATTGAGTTGCTTAGATGTGAGATATCTACACGTAGATCTGATTCAGTAATTTTTTTTCGCATAATTTCATTTCCTTGTAAATTGAAAATGGAGCATGTTAAGTTGTTTTGACTGAATTTATAATTATTCAAGTCTATTTCAAAATACTGTGATGTAGGGTTTGGGTAAACTGTTATTTTTGGATTATTTTCAGTGATGCTAGACTCTTTGGTTGAACTTAACTTTTGTTTATTATATATATTTATTCCTGCATTAGCTGTTCCAATCCAAATATTGTCCGATGCGTCTATGGCGAGGCAATAAAGTGTGTTGTAATTTAGTTTCGAATTTGTTGAATTATAGTTTGTAAAGTTTACTCCATCGAATTTAGTTAGACCATAACCAGCAGTCGCGATCCAAATATTATTTTTGAATCTGCAGTAATTGAATTGACATTAACATTTAATGAAGCATGATTATTTTTTGTAAATAATTTAAATTCTGAGCCATCGAATTTGGCTATTCCACCTTCGAATGCAAGCCAGATATTTTCTGTTTGATCAATCGTTAATTTATAAATATTATTACTCGTAAGTTTTGAATTAAATGAATTGTAACTTGTGAAGTTTGTACCATCAAATTTATTTAAGGCACCTCCTATTGAACTTATCCAAAGATTACCATTTTTATCTTGAACAATTGATGACATGGTTTTTCCCTTAATTTGAGAATTTAAATCAGAATATTGAGTCCAATTGGTATCATCAAATTTAAGTAATCCATTTCCTGCAGTTGCAAACCATTTAGTATTTTGTTTATCTATATAGATATCATAGATTGTATTTGTGCCAATTGATGTCGGTAAGGTTTGTATTTTTCTCCATTTGCTTTTTCCATCAAATGTTGTGAGAAACCCATTTTGCGTATATCGTAATCCAATCCAGAGAAGCCCGTTATTATCTATTGCTAGAGATTGAACTTCATTATCAAGTAATCCTGAGTTATCTTCATTATATATATCCCAAGTTCCATTTAAATAATGAACAAGTCCAAAGCTTGTTCCAATCCATTTTTCTTGTGATGATATTTCAAGTATGCAGTAAATTGTGTTGGATGGAATTTTATCATTCAGAACTTCAATGTTTTTCCAACTTGTATTTTCTTGAATGGAAATTCCATAGTCAGAGGAAATAATTACTGGGCTTAATTTGCTGCTATATATGTGATTTATTCTATCGTTTGACAGATTACTTGAGGTGGAATTATAGGTGGTCCAAGTACCATTGGCATATTTACTTACACCATAGAATTTGTTCCAATCCAATAATTATTTTGAGGATCGACAGATATGCTCGAGACGTAGTTGGAGCGCAAGCCTGAATTTGTCTCAGTATATGAAAGCCATATTCCTCCATTCAGGACACTCATGCCTTTTGAGTAGGTACCAATAAGAATTTTACCCGAAGTATCTACTGCAATTGAAGTAATTTGATTTTCTAGAAGTTGTGAATTCGTAATATTGTAATTTGTCCAAGTAAAAGCTCTATTAAATTTAGTTAAGCCTTTAAAAAAGCCCCCCTATCCATAAATTTTGTTGTTTATCTAAAGCTAAACTAGTGATCCATGCATCAGGGTGGCGTTGGGGGTCAGAACTAAAAATCTGCATTGTATTCCCACTTATTTTAACTAAGCCACCAAAATCGGTGCCAACCCATTTATTATCATCTTGATCCACAACAATTGCAGTGATCTCATTATCGGGAAGGGCGGAATTCAGTTCATTGAAAAGTGTAAACGAAGTTCCATCAAACTTTGCAAGCCCACCCGACTAAAGTACCAAGCCATTTATTTCCTTTAATGTCTCTTGTGATACAAGTGACTTTGTCATCTGGTAAATCAGAATTGGCTTTTGTATAGGTGGTGTATGAACCATCGAGTAAATTGTATTGTACTAATCCACCATTAGTTCCTATCCATAAAGTATTTCCTTCTTTTAAACTAGCATTGGCGACAAGTCCATTAACTACTGACGCCCATTTGTTATTTTGAGCGAAAGAGATATTGAGTATGCAAAAAAGTAATAATAGTTGAAGTAAGTTTTTCATAAAAATGTTTTTTTAGTAAGAGTTACATAAGATTAAAAGGTACCCCAAATTCTTAATAATATTTTTTGATGGAGTAGGATTATTGGAAAAGTGACTTGCCTAACAAGGAGCTAAGATTAATTTTTCTTTAAACTTGGAGTAATTCTAATAAAACTTTATCTTTGGTTAGTTTTTTGAGTTTGATAGCTACAAATTGGGCTTATGACTCATAAAATGTAAATAGATACCAATTTTATTGTTAAATAATTCCTAATTACGAACCTTGAACGTTAAAATCTTCTCTATTTTTTCGAAGGATTATAGTGATAGTCAGCTTATAGAAATGATTGTCAAAGGAAAAAATAGTAGGGAAATGGCTTGGGAATTTATTTATAAAAAGTGGAGGGCATATTATTTAAAACCTGTTATGAACAAAGGCGGGTTTGCGGAAGAGGTGGATGAAATATTTTCTGAAGTAGCCATTGCTTTTGAAAATAGAATTTTAAAATCTAATCAAACTGATATTCAAAATTTAAAAGTTTATTTTAGTCAAAGCATTTACTATGCATGGTTAAAATATCGGAAATTGAATTCTAAAATAAATTCAATAGATGAGTTTCCAGAAATACCAATTGAATTTAGTGATAATTTGAGGAGTGTTGAATTGACATCAATGCTAGATGAAATTTTAAATGAGTTATCTGAAAAATGTAAAGAAATATTAAAGTTATTCGCAGAAGGTTTTAGTATGAAATTAATTGCTGAAAAATTTAATTTTAGCTCAGATTCTAAGGCGAAAAAGGAAAAATATGAATGTCAAACCAAATTGAAGAAATATGTTGAAAATAATCAACATGTAAAAAAAATGTTAAAAGAAATATGGTATGACTGAACAAGAAAGATTTTATTTGCTTGAAAAATATTTGGATCATAAATTATCTGAACAAGAGATTAATTTATTTAAGCAACATTTAAAGGATAATCCTGATTTAAATTCTGAGATAGAACTTTTACAATTTGTTAAATTATTATCTAATAGGAAAAAGGAGCAAGAATTAAATAAGTCAATAGCAAAATGGAAGCCTGAGATTGAAAATCAATTCAGTTTGTCTAAGATTAAGGTTTTTGTTTTATCAGCAGCAGCAATACTAGCAGCTTTGAGTTTCTCAATTTTTCTTTTTTATAAGTATTTTTGGAAAAACCAAAATGAAATGGGGCAAGGATCTATACCTAATAATACTGTAAATAATACTGTAAAAGACACAGTCCAAAACAATTTAGTTGAAGCAAGCAAATCGACTAGATTTGATTCAAGCAATATAGTTGAAGTTGAGAAAATTGTACATCCAAAAATTAAAAGTAAGAAAAAGTCTCATATAGAGGAAATTGAAATTATTAAAGAGCCAAATATATTAATTGAAAAAAATATTATTGATGATTCCTATAGTCATTTATTGGCAAGCATTGAATTTCCAATGATTGAGATTGAAAGATCTCAAAGTAACGATGATTTAATTATTGCCATTAGTGCTTTAAGGAGAATAGATTCATTGATTGCTTTAAAGGAGTTTAAACTTGCTCTAATTGCGATCAAAGAATCTAAGATTCCTAATGAATGTAATTTGGCAAGACAAGCATTTATTTTAAATCATTTAGGAAGTAATGAAGAGGCAATAAAAAAGTATCGACAATATAAATTGATAGAATATGATCAAGATAAAACTGATTGGGAACTTTTAATTTATTTATTAAAGGAACGCGAAAATCATTCTCAAGAAATTGAAGATTTGGAGAGAAAAATCCTTAATGATCCTCAACATCGATATTATTCTTCATTGGTGAATCTTAAATCATCACAAAAGAAATAATCCTAATCCTCACATCAATCGCAATTCCTTTCTGAATTGAATGACATGTTTTGGATTTAATATTGTAGTTGATGAAATGATATTTTTATCGATTAACTCAGAAAGCAATTTTGAATTAGGATTTATTTTGAATGGGAGCTGATCATAGAAAACCTGCATGTTATAAAGTTTTTGGATTTTAGTATAATTTTCTAAAGCTAAAATTTCTGAGATTAATTCATCTTTCCAATAAATTTTCATTGGACTCAAGAAAAATAGTAATGCTTCGATGTCAGTATTTTCTTTGTTTGTTGAAATCCATTTTAAAGCAAATTGATTTACCTCTTCATGAGATAGAAATTCTGAAATTTTACCTAGATCATATTTTTCAATGAGCAAGTCTTTTGAGAATAGGAATTCAAGAAAATGGATAGAAGATTTTCGACATTTATACTTGTGGAGTGCAGTTAAAATTTCGATTAGAAAATTATTTTTTTCACAATAGCTAAAGTAAGATTTTAAATTTCGCTCTTCTATAATATCGGGATTGACAAGCTCGATAATTTTATTTGTTTTTAGTTTGAACTTTTTAAAAAGTGTTATGGATTCAATATCTGTCAAAATTTTGATTTTTTATAAGTGAGTTGATTTCTAAAGCTAATTCTTTATATTGATAGGACTCTGGAATCATGCTTAATAATCTAATGCATTGAATAGAAATATCATTTTTATTCTTTCCAATGATTTCTTGAATGAAGTGAATTCCTTCTTGATTTTCTTCATTGATGGTGATTTGTTCAAGAAATTTTGATTTTAATTTTTCTTCTAATTGATCAAAATTTTCTCTAAGCCAATCCAAAGCTGCACTCATATCTATAGCCCACCAATAATTAAACCATGCCAAGCTATCCTTTGGATGTGTTTTTGTAAAATAGGATTTTATCTTTGAAGGAATAAGAGGGGAATATTGATCAAATAAGCTAATAATTTGTAGCCCACTTTCACTAACAATTGGCATGATATATTTGGCAAAGGACCTGTTTTTCATAGCACAATTTGTGGCAGAATTTAAAGCAATAGGAGGTATTGCGATATTTTTTCGTTGACAGAAAACAAATAATTCAAAAATCAATTGACCTTGCTCTTGCTCAAAAATTGTTTGTATTATTCTATTTTGTAAATGATTTTCATTGTATTTGATAATTTCAAAAACGAGACTTTCTTTGATTTTGAAAACTCCTGCTGCTTTTCTATTAAAATGTCCTTGGACTAATTTGATTTTTAAGTCAGTTAATTTGTTTTTCTCAATGCCTTGACTGAGTTGATTCAATAATTCATTCCACTCCATTTCAAATATTATGGCAGTATTGTAGCTGTAGCTTCACCAAATCCAATTCTATAATTTGAATTTTCAGCAAAGGCTGTCATTCGTATTCTGTCACCATCCTGTAAGAAGACTCTTTGTGAGCCATCATTTAATGTGATAGGCTTGGTTCCCTTCCAGGCAAGTTCCAACATCGATCCAAAGGAACTTGCACTTGGGCCACTGATCGTTCCAGAGGCACAGAGATCACCTATCTGCATATTGCATCCATTCACTGTATGATGTGCTAGTTGTTGTTTTATACTCCAGTATAAATATTTTGTGTTTGACTCAGAAACAAGTGAATCATTTATATACACTTCAAGTTTGATGTCAAAATTATTTTTTCCAGTTTGAGATAAGTATTCCAATGGTTTGGGATCTTGAATTGGTCCTTCTGTTCGGAACGGTTCAAGGGCATCAAGATCAACTATCCAAGGCGATATTGTCGATGCAAAATTTTTTCCTAAGAAGGGTCCAAGGGGCACATATTCCCATCTTTGTATATCTCTTGCAGACCAATCATTAAATAAGGATAAGCCTTGTATAAAGTCTTCAGCTTGATCACATGAAATTGGTTCACCAAGTTTATTTTCTTTACTTACCACAAATGCCATTTCCAATTCAAAATCCAATTGTTTTGACTTACTATATATTGGGGCCTCATTTTCTTTTAGCACGATTTGTCCGGCAGGTCTTTTGATGTCAGTCCCACTGATTATGATAGAGCTAGCTCTGCCATGATATCCGATTGGGATATGCAGCCAATTGGGAAATAATGCATTGGCTGGATCACGGAACATTATTCCTACATTCGTTGCATGTTCTCTACTGCTATAGAAATCAGTATAATTAGGAATTTTAATAGGAATATGTAGATTTACATCCTTGATATTATTTAAAGCGGTTCTAATTAATCGCTCATAATGTTTTTTATTTTTTTCTTCAAATAGTTCTACGATTTGAGATCGAAGTGCTCTGATTAATTCTTTTCCTTCTGAAAATAAATCATTGCAATAATCATTGAGCAGCAAATCTTTTATAAATTTTTTAGTCTTAATATTTTGAAGTGCAACACATCTATAGAGTTCATGGATATCTATGACAGTATCTCCAATAATCGTACAGACTCTTCTTGTATTATCATGGTTTGAAAAAATTCCAAATGGCAAATTTTGAATTGGAAAATGAGTGTTGGAAGGATAATCTATCCAGCTTTTAATATTTGGATCTATGACTAATTTATTTTTCATCGTATGATTTTTTTTTAAATTATTTTTTAATCAAGTATTAATTAGTTTATTTTGAAAATACTTTTTCATAAAGTTCATTTACTGTCGTAAGTTGGACTACTTTTATTTTTGAGTTTTTCTCGTCATAGTTTTTTGTATTGTATTTTGAAATACAAATTGCCCGAAATCCCATCCTTTCAGCTTCTTGGATTCTAAGATCAATTCTAGATACCGCTCTTATTTCACCTGATAGTCCTACTTCCCCACAAAAACAAATTTGTCTATGCAGTGCATTATCTTCAAGTGATGAAATCACGGCTGCAACCACAGCAAGATCAAGCGCAGGATCAGTTATTTTTATTCCTCCTACCAAGTTTAGAAATACATCTTGCTGTCCAATGTGAAAACCGCATCTTTTTTCTAATACTGCTAAGAGCATTGACAATCTTCTGGTGTCAAATCCAGTAGTTACGCGTTGAGGTGTGCCATAAACAGCGGCGCCTACTAGGGCTTGAGTTTCAAGAAGTATTGGTCTTAAGCCTTCAACTGATGCTGCGATGGCGCTACCGCTAAGACGCTCTTCATGCTGTGAAAGCAATATTTCTGAAGGATTGGAGATCGCTGTTAATCCATTTGAAGTCATTTCATAAATGGAGAGCTCATCTGTACTCCCGAATCTGTTTTTTAATGTGCGTAAGATCCTATAGCTATAATGTCTGTCACCTTCAAAGTGCAAGACAGTATCCACCATATGTTCCAATAATTTTGGGCCTGCTATATCTCCTTCTTTAGTAATATGTCCTATTAAGAAGACTGAAGTTTTCGTTTCCTTGGCAAATCTGATCAACTCATTAGTACAGTCACGAATCTGAGAGACAGTGCCTGGCGCAGACTCTAAGAGGGGCGATGACAAGGTTTGAATAGAATCAATAATAAGTAACTCGGGTTTCAATACAGTTGCTTCAGCTAAAATATAGTCGAGTCTTGTTTCAGGCAAAAGAAAACAACGTTGAGAAGTTTTTTTTAATCTATTGGCACGCATGGAGATCTGTTCCTCGCTTTCTTCTCCTGACACATAAAGGCTAATTCCTGTTTTCAGAGACATGGCAATTTGCAAAAGCAATGTAGATTTACCTATGCCAGGTTGGCCAGCTAAGAGGGTAACCGATCCATTCACCAATCCACCGCCAAGGACTCTATTTAACTCTGGATCAGTCGTGTCTGTTCTTTTTAATTGACCAATTTCAATTTGGTCAAGTCTAATGGCATGTTTTGTTTTAGTATCCGAATGATTTGATTTCCAGGTACTTCGCAATGGACTTTCATTCTGGGATTCAATTCTAATCTCTTCTTGGTAACTATTCCAAGTCTCACATGAAGGACATTTTCCAATCCATTTTGGAGACTGAGCACCGCAATTTGAGCAATAAAATATGGTTTTTGATTTTGACAATTTGTTAATTTGATTTTAATATAAAGTAATTCAATTGTGACTTAGATCATTTTATATCGTCTTATGTATTAAACCTGACACCATTATTATAAAGTTAAGAATGTGTCATCGCCTTTTTGTTAGGCATAAAGGTACAAAGTTTTCAATTGGTTTTTTGGGGTTATGCAGGGTGCTGCTTTATAGTAGTGCCCTGTTTTTATTTTATAAAGTGTTGATGATTAGTTAAATATTAAAATATTGGACAAAACCATTTTTTCATAGTAATTTTGCATTTTATTATGGAAAAGAATTATTTACCAGCCATTGAGGGACTTATTTTTGCAAGCCCTACTCCCATTAGCTTAGCAGAAATTAAATATTGCTTAGAGAATAGCTTTGCTGTGAGCATGGCACAAGAAGAAATCGAATCCGTCATTCAAAAAATTGAAGATCGCTATAAATCTGAAGAATTTGGGATTGAATTAAAGGAGATTGCGGGTGGATATCAATTTTTATCTAAACCAGATCATTTTAATTTGATTGCAGAACATATTAAGCTTAATAATAGGAAAAAATTATCCAGAGCTGCAATGGAGTCTCTTGCGATTATCGCTTATAAACAACCTGTTACAAAATCTGAAATTGAGCAAATTCGTGGAGTAAATAGTGATCATTCTATTCAAAAATTATTGGAAAAAGAACTTATAGAAATAAATGGACGAAGTGAAGGTCCTGGAAAACCTATTCTTTTTGGAACGAGTTCAAGATTTATGGAATATTTTGGATTGAAAAGCCTTACGGAATTGCCCAAACTTAAAGATTTTCATATGCCGACTCAAGAGATTGGAGAAGCAAGTCCTATTGAAGAGGATGTCATCATTTCTACAAATGAAGCCACAGTAGTTATAAATGAAATAGGAGAAGATGAGTAGCGAAGAAGTTCTAATAAACAGAGTAGCCCAAAGTCCTTTAATTACAATAAAGCCTGAAGATTTTTTGCCAACCCAAAAAATAGTTGAATTCGATTTAAAAAACTATCTATTTAGAGAGTTAATTTTAAAAGAATTGGATTTTAGATCTGCAATGAAAGAAATTAATTGGTTGGACTACAAGGATTGTATTTTAGCTGTTTATTGCTCTGCCGATGTTATCATTCCTACATGGGCATTTATGCTCGTATCCAGTCATGCAAAAACATATGTATCCGATATTTTTTTTGGAAACAAAGAAACAGTATTAATTCAGTATGTCAATTTGAAGATAGCAAATACAGATTTCTCTTTGTATAAAGATAAAAAGATTGTTCTAAAAGGATGTAGTGATAACTATGTTCCACCTTCAGCTTATCTTGATATCACAAATCGATTATTACCCTTTGCGTCAAGTATTATGTATGGTGAACCTTGTTCCACAGTGCCCATTTATAAACGAAAGTAATGGCAGAATAAAGTATTGAAATGAATAAAGCGAATGGCGTTATCCTATCTATAAAGAATCAAGCACTAGCAGCGCGCTTATCTGCAATGGGTATTAAGCCTGGGCAACAAATCGCACTTATTCGAAAATTAGGAAAAAAAGGCTCCCATCTAGTAGAAATTCAAGGAAAATATTATGCCATGCGGCCAGAGGAATTCAATGAAATAGTGATATTATGAGTAAAGTGAATTTCCGAGTTGGCCTTATTGGAAATCCCAATAGTGGTAAATCTAGTCTTTTCAATGCATTGACAGGATTAGATCAACATGTTGGAAATTTCCCAGGCGTGACAGTTGAGAAAGCAGAAGGAAAGATTTATCTAGAGAAAGATAAAATAATAACATTGATAGATTTTCCTGGATCTTATAGTTTACATGCGAATACGACAGATGAGTTCATCCTTACTGAGCACATCCTTAAAGAAGATCAAGTTCCACAAGCTTTTTTATACATATTGGATTTGCGGAATATTGATCAACAATTATTGTTATTGACTCAAATTTTGGATTTAAATATACCAACATTTGTTGTCATGACAAATACTGAAAGTTTTTCTTCAGATTATATATCTAAAGTAAAATTGTCATTTCAATCTAAAATGGGCATTCCATTTGTGGATGTCAACTATAGGACTAAAAAAGGAATTCCCGAGATCTATTCACAACTAAAAAATATACTTGACAATCCTAGTACTTTTGTTTCTGATTTGAATATAGCTATAATTGATGATCAGATTGTAAAGGACATAAAATTAGTACAGCAAAAGTATGATTACAAAACCTTGTATCAGGCAATACTTAATAAACATTACTATAATAAAGTAAATAAATCTTTTGATGGTCGATTTCCAATCTTTACTGCTGAAGAGAGTATTCGCTTTCAGATACAAGAGACCTTAAATCGCTATAAAGTTTTAGACCAATGGGTGGCAGAAGTGACAAACCAAGAAGAGCAAAAATTTGGACAATCAAATTTAACAAAAAATCTAGATAAATTTGCGACACATCCTATTCTTGGTTTTGGGGTATTTTTCTTGATCATGTATTTTGTGTTTCAAGCCATATTTGCTCTTGCAAGTTTTCCAATGGATTGGATAGAAGGTGGATTTGCAATGGTCAATACTTTTATAAAAGACATTTTACCTCAACATTGGATGACGGATTTGCTTACTGATGGCTTACTAGCAGGTTTAAGTGGAGTATTAGTTTTTATTCCTCAAATTGCTATTTTATTTTTTCTGATTGGTTTTTTGGAGGAGTGTGGATATATGGCAAGAGTCGTTTATTTATTTGACTATCTCCTCAGGAAATTTGGTTTGAATGGCAGGTCATTAGTAGGACTTATTTCAGGCGGAGCTTGTGCTGTCCCAGCGATTATGTCTGCAAGGTCTATTCCAAGTTATAGTGAGCGAATTGCCACCATGTTTATTATTCCACTCATTCCATGTTCTGCTCGTATTCCTGTATATGTTGTCTTGATTGCTTTTTTAGTTCCAGTCACGACAATGTATGGGGTGTTCTCTGTTCAGGTGTTGATATTTTTTGGATTATATTTGATGAGTATTATAGTAGCTTTACTTATTTCGCTTTGTCTAAAACAAATTTTGCCACAGTCAGAAGTGAGCTATTTACTTATACAATTGCCGGATTATCAACTTCCATATTTTAAAAAAGTGCTTATAGGCTCTTGGTTGAAGGTAAAAAGTTTTATACTTGAAGCAGGAAAAGTGATTATAATAATTAGTATTGTTTTATGGTTTTTATCTAGCTTTTCATTTCCCGGAGAATTTGATAAACTAGAAAAAAATATTGCTGAGCAATGCAAAGTAGAGAACCGCACAGCGGAGGAATGTGAAAAAATTTTAAATGGTTTAAAATTGGAACATTCTTTTGCAGGTAAATTTGGCAGGTTACTTGAACCAATTATAAAACCGCTTGGATTTGACTGGAAGATAGGTATTGCTTTGATAACATCTTTTGCCGCACGAGAAGTTTTTGTTGGGACAATGTCGACCATTTATCAAATAGGGGATAATTCTGATGAAAAAAGTTTGCATCATCGCTTAGAAAAAGAAGTTAGAGCTGACGGTTCTAAATTTTTTGACTTCAAGACCTCTTTGTCATTAATCGTGTTTTATGCTTTTGCATTACAATGCATGAGTACAATATCTGTTATGAGAAGGGAAACAAATGGTTGGAAATGGCCTATAATTCAACTTCTAGTTATGTCCGCATTGGCTTATTTCAGTAGTCTATTGGTGTATCAGCTATTATAAATGTTAAATTCCAATTATTTGCTTTTGAAAAAATAACTCTTAAATTGTAAAAAACATAGACTTAATAATTTAAAATATCAAATTAACTTCTATCTTTGCGGAATCTCCAATTAAATAACCAAAAAAATCTTTTTCGCTTATTTACGTAAGTAGAATGATTTTATTTTGGGAAAGGGAAGTGGAAATTTAAATTGTGACTTTTACAATGAATTTCGTCTCATTAATTGGCAGTCAGAAAGTCCTCTCTTATCCGTTAATAAATCAACCTGTTAATATATAATATGTTGATATTATTATAATTATACATTTAATTAATTAATTATTTCTATACATTAGTAAAATGGCGAAATTTTTGCATAATTTTGTGTTGGGAAATAGACTTTGTTTATTGCCTTACAAAAATCGAACAAGTATGAATAAAATTGTACTACTTATTTGTTTCAATATCCTGTTATTGGGTGTTGGTAATACTCAGATTGAAGGAGATACTACGATAGTTTCTACATCAGAAGAAATCAAAATTGAAGATAATGCAACCACATTGTGGAAATCTGGTAAATCCAAATATCCACCCAAACCAAAAAATATGTGGGAAGTGGGTTTGCATGGGGGCCATTATTTTATTGATGGTGATGTAGATCCATTGGTTCCTGGTTATGGTTTTGGAGTGCATATAAGAAAGGCATTAAACTATGTTTTTTCAATAAGAGGTGATATCATGTATGGATGGGCTTTTGGCTTAGAAACTCAACCTTATGGTTCTTCATTATTGCCTCAACAAGATGTTTTTAGAGGATATGGACCGACTAATCAATGGTTTCCCTCTTATAAGACACAATACTGCTATGGTGTAATTGAAGGAGTTTTTAACTTAGGAAATATTCTTTTCACAAGGACCAAAATAAATGGAATTTATATGCATTCATTGGTACTGGGCTAGACATGAATAAAACAAAACTGGATTTAAGAGATGCAAGTGGAAATATATATCAAAATTTGATAGATGATTCTGGTTTTTCATTTGCCAAGTTTAATACTAGACAAGGTCGTGTTGATATAAAAAATTCACTTCAAGGAATTTATGATGGAACTTACGAAACATTAGCTCCAAAGAAAGCAGGTATTTTTCGTTTAAATGACGAACAAAATATACACGTTGTATTTATTGGAGGAATGGGAGTTTCAAGAAAGTTGACAAAGCGACTTAATCTATCATTAGAACATCAAGTTCATGTTACTGATAATGATTTATTAGATGGAATTCAGTGGAGAACAGATTTAGACCAGACTAGACAAGATGATATTCAACATTATACAAATTTAAGATTAGGAATTAACTTAGGAAGATTCAAGAAAAGAGTTGAGCCATTGTATTGGGTAAATCCGCTTGATGCGGCTTATAGTGACATTGCTGAATTAAAGCAAAGACCTAAGTTTGATTTAACAGATACAGACCAAGATGGTGTTATAGATATGTTAGATCAGGAGACAGAGACTCCAGCTGGAGCACCTGTTGATACAAGGGGAGTTACATTGGATAGTGACAATGATGGTTTAGCAGATTATAAGGATGAAGAGCCATATTCTCCTCCAGGTTATCAAGTTAGTGAGAAGGGAGTTGCACAAATTCCAGTTCAACCTAAGTTAACGGAGGAAGATGTTAAGAAATTAATAGAACAAAAAGTGGCAACAATGCCATATGGAAATGTAAATGGTCAATCAGGAACTTATCCTGGCGGAACTTATCCTGCAGGTTCAACTGGTGGATCAACTGGAGGTAATACAGGTGGATCTACTGGAGGAACAGGTGGAGGTTATAATGCTCCAGGCGGAGTTTATTCTGCAGGTAGCGTTGATTGGTTCTTACCGATGATTCATTTTAATTTGGATGCATATTGTGTAAAATCGCAGTTTGCAGGTCAGTTACACCAAGTAGCGCAAGTGATGCAAATGCATCCTAACTTGATGGTAACTGCTTATGGCCACACTGATGCAAAAAATACTAATAACTATAACCAGGTTTTATCATACAACAGAGCAAAAGCAGCAATCGAGTATTTGGTGACTAAATATAATATCCCAAGAGAAAGATTAAAACTGATGTATGGAGGAGAAGAATCTCCTTTAGGCGCAAATCATTATATCAATCGAAGAGTTGAATTCCGCGTAAGTAGAGCTGAAGATAATGATATGGCAAGACCAGAAGGCCCAGAAGCTGGTGACGGATGTGGAAAGAAAAAAATGAAAAGAGCTGGTAGTGTAAAAACTGATGACGGTACAGATAAAGATAAAAAAACTGGATATTAATAATATCTAGTTACTAAAAAAAGAGGGTTAATCAATGGTGATTAACCCTCTTTTTTTTGTAAAATTTGATCTAAGTGATAAAATTCAAGTTTTAAGGTATAATAAAAATTAACGATGTTTTATATTATTATATTGATTATCAGATTCTTATAATTATTGCAATATTATATATATAAATTTTTTTAATATTTCTTTTATATATTAATAATACACTATATATTTGCAACTGAATAAGAATTTACTATCCCAAAATAGTTAATATTCATTAGTCCATTACGAGTTAGTACGTAAAAGATATTCTTTTACATAACGAATTTTACTTACTAAACTCATTAAAATGGGAAAACTGCTGCTCACACACAAATTTGTATTTGTTGCAAGACAAGTACAATGCAGGATTAATTATACTTTAAGTATAGTTTTATTTTTATTGCATTTCAATGCTTCCTCACAATGCAATACTACTTCTGGTATCATCGAAGGCTATTCATTTAATGATAAAGATGTCAACGGTATTAAATCTACAGCTGACCTAGTTTTGGCTAATATCATCGTTAGAGCGTTTGATAATAACGGAGTGAAAGTAGCTGAGGCAATCACTGATGCGAATGGATATTATAGACTTGTTGGCTTGACTGACAATGTCAATTATAGACTAGAGGCCAATAAGCCATCAGGATATGAATTGACAAAATATGGACTTGAATTCAAGGGCGATATTCGATTTGTTCAAGCTCCTAGTTGTAATAATAATTTTGGATTCTTTCAAGTATCCGCTTTTCCGTCCAACCCTAATCCTCCAGTTGCTGTAACTTGTTTTGTTGGTGGCAGTGCTACTGAAAATTTAAATTATGAGACTATAGTGACTCAGGACTTTTTGTTTAATAGTAGTTCAACTATCAATAAGATTGCAATGAAATCGCAGACTGGTTCTATTTGGGGACTTGCTTATAAGAAAAGTGAACGCAAGTTATTTTCTTCTTCATTTGTAAAACATGGTGCAGCTTTAGGGAGTGCAGGAATTGGTGGTATTTATGTTACAGATAGAACTACAGCTGCGACTACAGAGTTTGTAAGATTGCAGGACTTGGGTATCAATTTAGGATCTACAAATTCAGTCGCTATTACTCATTGCGATTATGCTGATTTTATTGGTAAAACTGGTTTGGGTGATTTGGAAATCTCTGATGACGAATCTTATTTATATGTTTCCAATTTGTACAACAAATCTATTGTTTTTATACCTACAGTAAATCCGGACATTAACTCAGTTTTTGAAATAAAAGTACCAGATCCGGGATGCAATAGTGGTGACTATGTCATATCAGCATTGAAGTATCAGAATGGTTCTTTGTTTGTAGGTGTAACATGCACAGCTGAAACTTCAAAGAAGTCTTCTGATTTCGCATTTCATGTCTATGAGTTTAATTTTATATCAAGAGTTTTTAATTTAGTTTTTACCACCAATTTTGGTAAAAAATATTGGGATAAAGATGCCTCTGCAGACAAGTATTTAGTATCACAATGGTTGACTGATATTGATTTTACTGATCAAGGTAATATGATATTGGCGATAGCAGATAGACAAGGGCATGCATATTGTCATGAACCGGAACCATTGGTCAATCAATCAGGAAATATCTTGATGGTTTGGAATGATCGTGGAACATGGAGATTAGAAAACAATGGTGTAGCTGGAACACTTATAGGTTCAGCAGCTGGAACATCTTATGATGGTCCTGGAAGTGGTGAATTTTTTGGAGAAGATTATTGGATCATTGGGCCAAATCTACACTCTGAGGTGTCATTTGGAAGCGTGGTATGTTTACCAGGTTCAAACCAAGTTATCTCTACGGTTTTTGATCCGATCATTGAATCATTTTCAGGAGGATTACACCGATACAGTACAATCAATGGAAAGAAATCAGCTGCAATACAATTATATAATAGAAATAATTCTAGCTTTGGTAAAGCATCTGGACTTGGCGCATTGGAAATAATGGATGAGCCTGCCCCGATAGAAATAGGAAATTATGTTTGGTTAGATAAAGATGGTGATGGTGTGCAAGATGCAAACGAAAAAGGTATTGCAGGAGTGACACTTTGTTTATATGATAGTAACTGTAATTTAGTTGCAAATACTGTTTCTGATGCTAATGGTGAATATATATTCTCCAATTCAAATGTTACAGGAGGAATAAAATTCAATTCGAAATATTTTATTGTAGTTAAATCAAATAACTACAATACATCATTAAAAGCAATTATAAGAAGTACAGATACACTTTATTTGAGTAAATTGGATAATGCTGGAGATGACGATATAGATAGTGATTCGTATATATGGGAAGATGCGAATTGTCCAATTTTTACTGATTACCCTGTGGTGACTATCAATACACAATCTCCAGGAAAAAATGATTACAATTTTGATATCGCATTTACGCCATTAGTTGTAATTGATACAACACCTGCCCCTGGACCTGTCATTTATGATTTGGCGTTGATAAAGAAACTGGATGTGAATTCAGTAATCCAAGTGAATCGTTCTATTCGTTTTGAAATGATCGTTCAGAATCAAGGAACGAATGCTGTTGCGAGTTATGATTTAGTTGATTATATCCCAAATGGATTTAGTTTTGACAATGCAAATAATACTGGGTGGGTATTGAATGGAAACATTGCAAAATATACTGTAAATGAAATTTTATCTCCAAATCAGAAAAAAATCAATTTTTATAAATTTAATTTTATTAGCGAATTCGACTGCTGAACAATTGATCAACACTGCTGAAATCAGTGGTATGCGAAATGAATTTGGTGAGAAATTAATTGATAATGATTCTGCACCTGATGAAGATCCAAATAATGATAAGGGTGGTGTGCCAAATAGCGACACAGATAATAATTTTGACAATAATGTCAATGATGAAGATGATCATGACAGAGAATCTTTAGTAGTCAATGATCTCGCATTAATCAAAACCAGTAACGCTTCGACTGTAAGAGAAGGAGATATTGTAGAATTTGTAATTACAGTTAGAAATCAAGGAAATTCAAGCATTGGTTCATTTGACTTAGTTGATTATTTACCATCAGGATTAAGTTTTGAAACTGCATTGAATCCGACATGGAATCAAAATGGATCAATCGTATCTAAAAGAGTTAATCAGATTTTAACAGCAGGTCAAGAATATGCTGAAATTTTAAAATTGCGAGTAAATAGCTCAGCAAAAAACAATGCATCTGCGTTGGTCAATACAGCTGAGATAAGTCGAATGACAGATACAAATGGATTGGAAATTATGGATTCTGATTCAAGACCAGATTCAGATTCGTCTAATGATGTTGGAGGACTTGTAGGAACCCCATCAGATAATCTTTGGAATGGTGATGGAACAAGTGATGAAGATGATCATGATCAAGCTGCAGTTTCTATAGTAGATTTGGCATTAGTGCTTACTACTGATAGAACAATTCCTGTAAAAAATGGCGATCTTATTTCATTTAAAATACAAGTTAAAAACCAAGGAACACAAGCTGTAAATTGCATCGAATTAGTAGATTATGTTCCAACTGGATTTGAATTTATACAATCAGAAAATAGCAATTGGACGTTTGCTAATGGTATAGCAAAGTCTACAATTACTCAAGTTATCAATCCTGGAGATTGTCTAGATTTCTTTATTAAATTAAAAGTGATTTCTGGAAATCCAAATGAGTTGATAAATAAAGCAGAAATATCAAGCATTAAAGATGCTTCAAAAAATGAATTGCACGATTGGGATTCAAAGCAAGATATAGATAATACAAATGATGCAGGAGGTGTTGTAGGCACACCAATGGATAATTATTTTGATGGAAATGGAACAGATGATGAAGATGACGAAGATCCAGCAACAGTACCTGTTTTTGACTTAGCATTGATCTTGTTAAATGCGAATGTAAATCCAGTTCGTTTAGGTGAAAATATTACACAAACTATTAAAGTATGTAATCAAGGAAATGTATCGTCTTATAATACTGAAGTTATAGATTATTTACCTAGTGGATTTACTTTGAGTTCATTAGATAATAATGGATGGATGATTAAGAATGGTAAATTGGTGAATATTATTTCTAGTGAATTAAAGGCAGGAGAGTGCAGAGAAATAAACCTTGTATTGACTGTTGGAGAGATTACTTCCAAAAATGATTTATTGAACATAGCAGAAGTTTGTGCTGCAAAAAATGGAAGTGGAGTAGAATACGGATTTTATGATTATGATTCAAATCCTGATAAAATTTCTTCGAATGATATTGGCGGCGTTGTGTCAACTGCTACAGATGATATTTTGACTGGTGATGGAATTACTGATGAAGATGATTCAGATCCAGCACAAGTGTGTATTGCAGACATCGCTTTAAGAAAAACAGTAGCGCCAAACACAATATTAAAGTATAAAGGTGAAGTTGAATTCTCAATAGAACTTTTCAATCAAGGAAATATAGCAATTAAAAATATTGAAATCGTAGATTACCTTTCTGCTGGTTTTGAATTATCCACAAAATCTATTACTGAAAGTTGGTTTATGGATGGCAATGTTGCTAAATATGTTTACACTGGAATAATAGAACCTGGAAAGTCTGCTATTGTAAAAATTATTTTACAAGGTAAAAGTGAGTTGGTTCTTGCAGATCTAGTAAATACAGCTGAAGTCAGCAATTTTACTGATGTTAATAATAAAACTATTGGACAATATGATTACGATTCTACTCCGGATCAAAATCCTTCAAATGATTTGGGTAGTGAATTAGGAAAATCAACAGATGATCAAATAGACGATCATGGAACAATAGACGAGGATGATGAAGACATTGCTGATGTTGGTCTGTATGATATTGCATTGAGCAAATCACTAAAAGATCGCAATGCATTCATTAGCTCAAGAGATACTACAGTGTTTTATATTGATGTAATCAATCAAGGTAATAGAGATATAGAACATTATTCTGTTACCGATCAAGTAGATACTAACTTTTTATTTTATGCGCCATTCAACCCAGGTTGGTCGAATACTGTAGACAACTTATATACTTATACTAGCTCGGAACCATTGAAAGTTGGTGAGACAAAAAGAATACAAATTGTATTATTGTTTAAACCAAAAAGAAATGGAACTCGCATTTCAAATTTTGCTGAGATATGTGAAATAAAAGATGCTAATGGAGATGTCATACAAGATTATGATTCGACTCCGGATAAAGATTTTACCAATGATAAAGTAGGGACTACTTTAGATGATAAAAATGATAATGTCAATGATCATGGTGAAACAGATGAAGATGATCATGACGGTTCTATTACTAATCCAGATAATTTTGATTTAGCATTGTTCAAGGAAGTTGGAGTTAGAGTAGTGGAGAAAGGGGATATTGTCCCTTGGACAATAAAAGTCATTAATCAAGGAACAGTTACTGCGACAGAAATTGTGCTTGTAGATTATTTACCTGAAGGAGTTACTATGGTGGATCCTGATTGGAAGCAATCAGTTGTTAATCCAACTCCACGAAAAGTGTATCTTGTTTTAAATGAGAAAAATGGACGTCTACCTATAGGTGGATTGAAATTTAAAGATACCTTATTAGTGGATATTCAGACTAGAATTGATCTCAGTAGAAAGGCAGGACCTATAGTCAATGGTGCTGAAATATATTCTGCAAAGAATGAATTTAATATTGCTGATGAAGATTCAAGACCGGATGATATTGATAATAATGATGATGGAGGTTTTGTGTTTGAAGATACCGATAGAGCAGGAAGTATAGATCTTGGAGATTTGTTTGATGATGAAGATGATGCAGATCCAGCAGGAGTGTTTTTATTGGAATTGAAAAATGATGATTGTGAGTGTTTAAACAATGCAACCAATTCACTCAATGGCCAGTTCCGCACACATCTAACATTGCAATCACGTGCCGAAGAAGTTTGGAGAGTGATTGCCCAAGTTGGATTATATGATGATTCGAGCCCAGTCCCACCAGCAAGTCCTTTGCCTCTAGCATTAGGAGAGGAACTAGTCCCAGAAGTAATCAATGGTCCATTGGCTTTTTATGGTATTTACGTGAAGCATATATCAGGTCAAGCATTCTCAATTACACTCCAAAATAATTATGGAGATAAAATTAATTTAACAAATGTTAAATGTGCGTATGAAGCACCAAAAGTAACAGAAGCCAAGAATGTTGTTTGTGTTGGTGAGAATTGTACCTTATAGAGCAACATATAATGCATTAAGTACCTATAATTGGACAATCTCTTCTGGAGGCACAATAGTTAACTCTCCAACATCAAATACAATAAATGTATTGTGGAACGGTGCTACAGGGACGACTCATACGATTACACTTAAGGAAACACGCCCTTCTACTTGTATTGCTCCGATAGAAATACCTGTTACAATATCTGCTCCAATTAGCGAGCAAATTAGTTGTATAAACAATCTAAATGTAAGTTTAGATTTTATATGTGAAGCTATCGTTACGCCTGAAATGATTTTAGTGGGTGGTCCATATAGTTATGAATCATACAATGTCATGTTGTTTGACAAATTCATGAATTTTATTCCTAATGCAACTTTAAATTCAAGTTATTTAGGACAAACTATAACTGCTAAAGTAGTAAACGCATGTGATGGCAATAGCTGTTGGTCAAAAGTATTGGTTGAAGATAAATTAAAACCAACAATTGCTTGTGTGAATGATACGATTGATTGTTTTAAATTGGATAGTTATTTAGGACCTGATGTGCGTGATAATTGTGATTCAGATCCTGAAAAGAGATTTATTGACTTCAGAATAACCACACCAGATTGCGATCCAGTTTTTGCTAAAATTATCACACGTAAATATGTAGCAATAGATAATTATGGAACGCTTTCTGATACCTGTGAGATGAAGATTTATCTCAAGCATTTGGAATTGGATTCAGTTGTTTTTCCAGATTCTTTAAGTGCACTGACTTTGAATCCATTAATATGCAATCGATTTGATGCAGATTCAATCACAGGTTCACCTGAAGTTTGGGTAACAGGTGTGCCAATGTATCATGGCAGACCATTGTATCCTTTACAAGATCATGGTTATTGCAATGTAAAAGTATGGTACGAAGATATTTTAGATCCAGCTTACAAAAAGTGTGGTAAGAAAATGATCCGTAACTGGACAGTATTTAGATGGTATTGCAACACATTTGAGAAAAAAGTATATCCTCAGTTGATTGAGATTATAGATACACTTGCACCAACAATTATATGTCCTTATCCAATCGAAGCTACAACTTCTGGTGCATATAAATGTGAGGCAAATGTGTTTGTACCAATGCCAGTAACTTACGATAGCTGTGTCAATGAAGTTACAGTAGATTTAGTGTATCCAGGCGGATTTATTAAAGATTTCAAAGGTGGTTATGTAAAGCTTCCTGCTGGACATCATAGCTTATTGTTTAGAGCGTATGACAGATGCCACAATGTAGATTCATGCACATTTGATGTTCATATAAAAGATAATACACCACCAGTTGCAATATGTGATCGAGAGACTGCAGTTTCATTGGATCGATTTGGAGAAGCTTGGGTTCCTGCCCATGTTTTTGATGATGGTTCATATGATGATTGTCATATCAAATCATTCAAAGTGAGAAGAATGGATAATGGAACTCCTTGTAATTATAGTTCTGCTACTTTCCAAGACTCTGTAGGTTTCTGTTGTGAAGATGCAGGAAAGATAATTACAGTAATTTTCCAGGCAACGGATTTTGAAGGAAATTCTAATACTTGCATGGTGCAAGTTGAAGTTCAAGATAAAACATCTCCTGTCGTGTATTGTCCACATGATGTGACGATTTCTTGCGAGAATCATTTCAATAGAGATAGTTTGCATTTATTTGGCTTGCCAACATACTCTGATAATTGTAATGTGACAATGGAAGAAGTAGATAGTTTTTACATTAACCAATGCAGAACAGGTTATATTGATCGTTATTTTATTGCATCGAATTCTTTTGGCAAAACAGTATGTCGTCAAAGAATTACAATAGAAAACGATAATCATTTTACCGAAATAGATATCAATTGGCCGAATGATTTCGACACGACTACTTGTGCATCCAATGCATTGTTGCCTGGTGTGTTGAACGATTCAATCGGATATCCGATTGTCAAAGAAGATTTTTGTGATTTAACTGGAGTGAGTTATGTTGATGACCAATTTAGATTTGTATCTGGTTCAGATGCATGTTATAAGATTTTGAGAAAATGGAAAATAATTAATTGGTGCAATATAAAAGATGCCAATGGTGATCCAATCATTTATACTCATACTCAAATAATAAAAGTAAATAATACTATCGCACCAACTATTCAATCTGGATGTGAAGATTTGAAATTTACAGCACCAGATACATCATGTCTTGGAGGAAATGCGGTATTAGTGTCGGATGCCGATGATGATTGTACTCCAGTGGACCAATTGATTTGGAGATATTATATAGATCTTAATAGTGATGGTTCTCTAGATATTACAAAATATGGTGTAGGAGGAAAAATTGATGCTTCTGGTTTTTACCCATTGGGCAAACACAGAATCATCTATGAATACGAAGATCAATGTGGCAATAAATCTGTTTGCAATAATGGATTTGAAATTGTAAATTTAAAGAAGCCAATTGCTTATTGTAGATATGGATTGGCAGCTGGATTAGTGCCAATGGACTTGGATGGTAATGGAAAAATTGATGCTGAGATGGTGACCATTTGGGCAAAAGATTTTGATCAAGGTTCATCACATCCATGTGGATATGGATTGACTTATTCATTTGGAACGGACACTTCTATTCATTCTATGACTTATGATTGTGATAGTATTGGAAGAAGAGAAGTAACATTATGTGTTACAGCTACAAATGGTCAACAAGCATGTTGCAATACATTTATAGATATTCAAGATAATAATGATGTGAATTTCTGTAATTGTGTGCATTTTCCACCAAATATTACAGTGTCACATTGTGTGCCAAATTATGATCCTATCACAATTAATTCAAGTCCTGATTTAAGTAGATGCACGTGTACACATTTAAATACAACATATCAAGATAGTATTTTAACTGGTGTTCCGAATGTATGTTATGTCATTCTTAGAAGATGGACTGTTCGCTTAGACTGTCCTGATAATCATGATTTGGTAGTCGAAAGAGTACAGCGCATCACGGTGACAACTGATCTTAAACGTTCAGATATTACTTGGCCAGCAGATACAGTAATCATAGATAATTGTGTTGGCAATTTAGATACTCTTGATGTGCCTCACGTGCTTTGTGACTACAATGGTAATATCATGGTCATGAATTCAGATCGCGAATTACCACGTACTCCAGAATGCAGATTTTTTGAAAGAACATGGACTGTCTTTTCAAAATGTAATCCTAGCCAAAGTTTTATATTTGAATCTATTGTAAAGTTATATAATGCTGGAGGATTGAGATATACAGTTCCTTCGGATGTTACTATAGAGAATTGTAGAGCTTCATTATTACCAGATTCTTTGAATGGTTATCCAAGGATCAATTGTCCTTGTCCTAATGCGATACATACATATCGTGATTCTACAGTATTTGGATTGCCAAATATTTGTTACATGATCGTAAGAACTTGGACGACTACTTATAATTGTCCTCCAAATGTTGTAGGCACATTTACAGGTACTCAAAGAATAATAATCAGCATTCAATTGAGGGCAAATGATATAAGATGGCCAAGTGATTCATTGTTGGTAGATAATTGTGATGGCAATACAGATCCATCTGTTATCAATAGTTTCCCTGTGTTGCTGAAAGATTTTTGTGGATATGTAAGTATCACACATAGTGATTCAACATTGTTAGAGAATGATACTTGTAAAGTTGTTCGAAGAAGATGGGTTGTAGCAAATGAATGTACTTCTGGAGCTGCTCGTCAATCATTCACAAGAGATCAAAATTTGAAAGTGATTTATCCTAATGGTCCAAGAGTAATCTTCCCACCTACTATTACAGTTACAGATTGTAGGAAACCATTACTTCCAGATTCATTAAATGGATATCCGATTTCTTTATGTCCTTGTGATTCTGTGACATTCTCATATACTGATGATACGACAAGATTGAATCCAGAGGTATGTTATACAGTCTTGAGAACTTGGAATGTAAGAGTGAGATGCAGACCAATAGTTGACCGAACCATTACAGGTACACAAACCATTATTGTTGATGTCAATCTAAATCCAGCTGATATTATTTGGCCACAGGATACATTTAATTCATTTACTTGTAATCCTACTTTAGATCCAACGATTACTGGAAGACCAAGTTTGAGAAAAGACTATTGTGGATTGATTACATTCACATTTGCCGATACGTTGGTTCAAGGTGGAAATTGTCGAACATTAAGACGTACATGGCGTGCAGTGAATTCATGTAGTGCGACTCAAACTGCGACATTCAATCAGTACTTGATTTTAAGAAATCAAACACCACCTTCGATCACTTGTCCGCCAAACCAAACATTAAATGCGGATCTAAGTACATGCGGAAGAGTTGTTATCCTTCCTAATCCTACTCAAAGCAATGATTGTAATACAGGTGTAAATTATACTAGAAGTAAAACTGATTCATTGTTTGATGTAGGAACTACTCAGGATATTTACTGCAACAGATTCATGTGGCAATGTTGCAAGATGTACTACATTGATTACAATAATTGAAAATGTACCGCCACAGATCACTTGTCCTGGTGATACTACTGTTCCATGCAGTGTAAGTACTGTGGATCTAGGACAATTTGGAAATGCTACAGCTTCTGATAATTGTTTTACAGTGACCATTTCTCAAAATGTAAATCGTCAGCAAAACTTATGCGGCATAGGAACAATTACTAGAGTTTTTGTAGCCACTGATGCATCTGGAAATACGGCGAGCTGTACGCAAATTATTACGATTAATAATCCTGATCCTTTGGATAGTATAGATATCAATTGGCCGCAAAGTCCAATACAAGTGGAGGAGTGCGGTGATATATCACCAGCCACTTTAGGTGTTCCTACTATTAAACCAAATGTATCTTGTTATAAAGTAAGAATAACAAGCATCGATTCTAATTTCTGTAGGACGCGTGGTACTTGTGAAATAGATAGAACTTGGACAGTATTTGATAGTTGTACCAATAATGCATTTACTTATATTCAGACTATACAAATCGATGACAATAATGCGCCAACTATCGTGGTACAGGATACATTCATTCGATATGCTACGCCTGATAGTTGTAATAATTTTGTAACAATTATTGCCTCAATTGCGGATTGTGATTCTAATATTGTTGTAGTAACTAATAATTCTCCTTATGGGTTGACAACAGGTAGAAATGCCTCAGGGTATTATCCTGTAGGAACGACTCAATTTATGTTTAATGCTTCTGACGCATGTTGTAATTCAGCTTCAAAAACAGTGACTGTCATTGTACGGGATACGATTAATCCTGAGGTGGTATGTAGAAAAGTGGTGAAGAAAATTAAGGATAATGGTTGTGCGGATTTCTTTGCAAGAGAGTTTGCAATAACCCTTACGGACAATTGTACTCCTAGTGGTCAGATTAAAGCATCATATTCTAGAACCAACTTTAATGATACGACACGTACATTGTGTTGCGATACATTAATCAATGGAGAAAGAACTATTTCAGTGAGATTGTACTTTATGGATCTCGCAGGAAATATTGACTCATGTAATGGATTTATCCAAGTCGTAGATCAAGATTCAATTTGTCCAGGAACTATTATTTTTGGAAATATTAATGGATTCATTAAATCCAGAAAAGATGTATTGATGAGAGATGTCCATGTTGATTTACATGATGTCACGCCTCAGTCAAGAATTACTGATGAAAATGGTTATTATAGTTTTGCAAATATGCCACTTGGTGGACAGTATAGTGTAAGACCAATACTTGATATCGATCATTTAAATGGGGTGACAACATTTGATATCGTTCAAATCCAAAAGCATATACTTGGAACAAAGGAATTCACAGATCCATTGAAATTCATTGCTGCCGATGTTAACAAGAATAATTCGATCACAGCATCGGATCTTTCAGAAATAAGAAAATTAATTTTGGGAAGAACGAATCGATTTGAGAAGAATACTTCTTGGAGATTTATTCAATCTAATTACAAGTTTATTGGTCCGCAAGATCCGTTTAGCGAAGTGTGGGATCAAGACTTTAAAGTTGAAAAACTAGATGGCAATTATTACGGAAATTATACTGGTATCAAAGTCGGTGATGTTGATGATTCAAACAAGCTAAATGGTTTAGCTGAAGTATCAAGCAGGTCTGGATTAAAACACAGAATTTTCTTGACTGATGTCGATATTGTAGCTGGAAAAGAGGTTGAGGTTGAAATTAGCTTGCCTTCATTAAACATGGATGGTGTTCAAGCAGCTTTCCAAATAGATCCTTCTATGGGTAGAATCATAGAATATAGCATTCCAGATCAAAGTGCATTTACTTTAGATCATTTTGGAGATAAGTATTTAGATAGAGGCGTGTTGCTTACTTCATGGAATGCAAGTCATTTGAATTCCTATGACTTGAAAGTTAAACTTAAGATTCAATTGAACAAGAATGCAAAACTTTCAGAAGTATTATCTTTAAATTCAGATTTATTGACACCAGAAGCTTACATGTCTGGCATGGATCCACAACAGTTATTATTGGAATTCAATCAAGGAAATAATATGAGCAATGGCTTGAAATTATTCCAAAATATTCCAAATCCATTTACTGTAGGGACAATAATTCCTTTTGAAGTAAGTTATGATGGAAACATCAAAATATATATCACAGATATGACAGGAAATAAAGTATACAGTGCACAACAGTACTTTACAAGTGGATATCACGAAATTGAATTAAGTAAGAAATTGTTTAATAAACCAGGTATATATTACTACCATTTGCAAACAGATCGTGATAACTTCTATCGACGAATGATTTTGCTCGACTAAGGTTTTAAGAAATATTGTGTGTAGTAATCGGTTTCGTTTACGGGTCCCTTTGGTGTTCATTACCAAAGGGACTTTTTTTTATAAGCTATTGAATTTTAGATAGTTGTCTTATGGTAGACAAAAATAAATATTAAAACATATTTATCAATTCATTATATATTAAAAAAATATATAATATGTTATTAGGAAAAATGAAAAATTAATTATCATATTTGCACTACGATTTACCCAAATCATAAAATTTTTAGCAATGCGATTTTAGTGGTTATTTAAACTAAAATCTTGTACTATGAAACTAAGTTGTTTTAAACTTGGGGTAAAATTGTTTTGCGTAGGATTTTTATTTGTCGCTACGTCTTTATTGAATACAAAGATTTATTGTAATAGCAATATTTCACAACAATCATTTTTTCTAGAACAATTTTATTTTTTCACTGCAAATCAAAACTTGAATAATCAACAATTGATTTCTCAGCAGAATAAAAATCTTTCTATCTCTTGTAAGAATATTCATGTCTCACTGAATGAGTTTTGTCAGGACACAGTGACTGTTGCAGCCTTGCTTGCAGATCTTTATTCTGACTATAGCATTTTTAAATTAAGTATGACGTATTATGGTGCACCTGTGCCTAATCCTATCACAAAGGCTTATTTAGGAAAGACAATAATGGCTACTGTAATAGATACAACAACAGGAAATTCTTGTTGGGCTACCATTTTAGTTGAGGATAAATTGGCACCTACGATTACTTGTGCGAATGATACTGTAAGTTGTGTAAAATTTTACGGAACAGTAGCTATAGATACTCCTGATGTAAACGATAATTGTTCAGATTTTACAATTCGGATGATTGACGAAGTATTTCAGAAGATCGACTGTAATGAAACGTATATAAAACGTGTTACTAGAACTTGGGTTGCTCATGATTTGTATGGATTTGATGAAGGAGGAGATACCTGTGTTCAAGAGATATTATTGGAAAGAATGTTGATTGGTGATGTAGACTTTCCATTGAATGATACTGTTTATTGTAATGATATTAGTTTAAATTCTGGCATACCAAATCCAAGTGTAACAGGAGTTCCACATTATGATTCATGTCCGATTTTTCCATCAGATTTTTTATGTTACGTTGACGTTTCGTATAAGGATTTTGAGCTTGGCGAAATAAATTGTGTTCGAAAAATTTTAAGGACATGGACCGTAGCTGAATATAATTGTAATGTGAGAACAATTAATACCATGCCTCAATATATTATGATTATTGATACAACCGGGCCTATTATTTCTGGTACTGTACCTGATGCAACAGTTTCAACAAATCGTTACGCATGTACAGCAAAATTTGCATTACCTGCGATTCAATTAAATGATGATTGTCACGCTATTCATCATGTTGATGTAGTATATCCTGGTGGTATACTATTAAATCAAAATGGTGGAAATGTGGAATTGCCTGTAGGTCGCGATACCATAATTTATCGAGCTTATGATAAATGTTATAATGTGAGTACGGATACAATGATTATTACCGTAGAAGATAAAGCACCACCAGTTCCTGTTTGTGAAGGAAAGGTTATCGTTTCTTTACCTGTTACTGGAAGTGCTCTTGCACCAGCTTATGTTTTTAATGATGGAAGTTTTGATGATTGTGGTGCTGTTACTTTACAAGTAAGAAGAATGGATATCAATTCTTGTGGCAGTATAGGTGAAGATGATTGGGGTGATGATGTTTTATTTTGTTGTGCCGATGCTGGATCTGAAATAATGGTCGCATTGCAAGTGGAGGATCTCAGTGGGAATACATCAATGTGTATGGTCACTGCGGTTATTCAGGATAAGACAGGACCAGCTATAACTTGTCCTCCAAATATTACTATTGATTGTCGATTCCCTATTGATACAATTAATTTATCAGAATTTGGAATAGTGGCATTGCATGATTCATTGAGAAATAATATCACCATTGATCCTGCTTTTAATCCAATTTTTGATGGTCCTCCATTGGATGGATTTGTCAGTGATATTTGTCCAAGCACAATTCGAGAAATTAAGACATTTCAATTTAATAATTGTGGTTTAGGTTCTATTGAAAGATTGTTTATTGCAACTGATGCCGCTGGAAATACTGCAAGTTGCATTCAGAATATTAATATTATAAATAATAATCCAATCGATCTTGGTGATGTTGATTGGCCAAATGATTTTGACACTTCAGGGATATGCGATCCTTTAGTTTTAATTCCAGAATTATTACAAAATCCATTGACAAAGGAGCCTATAACCAATGACGATATTTGTTCAAGTCTTGGAGTTTCTTATGAGGACAAAATATTTTCTCCTTCTACAGCAAATGATCCTTGTTTTAAGATTTTTAGAATATGGAAAATATTAGATTGGTGTAATCGCAATACTGATGGTTCATTTCCTATTGTAGTTGATACTCAGATTATAAAGGTGGAAAATCTTATTGCACCGACAATTTTTAATTGCAGAGATACTACAATTTGTAATTATAATTTAAACTGCGCTCCATTAGATGTCAATATCACTTTATTGGCAAATGATGATTGTACAGATTCATTAGAATTATTTTATGCTTATAGAATTGATTTAAATTCCAATAATACAATCGATATTTCTAAGTCAGGTGTAGGATTGAATAGGCTTATAGAATCATTGCCTATCGGAAAGCATACTGTACATTGGTCAGTTGAAGATCGATGTAGCAATCTCACAAGTTGTGTCGATACCATTACCATTAATAATTGCAAAGCACCATCTGCATATTGTTTAGCTGGTCTAGCGGTGGCAATTATTGCAATGGATACAAATGGCGATGGTATATTAGATACAGAATTGGATACATTGTATGCTAGGGATCTTGATGCAGGGACAGCTTTGAATTGTGGTGCAGCTTTGCGTTTTTCTTTTAGTTCAAATGTCTTGGATTCTTTTAGAGTTTACACTTGTGATAGCCTTGGTCGAAGAGATGTGAATATGTATGTTACAGATGCTTTTGGTAATCAATCTTTTTGTAGAACATTTATAGAAGTTCAAGATAACAATACGGATACTTTTTGCAAACGAAGATTATTATCATCAACTATATCAGGGATAGTTAGGACAGAATTTGGGTCTCAGATTGAAGCTGCAAAATTGGAGTTGAAAGATCAACAATCAATGGAGGTGAGCTCAGATTTTGAAGGTAAATTTACTTTTGGACAGATGCCGACAGGTGGAACTTATAAGTTGGTATCAAATAAAGATGATGATTATTTAAACGGAATTACGACTGCGGATTTAGTTAAAATACAAAAGCATATTTTAGGTTTAGAATCCTTCTCCAGTCCATATCAAATGATAGCTGCAGATGTAAATGATTCAAGGACGATCACTTCAAGAGATATTTCAGATATACGGAAATTAATTTTGGGTGTGACATCTACATTACCTATAAATAAAACATGGAAATTTATTGATTCAAAATACAATTTTGTAAATATTGAAAATGCGCTTGAAGAAAATTGGAATTTAGATTATAAGATTCAAAATATTCAATCTGATGTTTTTGCAGAACTCATAGGAATGAAAATGGGTGACGTCAATGCATCTGCTAAAACGAGAGGCTTTAGCTCAATATCAACATCACGTTCTGCAAGTCCTATGATAATTGAATTGGAAAACAAAAAATTACTTCGTGGTGATCAACTTGAGATTCCTTTTAACATTGCCTCATTTGCTGCATACGAAACATGGCAGACTACATTGAGTTTTGATCAAGATAAAATAAATATCTTGGAAATCATTTCCAACAATAATGATTTTAATGATTCAAATTATTCATTGAATAAACTTGCTGAAGGATTAATTCCATTTTCTTGGAATGGCGTATTATCATCAACTGAAATCTTCAGAATAAAGATAGAAGTGAAAGCAGATTGTATTCTTGAGGATATTTTTAAGTTGAATTCAAATCTCATCTTAAGCGAAGGATATCTAAAGAAAAATTTAATACCCACAGCTATAGAATTGCGCGTAAAGAATGGAAAATCAAGCCATTTTTCAATGGAGCAGAATATGCCTAATCCGTGGACAAGAAATACGAAAGTGATGTATTCTATTCCAGCTGACGGCAATGTTGTGTTGCGCATCACTAGTCTTGAAGGAAGGACTATTTTGAGAAGAAAATGATTCAGAAGCAGGGAAGCCATGAATGGCAGATCACCAAAAAAGATGTATCAGGCCCTGGGTATTATTTATATTCTATAGAGTTTAATGGACAATTATTGACCAAGCCAATGGTCATCAACGAATAGGAACAGAATGATTTTAGAGCAGTCCTGCCTCCCCCCAAAGGAGGTGGGATTTTTTTATTTAATTGAGGTCGCCTATTGAAGAAATGATTGAGAATAAGCTATCTCAATCAATGCTTTTTCGAACTTATTAAAATTTTTGTGATTGGATTAATTGTTTTATCTTGTCCACCGAATTCAAACAAAACAAAATTAATTAATGGAAAATCCACAAGTTACCAAATTCAAGCCCTTTGTTGATCCCAATGTGGTCATGGCTGAGTTCACTATTAAATCTATCGTGCTAGGTGTTATTTTTGGAGTCATCTTTGGAGCTTCAACAGTATATCTTGCATTGAAAGCTGGACTTACAGTTTCAGCTTCTATTCCTATTGCTGTCCTTGCAATCAGTTTGGGGAAGCGATTTTTTGGTACAACTATTTTGGAGAATAATATTATACAGACTACTGGTTCTGCAGGGGAATCCATTGCTGCAGGTGTGGTGTTTACACTACCTGCGTTTTTATTTTTAACAGATAAGGAAGCTGGAAATAATTCTTTTAACTATTGGACTATTTTTACTCTTGCTGTGTTTGGTGGAGTCTTAGGTACATTGATGATGATTCCACTGCGAAGGTCGCTCATTGTCAAGGAGCATGAGATATTGCCATATCCTGAAGGGACAGCCTGTGCACATGTTTTGATTGCAGGTGAGAAAGGAGGTGATTTTGCAAAAGCTGCATTTCAAGGATTGGGCTTTGCAATGATATATGCTATTCTTCAAAAAGTATTTCATGTGATAGCAGAATTGCCAAGTTGGGGTACAGCTCAAGTTAATAAATTTTTTCCATCTGCAGTAGTTGCAAGTGAGATCACTCCAGAATATTTAGGAGTAGGGTATATTATTGGTCCACGCATTGCAGGAGTCTTGGTTGCAGGTGGAGTTATGGCATCCCTAGGATTAATTCCTTTATTATCATATCTTGTCAATGCAGATATTATTGCCGATCAATTGGTAAAATTAAATTTGCTTGATAAAACTCAGGCTAGTGCAAGATTTGGTTGGGATCCTGTTACACATACTATGACTAATACAGCAGAAGCTGTATACCGTGCATATATTCGACAGATTGGAGCTGGAGCAGTTGCTGCAGGTGGATTTATAACATTGATAAAAACGATTCCAACAATCATTTCATCTTTTAAAGAAAGTATGGGTTCAATGAAAGAAAAATCACTAGGGCCTGCCATTCGCACAGAGAATGATCTTTCTTTTAAAACAGTGTTGATAGGAAGTTTGATATTAGTTGTATTACTAGGGATTTTACCACAGATTCCAGGAGATTCTATCATTAGTAAATTTCTTGTTGGAATTTTAATTATAGTGTTTGGATTTTTCTTCGTCACTGTATCAAGTAGAATTGTAGGAATCATTGGTTCAAGTAACAATCCCATTTCTGGTATGACTATCGCAACCATTATGGGTACAGCATTAATATTTATTGCAGTGGGATGGACAGGTCAAGTTTATGAACCTATGGCTTTAGTTGTAGGAGGTATGATCTGTATAGCAGCTGCAAATGCGGGAGCAACTTCGCAAGATTTGAAGACAGGATATATAGTCGGTGCGACACCGAAATATCAGCAATTAGCATTATTCCTTGGTGCTGTTTTTTCATCGATAGTTATTGGATTTACAGTTCGATATCTCGATACTCCAAATTCTGAATTAGTAGCAAAAGGAATTCATCATGCGATCGGAGAAACATATGCTGCACCACAAGCGACTTTAATGGCCACATTAATTAAAGGACTTTTGTCTTTTAATTTGGATTGGACATTTGTTTTGTCTGGAGTATTTATTGCTATAGTAATGGAATTATGCGGCGTTAAAGCACTTTCATTTGCTGTTGGTCTTTACCTTCCACTATCTACGACTTTACCTATTTTCATTGGTGGATTGGTTAAAGCAATCGTTGATTGGAGAGCAAAGAGAAAAAATAAATTGGCTGAAGATTCTGAATTAGGACAGGGCAGTTTATTTGCTACAGGTCTGGTAGCAGGAGGAGCTTTGGCAGGAGTAGTTGTTGCTTTATTGACTGTCAATGAAGGTATCTCAAATAGTCTGAAAACCATCAGTGCAGAACATGGACTTTCTAGTATTTTCGGAGATGGAGGATATCAATTATTAGGTGTATTATTTTTTGTCTTTATGGCATTTACTTTATATCGTGTCGCCACAAAAGAGCAACATGTTTAACATGGTAGTTTCTAAGGAATCTACAAAACCAATTGAAAAGTCAAGCATCTCGAAAGGGATGCTTTTCTTTTTTATCATCCTTATGTATTGAGAATTGAAATTTCTTTCCCAATTCTATGAATTTAGAGAGCTAAAATTGCTATAATAAATTTTAATTTTAAACTTTTAATGCTGCTATTGAGTTTCATTGGTCTAACAATAAAATTAGGAAATGAAACATATTAAAATTCCAGCGACAAAATTTGAAATCAATCCATTAATACTCAATAGGTGGAGTCCCCGTGCATTTTTCCAAAAAGCAATTTCTCAAGATAAAATTTTTAGTTTATTTGAAGCAGCATCATGGGCAGCTAGTGCAATGAATGAACAGCCCTGGAGATATGTTGCAGTATTAAAAGAAAACGAAGGTGAATTTCAAAAGTTAGTTGATTGTCTCACACCAGTAAATGCAGTTTGGGCAAAAAATGCTGCACTTTTATTGATTAGTGGTGTGACAATGCATTATTCAAGTAATCAAAAACCCAATGCATCTGCATTACATGATCTTGGACTAGCCAATCAAAATTTAATCTTACAAGCTCAATCATTTGATATCTATACACATATTATGGGAGGATTTGACAAGGATAAAGCTGCTGGATTTTTTGACGCAGATAAAAATATTGTTCCTGTTTGCATGATGGCCTTGGGATATCTTGGTGATCCATCTTCTCTCGATGAGACTTTGCAACAGAGGGAGAATAGTCCTCGATCTAGAAGGGAATTAAGTGAATTTCTCCAAGTATTATAATTTAGTTTCCTTTTGCAAAATAGTCAGTCTAATATAAAGATTGTACCTTTACACAATGGATCATATTTATAAGGGATTATTAAATAAAAAAGCAAAAGGCATAAAGAGTTTTGCTATATTGATCGATCCTGATCATCAAAAGCTTAAGAATCTTGAAGTGCTTATTGATCAAGCGAATAAATATAGCGTTGACTATTTTTTTATTGGAGGCAGTTTAGTACTTCAAGATAGAGTAGAAGAAACCATTAAGTTAATCAGAGAAAATTCAGAGATCCCTATAGTGTTATTTCCAGGAAATGGATTTCAAGTATCAATACAAGCAGATGCAATTTTATTCTTATCGTTGATCTCTGGAAGAAATGCAGATTTTTTAATAGGCAGACAGGTAGAAACTGCTCCAAAACTTCATGCTTCAAAACTAGAAGTCATATCGACAGGATATATGCTTATCGATGGAAAGGCAAGTAATACTGCAGCATATATGAGCCATACTCAAGCGATTCCTGCAGAGAAATCTGAAATAGCACAAGCAACAGCTTTGGCAGGTGAATATTTAGGCATGAAATTAATCTTTATGGATGCAGGAAGTGGTGCGCTCAAGACAGTCTCTGAAGATATGATTCATAGAGTGAATAAATCAGTACAGATTCCATTATTGATCGGAGGTGGAATTCGTGATGCAGAAAAGGCTTATGATATTTTGAAAGCAGGTGCAGATGTTATAGTGGTAGGTAATGCATTGGAAGAAGATCCATTTTTAGTGAGATCTATTTCAGCTGCAGTTAAAGAATTTTCTAAAGTCGATATGAAGAGGACGCCATGATCGGTCAAATATTTAAATCAACAGGAAGTTGGTATGATGTTTATGTAGAAGACCAAAAATTGTTTTATTCAGCAAGGTTGGTTGGAAAATGAAGCTCATCGACGATCAATTGACTAATCCTGTTGCTGTTGGAGATATGGTGGAAATCGAAGTGCAGAATACTGAACAAGCTACCATCCATAAAGTCCTTCCTAGAAAAAATTATATCGCACGTCAATCTCCAAAAAGCAGACATCAAGTCCATATCATTGCTGCTAATATAGATCAAGTTATCCTAGTGACGACATTATTAGATCCAGTGTACAAACCAGGATTCATAGATCGATTTTTGCTTACCACGGAACCTCAAAATATTCCAGTCATCATCAATGTCAATAAATGTGATTTGCATGGTGAAGTAGAGATGCAGCAATATTTAGAATTAAAGAAAAGCTATGAATCAATAGGTTATAGAGTTCATGAGACAAGCACTCAAAATCATTTTGGAATTGAAGATTTGAAAATTGCGGTAAGAGATAAAGTAAGTTTATTTTCTGGTCAATCAGGTGTCGGTAAAAGTAGTTTGTTAAATGCAATTCAAGATGACCTTGGATTAAAGACTCAAGAGATATCCAATTATAGTGGAAAAGGAACACACACTACAACTTTTGCAGAAATGTTTCATCTTCATTCGGGTGGAAAAATAATCGACACACCTGGTATCAAATTGCTAAGTTTCAACAATCTTGAAGTGATGGATGTAGCGCATAATTTTAGGGAATTTTTTATAGCGTCTAGAGATTGTAAATTTGGATCTCAGTGTACTCACCGCAATGAACCAGATTGTAGTGTAAAAACAAAAGTAAACAATCAAGAACTCAGTGAGGCCAGATACCTACATTATATCACTATTCTTGAAGAAATAGAGAAACAAAATTATTGGGAGAGAAGTAAGAAGTATTAATTCTCCGTTTCAATTTGTAAAGAAACTATTTCAATTTCTATAAGCTATAATAACATGCTTACTGGATTCTCCAAAAATTGTTTTAGGCTTTGTAAAAATTTTGCTCCTGTAGCGCCATCCACTGCGCGATGATCACAAGAAAGTGTCACTTTCATTCTGCTTGATATCGCAATTTGATCATTTTTAACGACAGGTTTTTTAATAATGGAACCTACAGCAAGAATACAAGCATCTGGAGGATTAATGATTGCAGTGAAATCTTCTATTTCAAACATTCCAAGATTTGAAATGGTGAATGTATTTCCTTGCATTTCATTTAAATTCAATTTTTTGTCTTTTGCACGTCCAGCCATATCTGAGATTTCAGATTTGATTTGCTGAAGCGATTTTTGATCAGTATTTCTAATCACCGGCACTACGAGTCCGTCCTCGATAGCTACTGCAACACCGATATGAATATCATTGTGATACACCATTTTATCACCCATCCACGACACATTCACATCAAGATTTTTTCTTAATGCAGCGGCACATGCCTTAACAATAATATCATTAAATGATATTTTGATTTCAGATAATTTGTTCAATTGTTCTCTTGCTGCTACACAAGTGTCCATATCAATTTCACTGGTCAGGTAAAAATGCGGCGCTGAAAACTTGCTTTCAGCTAGTCTTTTCGCAATGGTTTTTCTCATTTGAGATAATTCCACTGTTCTATCTCCTTGAGTCTGATAAGATATTGTGCTAGAGGCTGCTGTACTACTTGAGCTAGTGCTTATATTCTCTAGATCTCTTCTGACGATTCTGCCATTCTCACCACTGCCCGAGACTTTACTCAAATCCAATCCTTTGTCTTTTGCCATTGATTTAGCTAGTGGTGAAGCTTTTATTCTTGAATCACTGCTATCCTCCTTGGATTCAACAGATTGTTGAGATTTTACTTCGGCTGCGGGACTTGTTACTGTTGCAGCTACAGTCGTATTTTTTGCTGGGGCTGCATCCTGTTTGAGCAAACTCGAAAAATCTTCATCTTTTTTGCCGATGATGGCGATAATTCCATCGACGGCTATGGCACCTGATGCCACTGCGATATGTAATAAGATGCCTTCTTGAAAAGCCTCTAGATCCATAGTAGCCTTATCTGTCTCGACTTCAGCAAGGACATCACCGGGCTTTACACTATCTCCTACTTTTTTGATCCAAGATTTGATCACCCCTTCTGTCATGGTGTCACTAAGTCTCGGCATTCTAATTACATCAGCCATAAAAATATTTTGTGCGAAAATACAAAATAGACTCGATTCTGACAAAGCATTATTGATTTTCGCAAAAAATGGGATATTCATAGGGTTTTATTTGGCTAAAGAAACAGAATGTAACTTATCGACTATTGAGACGTAAAATGAGCAAATTTTAAGGGACTTCCTTATAAATTGACAAAGTTTGAACTTATTTTCTGATAATAAACTGTTGGAATGCAAAAAAAATAGTAATTTTGAATTGAACATTTTGAATAAGCTTATGAAAATAAGAATTAATTTCACTTTATTAATCTTAGTATTTTTATTGAATCATGGCTGGAATCTCACTGCCCAGGACACAATTCCACCTACTGTGATCGTAATTCAAGGACTTCAAAAACTTCCAGTATATGCCTATAGTATTGCTATGCTAGATGCTGAAAGCATCGATGCAGGAAGTTTTGATAATGTTACACCCCGAGGGAAATTAAAATTCTATTTTAATGGTGATACTTCAATTAAATTCTTATATTTCACTTGCAGTGATTTTATCATTAATGGGCTATGTACTAATGAGATGACAGTAGATATTCAATTTTGGGTTGAAGATGAAGCAGGAAATAAGAATTATGCCACATTGCGCTATTATTTTTCAGACCCTAATTCAATTTGTGAACTTGGTTTTGTTCATGTAAGCCATTTGGACTCAAGTAGTAGAAATATTGAATTTCAAGTGGAAGTAAATTATAGGAATTATAATATCGAATATGTAAAGAGTGGATATGTTGAGTTAAAAAGAAGATCACAAGCAGGAGCATATAGTAAAAGTACACCATTTAAGGTAGATAATTACAGCAATGGTGTCGAGACTAGTGATTTATTAAAAATCAGGAATCATATTTTAGGAAAAAACATTTTTCAGGATCCCAAACAAATGATTGCTGCGGATGTGAATAAGAGTAGCTCAATTACTGGAGCGGATATTTCTCAATTGAGAAAATTATTATTGTCTACATCTCCAAAAGATACATCAAGAGATGCATGGACTTTTGTTCCTGCCGATTATAAATTTGAAAATTTGAAGGATCCATATTCCGCACCAAGATATATCACCTGGAAGGATAGTTTATGCAATCCTGTAAATTATTTTCATTGTATCAAAATTGGTGACATTGATGGTAGTGCGAAGAATATTAATGCAGTCAATACAAGACAAATCAAGAAGAAAAATGTACAATATTCCATCGAGCAAACTTTATCTAAACATTATAAACTAAATCTATTTTTTGAAAATTCAACTAAGTTAAATACGATACAATTCAGTCTTCAAATTCCAAAAGGATTAGAGTTGTCTCATGTTGAATCCCAAAAATTAGACATCACAGAAGAAAATTATTATTATACTAGTTTGGATTATAATTATTTTAATTTTTCTTATGATCAATCTAATCTTTGCAGAATAGGCGAAGGAGAAATTTTCCTTACCTTGTATTTCAATGAAATCCCTCCTAAAGTAAATTTTGAAGTTAAGTTTGAAGATGCAATGATCCATTCTGAATTGACTGATGAATTCGACAATGTTTTTGGATTAAATCTCAGTAATTCAAATCATAGCAATAATAAATTAAAAATTAAACTAATTCCTAATCCAGTGAATGATTTAGCTTTATTTGAATTTAATTCAGATATTGAAAATGACTGCACACTACATATTTATGATTCAAATTTAAAATTGATAAAAAGTATTATTTATCAGCAACATATAGGTTTGAATAGAATCCATGTGACAATTGCAGATTTTCCAGATGGAGTTTATTTTTATTGTTTAGAGTCTTCGGGTTTTAGATTATATGATAAATTCTTAGTCCAAAATTAGCTGGAATTTTGGTGTGATATCGTGAGTTAGTTATGGTATGAATACCAAGAATTCAAATGAAAGGAATTTTATAGTATGTAAGTTTGATATTGCCTATTTTGCGTCACTTATAAAGGAATGGGATAGCCTTGAAAGAATTTTAGTTTTTTAGAAGTATTTAATGAAAAAATTTACTTTATCATTTTGCTAGGCAATCTTTTACAAATATTATGAAACATCACTTTACTGCTCACCCCAACAAAAGTTGGATGATGTCATCACATTAGTGCTATTTCTATATCTTGTTATTGCTGATTTTACAGCCATTTTCTTATTTATTATATTAAACATTTAATTTATTTATAACTTTAAGGCTTAATTTGAATTGTATATCATCGGAAAATGGGAAAAATCGGATCCAAACTGCTTTTTGATTCTGTAGAATTGCTGAGTACCTTGCCTGGGATTGGCAAAAAGTCAGCTTTGAGGATGGCGCTACATTTGGCGAATCTTGAGCCATCCAAAACATTGAAACTTGCCGATTCTCTCACTAAACTGGCTAATGAATTGAAGACCTGTAGTCACTGTTTTTTATATTCAGACACAGATATTTGCGATATCTGTGCAAATCCAGCTAGAGATCCCAAAACCATTTGTATCGTTGAATCCATTAAAGACCTCATTGCAATAGAAGAAACGAATCAATATCATGCTAGATATCATATATTGGGTGGATTGATATCACCGATAGATGGTATCGGTCCTGAGAATTTGAATTTGAATACCTTGGTAGAACGCATCTCCAATGATGGAGTTCAAGAATTAATTATGGCTATAAGACCTTCTATTGAAGGCGATACTACGATATATTATATTTCAAAGTTATGCTCGGAGAAGAATATCAAAATCTCAATGATTGCAAGAGGCGTTTCGTTTGGTTCTGAACTCGAATTTACTGACGAAATTACTCTTGGCAGATCTATTCTATCAAGGACGCCATATTTAATTCATGATAATCTGATGGTGTGACTTTAAGTATCATTATAGTCAATTACAATGTCAAGTATTTTATAGAACAAGCTATAAGAACAAGTCTTAAAGCATCGGAGCATATTGATGCTGAAATTATAGTCATAGACAATGCTTCTATTGATGGATCTCAATCCATGATCAAGAATTTTTTTCCTGAAGTTCAGCTCATCGATTTAAAGAATAATCTCGGTTTCTCAAAGGCAAACAACATTGGCATTGCTGCAGCAAAAGGGGAATTTATTCTTTTATTAAATCCAGATACCGTCGTCGGTGAGAATACTTTTGTGGAATGTTTAAAATTCATCCAAACGCATTCTGATTGTGGCGCACTCACTGTGAAAATGTTGGATGGATCTGGAAAACTATTGCCAGAATCTAAGAGAGGATTTCCTACACCTTGGGCTGCATTTTGTAAGTTCTCTGGTTTGTATAAAATTTTTCCCAAATCAAAATTTTTCAATCAATATTATTTAGGCCATTTGTCCTACGATGAGATCCAGAAAATAGACGTCATGCCAGGCGCATTTATTTTAGTGAGAAAAAATATTGTTGACCAAATCGGCGGTTTGGATGAAAGTTATTTTATGTATGGAGAAGATATCGACTTTTCATACCAAGTAAAGAAACATGGCTATGAGAATTACTATTTACCTGAACCACATATCATTCATTATAAAGGAGAAAGCACCAGTAAGTCAAGTATAAACTACATCAAGAGTTTCTACAATGCAATGATTATTTTTACAAATAAATACTATAGCGGACTTCAAAAATTTGGATTGCTTCTTATTCTAAAATTGGCGATAATTTTTCAAGCGAGCTTGAGTTTTGTCAAACATAATTTGATTCAGATTATTCGTCCTTTGTTGGATATACTGATTATATTTTTTGGTATAAAATATATAGCTTCTCTTTGGTCTATATTCTATCATCACCAAGAGAATTATTTTTCTGAAGATTCTTTGAATAAGAATGCTATCCTATATTCTATCCTTTGGATTGCTGTAGCCTTATTTCACGGATTCTATGATCGTATCATTAAGATTAAAGATATTTTGATCATCTTGGTCATTGGTTTAATACTGAATTTAAGCATTTATTCAGTACTTCCAGAAAGCTATAGAAGCTCACGTGTGATTCTTCTGCTATCTAGTGTGTTTGTCGCAGTGTATTTATTTGCAGTAAGATTTATTATATTATTTTTTCAATCAAAGAATAAAAGAAATTCACCTGATAAATCACTAAATTATTTGATCATAGGAGATGAACATGATGAAGATTTTGTGAAATCTATTTTTGATCACAATCAACTAAAATATAGTATAGTCAAACGGCTTGATCCTTCAGAGAAATTCTCAGAAACACAAATTCGGGAAATGGTAAAAATTCTTTCAGTTGATGAAATTATTTTTTCTTCAGACAAGTTTCAAACTCTAGGAGTCTTGGATTATATCTCAAAGCTGGGTGCATTAGTTTCATATAAGATCATTTCAAAAAATACCCAAAGTCTCATTAGCAGTGCTTCAAAAAATACCAAGGGAGAATTGATCCATTTTTCAATAGCGTATAAGTTGACAGACAGGGTTTATCGAAGACAGAAGCGTATATTCGATGTCATGTATGCTATTTTTTTATTTTTATTTTTTCCAATTATAATTTTTTTTCAAAGAAATATATCGGCTTATTTTTTGAATATTTGGCAAGTGTTGATTGGTCATAAAACTTGGGTTGGTTACACACGTCAGGCTCAGGAGAAATATGATCTGCCTTACATTAAACCAGTCTTATTTTCTATCTATTCCGATCAAGAAGCATTGCCCAACGAAATATTGGAAAAATATATTTTGACCCATTACGCACAGAATTATTCTATCTTTACAGATATTCATTGTTGTCTACAAAATATTACAAACTCAGATATTCATTAGTATGACCTCTGCATCGAAAATTATTAAACTTTCAGAGACGATATTACCTTCCTTAGTTCAAATAAGAGAACATCTCCATGCGCATCCCGAATTGTCATTTCAAGAGTGGGAGACTTCAAAGTTCATAAAGAAACAGCTCCAAGAATTGAATATTCCTTATACTGAGAATTGGGCAAAGACCGGCATTATTGCTACGATAGGGAAATCATCAAAGCGCGTGGTAGGACTTAGAGCAGATATGGATGCGCTTCCTATCGAGGAAGAGAATGAAGTTGCATATAGATCAAAGAATATTGGGGTTATGCATGCCTGTGGTCATGATGTCCATATGACTTGTTTGCTTGGGGCGGCTCAGATATTGAAGGCGATGGAAAATGAACTTGAAGGTGAGGTGAGATTGATATTCCAGCCTGGTGAAGAATTATTGCCAGGTGGAGCTAGCCAACTCATTGCTCAAGGCGCTCTAGATGGTGTAAATGCGATCTTTGGATTGCATGTTCAGCCCAAAATGGAGGTGGGTAAGATTGGATTTTGTCCAGGTCCTGCAATGGCTTCTTGTGATGAGATCTACATTAAGATCAAAGGGAAGGGAGGACATGCTGCCATGCCAGACCAAACCATCGATCCAATATATGTTTCTGCTCAACTCATCTGTCAGATTCAAGCACTGATCAGCCGTGAAAAACAAGCATTTAATCCTTCTGTTTTAGGTATAGGAAAAATTAATTCAGTAGGTGGTGCGACTAATATTATTCCTGATGAAGTCATGTTGGAAGGGACATTGAGATGTCTAGACGAGGTATGGAGAGCTAAAGCTAAAAATAGATTGCGTGAGATCATCAATCACAGCTGTGCTGCATTTGGTGCTACTGCTGAGATTAATATTGTAGATGGCTATCCTTGCTTAAATAATAATGTTAGCCTCACTCATCAAGCTATCCAAACATGTAGTGAAATAATTGATAAGGAAGATATTATACATTTAACCCCTCGGATGACATCAGAGGATTTTGCATATTATAGCCATAAAATTCCCGCTTGTTTTTACCGTCTTGGGATAGGCAGAGAAGCAGGAGTACATACCCCACATTTTGACATAGATCCAGCATGTTTGGCTATTGGATCGAGGAGTTTAGCTCATTTAGCAAAGGATTTTTTAAAAAACACATAAAATATTTTCATAATTTATAACTAGATATGCATCAAATTATTAACTTTGTGCTTTGATGAAATAAGGACAATAATAATTAGATTATAATAAGAAAATGGCAAAAATACTTATCGTTGATGATGAGCAAAGTATCAGGAGGGCACTGCGTGATATTTTGGAGTTGGAAAAATATCAAGTGGATGAAGCGATAGATGGATTAGACTGCCTTGTCAAAATCAAGCAAAATTCTTATGAAGCGATCATCCTAGACATTAAAATGCCAAAAATGGATGGCATGGAAGCATTGGACAAAATCCAGTCTTTAGCATCAGATACACCTATCATCATGATCAGCGGTCATGCTACGATTGACACTGCTGTGGAGGCTGTAAAAAAAGGTGCTTATGATTTTATTTCCAAACCACCAGATCTGAATAGATTGCTCATTACCCTGCGCAATGCAATAGATAAATCATCCCTAATATCAGAAAAAAGGTGCTTCAAAAGAAAGTATCTAAATCAAAGACACAAGAGATCGTTGGGGAATCAAAGACAATAATGAAGGTGAGAGAAACCATTGAGTTGGTAGCTCCAACCGACGCTAGAATATTAGTCACTGGGCCTAACGGAACTGGAAAAGAATTGGTGGCAAGATGGATTCACGACAAGAGCAATAGAAACAATGGAAGTATCGTAGAAGTCAATTGCGCAGCGATTCCTTCTGAGCTTATAGAGAGTGAATTGTTTGGTCATGAGAAGGGATCATTTACTTCTGCAATTAAACAGAGATTGGGTAAATTTGAATTGGCTAATGGTGGCACTTTATTCCTTGACGAAATAGGGGACATGAGTCTGTCAGCACAAGCAAAAGTGCTTCGCGCTCTTCAAGAAAATCGAATCACCAGAGTAGGAGGAGATAAAGAGATCCCAGTTGATGTAAGAGTCATTGCTGCTACAAATAAAGATCTACGTGAAGAGATCATCAGAGGAAGATTTAGAGAAGATTTATACCATCGATTGGCTGTGATTATTATCGAAGTTCCTTCACTCAATGATAGGAAGGAAGATATTCCGATATTGACAGAACACTTTATAGAACATATCTGCCATGAATATGGTATCGCTGCAAAGAAAATTGATGATTCAGCTTTAGAGGAGTTACAAAAATATAATTGGACAGGAAATATTCGTGAGTTGCGAAATGTCGTGGAAAGACTCATAATCTTATCTAAGCAAAAAATAACTAGGAAAGAAGTATTAGATTTTGTCATTCCTGCAAGTCAAAGAAATACAAAATTTAGAGAATTATTTGATCAGTTTGGAACAATTTCTGAGCTAAATGATTTTATAAAGAAAGAGTTTCATTCCTATAAACAAGAAAATTAATTTTGAAAAATGTTGAATAAATAGGCCTGTTCTCAAAAGGACAGGCTTTTTTAATCGAAAACATTTAAATTTTTAATTGGATTGAGTAAAATATAAATACAACTAATAAAAAAAATATCAGATGAAGTCAATGAAGCAATGGGGTCAGTTAAAAGGAGAGAACAGTTGGACGATGTTCAAGGTGATCTCAGAATTTGTTGATGGATTCGAGACTCTTAATCGATTGGGACCCTGTGTTTCTATTTTTGGTTCTGCTAGAGTCAAGCCCGATCACCCTCATTATCAATTGGCAGAAAAAATTGCAGCGAGACTTACAGAGGAGGGATTTGGTGTGATCACTGGTGGTGGTCCAGGCATCATGGAAGCTGCAAACAAAGGCGCAAAATTGAATAATGGATTGAGTGTGGGACTGAACATAGATCTGCCTTTTGAACAGAGTAGCAATCCTTATATCGATCATGATAAAAATCTAAATCATCGTTTTTTCTTCGTTAGGAAAGTGATGTTTGTAAAATATTCTCAGGCTTTCATTGCATTGCCGGGTGGACTTGGTACGATGGATGAATTATTTGAAGTGTTGACTCTAACTCAAACAGGAAAGATTAATCATGTTCCCATCATCCTCGTGGGAAAAGAATTTTGGACACCACTGAAAGATTGGATTCGAAGTACGATGCTTGAGAAGAATAATTATGTAAGTCCTAAAGATATGGATCTCATGCCTATCGTGGATGATCCAGAGGAGATCGTCAGTATTATGAATGAATTCTATGAAGGGGAAAAAGGTACGAGTCTGCAGCCAACATTCGAATTATAGAGTTTTATTTAATTCAATGAGCTGAAAAGCTTTTTGAATCGTTCTCAACTAGAGCTTAAAGTTAAGATAGTCCTTGCACTATTGCAACATTGTAATCGCTGAACAATTGTTTAATATGTGTATTCTATTAGCCTTAGTTAATTTATAATAATTTAAGCTTATAATACATCAAATTTTACCTCATTTCGTAATTCCAAAGACAAATATGGGATAAACACAAATTTTTGTCTATTTTTGGCTATTCATTTAAATTTTACAGCCATGCGTTGGATTTATATTATTATTTTATTTCATTTTATTCTCTCTATTAATGCTCAAGACACAATTACAGTTCAAACTTTTAATTGGGCAAATCCTGCTCGTAGAGGTGCTTTTCAATTTCCACAAGATCCTACGCAATCTTATAGGAAAATATTAATGGAATATAATATGCGATGTCATAATGCCGCTGTTGGAACTGGAAGTGTAGGGTGTTATGAATGGGACTATAGTTGCAATACCTTCATCACAGATAGCAGCAGGGTTGACAGTTTAAAAGCGACAAATGATAATTATATCGTAGCAGGAAATACAGAGACAAGTTTTGAATATCAGTATTATCCGATGAACTCAATATATGAGACCACGCAGAAAAATGTATCTCTTGGAGCAATATCTAATGAAATACAGTACAAAATAAATAGCTCAGGAAACACCGTGTTCAAGTCGACCTCCAAAGGGATGAGAATGCAGGTTTTGTTGACTCAAGCAGAACTGTTGGCTGCAGGAGTTAAAGCCGGGAAAATAAGTGGGATCAATTTAAGCTCTGCTAGTGGCGGAAGATTTAAAAATTTAAAAATAAAATGTAAAAAGTACAAATCGTCAAAATCTCACCACTAAACCAGAATTAAAGGGATTCTCCACCCATTATTATATCGACACTGATTTTGCCCCTCAAGGTTCTAAGAAACTTTATTTTTATGATCCTTTCATTTGGGATGGAACATCATCTTTAATTTTAGATATCAGTTATAATAATGAAGAGAATGATATAGTACCGGATTTAATATTGAGTAGCGATGCTAATACCAATGCCATTGTATCTGGCCAAACTGAAAAATGCATGATATGGGATGGTGTGTCTCCACAATTTAAATCTCCAAAATTGAGTAATTTCTCTGATGAAATAACAATATCATTTTGGTTATTCGGAACACCGCAGAATCAACCCACAAATGGCTCCGTTTTAGAAGGCTTGAATCCTCAAAAATTAAGATCGCTAAATATTCATCTCCCATGGAGTAATGGTTCCATTTACTTTGATTGTGGAAACTTGAATGGATCTAATAGATCGCATTGAAAAGCTGCAATAGCATGAAGATTATGAGGCAGATTGGAATCATTGGACATTCACTAAAAATGCTACGACAGGAATCATGCGTATCTATAAAAATGGCTCCTTGTGGCAAACGGCAACTGGAAAAACTAAAGTGATAAATATTGACCAAATGGCCATTGGAGAAGCATTATCTTACAATGGAGTTTATTTCGGCAGGATGAAGGAGTTTGCGATGTGGAATAAGGAAATAGATTCAACACTTATTCAAGAATGGATGCATAAGGATATCACCAATTCACATCCCGATTATAATAGGCTTCAGTTTTATTATAAGTTTGAACAAAATGAAAGCAAATCGATTAAAGATCACGCTCAAAATCCACAAGATTTACTGTTGCCAGTTGCAGTGAGAACATATTCAGATAAAGCTGAACGCAATGTTCTCAATTTTACTTCGATGTCAAATAGACCTTTAATGAGTATTGTTCAAGGAACCTATGGATCGACAAATATTACCAATATAGCAGTAAGAGATTCCGTTCCAGAAGGTCCGCGAAAAGTGCAGCAATATAGTGTTCAAAATAATAATTTAGTTTTAGATTCTGTGTATTATCTATATCGCAGTGGCATCATTAAAGTATATGCTGAAGATGGGACATTCGTAGAGGATTTATTGTTTTTTTCTGATGGATTATTCTTAATCGATAAACTAAAATACCATCGTAAAATTCCAGCTAAATATGAATTAGTTTCCCTCGTGACGCCTTACGGAAATAATTTAGATCTGGGGAAAAGTGGTAAAACTTTTATATTTGATGTCACGGATTTTGAACCAATCTTGAAAGGACAGAAATTTTTATCAATGGAAATGGGTGGAGAAAATCAAGAAGAAATAGATATTAAATTTCATTTTATAAAAGGAACTCCGGAGCGAAAAGTCATGGATATAAGAAATATTTGGCCATTCGAAAGAGGTGGATTTGCAGATATCTTGAATAATAATAAGTTCGAGGCTCGCAGTTCAAATTTAAATTCAAATGCTAAATATTTTAATATTAGAATGTCAATCACTGGTCATGAACAAAATGGAGAATTTACCAATAGAAGACATTTCGTCAATGTACAGGGAAAGTCAAATAATAAATTTAGCTTTAATGTATGGAAAGAATGTGGACTGAATCCAATATATCCTCAAGGTGGTACTTGGATTTTTGACAGAGCAGGCTGGTGTCCTGGTGCTCCTTCAGATTTGCATCGATTTGATATTACACCTTATGTAGGATCTAATGCTGCGACTACTATAGATTATGGCGTAGATCCACCTCAATTGGATCAAGCTAATTATTTAGTGTCGAGTCAATTGGTGTCATATGGTGAGTATAATTTTACACACGATGCAGCTCTCGTGGATATCATGAGACCTAGCTCTGGAAGAGTTGAATTCGAAAGGATGAATCCATCATGCAACACTCCAAAAATACGAGTAAGAAATTCAGGTTCTGCAACCCTTACTTCTTTAAAAATTAAATATGGAAGAGCAAATGGATTAAAAGAAAATTATACATGGACCGGAAATCTTAGTGCTTCAGATGAAGTAGAAATTGACCTTCCAATAACTCAGCCTAATTTTTGGGTGAATGCATTAGATACAAATTTGATTTTTGAGGTGGAGCTATCGGATCCTAATGGAAATCCAGATCAAAACAAAGAAAATAATTTTCAGTCTGTTGCTTATAAAAATGTTGAGTCATTTCCACCTTCTGTTTTTTTTGAATTCAGAACAAATAGTAAACCTATTGACAATGCTTACAGGATAACAAATTCGTCAGGTACAACCATAGTAGAGCGCACATCAATGACGGCTGCTACGACATATCGCGATGAATTAAAATTTGCTCCTGGTTGTTATACATTGGAGGTGACAGATAGTGAAAATGATGGATTGGCGTTTTGGTATTTTCCTAATTATGGCAATGGTTCAGCAAGAATCGTGAGGAAATTGAATGCGACAGCTTTTGTCCCAGTGAAGGCTTTTATTTCAGATTTTGGGGGTGGTTTTCAATACGATTTTACAGTAACGGAACCAGTCGGGACTAATGATGCAAATTTGTTTGAATTATTTGCTTATTACCCCAATCCAGTTGAAGATGTTCTTAATTTAGATATTCAAAATTCAGATTTAACTGATTTGCAAATTAGTATTTTAGATCCGCAAGGGAAAATTTTAAAGCAAAAAAAACAAGTCATGTATTCTGGAATCAATCAAATTAAAATCCATACCAATGATTTGATGCAAGGTATTTATTTTGTTAAGATTCAACAATCTGGAAAAACTAAAACTGTTAAGTTTGTAAAACAGTAATGATTTAAAATAAAAATGGCTTCTGTAACAACAGAAGCCATTTTTATTTTTTCTTAAGGCATTGATTTATTGTCTAGGTCCTTTCCCCATTTCAGCTCTGCGCTCTTTGAATTTTTTCAAAATTTCTTTATTAAAATCCATTTCTGCTTCATCTAGCTTTACCAATTTTTGTGCAGGAAGAATGGTTTTAAATTTTTCATAATAGGTTTTCTTTAAGCTGATTTCTTTTTCTTGATTTTCCATCCTTTGCTCCAATGCTTTTTCTGAATCAGATTCATTTAGTTGATCATTGTTTTTTCGATCAGATCTTGAGTTTTTCCTTAGATCCATCCTTTTCTTTGCATACTCATTGTAGACAGGCCAGAATTTGGCAGATTCATCTGATGTGAGATCTAATTTTGTTGTGATGAAAGCGATGCGTTGTGCTTCAACTTTTTCCATCATTTTTTCTCGCATCTCAGGATTTCGACCACCTGAGCCCGATTGTTCTTGTGCGATTAAGAGTAAGGGTAAAAATGCAAGACTTACTGTATAAAAAATATGTTTGATAGACATGATATTGAATTATTTATTGTGATAAAATTGTTAGCTATTGATAGAGTTGAATCATTTCTTCAGCATCCTCTATATCCATTGATTCAAATTCTGAAATGTGATCAAAATATCCTGCATCAGCAGAAATTATTTCTAAAGTTTCATCATCAAAAGATTGAATATTGGCAGAAACATAAGCTTCTATTTCTTCATTGGTCAATGAGTCCAATGCAAGTTCTGTAGTTGGGGCATTGCTTTGTTTTTTGTATTGTTGGAATACAAAGATACTGACAGCAATCACACTACATGCAGCTACTGCATAAGCCCAAACGCGGAAATTGACTGTTTTGACTTGTAATTTTTCTTCTTTTTTTGGTTCCAGTATTTTAACTTGATTCAATACTTTTTCTGTAAATGAATCAAAATAGTTATCTGGTACCTTAAAGTCATGTTCCTTGACACTGGTTCTTATATCATCTATAAGTATACTTGTATTTAAGTTATCATAAAACGACTCAAAGTATGATACAGGCACATCGGATTCAATTGGATTGGCCTTTAGATGGGCTAATTTCATTTCTGAATCTATAAGTTCTGAAAAGTTTTGAAAATATCCTTCTGGAACCAAAAATGGATTCTTGCCTTGATACTTTTGAAGTATTTCTGGTAAGAATTCATCTTCGTATTGAATATTTTGTTCCATGATTAATTTATATTAGTTCTTTTGTTTTAAAATAATCTTCTATTTTTTTAATTGCATGATGATAAGAAGCTTTTAAAGCACCTTCAGAAGTTTCCAATATTTCTGCAATCTCCCTATATGAAGTTTCATCATAATACCTCATTTTGAATACGAGCTTTTGCTTATCAGGTAGTGAAGCAATAGCCCGTTCTAGATGAAATTGAATCTCGTCACCATCATAAAGAGGATCCGTTTTTAGATTTTTTATGGCTGGATGATCTTCTGAATCCTCCATTGTATCATAACTGAATCGCTTATTCTTTTCTAGAAAAGTTAGTGTCTCATTCGTAGCAATTTTATAAAGCCAAGTATAGAGACTACTTTTTCCTTCAAATTGATTTATACTTTTATAAACCTTGATAAATGTATTTTGCAATACATCATCGGCATCATCATGATTGAGCACCATTCTCCTCACATGCCAGTATAATTTTTCTTTATACTTTTCTACCAATGTGCGGAAACCTTTTTCTCTTTGATTTAGACTACTGATCCATTCCAGTATCTGCTGATCTTCAGCTTGTTTCACTTCTTTGTGATTTAATAGTTTGACTAATATTGTTTCCTTAAGTTTAATCCAATTTTTTAAAATTGTCTATTTTATCCAAATATAATTGCATTTGACCATTTTCTACAGCAAACATGGGCTCAAATTTGGCATTCCAGATGATCTCTTCTGCTAAATAGGATCGCATACTATGAACTTGTTGATTATATGTATCATCATAACCTCGTAAAAATACTAGGATTTCTACTTGCTGACTTTGGATATCTTCAAAAGTGAAGTCAGTCAAAGGACTGCTCTCATTCATGACATGAACTAAGGTCCAATTTAATGGAAATAATACGATTTTATTAATTTCCAGGTTTAGTGTCCGGAATGTCTTATTTCCGCTTGTTTGACCTTTTGGTAAAAAAGTAACTGTCATAGATGCTTCGACGTCCATCAAGTTGTTTTTCTTTGGATTTGCTGTTCTCACTTGAATAGACATCTTATCTTGATATGGACTTACTAATATATTTTCCGAAAAAAGTATTTTTGCCTTCGGCTTTGAAAATTTGGCATAAACAAGGCCTGTGATGATTGCAAAGGTCATCAATCCTGTCAATGCTTCGATACCTGCAAGGCTAGATGCAAAATATCCCTTTGGATGCATACCGCCATATCCCACGGTTGTGTAGGTCTGAATACTAAAAAAGAAGCATTGCATGAATCTAGAGAATTCTGTGTCTGCTTCGATGCCTACAATGTCATTGGGTGAAATATAGTAGTATAAAGTTCCAAATAAGATATTTACAAAGAGATAAAAACCGAAAGTAAACAATATAAAACTAGGCCAATCCATATCTATCAATGTCTGGTACCAACTTTTAATATTATAACCTGATCTATTGATATTAAAACTGCCATCTGGATTTAAAATTCTAGTTGTAGAACCCATAGATTTGCCAAAACCAAGGTCTTGGCCATCATTATTGTCCTTATGCATAGAAAATGGCGCTTTCTTCATTTAAATCGAATCTATTCTTTGAGATAACTTTTGATCAACTAAGTTAAGCCAATTTAGTTTTATAATTTGAAGCAAAATTTGAAAATAATTACAGAATTTGCCTTATCTGATGTTGAAATTAATTACTGCAAAGCCTGCTTCTAAAGTTTCTCTATATCTTCGATTCATATTCAATGCTGTTTCCCTCATGGAAATAACTTAAGCACCTGTAGTCAAACAAAGCCACTATAATTTATTCACGATCAATTTTTCGACTTGAATTTTCCCATCAAATGAGATAAATTTAATAAAATAAATGCCAGAAATAAATGCTGATACATCTATATTATTGTGTTCTAAAACAATTTTATCACGAAATACGATTCTGCCAGATGGATCCAGTATTTCTACTTGTCCATGGGTGGGAGTGTGAAAGTAAAAACTCTGTGAAGTAGGATTTGGGCTGAAGTAAAATAATTTATTTGTTTTGTTTTTCTCATCTATCGATGTATTGAGTCCTAGCTCTTTTGCATCAATTGTGCAGATGAAATTGAAGCCTCCTACTTCAAGTGGTTTGCCTCCCAAAATACTAGAATCAATTAAAACATTGCATGAAAAAATAGGATCATTATTCTCGGAAAGTTCTAAAAATTGTAAATAGTAATCATATATATAACTATCGTTTTGTTTGAGACTTCCGATTTTAAAAAATTGGCCATTTGTTTCTTTATAAATGCAAATTTCTTTATCTCCTTTAATGCGCATAATGTGCAAAACTGCATCTTCACCTTTGATATCTGCACTTATAATATTTTGGATGGGACGATTGTCTAATGTTAGGTTTTCCTGATTTAGAATGAGTTCTGCCTTTTCATTAATATAGATATATCCTCTGTACAGGCTTTTCAAATTAGAAATGCTCAGACGAAATAATTTTTTATCTTGATTGTAGTCTATTTTATCAAAGAAAGTGTACGGACTATTACTACAGACTATATCAGTTAAATTAGCTTGAAATGATTTATTGCCTTGAGCATCGCATATCCAAAAATAGTGATCTAAACTGCCTAAATTACCAATGATTTTATTTATAGTACAAAAATAGGCATATCGATTTTCGTCAATTTTAACAGGGCCATAAGGATAAGCCCAATTGACATAATCTTCTTTTATTATAAACCATTTAGACGTATCCTGATCAATTGTTGGCTGCATGAATTCATTATAAATAATTGGACTTAAAGTAATAAAAGTTTTAAATTCAATGGTATCTGTATATTTATTCATTCTATAAGAGAAATGATGAAATGGAGTCGAGCCATAATTTATTAATGGGAAGGCCGAACCTGGTCTCCTTATATTTAATATATCATTATAGACTACATTGGAGATATCCTGGCCTGTACTTGATTTTATGATTCTTCGATGCGGAAATCCGCCTATACTGTATGTAGGCCCTCCAGGTCCAAAAACAGTATCTATAATAGCCATACCCAATAGTATAAGACTGTCTTGACTAATTCTAGCTATTTCAGTTTGAGGATATGCATAACTATATTTTCTATCATCAGTGCGTTCGTTCATGCGTCTCGTCCAAAGTATTTTGCCATCGCGATAATCTAAACAAAACAGAGTTGCGCCACCTCTACTGGCACATCCATCATTAAGCATATAATACATCTGTCCATCAATAATTTTCTGTCCAACAGTTTGTCTTACAAAATCCTGATCGGTGATTATTCCACGCTCAAGATACGGGCAATCACTTTTGCCCTGCATGGACCATCGTATTTTTGTTCCAGAAAATTCGAATTTTGGAGGAGGTATAAACTGAGCAAATAACTTTATATTCGTCAAAAACAAAAAGAGAATTATTTTTTTCATAAAATTTTATTTTAGGATAAAAGAAGTGCATTGCATTTCCTTTTATTGTATTACTAAAAATTCTATATTTAATTTCCTAGGATAGTTTGTTCTCTACTCTTATGCAGTAGGCATTAAGTCTTAGCTTGTCTTTAATTTTATTATCTCTTTTTTCAAACTGTCCATAATGCAAGAATACAACATTCTTATTAATTTATCTATTATCTTTTATCTATTAATTTTTATCTAATATTAGCATTCAATTACATTAACTGCAATTACCGCCAATCCCGCTTCGGAAGTTTCTTTATATTTATGATTCATGTCAAGGGCTGTCTCCCACATAGTTTTGATCACATCGTCAAGGTCTATTATTGCCACAGAAGCATCACTTTCTAGAGCAATATTTGATGCCGTAATAGCCTTTATCGCACCCATGCTATTCCGTTCTATGCAAGGAATTTGAACTAATCCACCTACAGGATCACAGGTCATCCCAAGATGATGTTCCATAGCTATTTCTGCTGCTTGTAATACCTGTTCTTTTCTGCCGCCAAGCGCTTCTGTAAGACCCGCAGCAGCCATAGAACTTGATAATCCAATTTCCGCCTGACAGCCGCCCAATGCTGCAGAAATAGTTGCTCCTTTCTTATATAAGGTGCCTATCTCTCCTGCAGTAATTAAAAATTTGATGATCTCATCTTCACCAAAATGTGGGGTGAAACAATAAGCATACATCAAAACAGCAGGGATGACACCTGACGCCCCATTGGTAGGTGCTGTGATGATCCTTCCAAACGAAGCATTTTCTTCATTGACTGCAAGAGCAAAAACAGAAACCCATTTATTCACTGTGCTGAAGTCTTGTGGTCCAGACTTGATGGTTTCTATCCATTGATCTACGTCATTGAACTTTTGTCCATTGAGCAATCTTTTGTTGATGTCGAAAGCGCGACGTCTCACTTGCAATCCGCCTGGTAAAATCCCAGATTTGTTAATGCCGCGAAAGATGCATTTTTTGATTTCCTCCCAGATGTACAAAGCATGTTTTTTTGTATCTTCTTCGGATCTCCATGCTTTCTCATTGAGCATGACCAATTCAGAAATAGTGAGATTGAGTTTATTGCAATTTTCTAAAATTTCCTTTGCAGTGTGACATGGATATTGTGTTGTGATTTTTAAATGAGAATCTAGTTGCTGATCTTGAGTCACGACAAAGCCACCTCCTATAGAAAAATATTCTTTTTCAATTCGCTGACCGTCTTGTAAGATCGCTACAAAACGAATCCCATTGGGATGAAAATCTAAACTTTTTGTAAACTCGAAAATCAGATGTTGTTCAGCGATAAAAGGAATACTTAATTGATTGTTTATTTTGATGAATGCCTGGGTTTTTATTGTATTGATTTTATCTTCTATTTGATCTGTGTCTATGATTTGAAAATTTTCATTCGACAATCCCATGATTATCGCAATATCACTGCCATGACCTTTGCCTGTTTTTGCCAAAGATCCAAAGAGATAGGTGTAGATTTCTACCAGCTCAGTGATTTGATTTTGGTCTTTAAGTAATTGTAGAAATTGATTGGCAGCTTTCCATGGACCCATGGTATGTGAGCTCGAAGGCCCTATTCCTAATTTAATAATATCAAATGCACTGATTGATTCCATATCTTTTTTACAAAAAACAAGATTACGAAAAGAATTTAATATTAAGCTAAGATTCTTTAAATTTTAAATTGGCACTTGTATTTAGGATAAAAAAAATGGTGCTAGAACTTTATCTAGCACCAGAGAATGAATGAGAATGAAACCTAATTTTTTTAAACTAAAATATTGTGTGTAGTAAGTTCCGTTTAATTAATTATTATCAATTTTTTTATATTACTAAATCAACCTATTCCTTAAAAGAATCGTGCCAAAATTGAATTTTTGTAAAATAAACACATTAAATATTTTTTTAATATGAAATAAATCGAATTGAAAAAAGAGCAAAAAAAATCGCCTGTGATACAGCTACCAGAGGCGATTTGAATGAATGAGAATGAAACCTATTGAGAATGAAACCTAATTTTTTAAATAATGAATGTAAATAAGTATATAAAAGAATCGTGCCAAAAGTGATTTTTTCAAAATTAATACATTAAATATTTTTTTAATATGAAATAATTAGAATTGAAAAAGAGCAAAAAAAAATCGCCTGTGATACAGCTACCAGAGGCGATTTGAATGAATGAGAATGAAACCTAATTTTTTAAATAATGAATGTATACTACTATATAACAGAATCGTGCCAAAAGCTGAATTTTTAAAATTAATACATTAAATATTTTTTAATATGAAATAAATTGAATTGAAAAAATGCAAAAAAAAAAAATCGCCTGTGATACAGCTACCAGAGGCGATTTGAATGAATGAGAATGAAACCTAATTTTTTAAATAATGAATGTAAATAAGTATATAAAAGAATCGTGCCAAAAACAGATTTTAGTGTAAAAAACATATTAAATATTATTTTAATATGTTTTATCTTTTGTGTTTTTAAATTAAGCGCTGTAACTATAGTTATAAATAGCTATCATAGGTGTTTTTGATTTCAATTCGTTTTTAAAAATAAAAAAAAATCGGCGTTGAATCGAATATCCAACGCCGGAGAATGAATGAGAATGAAACCTAAATTTTTATGAAATCTTGAGTCAAATATGAGAATACTATGATAAAATCCATTCTTTTTTGAGATGAAATTTTATATAATTTTTATTAATATATTTAAGTTATTGTAAAACAAATATATGTGATAATATTGGAAATTACTTATAATATATTTTATGTAAGTCAGAAACGAGTTTTTCGGTTGAAAAATTGCTGAGATGAGCTAAAAATCCTGGATCTTCTGCAAATCTAGGTTTTGGTGATTGTCCCAAATGTATTAAAGTATCAGCAAATTCTTCTGCATTTTGTGTGTCCACATAATTGCCATAAGCACCGCATACTTCTTCAAGACTAGTGCCTCTATGCGCAATAACCGGAACTTCAAGCTGGAGCGCTTCAAGGGCAGGTAGTCCAAAACCTTCATATAGCGAAGGATAGAGCAAGCCTTTGGAGCCATGCAAAAGACTTATTAAATGTTCAGTTGGGATATGTCCAACAGGATAGACCCATTTTTCTAAACCCTTGGCTGTCGACAGCTCTAGCAATTTATTTTTGTTTTTACCTTCTCCAGTAAAGACCAAGGGTATCCTTTTGTTTTCGGGTATGTATTGGTAGGCATTAAGTATTGATTCTTGGTTTTTTCTTGGGTGAAAACTAGCCACAGTGATCCAATATTCTGAAGGCAATTTATAGAGCTTTATAAGATTTAATAGCTGTTCTTGATCTTTAGGTACCTTGAAGACTGGATCGCACTACAATAAGTTAAAATGATTTTTTGGGATCGACATTAAAATAGTTTATAAGATCATTCTTGGTAATATTGGAAATAGTGAGAATGATATCTGAATGACGACAGGCATAGTCCACTTTCTTTGAGTAAATGAATCTATCAATGACTGAATAGTCCTGTGGCCTAGCCTTAAAGATGACATCATGAATAGTCGTTATTTTTTTTCCTTTGAAATTAGGGATATGCGGTAATTCATTGCTTAGTCCATGGAAAATATCACAAGATTTGAGCATTTCTTCCATCCCAAAAACTCTGGTATAACCCAGTCTATTGGGGTACTGTATTATTTTTATATTATCCAGCTGATTTGAACTCTCAGCTTTTGATTGTTTTGTATTGATTGGTGAGAAAAGCGAAAGTTGATCTGTAGGATAGTGCTTAGCATAGTTTTGAGTAAGCCATCTGGCATAGTTGCCCAGTCCTGTATTATTAAAAAATAATCTTTTTGCATCAAAAGCAATATTCATAAGGCAAAGTAACGAAAAAACTCCTGTGGGATTTCTAATTTGTTTATCAAATTCCTGCTGAAAGATGGACAGTTCATATATAAATAGTTAAAATAGCTATATTTGCGCCTTGAAAACAAATTTGATGGAAAACTTAATTTATTTATTACCGATTTTTGGCATTTTAGGCCTCATTTATATGGCTTATCTATATTCATGGGTGTCAAAACAAGATGGAGGCACTAGCAAAATGAAAGAAATTTCAGATAGTATTGCAGAAGGCGCAATGTCATTCTTAAAAGCAGAATACCGAGTGTTGTCAATTTTTGTATTGATAGCTGGTGCTGCTTTAGGATTTTTAAGTACGCAAGTTGCTACAACACACTGGTTTATAGTTTTTGCTTTCGTTTTAGGAGCTGTATTTTCAGTTTTGGCTGGTTATATAGGCATGAAGATTGCGACAAAGGCGAATGTGAGGACTACTCACGCTGCAAGAACAAGTCTAAGCGCAGCGCTGCAGGTGGCATTTCGTGGCGGAACAGTTATGGGATTGGGTGTTGCAGGATTAGCAGTATTAGGTCTCAGTGCATTATTTGCCTTATTTTTTAATTATTATATGGATGGAAGTTGGGCGATTTCCACAATAAAAGGAGTCCAAAGATCCCCAACAGAAGCAATGAGTGTGATCTTGGAAGTCTTAGCTGGATTCTCTTTAGGCGCTGAATCTATCGCCTTGTTTGCAAGAGTAGGTGGAGGAATTTACACTAAAGCAGCAGATGTTGGAGCAGACCTTGTAGGTAAAGTAGAAGCTGGAATTCCTGAGGACGATCCAAGGAATCCTGCCACTATTGCTGATAATGTTGGAGATAATGTTGGAGACGTTGCAGGAATGGGAGCAGATTTATTTGGTTCCTATGTTGCTACTGTCTTGGCTGCAATGGTTCTAGGAAACTATGTGATAAAAGATATGGGAGGATCTGTCAATGATCAATTTGGTGGTCTTGGACCGATATTACTTCCTGTATTATTGGCAGGACTGGGGATTATTTTTTCAATATTAGGGACATTTTTTGTTAGGGTGTCCAATGAAAATGCAAAGGAAGCTCAAGTTCAATCTGCATTAAATATGGGTAACTGGAGTTCGATTATTATGACAGCCATAGCATCATTTTTCTGTATTCAGTGGATGTTGCCTGAGGTGATGAAAATGAATTTCTTTGGTCAAGGATTAGTAAATGTGACTTCAATGCAAGTGTTTTATGCAGTATTGATAGGACTTGGTGTCGGTGGTGCCATATCTTATTTGACGGAATATTACACAGGTCTTGGAAAAGGCCCAGTTAATGATATCGTTCAGAAATCTGGCACTGGTGCAGCTACAAATATTATTGGTGGATTGAGCAATGGAATGTTGAGTACAGCAATGCCAGTTTTGTTGTTTGCTGCTGCAATATGGGGTGCTTATAGTTTAGCAGGATTTTATGGTGTAGCGATTGCTGCTTCTGCAATGATGGCGACTACGGCGATGCAACTTGCTATCGATGCTTTTGGTCCTATTGCTGATAATGCAGGTGGAATTGCAGAGATGAGTGAATTGCCAAAAGAAGTTCGTGTTAAGACCGACATCCTTGACTCTGTAGGAAATACCACAGCAGCCATTGGTAAGGGCTTTGCAATAGCTTCTGCTGCATTGACCGCACTAGGCTTGTTTGCTGCTTATGTAACATTCACAGGAATCAATGGAATCAATATATTCAAAGCAGATGTATTAGCTGCTTTATTTGTAGGTGGAATGATACCAGTAGTTTTTTCAGCATTGGCGATGCGATCTGTTGGAAAAGCTGCTATGGATATGGTAAATGAAGTGAGAAGACAATTTAAAGAAATTCCAGGAATCATGGAAGGCACTGGCAAACCAGAATATGGCAAGTGCGTAGAGATTTCTACTAAAGCGGCTTTGAGAGAAATGATGTTGCCTGGATTGATTACGATCATTACCCCAATCCTGATTGGATTTTTCATGGGCCCTGAAGCTCTGGGATCTTATATGGCAGGGGTTTGTGTGAGCGGTGTCGTTTGGGCGATTTTCCAGAATAATGCTGGAGGTGCTTGGGACAATGCAAAGAAATCATTTGAAGCTGGTGTGGAGATCAATGGAGAGAAATTTTACAAAGGCTCTGAACCGCACAAAGCAGCCGTGATAGGTGATACAGTTGGAGATCCATTCAAAGATACATCTGGACCTTCAATGAACATTTTAATTAAGTTAACTTGTTTGGTTGGTCTAGCGATAGCCCCTATCTTAGGAGAAATGTATGGTCATTCACATGGTGGAGCGATGAATCAAAATCCTCAAGGTGTTGAAGGTCAAGAAATCCTCATCAAAAGATTGAACCAACCAACTCCTCAACAAGTAGCACCTCAACAAGAAGCACCTCAACAAGTTGCACCTCCGCAAGGAACACTGCAATCAGAAGGAATTCAACAAAAAGAAGATGGTCATAATCATGATGGACACAATCATGATGGACACAATCATTAATATGAAATATTTATTATAGATATAAAAAAAAGGGGAGTCGGCTTGATTCCCCTTTTTTGTTTGAATAAAATTAATTTTTTTAGAGTATTGTTTTATTAATGAATAATTAAATAGAAATTTAAGTAAAATGGGAGAAAGTTTTGAACTTACAATGGTTGTAGATAATAGAATTACTGAAAATGAATGGAAAAATTTATTTGAGTTAACTTATTCAAATGAAGTCTATATTGGAAATTTGGAATTCTTTTGTAATAAGATAATTCACTTTATTGAGGTTCGTAGTGATGAACTTTGGACATACCAAATTTCGGTTCAAGCAAGATTACTTTTTACACGAGAAGATATAATCTGTAAAATAGAAAAATTAACTTGTGCTGTGGATTTAATTAATAAATTACTAAAATTTGAATACGCCCTTGGCAATATTGAAACCAATTATATGTTTATTTCTTCAAACAAAAATTGCAGAAATCCTTCTAAAGAGATGATTTTAAATTCAGCTTTAATTTTTATTTCTGAAGAAAAATTGAATGACATAGAAATAAATTTATTCCATATTATTTTTAGAAAGGGAAAAACAGTGTGTTTATTCAATCCTACTGCAGGAATATTATTTACTTCAGAAAGTGATCCATATCGCAAACTTGAAGAGTCCTATCCTGGTTGGGATAAGGTATGAATCTTGGATTAATACATTCAATATTAAATATAATCCGTAGAGTTGTCATATGCTAGTACATTCAGAACCAGATTGTCGAAGTTTTTAACTTCGATACAATACATTATGAATTTTAAATTCAAAAAGTAGTGAATATAAAACACAGCAAAGCATTATATTTACAATTAAGTACATAGTATTTATAGACACAATTTGATATACTATAATGCAGTAAATATGAATTATAAATTCAAAGTAAATATGATCGCAGTTGCACACTGCGACAATCAGTACAAACAGTGACGCGGAAACAATAATTTGAAATATGGAATTTTACAATATTTGTTACATCTGTGGATACATAAATCCAGAAAAATTGGTTGACTATTCTATTTGTAAATGTTGTTTGTATCAGTATGGTATTGATGATACTGTTTATGGACATGAATCATTAATGGAATACAGAAATGGATGGATTAAAGAAGGTTTCCCATTTAAGGGGATATTGGGTTATTTTAAAAGTATAGATAAATTGTTATTGCAATTGGATAATTTAAAGAAACTTGAAATTTCCAATTATCATAGTTTATTTACAGCACATCAAGTAAATAAAAAATGGACAAATGAAGTCAATCAAGATTTGATTCGAAATTCATGGGATAAATATTATTGAAATTATTGTAAAAAGGGGGGTGATTCACCTTTTTTTGTTTTAATCAGATTACTTATAAAAAGTTTTTTTTAATTTTTATCTAATATTGGTTCTCCACATTGCCATTTTTTATCATAGTGTAGTGTTTCAAATTCTTCCTGGTTTACTATTCCACTACTAGAAAAAAATCCATTTCTTTTTGAAAGAATCGTTTCCAGAATATTCCCATTATTATCATAAAATTTGGTTGTAACTTCACGAGTTCTACTATGAATATCTCCATTGCAAATAGTTTTAGAATAGATTACATTAATTCCTTTAACTGTGATAAATCCTGCCTCAGATCTTAAAAATTCACATTTTTGATTTCCTCCACATTCTAAGATATTTAAGCTGTCAGATAACCACAATGGCATATTCTTTATGTCAAATTCATTTCCAATAAATGTTCTTTTAATAAATTCAATAAATTGATTAGAGCATGGATTGTTTTTTAGAATTTTATTTCCAAAAGGAATCAAGAAAATGAATTTGCTACTTATTGAATCTAAATTATTTGAACTAAAATCTACATGCTTCAAATGTTGTAATGAAGTTAATTCTTCAGGCAATTGACCGGTGAATTGATTATTATCGAGTTTGAGTTTTTTAAGTTTTTTTAGATTGCCTAGTATCGAAGGAATTGGACCTTGTAATTTATTTTTACTTAGGTCTAGGCCAGTCAAATCTGTCCAATTCTTGAGCTTTGTGGTAAAGGTACCTTGAAGAGCATTATTGCTCAAATTAATATATTTTATAAAATGAGTATTTAATTCTGGAATGTTTCCCTCCAATTGATTATTACTTAAGATTAAAGTGTCTAGTGTATTCATGTCTAAAGATGGAATATTCCCATTCAAATTATTGTTATCCAAAATGATTGAGCGAACACATCCTTCCTTTGTAGTATAAACACCATGCCAATCGGATATTTTTTGTACAGGCTTTAGCCAATTGGTTTTATTGTGCCACGAACTTCCATTAGTGCTATTATACAATTTCACTAATTCAAGAGAATCTTTTTTTAGATCACAAACTTTTATGGAAATCGTTTTGCTTTCTAATGTTAATTTTTGCAAATTAGGGTTAGTGACTTTAACTATATAACGTCCTGCATCATTGCTTTGCAGTTTATTGAATGTATAAGTATTTGAATGCATATCTTGCAAACTATCCATTGACCATAAGTCATTATTTAAATTTATCCATTCGTAATTATTGTCTTTTACAGATGGATCAATTTTTAAATCTATTTTGAGAGTTTGATTTGAAATGCTGGAATATATGGTGTCAATATAAATATTTTTTTGATTTTCTACACCAGGGTATCTGAATTTTCTAGAGTTTTCAAAAGTGAAGAAATTATTATCCACAATTAAGCTTCTTAACTTGTGGCTATTACTAAAATTTGGGATGATACCAGATAAAAAGTTACTTTGAAAGTATAATCGTGTAATTTCTGGTATTTTATCAAAATTCGGAATTGAACCTATAAGTTCATTCTTTTGTAATTCTAAATGTTCAAGAATTGGTAGTTTGTCAAAATTTGGAATAGAGCCTGAGAGTTTATTGTCAAATAAATACAAGTATCCAAGTTTTGGTACTTTGTCAAAATTGGGAATATTGCCAGATAGTTTATTACTAGATAAGTCTAAATAAGTTAATTTAGGCAAATTTGAAAAATTTGGAACAGGCCCTGTAAGTTTATTTTTATCTATAATAAGAGCTTGTAGTTGAGTCAATTTATCAAAATTGGGAATACTGCCATAAAGTTGATTATCAGAAAGTCTTATAGTAACTAGAAGGGATAATTTATTGAAATTAGGAATTTTTCCACTAAGTAAATTATTATTTAAATGTAAAGCCCTTAAAGTAAGTAATTTATTAAAATTCGGAATTTGATCGCTAAGTAAATTTCCGCATAAGAATATCTCTTTTATTTTATCTAATTTGCTAAAGTTTGGGATTGAGCCAGAGAGCAGATTTTTATCTAGTAAGAGATGTTCTAAATTTTGTAAATTGTCGAAATCGGGAATACTGCCTGTAAGTTTGTTTTCACGCAACTCTAAACTCTCTAGATTTTGTAGTTTTTTAAAATTGGGTATTGATCCTGACAGTTCATTATTTCTTAAACTCAGTTCCCTAAGATTTTCCAAATTGTTAAAGTTTGGAATTTCTCCAGAAAGTTTGTTGTTATTTAAATTTAGCTCAACTAGTATGGACAAATTTGTAAAGTCTGGAATTTTACCTTCAAGTTTATTATTGGTTAAGTGAAGTCTAAGTAGTGAAGGTAAATTCTCAAAGTTTGGAATTCTGCCATCAAGATTGTTATGATCTAATGATAAATCACTTAGTAAACTTAAATTGTCAAAATTTGGAATTGATCCGCTGAGCTTGTTATTAGATAATACCAAATTATTTAAATTTAGTAAATTGTTGAAATTTGGAATACCTCCAGTAAATTCATTGTCATTTAAAAATAAGGTTTTAAGTTTTGGTAAATTATTAAAATTTGGAATCGATCCTGTAAGCTTATTTCCAGTTAGATAGAGCGCAACTAAACAGGGAAAATTGAAATTGTCTATATTGCCTGAGAGATGGTTATGATCTAAAGTTATGGCTATGACGGATCCATTTTCATCCACTTTAATACCAAACCAAGTGTCAATAGTCTTATCGGGTATTAACCAGTTTGTTTTGTTTGTCCAGCTATTGCCATCTGAGCTATTGAATAGTTTAACCAGTTCTAGTGAATCTGAATAGCGATTGCATTGGGCAGAAACACTGGCTAAGTTAATAAAGTTAAAAGTAATACTCACTGTAATAAAATACTCCAAGAATTTAATGAAAAACTTTGTAATTATCATTTTAATAGCTGTTTATATTTATTGATTACTTTGCTTTATTAAAACTAAATAGTCCAAGCAAATATAAGAAATTTAAAGATTGTATTTTGTTTTTGCCCATTAATTGTGATGCAATTATTAGCGAAATAGTTTTTATTCTTATTGAATAAGAAAAACTTAAACCAAACAAAAAAAGCCCAAACACAATGTGCTTGGGCTTTTTCGTTTTTCTGTTTTTATAACTTAATCAAGTACGATCATTTTTTGAACCATCTTCACCGCATCAGCTTCTAGTTCGTAGAAGTAGATTCCAGAATTTTTTACCTGATGACGATCTATTTTTATCTCATTGATCCCAATATGGGAGTTGACTTTTTGAGAATAAATTTGATCTCCTGTAGTATTGTAAATTCTAAGACTTACTTCCATTTCTTGACTTGCATCGAAGCGTATCGTTGTATTCTGAGAGAATGGATTTGGTTGATTGGTCAATAGGTTGAATGTAGCTTTTGACTTTCCTTCAGTTTTTAGTTCGATATCTTTTATTTCTCCATTGGTGAAATAGATTTCAGATTTCAATGAACTTGATTTTAAAGTCAATTCATTTACATTGACATCAGCATTAATCACTATGTAGAACAAAGGCAAGTTTGAATTGAATACCTTGTTAAGTCCTTCTACACTTAGTCTGATTTCTTTATCCAACACATTGTAGTTTTCTTTATTGATATCCAATTGTCCACTTTCAAAACTAATGAATTCTGCTTTGTTTGAATTTAAGCTCAATGCCATTTGCAATCCTTCAATACTTGTATTGTGATTCAAGCTGATTCCTATTTTTTTGACCTGTGCAATTGCATCATAAGTACCTTCATTCAAGATTAAGCTAGCTTTATTTGTATTTCTGTTTATTGCATTAGTGAATAAACTTGCAGACATGTCAATATCTCCTATTTTCATTCCGATGAAATGATTTTTATCATAAGATTCAAGATCTCCTGTCTCGATAAATTCTGGAAAATCATAAGGATAAGATTGATCTGCAAACGAATACGCTTTCGGAATAAATCTCCAAGATTTATTATTGTTAAAGTTACTTGATACACCTAATATGGCTTTTCTCAAATCGGATATATCTCTTGCAGTAATGGATTTCGAATTATTGACATCTGCAGCAATAAGTGCATATGGATCAGATATTGTCTTGCTACCAAGGATGTGTTTCTGAATTTGAAGGATATCAAATGTACTAACACCATTCAGTAAATCATCATTTTTTGCAGGAACAATTTTATATATTCCTTTTTCTATATCATTGAATGCATAGTTTCCTTCAGCATTTGACACTATTGATTTTTTGATTTGATCTAAACTATTGAGTAAGTCAATATTGATATTTGGAATATTGCTTTGATTTGCTCTTTGAAGATTTCCAGAGTAGCTTAACAATGTACCACCACATGTATTGTTGTTGTCTTGGAGTCTGACAAAAGTCTCGCAATAATCTTGATTGCCTGAATCATCAGTGACATAAATTCTCAATGGTATGACTCTTGAACTAGCACCTTTTAAACTGTCACAGTTTAATATCAATGATGTATTAAAAGGATCTGCAGAGAAAGAGATTCTTAGATTTGATTTGGAAGTACAATTATCATCGCTGTTTACATCAAAATCTTTTGCAAATATTTGTACTGTCTTTGTTGTAGGCATGACCACTGTCACGATTCCATTGATACAATATGGAGTAGGTTTTTTGCAATCGCGGATGAAAAATAATTGATCACATGATGTATAGTTTCCACATTGATCTTGAACAGTCCAATGGATTCTGTGAGTCTTATCTATAGGTAAGGTTCCAATAGCTCGATTACCAACGCTACTAGTATTTGATTCAAAGATCCCATCATTATTTATATCAAGTCTATAAGTCCATCGCAAATCACTTGGATTGGTGCAATCATCATCACCTTCAACGGTAAGATCATAATGTCCATAGCATAATCCATCACTTGCATTTTTGAAAGATTCTTTATCACAAAAATCGACAAAATCACAATTTTTTATTGTAGGTGGTTCAGAATTCATCACGTAGATCAATTGTGTTTCCGACCAAATACCAGAGTTTGTATTTGCATTATATTGGCACCAATCGACCACTGTCCATTTGCGCAATATCTTATAGCATACACTATCTACAAAAGTGAGTTTTAAATCTTCATAATTTGCAGCAACTTGTGCACAACCTAGATTAGAGTATGTCGGTTCACCAGTATTAGATGGATGAGTGATGACATTATTGCAGGAATTGATCAGCTTGGTTGGTGGAAATATTATATTTTTTCTATCGAAAAAATTTGTATTTCGAATAGTGATCGTTTGTGTAGCTATCGAAGTCAATCCTTGATTATCTTTTGCTGTAAATATTCTTGTTATCGTACCTTGATTACAATTAATATTTCTTTCTACAGTTTCATCGACAGTGACTGAACAATTATCTGTAGCAAGACCATCTCTACCTGCATAATAGGTAGGAGCTGAGTAAAAATTATTGTCTCTTATGATAATGCTAGTTCTGTCAGATTCTCTTGTTCGGATCACTCCAAATTCCTTTAAGTCAGAATACTTGTATTCACATGATATAGTGATATCTGTGGGAGGGACGATGATAGGCGCCACTTTTTCTTGTACAATTGCTTCAACCATACAAGTGTTTTTATTTCCATAAGTATCTTCTACTTGTAAAGCCACCATCACTGTCGTGCCAATATCTAAACAACAGAATTCGACGAAATCACCGAATGCAGTTCCAGTACCACAAGTATTGAGCATTCTTGCAACTTTAATATTTTTTATCTTACAATTGTCTGTAGAACCTGCATCAAAGGAACTTGCATAAGCTTTGGCAGAACCATCTGCAGCCAGTGTGATCACTGTTTTTTGATCACATACTGCTAGAGGTGCAAGATTATCTACGACACCAACTTCTGTAGCACACTCAGATTTATTTCCGCAGTCATCTGTAACATAATAGATAATCCAGATTCTTCCTTCAGGAGCTCCATTAAGATAGAAACATTTATCTGTAATGTTATAGCTAATATACTGTTTTGATGGTTCAGCTGGTTGACCAGTCGCAGGTTCTCTAAGTTTGACGTACACATCATAAGTCCATTTTCCACAATCTTCAACTGATGCTGGTGGTGGAATCTTAGTTGTAGCCGTACACGAATAAGTATCCATTCCTACAGTAAATTGCACTGGACATTCAACTAATGGTGGAACATCATCTACTACTTTTATGGTTTGATTGTATTCAGTAACACCCTGTGTACACCAATCCAGTATAACCCATCTTCTCAATATCTTATAAGTCCCATCGCAAACTACAATTTTTAAATCAGAAAAAGTAGCATTTAATGTTGTACAACCATTTGAAATGGGATGACCTGTATGACTTGGACTAGGATTGCCATTTGGAAGTTTTGGAAAAGTACTTGAGCAAAGTAAATAATTTGTGGAATTGACCCCTATCAATCCATCGTAATTTTTTGGATAAACGATGTCTGCAAGACTTGGTTTTATAATGCAAATCGTATCATTGCATGTAGAAGTATTCCCTAAAGAATCCTTAGCCACCCATGTTCTAATTATTTTTCGGATGTATGGATTAAGGCAGGTATAATGAATCTCATTATCTGTATAAGTTAATTCTACTTTTGAACATTTGTCCCAACCAGTGACCACATATATCGGCGGTGTAGTTGAAGTTTGTACACTCGTTGTGCTAAGCCATGATGGAATGGGGAAGCCAAGATTGCTTGGTGAGATCGATGTCGCACAGCGAATCGTATCATTACTACACACTAATAAAGGTGGGTATTTGTCTTCAATTTTTACTTTTCCCCAACAAGAATTTCCTGATGCAAGATGCCAAATTTTGAAATCAAATGTTTTATTGATATCAGCTGATCCGAAGTTGAGATCAGACTCTAATATGCCATCTAGATAGACTTTTATAGTATAATCCGCATTAACTCCAATCATATCCTCTAACACCATATTTGGTGTAATGGTGGCAAAACAATTGCTGTCAAGGGAAACATGCAATAGATCATTACATGCAATTTCAATCAATGTCTTTTTTTCTGTGGCTTTAATCATTGAAAAGGAGAAGAGGATTCCAATAACTAAAATGGATCTCTTTAAAAAACTCCTTGCAATAGTAACATTTTGATTCATGGTAATATTTTTTCGGTTTATGAGCAAATTCTCGGATTTTTTTATCCGGCGCTTACATTGATTCAAAATATATACCAATTTTTTATAATTTATTATTTTTTGTTATATGAAAAAGACCAAAATTGAAACAATAATTATTGAAAATCAATAAATTATAAATTATGATAATAAATATGTCAAATAATTTATTTATTAGGGATTTATTTAATATTTACTCCAAAACTCTATAAAGCACAACTTTGTATGAAGCAATTTAGGATAAGCATAGTCTTGAATAAGAAATCGGAATTATGCGATTTTAATGCGTTTATCTTAAGAATTCGAGTTCTCCCTCATCATTATATTTTGCAAGTGCGCTTGGACCTGAAGAGATGTTTTCAGCCTGTCGATGTTTGACGATATAGTCTATTTGCGATTTGATATCTGATGAAATTTGATTGTAAGAATGAGCTGGTTTTTGGCCAGAAATATTTGCTGAAGTAGATATTATTGGTCTTCCGAATGTTTTGATTAAGCTATTGCAAAATGGATCTTTACAAATTCGCATTGCGACGGTATTGTTTAAGATGGCGGCATCAGGAAGTGATTTGATATTTTGGTAAACGATAGTCAAAGGTTTATCATAAAGGCTAAGCAATAAATCTATCCTTGGATGAATTTTATCGACATATTGATAAAGCATTTCAATACTATCGACAAGAAGAATAAATGATTTTGTGGCAGGTCTAGCTTTTATCTGAAATATCTTTTCATAAACTAATGGGTTCAAGGCGTCGCCACCGATGCCCCAAATTGTGTCCGTTGGGTAAAGTATAGTTTGACCTAATTCTAACGCTTGAATACAATTTTTTAGGTCTTCACTAAATTTTCCATTTTCAGACATAAGATTTTCAATTTTTTAAACTATTAAACGTAATTTTTCGTTTTTGGACATAGATTATGTGTATTAAATCCAGATTTATTCTTATTATCGGCATTTTTCTGTTATTAATTAACAGAAATTTTGCCCGTCATATTGTAGGAGGAGAGATTTATTATGAGTGTATTGGAATGGATCCTGTTAATAATAGAGTGACATTTCAATTTACAATGAATGTGTATAGAGATTGTTTTAGCACGAATTCAGCTGAACTAGATCCTGAGGCGCAAATTGGTTTTTATGTTCAAAACTCTTCTTTAAATTATGTCCCTTATGGGACAGCGGATGTCAAACTTAGTTCAAGTCGCACTTTAGATCCAACAAATAATAATCCTTGCATCATTCCACCACGTGTATGTGTGCAAGAAGGTGTTTATACTTTTACAAGAACTTTTGATATCATCAATAGCAGCTATGTAGTAGTGTATCAAAGATGTTGTAGGAATAATACCATTTCAAATATCCTTGATCCAGATAAACAGGGAGCTGCATTTTACGTAGAGATCACACCTGAGGCCCAAAGACTATGTAACAGTTCTCCAAGGTTTAAAAATTTTCCACCTATTGTTATATGTGGTGGTGTATTACTTAATCTGGATCATGGCGCAACAGATAAAGAAAATGATTTGATAACCTATGAATTCTGTGCACCTTTCTCCGCTGGTGGACAAAATGGAAGTAATGGTGTAGGTAAAATAGATGATTGTAATGGTGTAATGCCAAATCGATTTAATTGTCCACCTCCATTTAAGACAGTTACATTTCTTTCACCAACATATACATCCAATACACCACTAGCTGGAAATCCTGTAGTAAAGATCGACCCATCAACTGGATTGATAACTGGCATCCCAGAAAAAATTGGCCAATTTGTGGTAGGCGTTTGTATCAAAGAATATCGCTCTGGAGTCTTGCTCAGTGTGGTGCGACGAGATTTTCAGTTTAATGTCGCTCAATGTGATATTAAAGTCTCTGCACGAATTCAAGCGGATAGTATATCAAAAGATCAAGAATTCATCGTCAATACTTGCGGAAATAATACTGTTGATTTTATTAATCAAAGTATTAAAAAAGAGAATATTCGAAGTTTTGATTGGTTTTTTAGAATTGGAACAGATACGATACGTGGCAATACAGAACATGTAAAAGTGACATTTCCAAATATTGGAACTTATAGGGGGCAAATGATTTTAAACAAAGGAGTCGAATGTTCCGATACTGCTTTTATCAACGTCAATGTTTTTCCAGGGATCAATGCAAATTTTAACTATTCTTATGACACTTGTATTGCAGGACCAGTCAGTTTCACTAATTTTTCTAAATCTGGTAGCGGCAATATTACAAACAATGATTGGTTATTTGAAGCCAATGGTCAATCAACACTAAAAGATCCAAGTTATATATTCAAAACACCTGGGAATAAAGCTATAAGATTGGAGGTGAGGGATATCAATGGATGTATTGATGACACAACCGCAATAATTCCTTATTTTCCAGTTCCCAGTCTTCTTGTAGTTGATCCTGGAATATTTGAAGGTTGCGAACCTCTTGATGTTTTTTTTGAAAATTTATCTATTCCTATTGACTCTACTTATGATATCACTTGGGATTTTGGTGATGGTACTTTTTCTGACAGGATTTCCCCGAATCATACTTATCAGAATAAAGGACTTTATTCAGTGAGACTGTCAGTGACTTCACCTATTGGGTGTCATACCGAAATAAATTATCCTGATTGGATCACAGTAAAGGAATCACCCAAAGCAGCTTTCGATTATTCACCAGAGATACTGAGTTCATTCAACAATAAAATAGCCATCACAGACTATTCACTTAGAGCGAAAACTGTTGAATATATTCTCTCTACAGGGGAGAAATTAAGACTTCGAAATCCAGTCTACACATTTAGAGATACAGGAATCTATCATATTAAACAAATCGCAATTCATGAAAATGGATGTATCGATACCCTATTACAAATTTTGGACATTGAACCGAAAGTGACTTTTTTTATGCCCAATGTCTTTACACCAAATGGTGATGGAAAAAATGAAGAATTTCTAGGTAAAGGAGCAACTGAGTTCATGCAAAATTTTCAAATGACCATTTGGGATAGATGGGGAGGTAGATTATTCACAAGCAAAGATCCAAATCTAGGTTGGAATGGTAGATTTGATAACACTGGAGAGTTTGTTCCAAATGGTGTTTATATATATACTTTAGAGTATAATACAGCTAGAAAAAAGCATATAGAACTTAAGGGTTTCGCTACTGTACTCAGATGATCGACAAAATTATTTTATCTATTTAAGAATTGTTTAACCATGCTATCTTTTTGAATTGCAACATTTTAATTAATTTTGTGGTTGATTCTAAAAAAAATACTAAGAAAAATGTTACAAATGCTTTTAAAAAATTCTAGATTTCTAAGTTTGACTTTTGTTGTTTGCTTGGCGATCAGCGCATGTGCGCAAAAACCAGCGGTCAATAAAGCTGAAAACGAAGGTTGGATTACAAGTTTGGATGAAGCAGTTGCCTTATCTAAAAAATCAGGAAAACCAATTATGGCAAATTTTACAGGAAGCGATTGGTGTGGCTGGTGTAAGAGACTTACTTCAGCAGTATTTTCAAAAGATGAATTTAAAACTTGGGCTTCAAAAAATGTGGTGTTGTTAGAATTGGATTTTCCAAGATTTAAACAATTGCCAACTGAATTGCGCAATCAAAACCAAGCACTTCAACAACAATTTCAAGTTGGTGGATTTCCTACGATTTGGGTGTTTGATGCTGCTCAAAATAAATCGACCAAGCAATTTGAATTTACTCAATTAGGAAGAACTGGATACAAGCCTACAGTAGCTGAATTTACAACTGACGTTGATCAAATGATCGCTAGAAGAAAAAAATAATTTTATTTATTAAATTTTTAAAGCCTCATATTCTTGGAATATGGGGCTTTTTTGCTATATATTAGATTTTTTTGATTAAAATAGATTTTTGATCTCAATTGGGTATAGAATTTGCTTCTCTGTCCAACGTAAATATTTAGCTCGTTTATTTTTTTAAATATAAACCAAATCTAAATTAATAAAAAATTACCGCAATGAAAGCAATAATCCCAGTTGCAGGAGCAGGAACGAAATTAAGGCCAATTACTTACACACAACCAAAGCCTTTAATACCTGTTGCTGGGAAACCTATTATTGCATTTATAATCGATGAACTTATACAGGCTGGGATAGAAGATTTTGTTTTTGTCATTGGGTATTTGGGTGAAAAAATAAAATCTTATCTCGATGAGAATTATAGTCACATCAGAAAGCAATATGTACTTCAAGGAGAAAGAGAAGGTTTGGGACATGCCATCTATTCATGCCGAGAATTTATAGACGATGGCGATCAAGTGATTATCCAACTAGGTGATTCACTTATTGATATTGACTTTAATGTTTTTATTAATTCTAAATATTCTACTTTAGGGGTGAGCAAGGTAAGTGATCCTAGAAGATTTGGTGTCGTTGAATTAAATGAAAAAAATTTCGTAAAAAAACTTGTTGAAAAGCCTCAAATTCCGGTGACCAATTTGGCTATTGTGGGATTGTATTTTATTAAAGAATTTAGATTGCTCTTTAACGCACTTCAGTCAAATATTCAGAATGGCTTTAAGACAAGAGGAGAATATCATCTCACCGATGGATTAATGAAGATGGTAGAAGATGGATGTCGAATTGAAGTGATGGAAGTTAAAAATTGGTTTGATTGTGGGGGTAAGGAGAGTTTGCTAGAGACCAATGCCATCATGCTAGAGCGAAGTTACCACGATAGTAATCAATTAGAGTGGGAAGGCAGTATCATCATACCGCCTGTAAATATAGGTAAAAACTGTACGATTAATCATTCTATCATAGGACCTAATGTAACGATTGGAGAAGATACAAAAGTAGATAATGCCATCCTTAAAGATGCCATCATTGGGAATTTTACAGTTATAGAAGATGTAGTACTCCAACATTCAATAATAGGGAATGATGCATTAATTCGAGGAAGATATCAAAGCTTTAATATTGGAGACAATACTGAGATTGATATGGTGTAAAATTTTTACAGACAGGTAAGCTCTTTAGTTTGTCATATTCCCTAAAATAAAATTTCTAATAAATTAGTTATTATCTATAAATCCGCTTTAGTCAATTTTTTAAAAATAGATTATTGCTTGATTTTTTATTACAGAAGTTAAATTATCCATAGCATGATGAATTTGAATTATTTGATAATTGTTTCAATGTTGATATTTAGTATAGGCTGCAAGTCTGATCGCGATAGCTTTAATAATATCCTCGGTGAATGGAAATGTAGTCAATGGACCACTAGGTCCCAATCGATCAATAAATGCAATGATCAAGTTAAATTTATTTTTAGACCTGATAAAAGTTATAGCTCTTTCCTTGGAATCGAAGAATCAGGGACTTTTTTTATTGAAACTCAGATGTTGCATGTAAGTCCAAAAGACAAGATGCAGTTCTCTGTAAAAATTCAGACCAATAATAAAGATAGTCTGGTATTATTGATGAATAGTGGAGGAGAATTGGAAGAAATGATCTTAACTAAAGTCCATTAATATACTATCTACCTTGATCAAAAAATCAATGTAAACTGAATTATTTCAATAAGATTTAAATAATTATTTCTTAGCGCCTTTAGCAGCAGCAGCAGCTGTCTCAGCAGCAGCAGATTTTAAAGCTCTTGTTACTTCAACAGATACAACTGGAGTTGCTTGAGTATTGACAAATTCAACACCTTCTATTGTTTTAATATCTCGAATCCTCATCGTCTGTCCTACCTCAAGCGTGGTCACGTCAAGCGTTACTTCAGTAACCATTTTTTCAGGTGTTGTTTTGCATTTAACTGTTCTCAGTTTTTGAAGTAATTTTCCACCTGTTTTTACACCCGCAGCATTTCCTATAATTCTCAAAGGCACTTCGATTCTGATAGTCTCGCCTTTTACCAATTTTAAGAAATCAATATGAATCACCTTGTCAGTAACTGGGTGGAATTGGAGTTCTTTTAGTATGCACTGATGAACTTTGCCTCCTAAATTAATGTCAATAACCTTGAAATCAGGAGTATAAATGATATGTCTAAGATCAGCTGGAGTTGCATTAAATTGGATATTCTCTCCTTTTGAATATAATACACAGGGAACTAAGCCACTATTTCTGTATGTTTTTGCAGCAGATTTGCCATTTTTAGTTCTTTCTTGGCCGTTAAGCGCGATCGTATTCATATCTTAAAATTTTATAACAAAATGATTAAAAGGAGCGCAAAGATAAGACTATTATAGATTTTTGAATAAAAAATTTATCTTTTTTATAGAAATTAAACCTAAATCCTTTGCTTTCCTAGCTTTTATTACATAAATAGTGCTGAAATAGACCTATGTTCGTGAGTATTACGTATTGCTCTAGCAAATAGTTTTGCAGAGCTCAATACCTTGATTTTGGGACTTGTCTGCCTCAATGGGATCGTATTAGTGACTATCAGTTCGCTGAGCTTTGATTTTTCAATATTTTCATAAGCCTTACCAGATAGTACAGGATGGGTACACATAGCTTTGACGCTAATTGCTCCTTTTTCTATAAGAGCTTCGGCCGCTTTGCACAAGGTGCCAGCTGTGTCTACAATATCATCTATCAAAATAATCTCTTTACCAGCCACATCACCAATAACAGTCATGCTCTCTACTTCATTAGCTTTTTTACGATATTTATCACAAATTACTAACTCTTTTTGAAAATGCTTAGCATAAGTTCTTGCCCTTTTTACTCCGCCAACATCTGGACAAGCAAAAACAACATTTTCTATACCTGTTTCTTCTAAATAAGGCATAAAAATGGCCTCACTCTTCAAGTGGTCAACTGGAATATCAAAAAATCCTTGTATTTGGTCTGCATGAAGGTCCATAGTCATGATGCGGTTAGCTCCTGCTGCTTGGATAATATTGGCCACTAATTTTGCAGATATAGGTACTCTTGGCTTATCTTTTCTATCTTGTCTTGCGTATCCATAATAAGGGATTACAGCAATAATATAATCTGCAGAAGCCCTTTTAGCGGCATCAATCATAAGTAATAACTCCATGATATTCTCAGCAGGAGCTGCAGTAGTTTGAATAAAAAAAACGTATTCGCCTCTTACAGATTCATTAATTACTGGCTGCATTTCACCATCACTAAATTTTGAAATCTGGATGTCTCCAAGTGGTGATCCATAATGATCGGCTATGTCTTCTGCCAAATATCTTGAATTTGTTCCTGAAAATAATTTTACATTCATGATGGAAAATTTCTGCAAACCTACAATATTTATTCCTTAATCAAATTGTATTGCTCTTGCTTTTTAAATTATTGTAGTTTTGTAGCTGATATGCAAAGAATTCCAGGTTTGTTTTTTGCCCCTTCAAAGCTTGTGGGAAGAGGCGTTTTTACAGCAGAAGATATAGTGAAGGGGACGACTTTGAGATTGCTCCAATTATCGAAATCCCTGAGTCAGAAGTTGATGTCATACATCATACTGAATTGCATGACTACTATTTTGTTTGGGGTGAACAGGATGAAAAGGCAGCTATTGCGTTGGGATATGGTTCTTTGTATAACCATTCTTATTCCCCAATGCCAATTATATATTTGATTTGGATGCTCAGACGATTGAATTTTTTGCTCTGAAAAAAATTAAAGCTGGAGAGGAAATTACAATAAATTATCACGGTGATCCAGATGTTAAAGATGAACTTTGGTTTGACAAAACGGGTCAAAGAATAAAAAGGATCAAGGCGAAATTATGAGCTTGAGGCTTGAAAAAAGAATTTTCCTAAAGAGAGCAAATATTTTTCTGCCTTCTTCAAAAAGTATTGCCAATCGTCTCTTGATCATCAATGCTCTATTGAATAATATAGAGGCTATTGAGAATATGCCAACTTCAAAGGATACTCAAGATTTAATTGCAGCATTGCAAAGCGATTCCTATGATATTCATGTAGGAGATGGTGGTACGACCTTTAGATTTGTCTTGGCTTATTTTTTTATAACAAATCAAGAAAAGATTATTGAAGCTACTACATCATTAAAATCAAGACCTCATAAAACGCTTTTTGAAACTTTAGAAAAACTAGGTGCAAAAATTGAATTTTTAAATAAAGCATATCAATTACCCATTAAAATTTGTAAAAGAGATCAGCTTGAAATACAAATCAGTGAATTGGAAGTAGATATCGATAAAAGCAATCAGTTTTTAACAGCTTTACTTTTAATTTCGCCATCCTTTAATAAGGAATTTAAATTTTTTTGGAAGGGGAATTTTGTTTCAAAATCCTATATAGACATGACGCTTTATTTGATGAGCCAACATGGAATTAAAATTTCCAAAAAGCCCAATTCAATTACAATCCATCCCTCTTTTTATCAAAGAAAAAGCTTTAAAGTAGAAGCGGATTGGAGCTCAGCGGCATTTTTTTATGCTCTAGCTGCCATTCAAGAAAGTCCAATAGAATGGGTTCTTATTGATTTGTTTAAGTCAGGACTGCAAGGAGATGAAAGGATAGCAGATATTATGATCGAATTCGGAATCGAAAGCAAAGAAACAGATCAAGGAGTATTGATTAGGAATGGAAATAAGTTCAAGGATACGATAGAAATTGATTTTAATAATTGTCCAGATTTATTTCCGCCAATAGCCATCTGCGCCGCGATGAAAAAAGTAAATTTGATCGGTCTTCAAGTTCAACATTTGCACCACAAAGAATCTGATAGGTTAAGTGAATTAAAAGGCTTCTTAGAACAACATGGTTCATCTGTGAAAATTCTTGAAACTATGGATGGAGAAATGGTGACAGTGGATAATTCTAATTTTCAAGTAGCAGAGAATATCAACGTATTTAGTCAGAATGACCACAGATTAGCGATGTCTTATAGTCTTTTGAGTTATAGGTCGATAGTAACGATAGATGACGAGACAGTAGTAAAGAAATCTTTTCCAGATTTTTGGAAAGTTTTTGACTCAATTTCCTGCTGAATCATTTAACCCTTTCAACCTCATACAAAGAATACATCAAACGATTCACGTCAGAATAATTCAATTTAAGCTTGCCTTTTATTTCTATTGACTCTGAGGTATAAGGAATTGCTTCTTTTGCCGAAACCTCCAATACAGTCTCAGGACCAGCAGCTCCACAAAAGAAACAGCTGCTATAAGGAAAAGCAGAAAACACAAATTCCTTATGACTCTTGTATCCGTCAGTTGGAATAATATACCCTTTGAGTCGAATTTCTTTAGTTTCGTACGATTTGATTTCTTTGCTAAATATAGGACGATCAACTTTGAGCCCTAAGAGATCATCGTATTCTTTTTTATAGGTTAACTTGCTCAATACGGTCCACATGCTGGGACTTTGGGCAAGAATTGTATAACTAGAGAATGTTAACAAGCAAATAATTAAAATAAATTTATTCACAATTTTATAAACGTGAAATTATAATGTTTGTTTTCTGAAAAACTAGCTTTAGCTGCTGAATTTCGTTTGTTTCAATGACAGGCGATATAAAGCGAATTATTTCAATCATTTTTACCAGATTTTTATAAAAAAAGTAGCTAATTGGGGTTATATTTGAGTGTTTGGGAATAATCTTAAAATTTAGGTATAAGTTTTTTGTCAACAAAATGTAAGTGTAAAAACTGAAAGCAATTTTTAGTGTTAGTAGCTTGTTGAAAATGGAAATAAAACAGACAGATTTATTGATTATTGGGGCTGGACCTTGTGGTTTATTTACTGTATTTGAAGCAGGTTTATTAAAACTAAAATGCCATCTAGTGGATTATCTTCCCTTGCCTGGTGGACAGTTAACCGAGATCTATCCAAAAAAGCCTATATATGATATTCCCGGCTATCCAAGTGTGATTGCAGGCCAGTTAGTTGAGAATTTGATGGAACAAATTAAGCCTTTTAGTCCAGAGTTCACATTAGGAGAACGAGCTGAATCATTGGAAAAGGTGGATAATGATTTCATACTAACCACACATCTTGGGACCAAGATAAAAGCAAAAGCAGTATGTATAGCTGGTGGATTAGGTTGCTTTGAGCCCAGAAAACCGCCTTTGCCAGAAATTGGAAATTTTGAGGATAAAGGCGTGGATTATATAGTCAAAGATCCTGAAAAGTATAGAGGAAAGAAGTTGGTCATAGCTGGAGGAGGAGATTCAGCTATTGATTGGACTTATTTTCTTGCAGATATATGTGAAGAATTGACCCTAATACATCGTCGGACAGAATTTAGGGCGGCACTGGAAATGGTCGAAAAAGTGGTTCATTTAGCTGAGCAAAAAAAGATTAAGCTGATTACAGAATCTGAAGTGACAAAATTGGAAGGACGTCATAGTTTGGAGTCTTTGACCGTGCATACTCCTGAAGGAGATCAAACGATTTCAGCCAATTACTTTTTGCCTTTGTTTGGACTAAGTCCCAAGCTTGGACCAATAGCGGATTGGGGATTGAATTTAGATAAAAATGCCATAACAGTAGATACATTGGATTATTCTACAAACATAGAAGGCATCTTTGCTATTGGAGATATTAATACCTACCCTGGAAAATTAAAGCTAATTCTTTGTGGATTTCATGAAGCAACTTTAATGGTGCAATCTGTGTTCAAAATAGTTAATAATGGAAAAAAGCCGAGTTTTAAATATACCACGGTCACTGGAATACAGAATATTTAAGGAATTCATATGGAAGAAGTTGTATTGAACATTATTGACAGAGAAGGAATCCTTCACACTGTTGAATTTCCAAACGAACAAGGCTACAATCTTATGGAAGTCCTTAAATCTTTAGAGTTTGAGGTCGCGGGAACTTGTGGTGGTATGGCCCTTTGTGCAAGTTGCCATGTTTATGTCGAATCAGAAACTGATCTAAAAGAAATGTCTCAAGCTGAAATATTGATGTTGGACAGTGTTTTTACAACACAATCAAATTCTAGACTAGCTTGCCAAATTCCTTTATCAGAATCAATCAATAATATCGTCATTCGATTGGCGCCAATAGAATAATTTGAAAAATAGATACTTTCCCTATATTGCTTTACTGTTGGTTTGTTTGATATGGGGCACGACATACATGGTCAATAAAATTGGAGTAGGACAGATTCCTCCATTTTTGTTTGGATTCGTGAGACAACTTTCTGCTGGCTTACTCTTGAGTTTTTATATTTTTGTTATTAGAAAACATGCTTTACCCAGTAAAGAATATATAAAATTTCATTCAATAGTAGCAATCTTGCTTATTACGATTGGAAATGGAATTGGAACATTCGGATTACAATTTATTCCAAGTGGAATATCCGCTGTGCTTGCTGCAATTTCTCCAATTATTATAGCCTTATTGAGTATTTATTTAAATCCTGAGGATCGATTGAAACCGACAGGATGGTTAGGCATTATTATGGGTACGACTGGTTTATTGATCATTTGTTCTAACAATTTTTCATCCGATTCGAATAAGACAAATTCCTTATTGGGTTTATTTTTTACTATATGTTCTGTATCAGCTTGGGCTTTTGGGACGGTTTATAGTAAGACAAAAACGTTTAAAGAAAGTCCTCTGATTGCGGCAGCTATTCATATGGTCGTGGGGAGTATTCCTCTTTTGTTTTTAACATTGATTTTTGAGAAACCGTTTGATTTTAAAATTACTACAACAGCTATAGGAATATGGGCTTATCTGATTATATTTGGATCACTAGTTGCCTATAGTGCCTACATTTATGCATTGAAATATTTACCCGCCACACTAGTAAGTATACAGAGTTATATTAATCCAATTATTGCATTGGTGACTGGATCAGTTTTTCTAAATGAAAAGATTACAGTATGGATTATATTAGGTTCAATGATTACGATTATTGGAATCATCCTGGTGAATTTTTCGCTTTACAAAATCAAGTACCGTAAATTCAAATCAGCAACCTAATATAATTTCTCGATTGTCAAAATAAAATTTAAATGAGACATGGAGAGTATTCGTATATTGCCCTTCAATATGAAGACTAAAGAAAAATTAAGTAGTTTTTCACTTACGATGCTCGTTATTGGTCTAGTGATAGGCATGGGAATATTTCGCACAGCATCTGATACTGCAAAGGCTGCAGGGACTGCAGAAGTATTTTTTGTTGCTTGGATCCTTGGTGGTATTGTCGCATTATGTGGGGCACTTACCTTTGCAGAAATAGGATCAAGATATCCAATTACAGGCGGATATTATAAAATATTTTCAGTTGCTTTCCATCCATCCATTGCTTATGCATTGAATCTAGCATTGCTGGTCTCTAATGCAGCTGCACTATCAGGAGTGGCACTAATAGGAAGTGAATATTTATGCCAGGTTATTTTTCAAGACGCCACAAATGATGTGGTGAAGTCAATGATTGCAATGTTGACGATAGTGCTGTTTTATGGAATAAATCTACTGGGATTGAGTATTAGTTCAAGAGCTTTGAATGTGTTGATGTTTATTAAAATCGGGATGATATTATTATTGATAAGTTGTATGTTTTTATCCCAACCTCAAGTTCAAAATACAGCACTCAATTTTTCGAATTTTTTATCTAAAGATAATTTCTTGGCTATAGGAGCAGCATTGATGGCAGTATCTTTTACCTATGGAGGATACCAACAAACAATTAATTTTGGTGAAGAAATAGATGGCGATACCAAAGTGATGCCAAGAGGAATTGTCACAGGGATGATTATTATTATTGCTTTGTATGTTTGCGTCAACTATGCTTATTATTCTATAATTGGATTTGAATCTTTAAAGGAGGCTAGGGGTGTGGCTTCGTTAGTGATCGCACAAGTCTTCGGACCATTTGGTCAAACAGCTTTTTCAATTTTACTTTTTATTGCAGTATTAGCTTATGTCAATGTTCAACTTATGGCAAATCCAAGAGTAATGTTTGCTATGTCTCAAGAGGGATTATTGCCTAAGAAATTTCAATATAAATCTAAGGAAAAAAATGTTTTGGTAATATCCTTAACCGTATTTGCAACGATTGCAATTATAGTTTTATTTTTTGCCAATACATTTGAGAAAATTTTAGGATTTGTGATGTTTTTAGATTCAATAGGTATGGCAATGTCAGCAATGACCTTGTTTATTATCAAAAAGAAATTCAAGAAAACTGCAGAGGAAGAGAATAGTATTTACAAGATGAAACTCTTTCCTATTCCAACATTGATTTTTATATTATGCTATTTGTATATAAGCATTACAGTGGCAATACGATATACAAATCTTGCTTTAATTGGAGCAGGAGTTTTCGTATTAAGTTTGTTTATTTATTTTTTGATAATACAAAGCAGAAAAAAATAAGTGATTTGATTAACTATTAATTTTATAAGTGGCACGAAATACCATGTGGCGCGGAGCTTCAAGATATCCAGGTCTGTTTGTATAAATTTCATTAGTTAAGTTAAAAAGATTTGCTTGCAATTCAATCTTTTTCATTTGATATCCTAATCGCAATCCATGAATTCGATATCCAGTATTATTCTTTTCTCTGAATTCTTTTACACCTTTGATGAATGTCTCGAAAATTGGGTCTATTGCGGTTACATTACTTGCATATAAAAAGTCATATCCAAGCATCCATCCATTTAGTTGATATTGAATGTCAGATTTGAAAACATGCTTTGATCGATATTTCAACACATTTTCATCCGAAGTAGATCGCAATGCATTCAATTGTCCACGTGTTGCTTTATCTAATTCCGTTAGTTTGACATTATTTCCAGTCAAATCCCAATCTTGAAATTTTGGTTCAATAAATGTATGTGATGCGATAAATGATAGATTTCCATACTTAAATTTTTTATTTAAAAGCAAGCTTCCTTCTACTCCAGGAATCTCAGTGTCCCCAACATTGGAGGATTGAAAAAAAGGAACTAAATTTGGAGACAACAGAAATCCAAATTCCATCATGTCTCGATATCTAGAATAAAATCCAGCTAAGTCAAATCCACCATCCATGGATAAAAATTTGAAAGCTTGTTTGTATCCTATTTCGTAGCTGTTGCCATATTCGGATTTAATATTAGGATTTGGTGCAATATTCAAGCCTCCAGCTTGGGTTTGAATATATTTTTCAGCTAAAGTAGGAAATCGGAATCCTTGACCCCAAGAGGCTCGCAGATAACTATTTTTTGCTACATTATAATTCAGTCCAAAACGAAATACTGGTCTAGAATCCTTGGATTGCTGATCAAATTGATATGTTCCAATATGGCTTGGCCCTTGAATTTTAAAGTATTCATATCTCATTCCTGCCATGAAGATGAGTCGATCTTTGATCTTATGTTCTGCACTAAGATAAACTGCTTGATTTGAACTACTCAATAATGTATCTCCATAAAGCGGGGCATCAATTTTACTATAAGAACCAAAAACTCCAGCAGCAATTGCAAGTCTCCATTTTTCAATATTCTTATGTATTTGGTATTCGCCATAATAGTTATTGCTTTGATTGGATTGGTTGGCGTTATTATTATTTTCTATATAATACCATCGCGCATAAGCCTTATGTTTATAATTTTTATTGGTAATATAATTTACACTTGGATCTAATGAGAATCTTACTTTCTTCGATCTCGTAAATGAACTTGTGTCACCAGTATAGAGTCCACTTGCTTTCCAATAAAAAAAATCACTGCTTGTCCCAGTGTTCAAATTGGCGCCAAGTGAAGCGGTCATTTTATCTTTAAATCTTTTACGAATCAACACGTTTGCTCGATGATTAATATTGCCTACATTTTCATTGTATTCATTTTTATTGGTATAGGCCAATGCACTACTTAAATCCCAAGATTTTATTTTTCTACGATCTACGATTGTTGTAATCCACTCTTGAGGTGAATCTTTGAAAGAATTATTTTTCCACCAATACTCCTCCTGATCTGGTGCAGTAAAATACTTCATTGTTTGTGTTACAGAAGTAAATGGTTTGGATCCTGGAAATTTTGATCGAAAATGAATCACGCCATTCATTGCAGCGGATCCATAAAGTGCAGATGCTGCTCCTTTTAATACTTCTATTTGTTCAACATTCTCCAATGGCAGATCGGACCAATTGGGAAAACCTGCATCTGGTTGAAGTATGGGAATTTCATCCATTACCAACATAACACGACTACCAGCTCCATAACTATAACCAGATCCACCGCGAATGTTTGCTTGACCATCAAGGATTTGCACTCCAGGCACCCGATCCAAAACTTGCTCGACAGAATTTGTACTCAATTTTTCTATGTCCTTCGCTGCAATGACCTCCATAGACACTGAAGATTGTGCTATTGAAGTTTCAAAACGCGACGAACTTATTATAGTAGTTTGAAGTAATACACTTTCTTCTTCCAATTGTATATTATACTCATTGCTTTCACTGAGCAGAATTCTAGTTTTTTTGAATCCTGTAAAGGAAACTACCATGTAATTCTGATTAACTTCCTTTTCTAGAGAAAATTTTCCATCTGTATCTGTAATGGTTCCTTTTGATCCAATGCTCACTACAGCGCCTACAATCGGAATGGCGCGATCTTTCTCGAAGACGACACCATGTATTAAATTTTGTGTATATATATTACTTACGAAATATGTGCAGATTAGTAGTATTAAATACTTTTTTGGGGAAAATTTGATTTGCATCATTCAAAAATTAGTTACCTTGCATTACGAAAAACGAAATTACCATGAAATTACTAATTGGGTCAATATTTTTTATATTAACTTTTGTAAACTTGAATGCACAAGTTAACTGTTTGCCAGATTCATTGTATAGAGATTCAACTGTAGGGGTTTATCCTCGACCAGTGACTCCTGAAAATCCGAACGGTGGCATCACAAAACCAGCTTGTATTAATAAACCTTATGAATTTGTTCTAACTATAAAAATTCCAGACACTGTTTCTTTCCAAGGAATCGTAGTGAATCTAAATAGTGCTAAAATAGAAACAACAGGCGCAATACAAAATCTACCAGTGGGTATCACTTATGCTTGCAATCCGCCAGACTGCGTTTTTCCTAAGTTAAGTCTTGGTTGCATCAAACTTTATGGCACTGCTACTTCTGCAAATCTACCTGGTAAATATAAGCCTGTGATCACACTCAACCTCAGCACAGCTTTTGGTACATTTCCAATAAGTTATCCTGGCGCACAATTTCCTGGTGAATATATTCTAACCTTACTAGATGAATCTTGTCAAGTTGGTCTGTCAAATCCTTTCGAAGAAAAACAAAGTTGGTTTCCCAATCCATCCAATGGAAATTTTCATACTATCAATCCTAATGTTCAGAATATAAAACTCTACAACAGTTTTGGACAAATGGTGTATTCCAATTTTGGAAGCACTCGGATTGACGTAGAAAATCAATTAAACAGTGGATTATATTTTATCCATTGGTTCGAAGGAGAAAAATCTTATACACAGAAAATGTGGATTAAGAATGATTAAGTTGGACTTTATCAAAAAAAAATAGATCTTTTTCAACAGCATAGTAATATAAATTCGTTAAGAATTGGCGAAACCTTGGAGCCAATTTAGAATTTATATTACGGTTTTGCGTAGCAAAAATCCTTTGAATGAATGAGTGGTGCGAAGCAATCGAGTGAACGATTTCACTCGATAACGAAAGAACTGTCCAATCCTTTGGACAGCCTGTGCCCTTTCTTTTGGTTCGTTTTCTTTGGATGAACGACTGGCTATCGAGTGATACAAAATCACTCGATAAGGAGAGAACTGACTTATCCCTAAGTCAGCTTCAAAGAAAATGAACGTATGTAGACTAAGAAAACTGATTTTGCAAGAACTAGCAAAATATTAATCAAAAGAACTGCGCAATTTTTTCTTTCTTGTTGAAAGCCTTCTTACTCTTCTTCCTCCAAATCATCATAAAAAATAGGATCCAGCATAGGTAATCCAAGCCATAAGTTTTCTTCATTACTTACAGCAAACATTCTCAAAAAGCCACCACAGCTTTCTGCTACTTCTTCCGCAAATGAAAGATAAGTGTTATACAGCTGGGCTGCATTCCGAATATTAATTTTAGGCAAAATTTTGTTTAATTCGCTTAGTTTATTTGAAATCACTTCTGATCTTTGGATATGATCCATAGGGAGTGAATTGAGAAAACTCTCAAATTTGATGATGTAATTTTTATCTAGCTCTTGGTATATTGGCTTAAGTTCATATTCGAATGAATAAGAACGAATCTTAACAATTTTCTGACTCCACTCTTTTTCTTTTAGATTTATATTGCCATCAGCACCTGCGATTAGAATAGCTATTAATGGCACTGCATCTATAAGTTGTTGATATTCACCATCAGTCAATGATCTAAAAATTCCACTAGGCATAATAAGAATTCATTTAATTGTGTCAAATGTAATTAGATTATATAAATCAGTTCTTTTTTTTTGAAAAAAAATATATTTTAAGGAAACTCTTGACTAAAATTCTATAAAAAGCCCGATTTGATTTTTTTCTTTGATTACAAATTCATTTTTGATTAGGAATTTTCAAAAAGAATATTAGAATTGAAAATCATATGTATAATCTATTATTCTGGGGAATCGCATTATCTTTGCATTGAATATTACCAATCTTGAAATCAGAGAATTTACTATTTGAAGTGTCGACGTTGACTCCACTTATGGAGCAATATTATGCAATGAAAGCTAAGCACCCCGATGCAATACTCTTATATCGCGTAGGTGATTTTTATGAGACATTTGCTGCCGATGCGATTCAAACCTCCAATGTCTTAGGAATCGTCCTCACTAAAAGGAATAATGGAGGCAATGATATCGAGTTGGCTGGTTTCCCTTATCATTCTTTAGATGCCTATTTGCCCAAGTTAGTTCGAGCAGGTTTTCGTGTTGCCATTTGCGAGCAGTTAGAAAAGCCAAGTAAAGGTAAAAAAGTGGTCAAACGTGGTATTACAGATGTCATTACACCAGGAGTTACTACTGATGATAAATTACTCGATCATCGCAAGAATAATTTTCTCGCCGCAGTGAATTTTAGTCCACAAGTGATAGGCATTTCTTTCGTCGATATTTCTACTGGTGAGTTTTATGTGTCTGAAGGTTCTGAACAATATATCAATAAATTACTTCAAAGTTTTAGACCATCAGAAATTGTTATAAAAAAATCTTCCAAAGCACTATTTGAAAAATGTTTTGGAGAGAGTTATTATACCTATTGTCTCGAAGATTGGATTTTTACGGACGAATTTACAAGAGAAAAACTATTAAAACATTTCAAAGTACTCAATCTAAAAGGATTTGGCGTAGAAGATCTCATAGTGAGTCAAGTGGCTGCGGGTAGTATTTTATATTATTTAGAGACCACAGAAAATCATAATCCAACACACATCTCACAGATTAGTAAAATAGCGAGTGAAGAATATGTATGGATGGATCGCTTCACGATACGCAATCTTGAACTCATAGACTCTCTTCATCCAGAAGGCAGCTCATTGATTCAAATATTAGATCAATGCAAGACGCCAATGGGCTCTAGACTTTTGCGTCGATGGATGATACTTCCCTTATTAAAGATCAATAAAATTCAAGAGCGACTCAATGCTGTAGATAGTTTGGTCACACAATCAGAGCTGCTTGATGACTTACGCGATCGCTTACATTTATTTGGTGATATGGAGCGATTGGTGTCGAAGATTCCATTGCTGCGTATTAGCCCAAGAGAAGTTTTGCATATCAAAAACAATCTTCTCAAACTAAAGCCCATCAAAGAGATTCTTGCAAAACATTCTGATCCACTACTTCAATTTCTAAGTAGTAAAATCAATGGATGTGAAGCTCTCGAAGAACAAATCTCTAAACAAATAAAAGATGATGCCCCCAATCAAATCATTAAGTCAGGAGTGATCCAAGATGGCTTTTCAAAAGAGCTTGATGAATTGCGATACATCGTCACCAATGGAAAAGATTTATTGCTTGATATTCAAAAAGAAGAAGCGCTTAAGACGGGCATCACGAATTTAAAAATAGGATTCAATAGTGTGTTTGGTTATTTTCTGGAAGTAACCAACAAATATAAAAATCAAGGTCTCATACCAGATCATTGGGTGCGCAAACAAACCATGTCCACTGGTGAAAGATACATTACTGACGAGCTAAAAAAACTAGAAACTAAAATACTTGGAGCAGAAGAGCGGATCATACAACTGGAAGAAGAAATATTCAATCAGCTCATCCAATTTATGCAAGATTATGTGTTGCCTTTGCAGCAGAATGCACATGCATTGGCAGAATTAGATTGCATCACATCATTCGCGCATACTGCACAAAAAAATAATTATACCAAACCAAATTTTAATGACAATCACGTCATACATATCAAATCTGCGCGTCATCCCGTAATAGAAAAACAATTGCCCGTAGGAGAGTCATATATTCCTAATGATATTTATCTAGACAATGACGCATATCAAATTTTGATGATCACAGGTCCAAATATGTCTGGTAAATCAGCCATCCTTCGTCAAACTGCATTGATTTGTCTGATGGCGCAAATAGGCTCATTCATACCTGCAGAAAGTGCAGAACTCAGCATCATCGATCGCATTTTTACACGAGTTGGAGCGAGTGATAATATTTCAAGTGGTGAATCCACATTCATGGTAGAAATGAATGAGACAGCATCTATCCTTAACAATCTTTCCGATCGCTCACTTGTATTGATGGATGAGATCGGTCGAGGGACGAGTACTTATGATGGTATTTCTATTGCTTGGTCGATAGCAGAATTTTTACATGAGCAGACACATCAAAAAGCAAAAACATTATTTGCTACACACTATCACGAATTAAATGAATTGGCATTGCAATACAATGGTATAAAAAATTTCCATGTCTCTACACAAGAGATCAATAATAAAGTTATTTTCCTGCGCAAATTAGTAGCAGGTGGAAGTGAGCATTCTTTCGGAATTCATGTCGCAGAAATGGCTGGTATGCCAATCAGCATCGTCAATCGCGCCAATGAAATTCTTCATGATCTTGAATCTTCTCGTGCTAGTGGGAAAATAGCAGATTCAAATTCTGAAAATATGATTCCCAAACCAAATTTACAAATTAAACTCGCGGAAGCACTTCCAGAACAAGAACGTAAAGTCTATGAAGAAATCAGGAATATGGATATTAATACTTTGAGTCCTATAGAATGCATGATGAAGATCGCAGAGTGGCGCAAAAAATTAAATTTATAAGCAGTACTTACTTTTACAAGTTTAATAGGGCGTGACCCTTTGGGTCAGGCTATTGCGGGGTTCCGTGCTTCGCACCAGCGCTTTGCGCTGCCCTACATATCCTTCACGCGAAAAAATCGTATGTGAGTTGTTTTGGTATTCTTGCCTAAAACGAAACCTGCATGATGTGAATCATATAAGTCGTTCCAATGGATCTAATTTTTTCGCAATTGATTTTTCTACAAGCAATTTGCACCTCTGGGGTAATATATCATGTTTTGTATTTTTTAATAGTTGTTTTCTTTATTTTAATTTTTTAAGTAAAGCTCCATGGGAGCGACCTGTTTTTAGAGATAATTTATTGATGTTTTTTGAGCTCCATAGGTGCGACCTGTAACTGTTGTATAATTGCAGTACTTCTAGTAAAATAACCCATCCCCTGCCCTTACCCTTGTTAGGGAAGGGGTGAAATGATTGATTAAAAATTCAGTTTAATTTAAATAGTCAATCGAACATCATGTCAGTGGAATTTTATTAAAGCTAGATTAATAATTTCTGTCGGAGCAGTATGTAATGTAGTACTTCAAATAAAATAACCCGGTAAAAATTGTGAAATAACCCAATCTTCAGTCTTTACCCCTTGTTGAGGAAGGAGGTTGTTATTATTCTATAATTTTTCTATAATTGTTCTTTTTTAAAATATTTTGTACTGAATTCCAATTTCAATCTTAATAGGATTAAAGGTAAATTCAAAATATTTGCTATCTCTATATATTTTATCAACGAATACATTGTTGGTCGTGCTAGAATTCAGCGAAATAGCGACCATTCCAGACAGACCTATCAATGCAGATAATCTTGAGTTTAATTTATATTCTGCTTGAATTTTCGGTTTGTAATATATTCCTAATTTATTAGCTTTCGAGACATAAACTTGAGTAAGATTTGGAATTGTTTTTTTATGTAAAAAGTAAATTCCAGATGAATGCGACCAACGCAGTTTAAATTTGTCTGCAGAATTACCCAAAAAATAATAACCCAATCCATATCCAATACCCAGTTGAATCAATTTTTCGTCATCAAAAGTTTTGTGGAAGGTTCCAAATACTAAATTCGACAATTCCCAATATCTATATTTTTTTTCACTAGCCCTAGGATACATATAAGCTAATTCCATTCCTGTGAAATGAAATCTATTGAAAATATTATGATTCGTCGAACTATAAATTCCTTTCCATTTATCCTGACCATGAACCGAAATAAAAAGCAGCACGAATAAAATGACTTAATAATGTCTCATGATATTATTCTATTACTGTAAATAAATATATACTTTTATTATCTGCATGTTTTTGAAGTTGAGTTAATTCATCCGATGCTATACTTGATTCCATTAAGATTTCTTTATGAATATCCGAGTTTGAAATCTTAAAAAAGATTTCGCTTTGACCTTTTATACTTGCATTAAAATTACATAAATTGGATTTATCTATGAGGCCTTTGTAAATTGGATTGTTTTCTGGTCGGAGAATATAACTCCCTTTCATGCGTGGTATAATTCCTATTTGAAAAAAAGCAGAATTACCCAAACATCCTACTTTAGTAGTAAAATAATTTTTTTCATTATTAATTGTAATCGCATCTGGTATAAAATCAAAAGAATCACCAATAGATTTAAAATTGATTTCATGAATGGTTAAATCAAAGATAAAACCTTTATTGTCCAATGAAACTTGTTGTAAGTTGAGCGAATTAATGAGATATGCATTGTGATTCAGGTGACTTAACCAAATCGTGTCACCTATTTTAACTTGTTTGTTTCCTGGAAGGATATCGAGAGGAATCTCAAATCGTTCCTGAAGTTCAGGTTCCAATCGACAAGCTAAAAAATAGATAGATAGCAAAATGCTACGATTAATCCAATTTTATACATATTTACTTTGGTTTCTTAGCGAAGATAAGCAAATTATTTATGGGCAAATAATTATTTCTGATAAAACTTGACGCTATTTCTTTGAGATTTAAGGAAAGTATTTAGAAATGTCCAATCACATAATATTATTATTACGTAAATGAGGTTTTGAAATTCATTTCATTTTTTAGCATGTGTTATTGAGCTAAAGATCAGTTTCTTGTTAAAAACAGAAAGAGAAGATTAGCCCCCACAAGCGATTTTTAATTTTTTAATATTCATATCCCAAATGTCATTTTGACTTTTTACCTCATCTTCTTCACAACATTCTGTGACTTCGAGAATGGTTTCATTCGTGATGTCAGTTTTGTAGATTCTGAATTGTAAGAATTCGTCTGGTCTGTCCTCCCAGACAAATTTTACCAATTCTTCCTCAATGTCTTCTGTTAGGCTTGCTTCTTCTTCTTCACCATTCCATGAAAAAGTGTAAGCGTCACCAACATTGTCGACTTCATCACAAAACCACCTCACTAAACAGGTAGGTTGAGTTACGAAAAGATAGATGATCGAAGGCGATGCCTTGAACATATACTCGAATTTTGCTTGGATAATTTTCAATTTTTTTATATTAAGACTCGGCAATATTAAAATTGTTTCTATATTTTTTTGCATAATGATGAACTTTTTTTATACAATTTTTATTTCTTACCTTATGCAAAAGGTCAGGAAGCAACTTTGGCACGTATTTCGCAATACTACTATATGAGTCACTTATAAGATATTAAAATATTGTAAATCAACAATTTAAAGGGAAAAAAAGTCATTAATGCGGCAATTAAAAATAACTAAATCCATCACGAATCGGGAAAGTCAGTCCCTAGAAAAATATTTGCAAGAAATTGGTAAAGTGGACTTGTTGACACCTGAGGAAGAGGTCGAATTAGCTAAATTAATCAAACAAGGGAATCAAATTGCATTAGAAAAATTGACCAAGGCAAATCTAAGATTTGTCGTTTCCGTGGCAAAGCAATACCAGAATCAAGGTCTTTCATTGTCAGATTTAATCAATGAAGGAAATCTAGGATTAATTAAGGCAGCACAACGATTTGATGAAACCAGAGGATTCAAATTCATTTCCTACGCCGTATGGTGGATCAGACAGTCAATCTTGCAAGCATTGGCTGAGCAATCCCGTATCGTCAGATTGCCATTAAATAAAGTAGGATCATTAAATAAGATTAATCGTGCCTTCTCTGAATTAGAACAAGAATTCGAAAGAGAACCTTCACCAGAAGAATTGGCTACGCTACTAGAAATCCCAACTGAAGAAGTCGAGACAACTCTAGGCGTAGCAGCTCGACACGTCTCAATGGATGCACCGTTTGTTGAAGGAGAAGATAACTCCTTGTTGGACGTCTTAGAGAATAGTAGCACACCAGCTACAGATCAAAGACTAGAATACAAAGATTCATTGCGTAGAGAAATAGAAAGAGCCTTAGGGACGCTTACAGATAGACAGGCAGATGTGATCAAATTGTATTTTGGCCTTGGTGTCGAACATCCTGAGTCTTTGGAAGATATCGGTGATAAATTTGGCCTTACTCGAGAAAGAGTGAGACAAATTAAAGACAAAGCCATTAATAAATTAAGATCTACGACAAGAAGTAAGTTATTGAAACAATATCTAGGGATTTAATTTTCGAGCTCTTTTTACATTTTTAGCAATTTTTTTTCTTTATGCAAGTCAATTTATTGAACTTTGCAAAAAAAAATATCTTCATGAGCGAATTGTCATTTAATGAATCTACAGAACTAGCTTTACAACAATGGCGTGAAAAGGAGAAAAAAGCGCTAGAATTAAGCAAAATTGTAGGTGAATTGCGTTTCGATAGATCAATAGAATTATTATTATTCAGAAGAGATCTTTACGATGTAAGACCTACTGAGATCATCAATTATCATTTATTTGCAAAAAATTATGTCGATACAGATTTAAGTATTGATTTAACACTTGGTATCGCAAAAGCAATCCAGTCCAACATCCATATTGGTGCTTCGAGGATCGATATAGGAAAGTTAGCTTCAGAATGTACAAGCCAAGGGATAGACCTCAATCAATTTGTAGCTCAGAAACTAGGCAACGCACCTTTGGATACGGATCACACGATCGCACATAGGGATGTCGTACTGTATGGTTTTGGTAGGATAGGTAGACTAGTCGCAAGGAGAATTATTTCAAGTACAGGTAGAGGAGAACAATTAAGGTTAAAGGCGATCGTCATTAGACCTAGTATGAAAGTAAGACTTGAAGAAGTAAATAAAAGAATGGCATTGATGGAAATAGATTCAATCCATGGTGCTTTTCCAGGTACAGTTCAAGTGCTTGAAGATGGAGATATTGTTGAAATCAATGGTAATAAAATCCACATGATTTTCGCCAACGATCCTTCAGAAATCAACTATGAAAACTATGGTATAAAAGATGCCATATTGATCGACAATACGGGAATGTGGGATACTAAAGAAAAATTGAGTGCACATCTTCGTCCAGGAATAAAAAAAGTAATCCTTACTGCGCCTGGAAAAGATATCCCAAATATCGTAGTTGGAGCTAACCATCAACAAATTGATTTTGAAAATGAAACAGTAGTTTGTGCAGCATCATGTACAACTAATGCTATCGTTCCTGTTATCCAAACAATGGATAATGAGTTCGGTATCGAGAAAGGGCATATAGAAACTGTCCATGCTTATACAAGTGATCAGAATTTATTAGATAATTTTCATAAAAAACCTCGTAGAGGTCGTGGTGCTCCCATTAATATGGTAATCACAAGCACAGGTGCAGCAAGTGCAGTTGCTAAAGTATTACCTAATTTAAAGGGCAAGCTTACTGGAAATGCAGTGCGTGTTCCGGTCCCAAATGTTTCATTGGCTATACTGAATTTAACCTTGGAGAAACCGTCCACCAGAGAAGAAATATTAGCTAAATTGAGACATGCATGTCTTCATGGTGATCTCGTGGAGCAAATGCAATATTCAACAAATGAAGAGTATGTGTCAAGTAATGCTGTAGGTACGACTGTTGCTTCAGTTATCGATGTTCCTTCAACCATTTTATCCAATGATGGAAAGACAGTGACGCTTTATGCTTGGTATGATAATGAATATGGATACACTTGTCAGGTAGTTCGTCTGGCTAAGCATGTAGCGCAAGTAAGACGGTACGCTTACTATTAGAAAATGTCTTCACAACTTAAAGAAAATCCAATCAACAAATGGCTTCCTTTTTGGATGGGATTGGCATGTGCAGTAGGTTTGTTTTTTGGAATGAAAATTCAATTGCCTAAAACAAAAAATATCGAAGAAAATACTGCAATTGAATCAAGGAATGCAATTCAAAAATTAACTGATGCCGTGTCATATATACATGCCAAATATGATGATAGCCTTTCATATCAAAGTATTGTAGATAAAGCGCTAGTGGGGCTTACTCAAGGATTAGATCCCTATTCTAGTTATACCGAATATTCTGAAAAACAAGCTGAAATTGATGAACTTGATGGAGATTATGAAGGCATAGGAATAGAGTGCAGAAAAGTAAATCATCGATTTTATGTCAGTCATGTATATGAAAATAGTCCAGCAAGTGAGAATGGACTTAAAGTAGGAGATGAGATACTTCAAGTTCAAGATATAAAACTTGATAGTACTGTCTCCATTAAAAAAGTAATAACCTATATCAAAAATTCTGAACATGAATTAAAATTAGGGATTAAATCTCAAAATGGAATTGCTGAAAAAACATTAGTCAAAAGACAAATAAAAATAAGTTCTATAAGTTACTCAGAAGATCTGGGCAATGGAACAATAATAGTTGGTATAAAAAATTTTGGTGATAAGACCTATCAGGAATTTTTTGAGGTAATTGATCAATATTCCAAGAAAAATAAAGTACAAAAATTAATCATTGACTTGCGAGATAATTCTGGAGGTTTTGTTACAGCTGTTGCTGACATTTTAAATCAACTTGTTCCAGAGAAGGATCAATTTATGTTTGAGACTTCAGGAAAAAATACCAAGACAAGAGTTTATAAAAGTTTAGGCAGACCATTTTTTAAATTTGATAAGATCATTGTATTGGTCAATGAAAATACAGCCTCTGCTTCAGAAATTTTAGCAGGAACACTTCAAGATCTTGATCTTGCTGAAATAATTGGCCAGAATACTGTCGGCAAAGCAATGATACTTGAACAGTTTGAACTGTCTGATAAATCCCAATTGAGGTTGGTCACTGGAAAATACAAACTACCGTCTGGACGAATAATCCAAAAACCATTTAATGATGCCCAATCCGAGTTTGTTGAAACCAATTCAGCAAAAGATAAACAGTATTTTTCAATTAAAAAAAGACGAAAGCTCGATGGCAATTCAGGTATCGTTCCTGATATAATTTTAAAACCTGAATTTGATATTAAACCTGATGAGCGAGAAGAATTTCAGCGCTCGATTGAAGATCAGATTTTAGTTAGATTTGATTTGATAAAGAAACTAAATATTAAATCAGCGGGTGAGCTTTCGACAAATAAAAGTTTAGATTCATTATTTCTCAATGACTGTTCATTGAATATTGTATGCAAATTAAATCAAGCTTTTTATTTAAAAGAAGCAAAAAAGTATTGTATTAATGTTTTGTTTGGTGAAGCTGCAAGAAGGAAATTTGAACTAACTGATGACCATATATTGCAATCTGCATTGCATGTCAATAAATAATATTTTCATCTAGCCAAATATAGTTTAATTTATATCGTTATATATATTTTGAAATTTTTAGATAAGTATCAATGATTAGAATTTTTTGCATAATAAGCTAATATGAGTGTTCAAATAAAATGGTTTTTTTTCTTTCTATTATCTTGTTTTGTTTTTACAGATGTGAAGACCCAAGATCTACTTATCCAAGGGGAAGTTAAAGATCAAAGTACGGGGGAGAAACTTGAATTTGTAACAGTTTACATAGCCAATACAAAATACTTTGCAGAGACGAATCAACAAGGTAGGTTTGAAATGAAAATCCCATTTCAAAATACGGTTATCCTTAATTTTTCTAAATTGGGTTATGAGAAATCAAAAAAGTCAATAAGGTTTTCAATAGGAATTAACGAATATCAAGTAGATCATGTCCTTAAAGCTTTAATCCAAACAGATGTCGTCATTAAAGAATCTTCTCTGAACAAAGGAACAGAGATAAGAGAGCAAGCTAAATCATTTGAATTGCTTCCCACGGTGAGTGGTAATATAGAAAGTGTGTTGCCAAGCATAGCATTAGGTGTGAGAACTAGCGCAGGAGGAGAGTTGAGTAGTCAATACAGTGTGCGTGGAGGAAGCTATGATGAGAATCTTGTTTTCGTAAATGATTTTGAGATTTATAGACCACAATTAATACGCAATGGTCAGCAAGAAGGGCTTTCTTTTCCCAATGCTGATTTGATTCGTGAATTGAGTTTTTCATCAGGAGGATTTGAATCAAAATTTGGAGATAAACAAGCTTCAGTATTAGATATAAAATATAAAGTACCCGATTCACTGAGAGCAAGTGTGGTAGCTAGCTTTTTAGGGCTCTCATCACATGTTGAAGGGAGTACAAGATTATTCAAAAATAAATTGAGGTATCTCATCGGTGCGAGATATAAGAGCAATAGTTATCTATTGAGTTCATTGGATGTGAAAGGGGAATATCAACCGCAGTTTTTTGATTTGCAATCCTATGTGAGCTACGATCTCTCACCCGCACTGCAATTAGCCTGGATTTCCAATTGGAATAAAAGTAAGTTTAGTTTGATTCCAGAAGAGTCAAGTGTCGCAAAGGGTTCAGCTTTTTTATTGATAAGATTAAATACTTTTTTTGAAGGCAAAGAGATTGATGAGTTTGATCAAAAGATGACTGGATTAAGTTTAACTTATTTTCCAAAGAATAAAAAGAATCCTTATTATTTTAAATTAATTTCTTCAGTAAATAAAGGTGTAGAAGCTGAACAATTTGATATCCTTGGATACTATAGATTGACAGAGATCGAGACAGGTGGAAAAGATGATGAAGGAAAAGAGGTAAAGCTTTGGGGAGAAGGCACTCAACATGTATTCGCAAGAAATTATTTGAATAGTTTTATACATCAACATGAATGGCGAGGCGGTATCGATCTCAGTGCAAATGAAAAATTAGATCAATTTATACAAGGAGGCATTGGGGTAAAAGTGGACAAATTCGATGATAAATTGAACGAATGGGAGCGTATAGATTCTGCTGGTTTTTCATTGCCTTATGATGGGAAAGTACTTCGACTGAACAATGTATACAAAGGATCTGTACAGGTCAATAATCAAAAATATTTTGCATGGATTCAAGATGAAATTCAATGGATCGCCAATTCAAAATGGAGTATGAAATTTATTCCAGGTATTAGAGCAAATTATACCAGTTTGAATGATGAGGCATATATTAATCCACGAATGAAGATAGAGATCAGCCCACGAAAATTTAATTCATCATTGCTTTATTGGCTTTCTGGTGGCTATTATTTTCAACCTCCTTTCTATAGAGAGATGAGGCGACCTGATGGCAGCTTGAACTCCAACTTGCGATCTCAGAAGTCAATTCATGCAGTGCTTGGTATGAAGCGAGATTTTATGTGGAGAAAAGTATCTGAGACACCGTTCAGATGGATCTCTGAGATCTATGTCAAAGATCTGTGGGATGTGGTAAGTTATGAATTGGAAAATGTGCGGATAAGATATGCAGGAGAGAATAATGCAAATGCCTATGCAATCGGATGGGATAATAGGATCAACGGGGAGTTTGCATCAGGCGCAGAGTCTTGGGTGAACATTTCATTTCTGCGCACTCGTGAGTCTTTAATTGGTATCCAACATAAGGAGCGAGTAGCGGGTCAAAGTGAAGGAAAAAATATTAAAGATGTATCGAGGCCAACCGATCAATTATTTTCCATTGGATTGTTTTTTCAGGACTATTTACCAAAGAATAAAAACTGTAAAATGCATATGAACACTGTGGTCGCCACAGGTCTTCCATACGGTTTCAAAGGAGACAATGAAGTCTATCGCAATGAATACCGATTTAAGCCATACCACAGAGTTGATATTGGATTCTCATATCTCTTATGGGACAGACATATGAAAGGAAATAAATCGAGACATCCCTTGAGATTCACTAGAAGCACTTGGCTAAGCGCAGAAGTATTTAATCTACTTAAAATCCGCAATGAAGCCTCAGTATCATGGATTAAATCAGTTTACAATTACCAATTTGCCATTCCAAATTACCTCAGTTCTCGAAGGATTAATATCAAGGTGAGGATGGATTTTTGATTAATGTGTTAATTTGATAATGATGATAAAAGCTAATGTGATATTGATTAATGTATTATTTGTTAGAAAATCTTGGATTATTGATAAAAATTCATAACTTTGCAGCGCTTAAGCCAAAATGGTCAGTTAAACTGAGTTATTTGGTAAAGGTCTAATTTAATCATTCATTTAAAATCTAACAAATGGCCGTAAAACTAAGATTACAGCGAAAAGGACGTAAAAAAGCACCTTATTACCACATTGTTGTGGCAGATTCTAGGTCTCCAAGAGATGGAAAATTTATCGAAAGATTGGGTATGTACAATCCAATATCAAAGCCAGCTATCATCGAATTGGATAGCGATAGAGCTTTTTATTGGTTGGGTGTAGGAGCACAGCCTACAGATACAGTTAATGCAATCTTGAAATACAAAGGCGTATTATACCGCAAACATCTTCAAAGAGGTGTAAAGAAGGGCGCATTCTCTCAAGAAACAGCAGACAAGATGTATCAGGATTGGATCGCTGCAAAAGAATCTACAATCTCTTCAAAAGTAGCAGCAAGAAAGCAAGAAATTGCAGATATGCATAAGGCAATAAGCGGGACTAAAAAAGAAGCAAAGCCAAAACCAGTAGTAGAAGAGGCTCCAGCAGTTGAAGAATCTGCAGTGAGCGAAGAAACAGCAGCTCCAGAAGTATCTACTGAAGAGACTGCACCTGCAGAATAAAAAATTTGAAACTATTATAATTCTAAAATAAAAATTTGATAATTTACTATTTTTAGAATAAAATATTTAGAATTATTAAAATTACAAAATATCCCACGACCTAGTAGATAGTTTTTTCTACTAGGTTTTGTCATTGTTAAAAATGAAATTATGCAAAATCTAAATGACGATTACAAAGAGAGACTTCAAGCGGTAGCTGAGGTAATCCAAGGTTCTGATGAACTTGCAGCATATCTGGACGAAGAGTCTCATGAGTTGTACAAAGTATTGCAAGATACCTATGAACCCTTGGTAGCTGAGATCTATCAAGAGGTTGCAGAAAACGATCCTTTACAAATTAAAGCCTTGGAACAAGTTTTACTCAATCCTTATTTTGAAGGGCTTTTCTTGCCAAGGATTCTTGGATATTCGGTCCTAAGAGGTGAAGTCAATGATGAGCTAAAATATACTAGACCACAAGAGGATTTCAAAAAAGTATTGCATGTCATAGCGAGTTCTGCCAATTTCGATCAGTTGAAGCAAAGAATAGGGCAAACAGTGCAAGTTGGTTTCTCATTGAGTAGTGAAATTTGGATTACCAATCTTTTGGAGCAAATCGAGAATAAAAAAGTGAGGGCATTCTTACAAAGTATGCGTCATGATCGATTCAGAGATCTCAACGAAAGACGTAATTTGTTGGAGCGATACAAGAAACAATTCTCACATTATAATTTTTATACTGCTGAGTTTCCAGACACAATCAATGAATTGAAAGTAGAGTTCAGTGCATTGAGATCATTTTTGTTGAACAGAATAAAATTCAAATCCAAGCACGATAGTTATACTAAGGAGATCCATGAGATTATATCAAAAAAGCAATTCTCCAAAGAGAAGGAGTATTTGGAATTGGTGTCTATTATAGCCCATTTTATTGATCTCAATGAGAATGAGTCAGTGCATCTCAAGACTGCTTTAAACGCATGTCGATCTGAGAATCCAAGTTTCAATCAGTATTATTTCCAGTTCTTAAAGAGAGAGCTAAAGCAAAGGCCTTCAAATATCACACCTGAAGCTGATAAAAAATTTAGCAGTTTATTGGACAGAACTAATGCTGATGATTTAGTGAGATTTTACAATATCATCGATACGATTCATAGCAAAGGATTCATACATGAAGATGTGCTTGATGGGGTGAATGCTTTCTACTCACAATATGAAGGAATGTCCATAAACAACGAATGTCTTCGATTGTCGATCAGTAATCTTTTTTATAAAGTTGTGAGCAATCTGAGCTGTCCAGAATACCATGCCTTTTTTGAGTTGAACAAAACATTTGGGGCATATATCAATATTTTCTCCAACTCTGCTTTCAGTCAAGATGTGGAGAATATGTGCATGGACTATGTGAACAAATTACTGGCATTCTACAAGGATAAGCGATCAAAGGAATACCAAGAAATTAAAAAATTGGTAAGCTCTAATTTTACGGAATTAGAATTTTTGAGCGATAAGGAATTGGTTGAATTATTCAAGATCAAAAGGAAGAAGAAAGAAGATTAATTGATGTGATCAATGCATTGATTTATACTTTCCAATCTTATATTCAAGGATTGAAATATTTTTTCAATCGCAAGATAATCTTTTATATTTTTCTGATTTTATTGATTGGTGGTATTACTGCATTTTATACTTTTACTTTAGTGTGGAATGAAAGTGATTCATTATTGAAAATGATTATTGGAAATATTGACTGGATATCTGATCGCGGATATCTAAGCACTGCATTCGAATGGATCATTAAGATTTTTGGCTCTGCATTTATTCTTATCTTATATCGATATTTTTTCTACATCATTTGTAGTCCAATCTTGTCATTGATTTCTGAGGAGATAGAAAGATTATTTTATTTATCGAAAGGCATCATTGCCCCTAAAAATGAACTTCCATTGATTTCATCTTTTTGGAGAAGTTTAAGAATGAATGGCAGAAATTTATTTATTGAATTGAGTATCACAGTCATTTTATTTTTATTGAGCATCATTCCGATCGTCGGATTTATTTTTGCAGCGATATCTTCAATGGTTTCTGCATATTTTATTGGCGTATCGAATTTTGATATTTCGGTAGAGCGTTATTATAAGTTTGACACGTCTTTGATATGGTATTCTATGCATCGTTTTGATGCCTTATTTCAGGGAATAGTTTACATGATCATATTTTGGATTCCAGTAATAGGATGGATGGCAATGCCAATCATTTCAACTATGACCACTACGATTCATTTTTGTAAGCTTTTTGAAGCAAGTAAGACAAGTTAACTTCAATCTACTAAAAGTGGTAACCCAGATTTTTATTGCCTAATTTAACCTTCTAAATTGGAAATGAAATCTGGGTTACAATAAATATGAACTACTCGTCGTGATGATCTTTGTGATGAGCTGCCCATTCTTGAGATAATTTTTGTTGGACATCTGGCGTGACTGGCGCATACTCTAAAAATTTCATTGAAAATTTTGCTTTGCCTTGTGTCAACGATCTAAGCGTCGAAGAATAATTATGCATTTCAGACAATGGTACTTTAGCTTTTATTTTTTGATAATGACCTTCAGTATCCATTCCCAATATCATAGCTCTTCGCGTTTGAAGATCACCCATTACCTCTCCAGTGACATGATCTGAACATAGTATTTCTAATTCATTCACTGGCTCTAATACTTGTGGTGCTGCAAGATGGAATGCCTCTTTGAAGGCCATTGTTCCTGCAGTCTGGAAAGCCATATCATTGCTATCTACAGGATGCATTTTACCGTCATAGATGGATACTCGAACATCTGTGCAATAAGATCCAGTAAGAGGTCCTTCTATCATTTTGTTCATCACTCCCTTTTGGATGGCATTAGAGAATTTTGTATCTATGGATCCTCCTACAATGCACCAAAAAAACACGATCTTTCCTCCCCAATCAAGATCATCTGTTCCTCTCTGCCTCACTGTAAGTCCTGCTGGATCAGGCATACCTTCGTAATAGGGTTCTATTCTCATATGAACTTCAGCAAATTGACCTGCTCCACCAGATTGTTTTTTGTGTCGGTAAACAGTGTCAGCACTTCGTGTTATGGTCTCAAGATATGGGATTTTTGGCTTGATGAATTCGATGTGTAGATTATACATTTTTTCGATTCTGTATTTAATCACATCTAAATGCAATTGGCCTTGTCCATGGAGTATGTTCTGCTTTAAACGTTGAGATTGTTCTAGAACCAATGTAGGGTCTTCTTCTTGGATATCGTGAATGGCTTTGATTAATTTCTCAAGATCATTTTTATTTTCAGTTTGAAATGCCGTCCTTATTCTAGGCTGAGGGAATGGGGTTGGTTCGATCTGCAATTCTCTACCTTTGGTACTTAAAGTATCATTGGTGTGACTGTCTTTAAGTTTGACCATACAACCAAGATCACCTGCAACTAATTCAGCAACGGGTTCTCTGTTTTTTCCATTTGATATAAAAATTTGATTGACTCTCTCATGAGCCCTATTCGAAGCATTGATTAGTTCATCCCCATTTCTAAGTGTACCAGAATATACCTTGAAATAGGATACCTTTCCTACTTTAGGTTCGGACATTGTTTTATAAATAAATATAGAGACTGGACCTCCTGCTTGAATTGGCAACTCACCTTCTACTAATTTTGCTGCTGGTCTGTCATTGGGAGCAGGACAAATATCACTTACAAATCCCATGATCCTACCACTGCCCATATTCTCCAAAGCTGAACAGCAAAACACAGGACACAGTGTTAACTTTGCTAGACCTTTTCTCAAGCCGTGAGCAAGTTCAATTTCATCTAGAGTGCCGGATTCAAAAAAATGTTCCATTAAAGTATCATCATTTTCTGCTGCAGCTTCTACGATAGCATTGTGCATTTTTTGCGCTTTTTCCATTTCAGAATCTGGAATCGCTTTTTTTATTGGTTTGCCACCGTCTGATGGGAATTCATACATCACCATGCGAAGTGCATCAATGATTTTATTGAAGTCCTTACCTTGATTTAATGGATATTGGAATGGGATTAATTTATGTCCAAATCTTGATTGGGCTTGTTCTAATGTATTGTCAAAGTCAGATTTTTCATGATCACATTGGTTGATAATAAAAATACTCGGCAGTTCAAATTTTTCAATATATTCCCATAAAATCTCTGTACCAACTTCAACACCATGAGCAGCATTTAGAGTGACCAATCCACAGTCCGCTACTTTAATTGAAGATAATATCTCACCAATAAAATCATCAGAACCCGGGGTATCTATTATATTAATTTTTGAAGACTTCCAACTGGCGTGCATCAATTTAGAGAACAAAGAAGATTTTCGTTCTTGTTCAATCTCAGTAAAATCAGAAATCGTATTCGCGGCATCTATAGACCCTCTCCTATTGATAGCCTTAGCCTCGTAAAGCATGTCTTCAATCAGAGTAGTCTTGCCGCTGTGCGAGTGTCCTAGCATGACGATATTGCGAATGTGTTTTGGATCTTTAATCATGACTTTAATTTTTTATGATGAGATAATGCTTCAAGGTAATATTTATTGAGTAATTATTTTAATTTCTTCAGATCAATTTTTTTTGAATTAATAATATATTTTTTTTAATAATATTTAAAAGTTAAATAAACATTAAATTGAGTATTAATATCAATTGTAATTAAAATATTAATAATTTTACAAGGCATAATTAAAGCTTTAATATGATTAAACCTTTGTTGACATTTTATCTCATTTGGTTTTGTTTTTATTTTGGTTCTTCTCAGAGTACCGCGACAATTTATGGAACCATCACTGATGGGAATACTGGGGAGCAAATGATCTCAGCTATAGTTTTCGATCAAAACAGTTTGCTTGGCACGAATTCAAATAATTACGGATTTTATTCTTTGAGCTTACCCGTAGGGAAGGTCTCATTGAAATATCAATACATTGGTTTTGAACCCGAGTTTGATAAATTTAATTCTGACAAAGGATACAATTATTAACATAGGGCTTGTCTCTGGATTGACCTTATCAGAAGTCCAGATTAGTTCCAATAAGGAGGAAAAAATAGATCGATCTACACGTATGAGTACCATAGATGTACCACTCGAGCAAATTAAAAAAGTACCTGCATTATTTGGAGAGGTCGATGTGTTGAAAGTGCTCCAATTATTACCGGGTGTAAGTGGTGGAACAGAAGGGACTAGTGGTTTCTATGTGAGAGGAGGAAGTCCTGATCAAAATCTGATTTTACTAGATGGAGTTCCAGTATACAATGTCTCTCATGTAGGTGGAATTTTTTCGACCTTTAATAGTGACGCATTAAAGAATGTAACCCTGACTAAAGGTGGATTTCCAGCAAGATATGGTGGTAGACTTTCTTCAATACTCGAGATCAATATGAAGGAAGGCAATACAAATGAATTTCACGGCGAAGGAGGCTTTGGTATAATTGCTTCTCGTTTAACTCTAGAAGGTCCTATAAAAAAAGACAAGGCATCATTCATGATTTCAGGGCGGCGCACTTATTTGGATCTTATTGCAAAAGCCTTACTTAGTTTAGATAAAGAGACAAAAGATGAAGTAGGGAAATTTTCATTGTTTTTTCATGACTTGAATGCTAAAGTGAATTGGAAACTAAATCAAAAGCATAGACTTTACTTGAGTTCTTATTTTGGGAAAGATCAATTTGGCGTATCATGGAATGATACTTATTTTAGTGGTGATGATTACGATAGAGGAGAATCCAATATCAATTGGGGAAATATTACTACAGCTTTGCGATGGAATTATGGGATAAGGCCAAATTTATTTTCCAATGCCACATTAACTTATAGTCGGTTTAAGTTTAATTTGTTAGGTGCTTTTGAAAGTAAATTTAATGAGGATTTTAGTAGCTATGCTGCAAAATATTTTTCTGGAATAGAAGATTTAGCTGCAAAAATTGATTTTGATTATTTACCCAATCCAAGGCATTCTATAAAATTTGGGTCGCAGCTCATACATCATACCTATAGTCCTGGCGCATTCAATTTTAAGTTTGAAGAAAAAGTACAAGGAGGCGGAATTGAGAAATTTGACACATTATTGGGGCCACCAAAAACAAAGTCTATTGAATCTGCAACTTATGTCGAAGATGATATACGTTTTGGTTCTTTTGGCTTAAATCTAGGTTTGCATTTTAGTACTTTCACCGTACCTCAAAAAAGCTATTTTTCACTTCAACCACGGATAGCAGCTCGGTATTTATTGTCAAAAGATTATACAGTTAAAGCATCCTTTGCCAGTATGACGCAGTATATCAATTTATTGACCAATGAAGGGATAGGGTTGCCAACGGATCTGTGGGTGCCCAGTACAAAAAATATTTTACCTCAGCAATCATGGCAAGCTGCTGCAGGAGTGGTAAAAATATTCCGCGATCAGTATGAGACAAGTGTTGAACTTTTTTATAAACAAATGCATGATGTGATCGCATATAAAGAGGGTTCTAGTTATTTAGATATCAGTGATAGCTGGGAGGATAAAATAACACAAGGAGATGGAAAGGCATATGGCGCAGAATTTTTTGTCCAAAAAAAGAAAGGAAAATTAAATGGTTGGATAGGTTATACCTTATCATGGAATAATAGAAAATTTGAAGAAATCAATGGAGGTGAATCTTATAGATATAAATATGACAGACGACATGATTTTGAGATTGTTGCTAATTATCAACTGAGTAAAAGATGGTCTATGAGTGGCTCTTGGCAATTTGCTACTGGAAATGCAGTGACATTGCCAGTAATAAAATATCTTTCCATTTCTGAATATTATAAAAATGAGTATTACCAAAAAGATGTCTTTATCAATGGAAAGAAAAATGCTTATACCATGCCATCATATCATCGTCTAGATTTAGGCTTTGAATATCGAAAAAAGAAAAAAAGATTTGAGTCAGCATGGGTTTTAGGAGTTTATAATGCTTATAATCGAGCGAATCCTTTTTTTCTAATTCCTTCTCAAAAGACAGATGATGCTACTGGCGTTACTAAAACTGTATTTAAAAAAGTAAGTATCTTACCTATCATTCCAAATATTTCATATCAATTTAAATTTTAATTATGAGAAAATTATTTTATATTTTAATGGTCATTAGTTTTGCTTCATGTCAAGATTTTTTCTTGCAAGAAGTTGATGTGAAAATAGATAAGTATCCAAAAGGAGTCGCTGTCACAGCGATATGGGTCAATGCGCAAGAAGGAGGAAAAATTTTTATTTCTGAGGCTAATCCAATTTTGGATTCAACACCTCAGGTTATAACCAATGCAGAAATTAAAGTCAGTTCGACAAAGGGCTCCATTTGGGGTATTTCAACAATAGATAGCGACGGTGCATTTGATTGCATTCCAAATAATTCAGTTGCAATAGGAGATAAACTTTCACTTCAAATAAAGGTGGCGAATTTTCCAGAATTGACTGCTTCACAGATAGTGCCAGATACAGTAAGTCTTAAGTCATTTGAATTTATTTTAAATGGTTTCTCTAATCCAGATGGATATAAGGAAAATTTGTACAAAATAAATTTAGATGATCCCATTGGTAAAAATTATTATGGAGTAAAAATAGTTCAATTGGATGAACAAGGAAATGAGTCAAGACTTTATTTGTCAAGTTCCGATCAATACTATAAAGGAGAGAGTGATTCTCAAGTTCACCTATTTAATGATCACCTATTCAATGGAAAAAATATCACGTTAAATTTGCACGGCAGTAATTGGAATGGCAATGAAGGCAAAATTATTATTTATTTGTATAATCTTTCAGAAGATTTATATCGATATTTTTATGCTGAAGGAATAAAAGGGGAAGATGAAGAAAATCCATTTCAAGAACCTGTGGTCATCCCACAAAACATAGCAAATGGCTATGGAATATTTGGAATAGCGAGCTGTACAAAAAAAATAGTTGAATTGTAATAGTTTATTTTTAACTTTACTTTTAAAATCAATTTATATGAAAAAAATATTTACTTTCTTAAGTATTTTAGTTTTAATTTTGGAAATTCAAGCTCAATCACCCAAAAAAGTGGTTATAGAGCATTTTACCCAAGCCTCATGTCCTCCATGTGCTGGTACCAATCCAATCATTCATCCTATTATGGAAAGGAATGCAGATAAAATAGTGAGGGTCACACATCAAGTGAGCTGGCCGGGTGAAGACCCAATGAATAAAGATAATTCTACTGATGTCGCGGGTCGTGTAAGTTATTATGGGATCAATGGCGTTCCATCATCAAGAGTTGGAGGTAATAATTTAGGTTCACCATTGGATGCAATCACTGACGATAATATCAATAGTGCTGCAGCTGAACAAACAAATTATGAATTAACCGTAAATCCTGTATTAAATCCAAACCTCAACGAAGTAGAAATAAATGTTTCTATAAAATTGACTGGTCCACTACAAGGTAATCCTGTTTTGAGAGTGGCGATTAATGAGAAAATCATTTCTTGGGATAGCCCTCCAGGAACGAATGGCGAGAGAGAGTTTCATCATGTGATGAAGAAATATCTTCCCAATACAGCAGGAACAAATATCAAGGATCTAGCAACAGTTGGTGATACGAAGACAATTAAGTTTAATTATACATATAAGAATATTTATGATATTTCAACAATGGAAGTCGTAGCTTTTATTCAAGATGAATCCACTAAGGCGATTGCTCAAGGAGCAAGTGCAGATTTCCCTTACGTAAAAACGAGTGGTGTAGATGGTGTTATTCGATTTGGCTCTCCGACTAGTGCTTCTAGTACATTGAAATTATGTGGTACCAAAACAAGCCCATTGATAAATATTACAAATACTGGAAGTGAAGCAATAAGCAGTATCAAGTTTAATTCAAAAATAAATAATGGTGCTGTTTCTGAATTCGTTTATAATACAAATAGTCCTTTGAAATATCTTGAGACAAGACAATTAGTAATTGATAATATTGGAATCCCATTTGTTCAAAATGTTGGCAATAATATTGAAATAAAAATAATTGAAGTTAACGGCAAACCTGATCTAGGTACAGCCAATAATACTTTGAATATTAAGTTTGATCCAAGTCCTATAACGACCTTAAATTCAATATTTGAAATAAAATCTAACTCAAAACCTGAATTGGTTACTTATAGTATCATCGATGATTTAGGCAAGGAAATTTTAAGAGGAGGACCATTGACATCTAATACTGAAGTTAGGATTCCACTTACTTTAGAAAAAGACAGATGCTATGCAATCGAAACAGTTAATGATTATAATGCGTTTAACGTGACTACCAAAATTTTTAATGATCAAAATGTCGCCATCTATACTGGAAGAGCTTTGGTACAAGGAAGGATTTTGGACTATGTGTCCACTTCAAATATTGTATTGAGTACTTTTGAAGATATTTCTTCAAAACTTGAACTTTCACCTAACCCAGCTCATAGCCATATTGATTTGAGATATAATGCAAATAGTGCTGGTGAGGTAAATGTAAAATTGATGAATGAGGCAGGAGTTTCATTAATAGCAAAAACTTTTAAGACCTCAACTGGTGATAACTTACTAAAAATAAATGTTGACCATATTGCTCCAGGATTCTATCTTTTAGAAATGAATGAAAATAGTAAAAGAGCTGTAAAGAAAGTTATTATAGAATAAATTATAATTTGATTTTTTTAAAATGGAGTTAATTTATTAGCTCCATTTTTTTTGCTATATTATATCATAAAATATTTTCTGATTCCAATATTATATGTCATTGCCTGAGGACTGTTTTTAAAATAGCTAAAATAACTGATGATAGATTCAAGCTCATAATTTCCTAAGAAATATTTATACCCGATCCCAAATTGCCCATAACTATTAAAATTGACTTTATTATCAAGCGATTTTATAAAGTTTATTTTAGGCGACAGTTGACATAATAAATAAAAAAAATTTTGTTGGTTGATATAATAACCAGGCAAATAACTAATATTCAAAGTGAGTGGTAGATAATATCCATTGTTGTTGAATAAATCTTTAGAAATATTTTCTATTAAATATGAGAATTCGATGAAGTGATTGAAATTTGTAGAATATCGATTTAAGAAAACTTGACTTTGTAGACTTATACCATCCCAATCTAAAAATCCTTGCTGATAATCGCTAAGTTTTTTCTGCAATGGTAAACCAATTGTGTGTTGGATAGAAGTATTAAACTTAAATATTTTTGCATCATGTCTTAAGATAAAACTTAGTGCAGAGATTCCTTGTCTCTGATAGTATGGTGTAGCATGTGCAGAATTAGATTTGAAATCAAAACTTGAAAAGAATTTATAATCATTTGCGACATCAACTGATCGCAGTTTTAGCCTTAAACCGATATTAATGTTGTCCCTTACACCATAAATACATTCTGGAATGATATTGAGGAAATGAATATATTTGTCTGTACTTCGCTCCTGGTAAAGATTGGTGAAAAAATGTATATCACCTTTTCCTTTTTTGTAAGTTGAAGTTGAAAAACTTGCTAGACCATTCTGTGCGTCACAATTTAATAAATATAGAATTAGAACTAAAATATAGATGATGCGATCAAGCATAAATAAAGTTCTTAATTTTTGATCCTAAATAGGCACCAAGCCCAGCAGTGATTCCACCCAAAAATGCACTAAGGATGATTAAATTGAATTCATTTAATCCTTGGAATATTTGTCCAATCATTTTTACAACATTTGATGTGGATGTTAAACTTAAATACCATAAGTAAATCGTCCATGCAGCAGAGACAGTCGCAAATCCTATGGCAAATGATGTCTTTGATTTTTCTAAAAACAGAAATGCAAAAATCAATGAAAGACTAAATAAAATGATGTACCCATAATTTTCAGAATTGATCAAGAGTGAGCTGATGGAAATCGCAATGGTATAAAATAATGCTTTCATGATTAATTAAATTTAATAGTTGAAATTGCTTTATTGAGTTGTTCTGGATTTTTGATATATTGAAGTTTTCGATATTCACCTGTGCGCCATCGCTCCACCATATTCATATAATATTTGCTACCAGGATTTCCAGATTGACCTCCTGGATAGATACCTATTGCTTCTGGTCCACTTTGTGTTAGCTCTACGATCATTCTCCAAGAGGGTCCCCAAGTTCTTGCATGTGCATTCAAGATATCAGCACCACCAGAGCTACTGATGAATGGAATGCCAAATGCTGGGATTCTTGCCATATGTGAAATACTTGCTTTTTTATATTCCCCCCAATTTTTGAATGGTTGTTTGATAAGATATTCTTGTAGAGAATCTAAAGCTAGGAGAATAATGTCTTTTCCATTCTCAATTTGAGGCGTTGATGTCATATCAAAATATTTCATCTTTGAATCTTCATTTAGCATTTGAATGGTAATAGGATCACCAGGAAGTTTTACATTTTCTTTTGTAGAGTCATTTAGGATTTCATCCCAAGTCAACTTATAAAAATAATCATACCATCGATCAAATAATCCTGGAATTCTAGATGTCGAGTCATAATTACAATCCCATGTTTTAAATTGATTCAAGATACTTGCATGTTTTGAATTGTTGATTTCGACGGTATCTAAGTTATGAAAGATTGCTTCAATTGCAGTTTTAGCTTTAAGTGAAAAATTATTTAATTGAAGCTGCTTCATTTTTTCTTTTGTCCATGCATTTTCCTTAGATAAATATTGATTGAGCACTGTACCTCTATAATCTCTGAAGTCACCTGAATTATAATAATTGGGGAATGTAGCATCTGTAGAATTTTGATTTGCAGATGATACAAAGCCCCTAGCGGGATTAATTATATACGGTGTTTTTTCATTTGGGAGAAATCCTGCCCATGCATTTTTTGAATCACTTCCATCTTGAATAAATCGACCTTACTGATTTCTTTTGATAGGCATATTTCCTTGAACAGTCAGCGCAATGTCATTTTCTCGAGATGCAAATGCAAAATTTTGAGATGGATAAGAAAATTTCTTAATTGCCTTTCTATATTCATTGACGTTTTTTGCTTTATTCAAATCAACAAAAACATCAAGTTCACAGCTCGTTGAAGCTTCTGAAATAATCCAGTGCATAGCCAAATCTTTTTTTGGATGTGTGCCATCATAGACGATTGGACCCCACTTCGTGAGTTTGACTGTATCACTTATTTCTTCAGCATCTTTCACTTTTATTTTTTCTATTCTGGTTTCAATATTTATCCATTCACCATCATAGAGATATTTTTCTTTTTTATTGTCTTTCCACTGTATTGAATACCAATCCATGACATCCCATCCACCATTCGTTACTCCCCATGCAATGTATTCATTGAATCCAATTACGATACCAGGAATACCTGGAAACGTGACGCCATATACATTTCGATCTGGAGTGATTATTTGTTGTTCAAACCATATACTTGGCAGTGTAAAAGATAGATGAGGATCATTACATAGTATTGGATTTTTATTTTCTGTTTTAAAGCTATTCACAGCCCAATTATTGCTACCTAGTCCCGTTTCTTTTGGTTCAGCTTCAATTCTTCTAAAACCAGTTTCTAAATTTTTTTTGTTATTTTTGGATGAAACTAAACTATCTTGATTGAGATTCCATTTTGTTCCTTTAGGAATCACAGGATCCAGTAGCTTATCTTGTTCTGGGAATAATTTTTCAAAATTAGATCCAAAGAATTCTTTAGCTGCTGTCAATTCAATATCATATTCTCTGCCACAAAGGACATCAGCCATATTTTTATGGAATAAGGCTGACTTATAAGCTGTCCATTTTTCTGGTGCAAAATTCATCAATTTATATTCAATTGGATAATTGGAGTAATCTAGCTTTTGAATATAGGCATTGACACCTGCGACATAAGCCTCGATGAGATTGAATGACTCAGGAAATTTTTTCCATACTTCTACACTAGTTTTTGCAGATTCCGCAAATCCTTTTCTTCTTCTTGTTTTATCGAAGTCAATTGCTTTGGGTCCAATTATTTCACTAATACGACCTTCAGCAGCACGTGTCGAAAAATCCATCTGCCATAATCTGAATTTTGCATGAATATAACCTTGGAGATAATAAGCATTTGCTAGATCATTGGCAAAAATATGAGGAATACATTCGTCATCTAATATTATTTCTCCTTTGAACTTTTGATCTTTTATTTCCTCAATTGCTTTCATATCATCCAATCTTTGATTTTGCCAAAAACCAGTTCGAGGAGAAAAAAATTTCCCAAGAGGTGGTAATTTTTGATCTCCCTTTGAGATGCTTATATTCAATAAATATAACCATGCAATTGATAAGATTGTGGTAAAAACCAATGAAGCTATTTTCATATTAACTTTGTTGATTGTATCTGATACTTTCGAAAACTAAAAGTACAATATTTTTGGAAATCAGAAACCTATAATGCTAACTATGTTGATAATTTATTTTTATTGGTAAAATAATGTAGTAATAAGTAACCGCCACTTGTCAGGACACAGACAAGTGCAATGGACCACCACAGAATTGTAAATCCAAAATGAGCAGCAATATATGTTCCTGTAGAAGGGCCAATAATATGTGCGGCAGAAAAAGCAATAGTATACCATGCAGCATAGGAACCTCTGTTTTCATCAGTAGATCTATCTAGCCACCAAGTCAGCATAAAAGGCATTGCAATGATTTCAGCAATGGTAAATATTAGAGTCGAAATGATTGCTATTAAAAGGCCGTTACCAGCCATAATATTAAATATAATATAGGATAAACTCAACAACAATGTTCCGATCGACATCAAGATGAGATCTTTTCTGATTATGCTTAATTGATAGACGACCAACATTTCAAATAATGCGATGATCAATCCATTTAAAGCCATAGTCCAACCTATTTGTATTTCAGATAATCCCAAAACTGTTTTCAAATAAACTGGAAGCGTAGAAAAAACTTGAAAAAAGGATATTGCAAACAACAGTTTTAGAATAATAAAAATAACAAATGGCTTATCTTTAAAAATCGACTCCCTTTGCTTTTTTAGCTCTGTTTTTTGTGTTTGATTTTTGAGCTGAATATTGGGCAAATAAAACCAAACTACCAAAGCAGCAAAAATATTTGTAAGTCCATCCACATAGAATAAATATTTATAATTTTGGCTAGCCAAAATTCCTGCAAGTCCACCTCCAAAAGCCCAACCTAAATTTACTGATAATCTAACAAGTGAAGAACAGCGAGTTCTATTTTCTTCTGTACTGAATACTCCTATAGCTGCCATATTTGGTGGCCTAAAAGCTTCATTAACTAATCCTAATAATATACAAACTATTGAAATAGTAAATAGTGTTGACATTGCTGAAAGGACAAAGAAAAGTATTCCACCACCTAACAGTGAATAAAATTGAATTTTATGATAACCAAAGAAATCTGTGAGTCTTCCACCAACCCATGCTCCCAATACTGATCCCAATCCATAACACAATAATACTGTTCCAGAACTCTCTAAAGAAAAGCCCATTGACTGCGTGATATACATGGACATAAATGGGATGACCATCGTACCACTTCTATTGATGAGGTTGACCAAAGAAAGTAACCATATGGGACCTGATAGCCCTTCAAATGCAGTCTTATATATATGAATAACTCTTGAGATCAAAATAGAAAATTAGTATTTATAATGTTTTATTAGTCAAAATGTTTAGAGGAAATCTTTAATTTCAAATTGCATTTTTATCCATGATTCATAATTAATTTCTTTACCTTTAAGCTTTATTTTGGAATAAAATATTAAATGATAAGTCCAATTATTTGTTTAGTTTTTTTCTTAGGATATTTCGTTTTATTAATATCTATAGGATTTTATACATCAAAGAATGATGATTCTAATGAGAGTTTTTTTAATGCAAAAAAATCATCCCTTGGTATCTTGTTGCATTTGGAATGATCGGGACTTCACTGTCTGGGGTTACATTTATTAGTATTCCTGGTGTAGTCGGTGCAGGTAAAGGAAATCAATGTTTCTCTTATATGCAAATGGTGTGGGGATATTTGATAGGTTATGCTATCATTGCAAATGTGTTAATGCCCATCTATTATCGCTATCAGGTGACTTCTATTTACCAATATTTGGGAGAGAAATTAGGAGTAAGTGCATACAAGACTGGAGCAGCATTTTTTTTGATTTCAAGGACGATTGGAGCGGCTTTCAGGATGTATATCGTTGCATTGGTATTATATCAATTTGTATTTATTCATTTTCATATACCTTTTTGGTTTACTGTATTGTTATCAATATTTTTGATTTGGGTTTACACCTATCGTGGTGGGATTAAGACGATCATTATTACAGATACATTTCAGACAGTTTGCATGCTTGCTTCTGTAGCTTTGACCATTTACTATCTTGCATCGCAAATGGATCTTGGAATCATTGATTTTTTCAATACAATATTTCAGTCAAAGTATGGTAAAATATTTTTCTTTGAATCTGGTTGGAGTGACCCGAATTATTTTTATAAGCAGGTATTAGGAGGAATGTTGATCGCATTAGTGATGACTGGATTAGATCAGGATATGATGCAGAAAAATCTGACGTGTAAGACATTAAGAGAAGCTCAAATAAATATGTTCAGTTTTTCAATGTTGTTGTTCATTGTAAATTTTGCTTTTCTCAGTTTAGGAGCAGCATTATATTTATTCGCAGCTCAAAATAATATTGCAATACCAGAAAAGTCTGATGCTTTATTTCCAATGATAGCCTTTAATTATGTCAGTGGCACTGCATCTATTTTATTTTTATTGGGACTGACAGCATCAAATTATGCGAGTGCAGATTCTGCTTTAGCTTCATTGACGACTTCGTTTTGCATCGATTTTTTAAATTTTGAGAGTAATGATTGGACAGAAAAACAGAAGAAGAGAAATCGAACTTTGGTTCATCTAGGATTTTCATTTTTACTATTTTTGATTATTGTAATATTTTACATTATGAATGATGATGCTGTCATCAATAAAGTGTTTCAATTTGCTGGATATACCTATGGACCATTATTGGGATTATTTGCATTTGCTATTTTTACAAAACGCAAATTCAAGGTGAATATTTTAGTTCCTATTATATGTTGTATGGCTCCATTTTTAACCTATTTTATTGCAGAGCATTCAGTTCAGTGGTTTAATGGTTTTACTTTTGGGAATATACTCGTTGCAGTTAATGGTTTAATTACATTTCTTGGTCTTTTAATTGTATCAAACAAATGATTGATTTTAAAATCACAGAAGGAGAGTCTCTGCATAAGAATTTAGAACAATTATCTGTTTTAGAAATATTGAATCAGATTAATTCAGAAGATAAAAAAGTTGCTGAAGCAGTAGAACAATGTATCCCAATGATTCATCGACTAGTAGAACACCTCATTCCAAAAATGGAAATGGGTGGAAGATTGTTTTATATCGGATCAGGTACAAGTGGTAGACTTGGTATCGTAGATGCTAGTGAATGTCCACCTACATTTGGCGTTTCAGATAATGTAGTGATTGGAATCATAGCTGGAGGTGATCAAGCGATACGCAAAGCAGTGGAGCATGCTGAGGATAATAAAGTACAGGCATGGCAAGACTTGGAATCTTATGCTATTAATGAGTTTGATACTGTAATTGGTATTGCAGCCAGTGGAAGTACACCTTATGTTCTTGGAGGATTGGAGTGCTGTCGCGAGAATAAAATATCAACAGGATGCATTACCTGCAATCCTCAAAGTCCAATTACTTTATTAGCAGATTTTCCAATTGTGTGTGTTGTAGGACCTGAATTTTTGACTGGCAGTACCAGGATGAAGTCGGGGACAGCTCAAAAATTAATACTAAATATGATCTCCACAAGTATTATGATTAGATTGGGAAAAGTAAAAGGGAATCAAATGGTGGATATGCGCATTAGTAATAAAAAATTATTCGATAGAGGAGTGCGAATGATTCAACAAAATTTGAATGTTAATGAAGATGATGCAAAAACCTTGTTAGAAAAATATGGTAGTGTGAGAAAAGCAATTGAGTCAATTAAATAAATAAAATGTCATGACCAATAAGGAAATTGCAGCATTGTTTAATGAGTTGGCGACTATGATGGAAATTCATGGAGAAAATGAATTTAAAATCAAAACTTATGCCAACGCTTATTTGACATTAAGGAAATTAGATCAGCCTTTGCTGGAACAGAGCAAAGAAGAAAATATGATGATCAAAGGGATTGGTTCAAGTGTTGCAGATAAAATTGAAGAAATAAAAAAAACAAACACATTTCAAGTCTACGAGGAGTTTAAGAATAAGACCCCAAAAGGTGTGCGTGATATCATTAAGATAAAAGGACTAGGCCCTAAAAAAGTCAAAACAATATGGAGGGAACTTGAGATCGAATCATTGGGCGAATTGCTCTATGCTTGTCAGGAAAATCGATTAGTCACATTAAAAGGATTCGGAGTTAAAATTCAGAATGAGGTCATTTCCAATATTGAATTTTTAAATGAAAATACTGACTCCTTTTTATATCCTCAGATAGAAAAAGTAGAGCAAGAATTAATCAAAGAACTAAAATCATTAAATCCAAATACTAGAATAGAATCCACAGGTGCATTTAGAAGACACTTGCAAATCCTAGAAGGACTAGATATCCTAGCTGATTCGTCATTAATTTTACCAAATAGTATTGCCCAAGTCAATGGAAAGATTTTATTTAATGAAAGAGTGCCAATAAATTTTCATTATACAAGTCCTGAAGAATTTGGTTCAAAGTGGATTGAGACTACTGGTGGATCAAATAAATTTTTAGCCAAAATTGATTTTAAAAAAGAAGCTTCTAGAACCGAGTCAGAAATTTTAATCGATGTCTTTGGTAAATTTATTCCTGCTGAATGCAGAGATAATGAAGACGTTCAGAAATTGAATATCGAAGCTCTAGTGACTCATTCTGATCTTAAGGGTATCATTCACAATCATAGTACTTATAGTGATGGAATATATTCATTGCGAGATATGACTATGGAATGTATGCGTTTGAATTATGAATATTTTGTCATTTCAGATCATAGTAAAACTGCAAGTTATGCCAATGGACTTAACATAGATAGATTGTACACACAATGGAATGAAATCGATAGTATAAATAAAGAGTTTCCTTCTTTTAAAGTATTTAAGTCAATCGAATCGGATATATTGTCCAACGGGGACTTAGACTATGATGATGAGATATTAGGAAAGTTCGATTTGGTCATCGCTTCCATTCATCAAAATTTAAACATGGATTTGGATAAGGCTATGATAAGATTGATTAAAGCGGTAGAGAATCCATTTACACGGATACTGGGTCACCCAACTGGAAGATTGTTATTATCTAGAAAGGGCTATCCTGTAGATTTTATAAAATTAATCGATGCTTGTGCTGCAAATAATGTCGTCATAGAGTTAAATTCAAATCCATATCGTCTAGACATGGACTATTCGCATATCGATTATGCTCAAGAAAAGGGTGTATTAATTTCGATTAATCCAGATGCTCACAATTTATTAGCAATCCAAGATGTTAAATATGGTATAATGGCGGCAAGGCGCGGAAATCTTCAAAAATCTAATTGCTTGAATACCATGAATTTGGCAGAATTTGAAACTTGGATTTCGAGTAAAAAATAGGATTATAAAAATATTAACATAGCATTTGATAAAGGATAAAACTTGGAAGAGTAAGTCATTTTAATTTTACAAAGATTTTTGAAAGACATAAATTCAATTTAACCATGAAAAAAAATAATTTTCTTTTTATTGCTATGGTGACATTATTAGTTGCCTTCGTTGCTTGTAAAAGTGACAAAACTGCTGATGGTTCTGCCACTTCAGCTACTACTCCAGCTGCAGATCCAAATGCTCCAGCTCCAACACCAGGTGCTGAGACAGCTCCAGCTGCTCCAACTGGTCCTACTACAACAGTTGAATTTGAAACTATGGTTCACGATTGGGGTGAATTAAAAGATGGAGAACACATGAAATATGAATTTAAATTCAAGAACACAGGTTCTGAGCCATTAGTGATCTCTGATTCTAAAGGAAGCTGTGGTTGTACAGTTCCAGAATGGCCAAGAGAGCCTATCGCACCAGGTGCTTCTGCTGCAATCAAAGTTGAATTTGATTCTAAAGGAAAAGGAACTGATGATGGTCAGAAACAAACTAAAAGAGTTACAGTTACTGCAAATACAAATCCTGCACAAACTTATTTAACAATTTCAGGTATTGTAAAGAAAGATCCTAATGCAAAGCCTGAAGCAACTGCTCCAGCTGCAGGTCACTAATAATATTAGAATAAAATAGGTATTATATATGCCCGATCATTGTAAAATGGTCGGGTTTTTTTATTGAAAAATTTAATCAAATTCCTGAAGTAAGTAGCAAATCTAAATTCGTGTACTTGATTCCAAATCTCTGAGCTAGATATTCATTTGTAAGACAACCTTTATATGTGTAGATTCCATTTCTCAATCCCTTGTAATCATAAATTATCTTTTCAATACTTCCTGAATCTCCAGCTTGTTGTAGGAATGTTGTGATGATATTGCTGATCCCAATCGATGCAGTTCTCGATACTTTTGAAGCAATATTTGGGACGCCATAGTGAACTACGCCATGTACTATTCTTGTCGGTTTTTCATGTGAAGTGACTTCACTAGTTTCGATACATCCACCTTGGTCTACACTCACGTCAATAATAACAGAACCTGATTTCATCTTCATGACCATTTCTTCAGTAACGATAATCGGTGTGCGCCCAGTTTTTGAATGCATTGCGCCAATGACGACATCTGCTGACATGAGCTGTTGCAATATGGTTACTGGATTAAAGGCAGAAGTATACAGTTGCCTACCAATTCTATTTTGAATTCGAATTAATCGATGAATTTTATCATCGAATATTCTTACTTCAGCACCTAAGGCTAAAGCAGCTCTAGTTGCATATTCAGCAACAACACCTGCACCAAGTATAACCACTTTTGCTGGAGGCACGCCAGATATACCACCCAATAAAATACCTTTCCCATTTTTTGAATCACTGAGCAATTCAGCAGCGGTATGGATCACAGCAAGTCCTGCAATTTCACTCATGGTTCGCACAATCGGGAATGAATTGTCATCAGCTTGCATATACTCCATTGCAAGGGAGGTGACGCGTCGCTGTCGAAGCATTTGGATATAATCCGATGTAATAGTCGGCAGTTGTAATGGAGAGATTAATATTTGATTTGGGCGAAAATATTCTAATTCCTCTTGAGTTGGAGGTGCTACTTTTAGAATAATATCACACTCGAATACAGACTTCTTATCATGCACGATTTGAGCTCCAGCTTCAGAGTATTCATGATCGCTATAATTTGATTTTAGACCAGCTTCACTTTCTATCACTATTTCATGCCCCCTTGCAGTTAGGTTAATTACTGAATGAGGCACCAATGCTACACGATTTTCTTGCATCGTTGTTTCCTTTGGAATACCTATCTTTAATGATGATTTTGCATGCTCAAAAGCAAGGAGTTGTGCTTGAGTGAGAAGCTGTGATTTTTCCGCAAAATAAAATTGTTCTTTCATAAAGCAAACTTTAAGGTATAACTTCTTTGATTATTTTCCAAAGTTTCGATAAATATTTCTTGAAATTCTCCTTTTTGAAGTAATGGAAGTATTAATTGAGGCCATTCAATAAAACAATGCTTACCGCTCCAGAGATGATCTTCAATGGCTATATTCAAAGCTTCATCCAATGAATTTAGACGATACAAATCCATGTGATAAATGCCATGAATAGTATATTTTTTGTTGTTTGGGATGTATTCATTGATCAATGAAAAAGTTGGACTACTCACCTCACTACTACAATCTAATTCCTTGCAGATTGCCCTCATTAATGCTGTTTTTCCAGCCCCCATTTGACCATATAATAATGTAATTTTATTTGTTTGAACAAACTCCAAAATTTGTGGACAGAATTTACATAATTCTTCCTCCGAGGATTCAAAATGAACACTTTCTTTCACAGGCCCAAAATTACTAGAATTAGATGAATTATCCCTTAATTTTCAATGAAAAACACATATTCAAATTTTTTATATATATAATGCAATTATATTTATTTTTTAATTATAAAAAATATTCATAATTAAGCGATTACATGAATTTTTAGCATGAAAATGTGAAGGAAAATTTGTATTTTTGCACTCTTAAATCTATATCTAAAAAAATGAGTCAACAAGGAGATTATAGTGCCAGTAGTATTCAGGCATTAGAAGGGCTGGAAGCAGTCAGAAAAAGGCCTGGAATGTACATCGGCAGCACCGATGAGAAAGGACTACATCATTTGGTTTGGGAAGTCGTGGATAACTCAATAGATGAGCATCTTGCTGGTCATTGTACGCATATTGAAGTGACTATCCTGAAAGATAATCTAATCAAAGTAAGTGACAATGGTCGAGGTATCCCTGTGGATATGCATGAGAAATTACAGAAATCAGCATTGGAAGTGGTCATGACTGTCCTTCATGCTGGTGGTAAATTTGATAAAGACTCTTATAAAGTTTCTGGAGGTTTGCATGGTGTCGGCGTATCTTGCGTCAATGCCTTATCTTCCTATGTAAAAGCTGAAGTTTATAGAGAAGGCAAAATTTACATGCAAGAGTATGAGAGAGGCAAACCGAAAGCAGATGTTAAACAAATTGGTGAAACACAGGGTCGAGGAACGACAATCACTTTCAAACCAGATAGTGAGATATTTGAAACTTTAGAGTTTAAATTTGAAACACTTGAAGAAAGATTAAAAGAACTTTCATTTTTGAATTCTGGATTGCACATTTATCTTCAAGATGAAAGAGGAGATACGGTTAAAGAAAAAAGATTTTTTTCTGAAGGTGGATTGTTGGAGTTTGTTCAATATCTAGATCATGGAAGGGTGCCATTGATTGAAAAACCAATCATGATCAAAGGTAAAGAAGACAATGTTGAAGTAGAGATTGCGATTCAATACAATATTGGCTTTCAAGAAAATTTATTTTCTTATGTCAATAATATCCATACTCGCGATGGTGGAACGCATGTGAGTGGCTTTAGAAGAGCTTTGGTGCGAGTCTTTAAGCAATATGGTGATGACAATGGTTCCTTTGCAAAATCCAAAATAGAAATCAATGGTGAAGATTTTAGGGAGGGATTGACAGGGATTATCTCAGTAAAAGTTCCAGAACCTCAGTTCAAAGGTCAAACCAAAGGAGAATTAGGAAATTCTGAAGTTGTCGGAATCGTTTCTCGTATTACGGGAGACGCCTTATCTTCTTTCTTAGAAGAAAATCCAAAAGAGGCAAAACGAATTGTAGATAAAGTCATCCTTGCTGCTACAGCAAGAGAAGCTGCTCGTAAAGCGAGAGATTTGGTTCAGCGTAAAAATGTTTTGACAGGAGGAGGATTGCCTGGTAAACTTGCAGATTGTAGTTCAAGAAGTGCTGCAGATTCAGAATTATATCTTGTGGAGGGAGATTCTGCGGGAGGTACTGCAAAACAAGGTAGAAATAGAATGTTCCAAGCCATCCTTCCATTAAGAGGAAAAATATTGAACGTAGAAAAAGCACTAGAATATCGTATTTATGAAAATGAGGAGATCAAGAATATTTTTACAGCTTTAGGTGTGCATATTTTTGAAAATGAAGACGGTGATAGAAAACTGAATATAGAAAAGCTTCGATACCATAAGATCGTCATCATGTGCGACGCTGACGTTGATGGAAGTCATATCACGACATTGATTCTTACTTTCTTTTATCGATATATGAATGAACTTATAGTAAATGGTCATTTATACATTGCAAGACCACCTCTTTATCAAGTGAAAAGAGGAAAGGAATTCAAGTATGCATGGAATGAAAAAGAGAGAAAAGAAATCACTTTGGAACTTGGAAAGGGTAAAGAAGATAGCGTACATATTCAGCGATACAAAGGTCTAGGTGAGATGAACGCAGAGCAACTTTGGGAGACAACAATGGATCCAGCAACTCGTATTTTGACTAAAGTGACGATAGAGAATGCAGCAGAGGCGAGTTACTATTTTTCAATTTTAATGGGGGATGATGTTCCACCAAGAAGGGAATTCATTGAGACTCATGCTGTCTATGCAAAAATTGATGTTTAATCGCAATTATCAATTCAAATAGAAAAATTATCGATCCACGACCATGGCAAATCAAGAGGAACTTTTTAAGAAAATAGTAAGTCATTCTAAAGAATATGGATTCATTTATCAGTCATCTGAGATATACGATGGCTTGAGTGCAGTTTATGATTATGGACCATATGGTGTTGAATTGAAGAATAATATCAAAACCTATTGGTGGAAATCGATGGTGCAAATGCATGACAATATTGTCGGCATTGATGCTGCTATTTTTATGCATCCTAAGACTTGGAAAGCTTCAGGTCACGTCGATGCATTCAATGATCCATTAATAGATAATAAAGATTCAAAAAAAAGATATCGAGCCGATCAACTTATTGAAGATGCTGTGGCAAAAATCGAAGCCAAATTGGAAAAAGAAGTTGAAAAAGCTAAATCAAGATTTGGAGCAAGTTTTGATGAAAAATTATATCGTGAGACCAATCCAAGAGTAGTCGAATATGCGCAAAAAGCTCAATCCATTTTAGATCGAATGAATACTGCTATGTCTGCAAATGATATGGACAGTTTGAAGAATTTGATCGTTGAATTGGAAATAGCCTGTCCAGACAGTGGATCACGAAATTGGACAGAAGTGAGACAATTTAACCTTATGTTCAATACTCAACTAGGCAACATTGCAGGAGAGGAAGGCAAACTCTATCTCCGACCTGAAACAGCACAAGGTATTTTTGTAAATTTTTTAAATGTCCAAAAAACGACAAGACAAAAAATACCATTCGGTATTGCTCAAATCGGAAAAGCATTTCGAAATGAAATTGTAGCGAGACAATTTATTTTTAGAATGCGTGAATTCGAACAAATGGAGATGCAATATTTCGTAAAGCCGGGAGAGGAAATGAAATGGTACGAGTATTGGAAAAATGCCAGGATGCAATGGCATAGAGCGATTGGGACACCAGAGGAAAAATTAAAATTTCACAATCACGAGAATCTCGCACATTACGCCAATGCTGCAGTAGATATTCAATTTGATTTTCCATTTGGTTTTAAAGAACTTGAAGGAATTCATTCAAGAACTAACTTTGACCTCACTAGCCATCAAGAATTATCAGGAAAAAAATTGCAATATTTTGATGCAGAAGATAATGAAAATTACGTGCCTTATGTAGTCGAAACTTCTGTGGGATGTGATCGTATGTTTTTATCAGTCTTAAGTAATTCTTTCATTGAAGAATCTGTACCAGACGCAGATGGAGGAGAAGCGACCAGGGTAGTTTTAAAGATTCATCCAGTTCTTGCACCTATTAAATGTGCTGTTTTACCACTTGTAAAAAACAAACCAGAATTGGTGGAAAAGGCCAGGCAGATTTTGAATCTTCTTAAACCGAATTTTCTTTGTCAATATGATGATAAAGATGCGATCGGTCGTCGTTATAGAAGGCAGGATGCAATAGGCACACCTTTTTGTGTTACTGTAGATTTTGAGACTTTAGAGGATCAGTGTGTAACTATTCGTGATAGAGATACGCTCGTTCAAGAGCGGATAGCGATTCAAGATGTTTCAAATTATATTCAAGAAAAAGTGAACTGGAATAATTTGTTTTAGACATTTCTGTTTTATACGATTTCATTTTTATCTGGGTTTTTAACTTCCATTACATTGATTGTAAAATGAAATGAATTTCCTTTATTACCTTGATCTGAAGTCCATATATCCCCTTCATAGATTTCTACTATTTTCTTACAGCTTGCTAGTCCAATGCCATTAGATTGATATAAATTATCTTGAGACTCAAAGGCATTAAAGATCAAGTGATTGAGATGAGTTTTTGATTGGTTACAATTGGTTTCAATATTGATCAATAGTTTATGGTCATCTTGAGTTAGTGAATTTATTGTTAGAACCAGTTCTGATTTTTTTAAACAGTTGTTTAATAAAAACAAAAGAATATTCTGAAATAAAATCCTAATCAAATTTTTATGTGCATAGATATTGGGTAGTTTATTGAGATGTACTGCAAAACTAAATTTGGATTCTTTATTTAAGTCTTGGATGATATCGAGTATCAATTGATGGAGATCAAAAGAGTTTTTTTCAGGTAAGTTTGAATCCAAATTTGACAGCAATAATAAGTCATCTATCATTTTATTAAACATCCTATTATTACTGGTCAGTTCATTAAAGAATTGATTTAGCCCATTCATATATTCAGGATTGTTCTTCAATTTCGTTTCCATATTTTCAATATACTCAAGACTGGTATTCAAAGGCGCTTTGATATCTTTTGCAGCCATGACAGCAAAGTTTTTTAAATTGGCATTCATGGTTTTTAAAGACTGATTCATCTCATCTATTTTTACTTGTCTGTTTTTATATTTTTCATTGATCTTTGAGAGTTGTGTTTTTTGTTTGCGCAATACATTTACTAAGACAAATAGAATAAATGAAAAAAGAAGTAAAAATGAAATTAATAGATTCTGGACGATTTTATTTTTGTTCTTTACTTCAAGTTGTTTTTGAAGAGAGCTGATGTCTAACTCTTTTTCCAAAAGTGACTTCTCAAAATTAATTTTAGAAATGGATTTATCCATTTCTATTTGAGTTGATTTTTTAAAAAAATTTTCCTTTATAGATAATTGTTTTTTTAAATAAAATTCAAGACTGTCAATGTTTTTTATATACTTATAATTGTCAACTAGACAAGTACAACTAAGCACAGCTATATCATCTATGCCATTTGTGTTTGCATAATTGAAAGCTTCCTTGCAGAATTTTATGCCTTCATTTACTTTATTGTAATTTACAAGGAGCATGCCAAGATAAACTTGCATTATTGCTTTGACACTTGGAGATTGGATCAAAGGAATGGTTGTTTCCATTTTATTATAATATTCTAATGCTTTAGCTTTGTCTTTGCTTTCTTAATATACATTTCCAATCCCCAAAAGCGCTTTTGCATAGGCTTCAATATTATTTTGTTTGGATGCAATATCAGCTGTAGCTTTATAATACTGTAGTGCACTATGCAAGTCTAAATTGTCTTTACATAAATTGCCTAGTGCAATGGTTATTTGTAATTGGATTTTGTCTGGGAGCATTATTTTATTAATCTTGTAAGCTTTTTCAAACATTTGCTTAGCTTCAAAATTTTTTTTCTGAGTGGTTAATAAATTTCCATAATTGACATATAATTTCATTAAGGTGAATTCTTCATTATTTTGAAGGGCGATATTAATCCCTTGATTAAAATAATCCGCAGCTTTATCAGGGATCCCGACTAGAAAATATGAACTTGCTATAATTAAATGATTTAGCAGCATTCCTTTTACATGACCTAATGCTTCATATTGACTTAGGCTCTTATAAGAATAATGTAAGACTGAATCATATGCGCCATTTCTGAATTCAATTTGACTTTTGATCAAATTACCATAAGCTGATGCAAGGCTATCAGGCTTTTCATTCAGCTTTGAAAAACCACTAGAAATATATATTTCAGCCAGACTATCTTGTCTAAGATTTAAATAGCATTTACTCAGATATAAATCTGCTAATCTCAGTTCATCCTCAGACTTAAGTTTTATTGCTAAAATTTTAAAAGCACTGAACGTTTCTAAGGCAAGTGAATCTTCCTGAGATTCGATATAAAAATTTCCTTTTGCTTCCAAATATTTTAGATAGACTTTATCATTAGGATTTGAAAGAAAACTCTTATTTAATTCAGAAATAATTTCATTCGAAGCTTTAAAATTACTTTTTTCAAACTCTATGGCAGCTTTTAATACAGCAGGGTAAAGACTAGAATCCTGTTCAGTTAAATTTTTAAGATTGATTTCAACAAGACTGAATTTTCTTTGATAGATTTCTTTTTGGATTGATTGAATCAGAGAGATATTGGAATAACTGTCATTGCCGCTATGATGACGACAACAAATGATTAGCAGGCAAACTAATGATAAGCCTATGACATTTGCTTTTTGACCTAAAGACATTGAGTAGTAAAATAAATGTACTTGAAACTTGAATAGTTCAAGGCATCAGGATGAGTAAAAATAAGATATTATATGATATTTTTAGATTTTTTTTAAATTATAATAAAACTTTGATATAAGTATAGTAATTTTAAAGAAATACACAATTAAATATTGTTAATGTGTTATTTAAATTTTTAAGAATTTGCAACTAATTTGAATTAGTTTATATTGATTTGATTTTTATACATAAGACTTAGTTTTAGATGACTTGCTGACTTTTGGGAGTAGCTATAAATAAAAAAGCCATGTTTTACCATGGCTTTTTTTAATTTAATTATATTTCTTATTACAATTTTTGAAATATTGCTTTCGATACTGTGACACCATTGTAGTAAACCAATACTACATAGCTTCCTGGTTGTAAACTATCCACCATTAAAGGAACTTTATTCACGCCAGACACGATGTCTATACTATATTGTTGTAAATTAGCTCCTGTCATGTGTGCAATAATCAATTCTACTTTATAGTCTCCATTGCTTTTGATATTTACTGTAAGGTCATTTAGAGCAGGGTTGGGATTGACCTCACTGATACTGATTTCTACTGTCGTTCCTCTCACATTTCCAGCTTTGATATTTTTTGCTACTTTACATGGTACACCATTAAAATATAAAACTAAGAATACAGTATAGTTCCCTTCTTTCGCATAAACGTGAACTGGGCTTTCCTCTTTTGAAGTATTGCCATCGCCAAAACTCCAAATTAAACTGTCAGGCTTTGTCGTACTTGAAAAACTGAATTTTGCAGTCAAGCTGTCCAGCTTTACGTCAAAATCTGTAGGACATGGTGAGTTAACCACACCTGACACTTTAATTGTTTTCGTGATAGTACAAGGAACGCCGTTTATAGTGATAGTAAGACTTACTTTATATTCACCACCCTTTGTATATGCATGAAGAGGATTCTCATCAGATGATGTCGTACCATCTCCAAATTCCCAAAGTAATTTATCGTATTTACTGTTTATTTTTGAATTAAACTGAATCTCTCCTGATCTTAAATATGTGTAACCAAAATCAAAAGCACATGGATTGTTCACTTTTCTATCAGTGACTTGGACTGTCATCATCATTTCGATGATACAATTATCACCAATAATTTTAGCTTTTACTTTATATGTTCCTACACTGTCATATTGATGAGTTGTCTCTATTCCTGTTCCTGTTTTACCATCTCCAAAATCCCAAATAACTTCATTAATTTTATAATCAGCTGTTGCGATAAATTTATAATTAAGTCCTGTAGAAGAACTTGTGGCTCCAATTGCCCTTACATTCAATTTTCCACAACAAGATGCATTAGCTGAATAATTTGGAGTCGGTGGATTTACAACACCTGTTGCATTTAGCTTTTGAGTAAATGAGGAACTACAATTGCTGGTTTTTACTGTCAATGTAACTGCATATGCGCCATTGCGTCCATATTTGTGTTTGACTTCTTTCCCAGTATCTTGAGTGCCATCACCAAAATCCCAAGAATATACTGCACCTGGATAATCTGGTTCCGCTACAAATAGAAACGTTCCATCTGCAGATTGAGTAAAGCTAAATTTTACTGGACATCCACTTCCTACAACGGATTTACAAATGATAAAATCAATAGTGCCACTAGTTTGACTTCTGCCACTATAACTTGTTTTTTGAACCTGAGCAGCATTTTGACACGGATCCTTTACTGAAATTGTAAAGTTTGTAACCTTTCCAAGTTCTACTTGAGTTACTTGGCTATAAAGTCCATTTTTATCTGTTTTTAAAACGATTTGGAAATTATTATCTCCCGCAATGGCTACTTCCCAACCTTCCACACTGGATTTATCGGTGTACATTACTCTTCCAAAAATTTTAAAATCAGTGGTGTTTTGTGCATTGGATGTGTGTAATCCAAATAGCGCTAGTAATAGTAAATAAATATGTTTCATTTTTAAAATATTTAAATTGAATATAATTCTTATACCAATAATATTACCAAATATAGATTTCGCTGCTTCAATTTTTGTTAATTTGATTAATAATATTATTGTAATTTGTAAGTCTATTAAAACGAGTATTATATGTATGATGAAAATAATTAATTTGATAATAAATTTGAAATTCTATATTATTGTTAGAAGTCCAATTTTACTCGGTTTTTATACGAAAATTCCAATTGCTCAAAACCCAAGTACAAGATTGCTGTTTACATTCATGAAAATTCAATGATGAAAATACAAGAGGTTACGGATTTCCTTGAGTCGATTGCGCCTAGAAAGTTGGCTGAAAGCTATGATAATGTTGGATTGCTAACAGGAAAATTTGAACAGATCATAAGGGGCATTTTATTTTCTCTCGATGCAACAGAGGATATTGTTTTAGAGGCTATAAATAATAATTGTAATATGATCATCTGTCATCATCCGATTATTTTTTCTGGACTAAAAAAAATCAATGGTTATCATTATGTAGAAAAAGCAATCATCGCTGCGATAAAAAATGACATTGCAATTTATGCCATTCACACGAATCTCGATAATGTACTCCAATCTGGAGTAAATGAAAAAATTGCACAAAAAATAAACCTGCAAAATTTGAGTATCCTTCGACCACTGGCAGATTCAATACATACTGGAGCTGGTGTGATAGGGCATCTCCAACATGAGATGAGTACAGACTATTTCCTAAAGCTTATTAAGTCTAAATTTAATTGTGCCGTGATTCGCCATACCAAGATTTTAAAACCAACTGTTCAGCATATTGCAATATGTGGAGGATCTGCTGCGTTCTTGATCAAAGATGCGATCATGGCAAAGGCCGATGTTTTTATAACCGCAGATGTCAAATACCATGAGTTTTTTGAGGCTAATGGGCAAATTACCATTTTGGATATTGGACATTTTGAAAGTGAACAATTTACTATAGAATTATTATTTGAGCTTATATCACAAAAATTTACTAATTTTGCGCTCCGAAAATCAAATCAGAGTACTAATCCAATAAATTATTACTAAAATGGCAAAAACTAATACAGTCTCAGCAGAAATTTCGATTACTCAAAAACTTAAACAGTTATATGAATTGCAACTCATTGATTCTGAGGTAGATTCAATTCAAATTGTAAAAGGTGAGTTACCAATGGTCGTCTCTGATTTGGAGGATGAAATAGGTGGATTGAGCACTCGTGTCCATAAATTGGAAGGCAACATTGCTGAGATGGACAAGGATCACAACAGCCATAAAATCAACATCAAGCAGTCTGAAGACAATATTAAGAAGTATGAGAAACAGCTTGATTCTGTAAAAAATAATAGAGAATTTGACGCTTTAAATAAAGAAATCAACCTTCAAAGGCTAGAAATTCAGCTTTCTGAAAAGAAGATGAAAGAAGCTGCTGAGCAAATCAAGAATAAAAAAGTAACTCTAGATACCTTGAAGGAGAAATTGGCTCAAAAGCACAAAGACGTCGAGGAAAAGAGGTCAGAATTAGCCAAGATTATTGAGAAGACAGAAAAGGATGAAAAAGCACTAGCAAACAAATCCGATAAGGCAAGAAAAATATTGAAGTGAGATTACTTCATGCCTATGACAATATTAGAAAGCGTTATAGAAACGGTCTTGCAGTCGTGATGGTGAAGAGAAATGCTTGTGGCGGTTGCTTTAACCAGATCCCACCTCAGATGCAATTGGAGATTGCATTGCGCAAGAAAATCATTGCCTGTGAGCATTGTGGCCGTGTATTAGTGGATGATCTAATACAAAATGCTGAAGAATAAATCTGCATACTTAATTCATTGATTGGATTTCGATTAATTTATATTTCTTTTTTTTGTTTTTTATTAAACAGTATAGCTGCACAAAAGCAGGATTATATAGCATTTGATGATAAGGTCAGTTATTGTTATCAGCAAATTATCGAACTCGATTTTCTAGAAGCTAAGAAGACTCTAAGTGGGCTGTCCATTCCTAGGAAGAATAAGATACGGATATTACTTGAGAATTACAATGATTTTTTTAAACTCTTTATTCATGAGAATAGAAGTTATTATGACAAAGTAAAGCCGCAGAAAAATATTCGATTGGAGCAGATTCAAAATTCTACTTTAACTCAAGAATGGAAGAATTATCTACAAGCAGAAATACATCTGCAATGGGCTCTCGTCCACCTCAAAATGGAAGATAATTTTCTAGCTTTCCAATCCATCCGACAAGCACTTTCACTTTTGGAATCGAATCAAAAAGAGTATCCAGAATTTAAATACACATACAAGTCACTAGGCATACTACATGCATTGGTCTCCACCATTCCAGAGGGATTCACCTGGGCTGCTAAAATTATTGGATTGAGAGGAACCTTACAAGAAGGAATAAAAGAACTGGACCTTTTTCTACAGTTTGCAGAATCTGAGAATCCACTTTTTATACAAGAGGCCATTGCAGCTAAGTCTTTTCTTATGGCATATTTGGAGAATAAACCCAATGAAGCATATCAATATTTGAGCAATAAAATTGTAGTTCTAGATCCCAATCCATTGATGACATTTATCCATTCGCGCATCGCGATGAAAGCGGGATATAATGATGCTACGATCAATATTATATCTTCATTGCCACCATCCTCAAGACAAAAATTGCCCTTTCTAAGTTATTTGCACGGCGTAGCCGCACTTCAAAAACTTGATCTCAAAGCAGAGCAATATTTTCTGCAATATTTAAAAGATTTTAAAGGCAATTCTTATATCAAAGAAGCTTACCAAAAATTATCTTGGTGTGCTTTAATGAATAAGCAGAATTTAAATTATGAGAGATATAAACAGCTTTGTTTAACTAAAGGTAACACACTGACAGATGAAGATCAACAAGCCTTAAAAGAAGCCCAGAAGAATGAACTTCCCAATCTGTTTTTGCTTAAAGCAAGATTGCTTAGTGATGGCAATTATCCTAAGGAGGCAGAGCGATTATTATTAGAGAATGAAAAAGTCATCCTAGCTGAAAGCACATACCGATTAGAATATTACTATAGACTAGGACGAGTATATCAATTATTAAAAGTAAAGGACAAAGCTAAACTGAATTTCAATTTGGTCGTAGACCAGGACCTTACACAAAAATCATTCATGTCTGCCAATGCATTGCTGCAATGCGGATATATCTATGAGTCAGAACAGAATCACTCTATGGCAAAGAAATATTTTAAATCAGTCCTAGAAAGAAATCCAGATCAATACAGTAGATCCTTACACCAGAAAGCCAAAGCAGGATTGGTGAGGATTAAATAGTATTTTGATAAAATTTCTTTCTCTTTCAAGTTAATGCTGTATTTGAATTTTAATATTTTCTACACCATCATCTGTTAAAATCTTTAGCAGATAAACCCCATCCAAAAGTGCTTTTCCAGAAAATGACATTTTATTCGATGATTCTTTCTTGAACTTTATATGACTTCGTTTACCCTCCAGATTATATAATTCTATAGTCTTTATGTCATTGATATCTTCTTTGGAAGAGACTACAATATAATCCGAAGCTGGATTTGGATAAACCGAATATCCCACATCAACTTTCTTTATCTCTTGATTACTCACAAGTGAATCTGGTGCGAAGCGAGCTAAAAAAATATTGCTTGGATAGTATCCAGTACTTGAAGGGATCCCTTCATTGACTAAAGTGTGATTACCCAGACTAAATTCTTTGCTGTTATAATCTCCAGAAACAATAAGACTTCCATCATTCATTGTAACAAATGGTCCTGCTCCACCAAATCCTTTAGATCCATAGGAATAGGCAAATAAATTTTCACCTTCGGCATTAAATTGTAATAAGGCACAATCATTATTTCCATTAGTAGATAGAATTTTATTTCCTATTTTTAACGAATCTTTGATGTGATTAAAATGACACCAAACATTATCATTTTTATCAGTAGAAATAAATGGCCAAAAATAATCAACTCTTCCTGGATCCCAATTTACAGCCCAATTTTCTAATCCATTTTTATCGTATTTCAGTAAGAGGTGATTAAACCAGGTGCTAGAATCCTTTTTTATTAATGTATCATTCTTAAAGACAAAATAATTGTGACTAAAACTGGCACCTACATAAATATTATCTTTACTATCCAAGGTGCAATATCAGCCCCTGAATATTTTCTTTTGACCGCTAATCAGTTTACCCAGATTGCTTTTCCTTCGGAGGTGAATTTATAAACATAAACAAACTGATTTATGAAGTTTCATTAGAAGTTACTTGTCATCGTCAAATTGAACGCTTAGATCCATGTAGTCCACCCAGTTCTGACATTTGCTCCAATGATAATATTATATTCATGATCTATTATGGTTTTATAGTGATATACTGAAAACCAGTTTGTTTACTTGCATTAATCCAATTAATCTCACCATCTGAATTAAATTTAACTAGAAATATACTGTTCTTTTTTGAAACTGGTGGCTTGATCATCAATTTTCCTCCAAAATCAACAGTATCAGCAGAAGTCGTTCCAGACAAAATAATATTATCCAAAGCATCTACCGCCAATGAACTAATATGAACATCCCAGCCTTTTGATTTTTATCTCCAAATTCTTTAATCCATAGTAAATTACAATTGGAATCAAACTTTGCTAGTATTGATGATCCTGATGTAAATTGAGGAGTATATTTATAGTTTCGAAATTGTAATGGGTCTTTAAATAAAAAATCAGAGTAATAAATATTATTTTTAGAATCGACACCTATTTTTGTTAAATCTGAATTAGAATGTCTGTTACGCATTTACATTTACTTTTTTATTTAGAGATAGAATAAATCCATTGAACATTATCCATTGCATCACGCATTTGACAGTCGCTTATAAAATACATTCTCATAATAATTGCCAGATAAAAATATATTTTCATTTTTGTCAATGAGTAAATTAGTTAAAAATTCGTCGCTTTGTCCTCCACTACTTATTGCCCAATCCCAATTGTAATTTTGTGAAAACAGGTTGGTATAAATAAATGCAAATAAGATTATTTTTCTCATATTTAACTGTTTTTATTTTTGCTATAAAAAGATGGTCTTAGATTTGCTTTCAGCATGATAACTATTTCAGTTGAAATCTTCTCGATTTGATTATTGATTTGAGGGATGTGTGTATGTATTAGGTGCATGAAACAAAAATAGTACAATTACTTCAATATCATAACATTATTTTTTAAATTTTATAGCTTCAACTAAACAGTTATTTGTATTTCTCCATCTATGATACAAGTTATTTTAATCTTTTAATTTTTTTGATCCTTTATTCGTGATATGTGAAGTATGATTATTTATATTTACATAAAAATGGCTCATGGCTCAATTCAGCATTGCAATTTCAGATTATAGGATCCCTTTTCATCAGAATAAATGGCTCTGGGCATTTATTGCGATCTTCTCGATGGTTTGGCTCAATTCATTGATTGGTACAACCAATTTGAGCAATTGGATATTAGAGAATGTGCTTACATTTTTATGTCTAGGATTTTTGATCTTTAGCTATCGCAAATTTCAATTTAGCGATTTGAGTTATCTTTTGATTTGTATTTACTTATGTCTCCATGTCTATGGATCAAAGTATACTTATGCTGAGAATCCATTTGGTTATTGGCTCAAAGATATTTTTGATGGAGAAAGAAATCATTATGATCGCATTGTACATTTTAGTTTTGGATTTTTACTTGCTTATCCGATGAGAGAAATGTTTTTAAAATGGTTAGCTTATCCTTCGTTGGTAGCATGGTTGTTGCCCATTGAGATTACGCTTTCAGTCTCCGCATTTTATGAACTGATAGAGTGGGCTGTTGCAGATATTTTCTTCAAAGCACAAGGTGATGCATATTTAGGAACACAGGGTGATATCTGGGATGCTCAGAAAGATATCTTTTTGGCTTTCAGTGGCGCTATAATTGCCACTACCATAGTCTCTGCGGTCAAACGAATATTTAATGTCAAGTGATCGGTTAAAAACTTTTAAAAGCCTCAATTGCTTTGAGCTTCTCAATAGTTGATTTTGGGTCTTGTGATTTAAATATTGAGTTTCCAGCTACTAATACATCTGCACCTGCTTGTAGAATTGTTTCAGCATTTTCCAAGCCTACACCGCCATCGATTTCGATTAAGGTATTAAGATTTCGCGATATAATTTCAGATTTAATTTTTTTAATTTTTTCTAAAGTCTTGTATATGAATTTTTGACCGCCAAAACCTGGATTCACACTCATTAAACAAACGATGTCGATATCTTCAAGAATATCATAAATTGACTCTACAGATGTTGCAGGATTTAAAGCTATTCCAGCCTTTGCTCCAGTTTCTTTTATTTGATAGATTGCTCTGTGAAGATGATGCGATGCTTCGGCATGGATGGTGATGTTGTCTGCTCCTGCATCTCTGAATGCAGAGATATATTTTTCTGGATTGACGATCATCAAATGAACATCTAATGGTTTTTGACTATGTTTTTTTATAGCTTGGATTATCGGCATACCAAAAGAGATATTAGGAACAAAAACACCATCCATGACATCGAGATGAAACCACTCAGCTTGAGTCAAATTGTAATATTCCACTTCTTCCTTGATTCTTCCAAAATCACAGGATAAAAACGACGGGGCTATAATTTGTTTTGACATAATATATGGACAATAAAAAAAGCTGCTTTGTTTGGAAAGCAGCTTTTTTTTTATAAATAAATTTTAATTTTATTCCTTAATTATCTTTTCAGTGTATTCACCAATTTTAACATAGTATACACCGTCCGTAAGATTCGAGATGTCGATTTGATTTCTACCTGCTTTTGTGAAACCAGTCATTTTTCTACCTGTCATATCATAGATAGACATATTATTCAAATCTGCTTGATCATAGTCACCATCTACTGAAATCAATCCTTGAGTTGGTATAGGAGAAAGAACAGCTCTGCCACCTCTATTACCTACAGTAACGATATTGCTGAAACTAGAACTACCATCTTTGTCTATCATCGATAATCTGAAATAATTGACTTGATTTGCAACCAATCTTACATCTTGAGAATAATTCAATTCAGCTCTACTGTTTCCAGCAGCTCTTACTTTGCTTACTTCTCTAAAATTCCTTCCATCAACACTTTGCTGAATGACAAAATGAGAAGAATTACTCTCCACTCCAGTTTTCCAATTTAAAGCGGCTGTACTAGCACTCGTTTTGTCTGCAGTGAATTCCATTAATCTAATAGGTAAGATGATAAAGTCTACAACGACTCCACACACATCGTCATTTGCATTGATACCATAAGCTACAAAGTTAGCAGATGAATTGCAATCAGCTACAAATGTAAATGTTTCGCATATTACAGAACCAACAGGAAGGAAGCCTACATTAATTGTTCTAGTCATCGTGCCATAAGTAGCAGTGACCTGATAATCTATTTCTTTTGCCTCAGTACTGGTCTTTATCACACAGAAACGCACAGAAAACAAACAGTCTGGTCCACCAAAAGATGACTTGGATAAAATCGTAAGACTATTGGAAGCAGTGTCTATACATGCTTGAGCGACAATATTCATTGTGGTCAATGCAAAAAGGGCAATCAATAATTGTAATTTTTTCATCATACGTCAGATTTAAATCAAAGATAAAGATAATTTTAAATGATAATATATGCTAGTGAATATACACATAAATAAATATTATACTTGTAATCGTATGTTAATCAATATATTTAAGTGAGATTTCTTCCATGCCAGAAAATTGAATTAAGCGACAGAAAACCTTAAATGTCAGGGCGACATCTTCAAGACAGTATTTTGAAATTCCCTCAATATTCTGTTTTCGCCAATATTCTTCAGTGACTTGACTTCCGTGCATATTGTTTTTTGAACTAGGCAATCCAAGACATGCAGCTAGGAGATCCAAGGAGACATAGTGCTTGTAATCGCCATATCTCCAGTATTCTAAGGTGTCATGAATATATTTGACTTCCCATGGTTTTTTAGATCCAAGATTGAAAATTTCTGGGATCTCTACGCCATTAATTAAAGCTCTTCTGCAGATATAGGGAATGTCAAATTCACGAATATTGTGACCGCAAAAACTATGAGTCTGTGGATTGCTAAAATGCTTTTTGACAAGTTCAAAAAAGTCTTCAATAATTTTCTTTTCATTATCGCCACTAATTGTTTTTAGCCTTAATTCATTTTGTTTGTAAATGCCAAGACCAATACAAACGATCTTTCCAAACTCTGCAAAAATTGCAGCTTTCTGGCTATAAGCTTCACTTGGAGTGATCGCTATCCCTTCATTTTTAAAGTATTTCGATTTGGCATCCCATAAACTATTCCATCTTTCATCTAATTGATCATAGCTAGCCTCATGTGAAACCGTCTCAATATCTAAGAATAATATATTATTTAAATTCATAATATGTCAAAAATTCGTAATAATGAGAGTTTTTGAGAGAAAATTATCAAAATGTTCTGGAAATACAGCGTAACTTTAGGCTGCAAAAACAGTACCAAATGGCATCAAGCAATTCAAACCAAAATTTAAAAGCAATTTCTTTAGTAGCGATTTTAGCCTTGTTAGGACTAAATGTTTATCAGTTCGTAACGAATAAAAGTCTGCAAAAAGATAATATTCAAAAAGAAACAGAAATCACTCAATTGGATCAAGCAAAAACAGAACTTGAAAAACAATATGAAAATTCTGTTGCTGAGTTGAATGAAATGAAAACAAATAATACAGAACTCAATACATTAATCGACTCTCAAAAAGAAGAACTTCGCATTCAAAAAGATAAGATCAGCAATCTTCTCAAAGACAGCAAAAATTTATCTGTCGCAAGAAAGGAAATGACAGAGATGAAATCCAAAGTAGAATCCTATGTCGCTGAAATATCAAGGTTAAAACAAGAGAATGAACAATTGCTCAGTTCCAATACCTCTTTGACTAAAGAGAAAGAGAATCTGAGTCAAGATTTGCAAAAAAAATCTGTAGAAAATTCAGCTTTATCGGAGGCTAAAAATGCATTGACTAGTGAGAAAGAAAAAATCAATAAAGAAAAATCAGAATTGTCCAAAAGAGTGATAAGAGCTTCGGTAATTACTGTGAATAAAATTGAAACCAACTCTTATGAACAAAGAGATGGCAAGAAGCCTAACGGTGTGAGTAAAGCAAAAAATACAGATTACCTTCAAATATGTTTTAATACCTCTGCAAACTCAAATGCAGATTCTGGCGATGAGCAGTTTTTTATCAGAGTAATCAATCCAATAGGTGAGACCCAGGCAATCGAATCCCAAGGCTCAGGAACCTTCATCAATGAAACAACTGGCGACGAAGTGCGCTATTCTACAATAGCCAAAACCATGTATGCAAATGAAGTGAAAAATGTATGTGGAGAGTGGCATAATCCGGGAGGATTTCAAGCTGGTGTATATCAAATAGAAGTCTACAACAAAGGATATTTGGCAGGAACATCTACTATCAAATTGAAATAAAATCTTTTCATTCAATTGAACATTCATTCAATGGATAAACGCATCCTTATTTTAGGATCTAATGGTCAAATAGGTACAGTGTTGACTAAGGCACTTGTAGATCGTTATGGTTATAAAAATGTATTTGCTTCTGATATACGTGAACCCAAAATTCAAATAGCAAATTTTGAAATTTTGGATGTTACAGATAAAAATAAAATTGCAGAGGCCATCGACAAACATCAGATCAATACCATTTATCATCTTGCTGCCATACTCTCAGCCAATGGTGAGAAGAATCCAAGTTTGACTTGGAAGATAAATCATGATGCTACAGTCAATTTATTTGATCTTTGTGTCGAAAAAAAAATTGTGACAGTTTTTTTCCCAAGTTCGATAGCAATTTATGGACCTCATACACCAAAGATAAATACACCACAATACACCAGTTTTAATCCATCCACCGTATATGGCATAAGCAAACTTACTGGAGAAATGTGGGCTGAATATTACCATAAAAGATATGGTTTGGATGTTCGTTCCATTAGATATCCAGGGGTCATAGGCTGGCAATCACTTCCAGAAGGTGGGACGACGGATTATGCTGTAGAGATCTATCATGGGGCTATAAAAAATAAATATTATAATTGTTTTTTAAAAGCAGGGACAAAACTTCCAATGATCTATATGGATGATGTCATTCGTGCCACCATTGAATTAATGGAAGCACCAGCATCTAGGATTACGGTGCGTTCAAGTTATAATCTTTCAGGTATGAGTTTTACGCCACAAGAAATCTATGAATCTATTAAAGCGCATATTCCAGATTTTAAGATAGATTACAATCCAGACTTTCGTCAGCAAATAGCAGAGTCATGGAATGAATCAATAGATGATAGTATGGCTAGAAATGATTGGGATTGGAAGCCCAAGTTTGAACTTGAAGAAATGACAAAAGATATGCTGCGTCATTTATCGAATTAATAAAAAATTATAAAATCAATTCCAGTTCTTTTTTAATCGCTTGTAATGCCTTATCGATTACAGGATCGGTTTTAGGAATAGCCTCTTGGTATAGATAAGTTTTTGTTTCTTCAAAACTATTATTAGCTAAGTTACTCGCTTCATGTAAGGAATGGACGACTTCATTTTTAGCGAATAAAATAATTTCCCATAACTTATCGGAGACATAAATTTGTTGCACTAGATTATGTTCAAATTCATGCGTAATGCCCATCATCAATGCGTGTACAAAAACTTTTGAATCCATATCTTTATTTTGCAATCGCAAGATTAAATTGTGGATGCGGATTCTCTCTAGAAACAAACTAAGTCTTTCATATGCCTGTAGTTTGATAGGATAGGACATTTTTTCAGTATGCATTCTGTATTCATAGTCGCGCTTCGATCTTTCTTCAGCAAAGTATTTTTTCAGTATATAGAATACAGTAAGAAATACCACACCGCTGGGTAATATGTATTTTAATATTTCAAGAAATGCCGCCATACACTAAGTTTTAAATTAAATCTATTTTATATAAACTGAAAAATGACAAACACATTATTAGTCATCATTAAAAAATTTCAATAAAATGTAAATTACCACTTTTAAATGAAATTTTAAGTAAAATCAGTTTTTAGAACCAAATTATTCATAAATTTGTTCTAAAAGAAAAAATCATGGTAAGCGATACAATAGTTGAATCTCCAATAAGCATTTCAGATACAGCGATAGCACAATTGCAACGTATTCGCAATGAGCAAAGTATACCAGAATCACATGGACTTCGGGTTGGAGTGAAAGGTGGAGGATGTTCTGGTTTTTCCTATGTCTTAGGTTTTGATACACAACATGAGAAAGATCAGGTATTTGAAATTGCAGGGCTTAAGGTCTTAATGGAGAAAGCACATTCTCTGTATTTGGTAGGCATGCAAATAGATTGGGTGGAAGGATTGAATAATAGAGGTTTTAGTTTCGTCAATCCCAATGCAAAAGACACCTGTGGTTGCGGTCAATCATTCTCCGCATAATATATTTACAATAATTCCATTCGTTTTTTGCTGTATTTAAATCATGAAAGACATTTTTGATCTAATTTCGAGGCTTTTCCTTTCTGCAATATTTTTGTTTGAATCTTATTCGTCAGTAAAGCATATCAGTAGATCAAAAGCAACAATGCTACACTATGGATTCCATTGGAATCCTGAGTTATTATTGTATACGGCAAGTTTTCTGCTATTGGTCGGTGGTATTTTTTTATTGATAGGGTATAGACCTGGATTTGCTGTGACTTTGTTATTGATCTATTGGATTCCAGTAACATTTATGGTATATCAATTTTGGGATGCTCCAGAAGGTACAAAAATATTCAAACTGTCAATTTTTGAAAAATATAGCCATTATAGGTGGGCTTATACATATTCTAATACATGGCGTAGGGAAATATAGTATTCGTAGGTTTTTTGGGATGATGAAATTGCCAAAAGAAAAGTGGTAGCAATCAATATCACATTCTGATCAACCAATTCTCCCAGCCTAGATGGACCTCTGTTCTGAAAATATAAGGATTGTATGTGGCAATGATATAGAAGAAACAGTTGTTTATACACCTTAATATAGATATAGATCAAGAGTAACTTTACATTTGAAAAGACACTCTTGTTTTTAATTTTAACAATACTAAATAATTAGATATGAAATATTTTATACTTCCCTTTCTTATATGTTTTCTCCAAGTGATGTCATATTCTCAAAAAGTGATTTTGTGGGGTGAATATCTTGATACTACAAACTTTGTTTATTATAATGATACAGTGGTTTTTGGATTTGATTATAGAGCTACCAATGATATTGATGAATTTCTAGGCGAGAAGGAGTTGGTGTCCAAACCATTGGGTCAACGAGACATAAGATTGATTAAAAGATCACAAATTGATTTTACTTGCCTTGAAGATACATTGTACAATCCTATATATTTTGATCGAACCTCAAGCTCTAAGATTGATCTGAGACCTATCTCTGCAACAGGGAATGATTTATATTTTGAGTTGCAATATTCTTATGATTTTAAGGCTTATCGTTCTACTTTACTACAATATGGAAATTCTAAACTTAAACAAAGATATTTGGGTTACAGAGTTAAAATTAATTGTGATGAGATTGTTAAGTGGGAAAATCTTGCTTTTAAATGGAATGGGGATACATCATTTATTCAAAATCTTATATTTTCTTCAATAAGTTTATCACATGATTCGATTGAACGAATATTTTTTCATTTAAAGCCTGATCTAAAATTGGCGAACAAAGAATATGCAGCAGAAATGGAGAGAATGGAGACATGGATTGCTCATGATAATTTGAGATTGATTACACAAGACAATGTAGAATTATATTCTATCTATGGTCAAAAATTAGTGGCAATAAATTCACTTGATGAAGAAAAAATATTTGATCTAAGTAGTTTTTCATCAGGAACATATTTTTTGAGAACGTTAGATAAAAATGGCCGTTTGACGAAAGTCAGACGTGTATTGAAAATATAGAGTTTAATATTCAGCATTGCCTCGATGAATAATTTTACATTTACCTTCGGGGCTTTTCTATTACATACGAATTAGCCAATTCTCCCAGCCTAGATGGACCTCCGTATTGTATTTTCTATAAAATGATTTTCCCAGTTCATTCCAATCTAAGACCTGCCATTTTGCGAGTTTAGCACCACAGTTTTTAGCTTCCTCCAGATAAGCTTCAAAAAGCAATTTGCCAATACCTTTACCCCGATATTCTTCTCTCACTATAAAATCTTCAAGATATAAAGCCTTGCCACTCCATGTAGAGAAGGTGGTATAGAAGAAAGCCATTCCAAGTATATGATCATCAATATCGACGGCTAGAATAGCATCAAATCGTTTTTCTTCTAGTCCTGTTGCATAATCTTCAATACTGGTCTTAACAGCATCGGGCTCTTTTTCAAAAATCGCCAATTCTACTATGAGGCCTTGAATGGCAGCTGCATCAGACGGAGTTGCTTTTCTAAGTTGGAAATCGTTTGACATGATAGAGTAACTTTAATTTTAATGATTTTGTTGAAAGAAGGATATTGGATTAGATGATTGATTAACAGGATATAAAATATTGAAAATTATTGTATATTAAAATTAAGTAAAAATTACCTTCCTTTAGATTTGCAATTACCTGAATTGTAGGTAACTATAATTACCGTCAAACAAGGACATTTATTAAAGCCTAGAACTTCAAATATCTTGTTAAAATCAAAACTTTCTTTATTTTTTTATAAATTAGCTTTGTAGAAAGAAGAGAAAGCTGTACATTTGCGACTCCTTAGGGATAAGTGTATCTTTAAGGTATTGAAAATCTGTGATTTATAAAAATTATTAAAAGCATAATAGATTAAAAAATATGCCTACTATTAACCAACTGATCCGAATAGGACGCGAAAAAGTGGTTTACAAGAGTAAATCGAGAGCCTTACAGTCCAATCCTCAAAAGCGAGGAGTGTGTACAAGGGTATATACGACTACTCCAAAGAAACCTAACTCAGCCCTAAGAAAAGTGGCTAAAGTAAGATTAACTAATGGCACTGAAGTAATCTGTTATATTCCTGGAGAAGGACATAATCTACAAGAGCACTCCATAGTATTAGTGAGAGGTGGTAGAGTAAAAGACCTTCCAGGGGTACGTTATACTATTGTGAGAGGTGCACTTGACACAGCAGGTGTGAACAATAGAAAGAAATCAAGATCAAAATACGGTAGTAAAAGACCTAAAAAATAAACGATAAAAATTTGCCTTTAAGTCATGAGGAAACATAAACCAAAAAAGCGAATCTTAGAGCCAGATCCACGATTTGGAGATACAGTTGTGTCTCAATTCATTAATAATATGTTGTGGCAGGGAAAAAAATCTATTGCACACGATATATTTTATTCTGCAATGGATCAAATTGAATCAAAGACTCAAGAAAACCCGCATGAAGTTTGGAAGAGAGCTTTATCCAATGTGATGCCTCATATTGAAGTTAGACCAAAGCGTATCGGTGGTGCTACATTCCAAATTCCTATGGAAATGAGACCTGAGAGAAAACTCTCTATCGGTATCAAGTGGATGATCAAATATTCTAGAGCTCGCGCTGGTAAAGGAATGGCTGAAAAATTAGCTTCAGAAATTATGTCTGCAGCAAAAGGCGAAGGTGCAGCAGTAAAGAAACGTGAGGATACTCACAAGATGGCGGAATCAAACAGAGCTTTTGCTCATTTTAAAGCGTAATTGAGTTAAAGAAATCATGGCAAAAGATTTAAAATTCTTAAGAAATATCGGAATTGCAGCTCACATCGATGCTGGTAAGACGACTACAACAGAAAGAATTCTATATTATACAGGTTTAACACACAAGATTGGAGAAGTTCATGATGGCGCTGCTACGATGGACTGGATGGCTCAGGAGCAAGAGAGAGGAATCACGATTACTTCTGCAGCAACACAGACACATTGGAAGTGGAAGAATAATGAGTTCACAGTTAATATTATAGACACACCAGGTCACGTTGACTTTACCGTTGAGGTGAACCGTTCATTAAGAGTATTGGATGGATTGGTTTTCTTGTTTAGTGCTGTTGATGGTGTAGAACCACAGTCAGAGACTAACTGGAGACTAGCTGATAATTATAAAGTTCCAAGATTGGGATTCGTTAATAAAATGGATCGTCAAGGAGCAGATTTCTTCATGGTGGTAAACCAAGTGAAGAAAATGTTGGGATCAAACGCTGTGCCTCTACAAGTGCCAATCGGTGCTGAAGAACATTTCAGAGGTGTTGTCGATTTGATCACTAATAAGGCAATGATATGGGATGAGGATTCAAAAGGTATGAAGTATACTGAGATTCCTATTCCAGATGATATAAAAGACACAGTATTAGAGTACAGACAGAAATTGATTGAAAACGTCGCTGAATATGATGATGAGTTGTTGATGAAATTTTTCGACAATCCAGATTCCATAACAGAAGAAGAAATGATCATCGCTATTCGTGCAGCAGTTTGCGACATGAAATTTGTACCGATGATGTGTGGTTCTGCATTCAAGAATAAAGGAGTTCAGGCGGTTTTAGATGCTGTTTGTGCATTCTTACCATCACCCCTAGATGTAGAAGCGGTTTCAGGAACTGATCCAAAGACTGACGCAGTTTTATGGAGAAAGCCTTCTGTTGACGAGCCTTTTGCTGCATTAGCATTTAAGGTTGCAACAGACCCTTTTGTTGGAAGATTAGTATTTATACGAGTATATTCAGGAAAATTAGATGCTGGTTCTTATGTATTGAAAGTGAGATCTGAGAAGGATAGACTTTCTATGGAGAAGGAGCGAATTTCAAGATTGTTCTTGATGCATGCCAATGATCGCAAATCTATCGAAACAGTTGAGGCTGGAGATATCGTAGCAGCAGTTGGTTTTAAAGATATTAAAACGGGTGATACGCTTTGTGATGAAGCACATCCAATCATTCTAGAAGCAATGGTATTCCCAGATCCAGTGATCAGTATCGCCATTGAACCTAAGACTCAGAAGGATCAAGATAAATTGGGTATGTCTTTAGCAAAATTGGCTGAGGAAGATCCAACATTTAGAGTGATGACTGACGAGAATACTGGACAGACCATCATCAGTGGTATGGGAGAGCTTCACTTAGAGATTCTAGTTGATCGATTGAAAAGAGAATTTAATGTTGAGTGTAACCAAGGTGCACCACAAGTAAATTATAAAGAGGCGTTGACTAAGACAGTCACGCATCGTGAGAGATTAAAGAAACAAACAGGAGGTTCTGGTTTGTTTGCCGATATGGAATTTTCGATTGGACCTGCAGATGATGAATTCTTGGCAAGTGAAGACTTTAAGTCAGGAAAGACTAGAATGCAGTTCGTTTGGGATATTTTTGGAGGATCTATTGATAAGTCATATATGCCTTCAGTAACCAAAGGATTTGAGTCCATGATGAACCAAGGAATCTTAGCTGGATACAATATTGAGAACATGAAGATTCGTGTTTTTGATGGATCTATGCATGCTGTCGACTCTAAGCCACAAGCTTTTGAACTTTGTGCAAAAGACGGATTTAGAGAAGCAGCTCCAAAGACGGCTCCTCAGATACTAGAGCCAATTATGAAATTAGAGGTCATTACACCTGAAGAGTATGTAGGACCTGTGATTGGAGATTTGAATAGAAGAAGAGGTCTTCCAAAAGGACAAGAAGCAAGGATGGGAGGGGCAGTAGCTATACAAGCAGATGTTCCACTTTCTGAAATGTTCGGTTATGTGACTCAGTTAAGAACGATCACATCTGGACGTGCGAGTTCTACAATGGAATTCTCTCATTATTCGCCAGTGCCAAAGCAAATAGCAGATGATGTTATAGCAAAGGCAAAAGGAAATGTAAAAGTATAATTAAAAATATTTAAGGCATGAATCAAAAAATTCGGATTAAACTGCATTCTTATGACCATAACTTGGTTGACAAGAGTACAGAGAAAATCGTAAAAACTGTTCGCAATAGCGGAGCAGTCGTTGCAGGTCCGATTCCGCTGCCCACTGAGAAAGAAATATTTACCGTGCTACGTTCCCCGCACGTAAATAAGAAAGCTCGTGAGCAGTTCCAACTTCGGACACACAAGCGCTTGATCGAGATTTATACGCCTACTCCTAAGACGGTAGATGCGTTGTCGAAGCTCGAACTTCCAAGTGGAGTAGATATTCAAGTAAAATTGTCTTAATTATTTATTGAACTTATTTGCTCGGAGATAATATTTCGAAGAGCTTAACTATAAAACTTCGTATCGTGAACGGAATTATAGGTACTAAAGTTGGCATGACCAGCATTTATAGTGCAGATGGAAAATATACTGCATGTACGGTGATCGAAGCATCGCCGAATGTAGTGACGCAAGTTAAAACTGATGATTCAGATGGATACTCAGCGTTACAGTTATCTTTTGGAGAAGGTAAGGCTAAGAATTTTAACAAAGCCATTACTACACACTTCAAAAATGCAAACACTACTCCAAAGAAAAAATCTTTAGAGTTTAGAGATTGCACTTTGGATAAAAATCTAGGAGATGAGGTGGCGCTTTCAGATCTTTTTGCTGAAGGTGATACTGTTCATGTCTCTGGAAAATCCAAAGGAAAAGGATTTCAAGGTGTTATCAAGCGACATGGCTTTGGTGGTGTTCAGAACGCTACTCACGGTCAGCACAATCGATTGAGAGCTCCTGGATCTATTGGAGCTTCTTCTTATCCATCAAAAGTCGTTAAAGGACTTCGAATGGGTGGACAGAAAGGAACTGAGCAAATCAAAATGAAGAATCTAAAGATTATTAAGATTCTTGCTGAAAAAAATCTAATCCTTGTAAAAGGTGCTATACCTGGACATAAAGGATCTATTGTTATCATTGAAAAAAAATAAAGGAGCATGAGATTAGATATTTTGAATATTAATGGTCAAGCCACTGGAAGGACAGTAGAGCTTCCTTCAGATATTTTTGAAATCGCTCCCAATGAGCATGTGATATATCTTTCAGTGAAAGAATATATGGCGAATCAAAGACAAGGAACTCATGACTCTAAAGAGAGAAATGAGGTTTGGAGAACGACAAAAAAGTTCAAAAAACAAAAAGGTACTGGAGGAGCTAGAGCAGGTTCATTGAAGAATCCAATGTTTAAAGGTGGAGGACGTGCATTCGGTCCACATCCAAGAGAGTATAATATCAAGCTTAATAAGAAAGTAAAAGTATTAGCTAGAAAAAGCGCACTTTCTCAAATGGCTGCTTCAAATTCTATAGTTGTGATTGAAGATTTAACTTTCAATACACCAAAGACAAAACAGTTTTCAGACGTTTTGAAAGGATTGAAATTGGACAACAAAAAATCAGTTTTTGTGACTCCAGAATACAACTCCATGGTGTATTTGTCTGGAAGAAACCTTCCAAAGACATCTATCCAAGTAGCTAAAGATTTAAGTACTTATGAGATCTTGAATTCTTCTACATTGGTTCTTACAGAATCAAGTATTGAAAAAATTAAAAACACATTAAGTTAATCTGAACATGAAGAATCAATTAATCATCAGACCAGTTATTACAGAAAAAGGAGATAATCTATCTTCTAAGAGTAATAAATATTCATTCGTTGTTCAGAAAGATGTGAACAAAATACAGATTCGTAAGACTGTCGAAGCAACATATAATGTCAATGTTTTGGATGTCAATACAATGATAGTACCAGGAAAAAGAAAAGTGAGAAGTACTAAAGCTGGGATATTGAAGGGAATTAAGCCTGGATATAAAAAAGCTATAGTGACTTTGGCTCCTGGAGATGAAATTACAATTTTTGCAGACGATCAAAAATAATTTGAAATGCCAGTAAAAAAATTAAATCCAATTACGCCGGGTACAAGATTCAGAGTAGCCAATACATTTGCTGAATTGACTACTGATGTGCCTGAAAAATCCTTAATGGAGGAGAAAAAATCTACGGGCGGTAGAAATAATCAAGGTCGTAGGACCACTAGATATCGCGGCGGTGGACATAAGAAGAAATATAGAATCATTGATTTTCATAGAGAAAAGGATGGTGTGCCAGGAAAAGTAGCTACTGTAGAGTACGATCCGAACAGAACTGCCTTTATCGCATTGGTACATTATGCTGATGGTGAAAAGAGATATATCGTTTGTCCTCATGGATTAAAAGTCGGACAAACTATTTTGAGTGGCAAAGGAGCTACTCCTGATGTAGGTAATGCATTATTTTTATCAGACGTGCCTTTGGGTTCTAGCATTCATGCTATTGAACTACATCCTGGTCAAGGAGCAGCAATGGTGCGAAGTGCAGGAAATTCTGCCACGATGATGGGAAAAGAAGACCGTTATGCGGTAGTGAAGATGCCATCAGGTGAAGTGAGAAGAATATTGCTTACATGCAAAGCAACCATTGGATCGATATCCAATCCGGATCACAGTCTAGAATCTGTGGGTAAAGCGGGTAGATATCGTTGGTTGGGATTCAAGCCAAGAAACAGAGGTGTGGCGATGAACCCAGTAGATCACCCGATGGGAGGGGGAGAAGGTCGTTCTTCTGGAGGCCATCCAAGATCAAGAAATGGTGTCTTTCTAAAGGATTCAAGACACGTTCACCTTGGAAGCATTCTGATAGCCTTATCATTTCAAAAAGAAAAAACAATATTGATTAAAAAATTGATATCAACCAATTATGGCTCGATCGATAAAAAAAGGACCTTACGTACATCACAAATTGCTTGCTAAAATTCTAAAAGCTAAAGAATCAGGTAAGAAAGGAGTGATCAAAACATGGAGTCGTGCTTCCATGATTATTCCCGACATGGTGGGTGAAACAATAGCTGTTCATAATGGCAAATCTTTCATACCAGTATATGTCACGGAGAATATGGTGGGACACAAATTAGGTGAATTTTCGCCAACAAGGACTTTCAAAGGTCACGCAGGAAATCGTTAATTAAATTATACCATTTAAATAAATATAAAATGGAAGCAACAGCTAAACTTCGAAATTGTCCAATGTCTCCGAGAAAAATGAGACTAGTGGTTGATTTGATCCGAGGAAAAAAAGTAAATACAGCTTTAGGTATTTTAAAATTTACCAAAAAAGAAGCTTCAAAGTGGTTGGAGAAATTATTGCTTTCTGCAATCAATAATTATGAGCAAAAACATGGAGAAGGAGCTGCAGATAGTGCTCAGCTTTATGTGAAGACAGCTTTTGTAGATGGAGGAACTGTGATCAAAAGATTCCAGCCAGCACCACACGGAAGAGCTCATAGAATTAGAAAAAGAAGAAATCACGTAACCTTGGTTGTTGCCGATCAAGCTGTTGTAAAATCAAATTCGACCAATTAATTAAAGTGTTATAAATGGGACAAAAAGCAAATCCAATAGGTAATAGATTAGGAATCATCAGAGGATGGGATTCTAATTGGTTTGGAGGCAAAAACTACGCTCAAAAAGTAGTAGAAGATGAAAAAATCCGCAATTATCTCATTGCTCGTATTCCAAAAGGTGGAATCGCTAGAACTATAATTGAAAGGACTTTAAAGCGAATCACAATATCAATTCAAACCTCTAGACCAGGTATCATCATCGGAAAAGGTGGTACGGAAGTGGATAGAATACGTGAAGAATTGAAAAAATTGACAGCTCAAGATGTTCAAATAAATATCGTAGAGATAAGAAAACCTGAGATGGATGCTGCAATAGTTGGAGAAAGTATTGCAAAGCAAATCGAATCAAGGGTAAATTATAGAAGAGCTACAAAAATGGCTATTCAATCTACAATGAGAGCAGGTGCAGAAGGAATCAAAGTGCGTATCTCTGGAAGATTAAATGGTGCGGAGATGGCGCGTTCAGAAGAGTACAAAGAAGGAAAAACACCTTTGCACACCTTCAGATATGATATTGATTATGCCATTAAAGAAGCATTAACAGTATACGGAAAGATAGGTATCAAAGTATGGTTGTGTAAGAGTGAAGTATTTACTAAGAGAGACCTGTCCCCATTGGTAGGCTTGAGTAAGAAGGATACAAAGCCAAGAAGAAATGAAGGTGGAGGAGAAAGAAGAGAAGGTGGAGAAAGAAGGGATAATAGAGGTGGAGGAGACCGTCGCGGAGGCGGTGGAGGAGACCGTAGAGATAAAAGAAGATAATAATTAAAAAAATTGTATTAATTTTGCGACTCTTTTGCAAAAAAGGATAAATATTAAATCATGTTACAGCCGAAACGATTAAAATATCGAAAACAGCAGAAAGGTAGAAATAAAGGTCTTGCCCACAGAGGAAGCAGTATCGCTTTTGGTACTTTTGGACTAAAAGCTATCACTGCAGGAAGACTTACAGACCGTCAGATTGAGGCGGCAAGGGTGGCAATGACGCGTCACATGAAACGTGAAGGAAACGTGTGGATCCGTATTTTTCCTGACAAGCCGATTACAGCAAAACCAGCTGAGGTGCGTATGGGAAAAGGTAAGGGAGCATTAGACCATTACGTAGCAGTGATTAAGCCTGGAGTAATCATGTTTGAAATGGAAGGCGTTCTTCATAAATTAGCAGAAGAAGCATTTTCATTGGCAGCTCAAAAATTACCAGTACAGACAAAAATAGTGGTAAGAAGAGAGTTCCAAAATTTAGTCACAGCTTAAAATCTTGAACCATGGCTTTGAAGAAATATTCAGATTTTACAAATTTAAATGATGAGACTTTAGCAAAAGATATTGCTGAGGCTAGAGCAAATTATCACAGTTCAAAGTTTGACCATACCATCAAAGGTTTGGCCAATCCAACAGAATTGCGTCATATGCGAAGAGAAGTAGCAATGATGGAAACAGAAGTGAGAAAGCGCGAAATGGCAAAAATGAGCGCTGATCAATTAGAAAAAAGATCTAAGATTAGATATAGAAGACGTTCAAAATAAAATAAATGGAAAGGAATCTTCGAAAAACAAAAGTGGGCGTTGTCCATAGCAATAAAATGGATAAGACTATTACTATAAAAGTAGTAAGAAGTATGTTACATCCAAAGTATGGCAAGTTTATGAAAAAATCCAAGAAATACTTCGCTCATGATGAAAAAAATGAGTGCAATGTAGGGGACTTGGTTAAAATCATGGAAACTAGACCATTGAGTAAATTAAAATGCTGGAGATTAGTAGAAATATTGAAAAAAGGCGAATAATAATTTTTTAAATAAAGTGTCATGATACAACAAGAGTCTAGACTTAAAGTAGCCGATAATAGTGGTGCCAAAGAAGTACTTTGTATAAGAGTATTGGGTGGAACAAAAAGAAGATATGCATCGGTAGGAGATAAGATAGTAGTATCTGTTAAATCTGCTACTCCAGGTGGTGTAAAAAAAGGTTCTGTTTCAAAAGCTGTAATCGTAAGAACAAGCAAAGAAATAAGAAGAAAAGATGGTACTTATATCCGTTTTGATGATAATGCAGTAGTATTATTATCTGCAACTGATGAACCTAGAGGAAGCCGTATTTTTGGACCTGTAGCGAGAGAGCTTAGAGAAAAAGATTATATGAAGATTGTATCATTAGCACCAGAAGTGTTATAAATCCTTGCAATATGAAGTTAAAAATTAAAAAAGGAGATAATGTAAAGGTGATTGCTGGTTCCAATAAAGGAAAAACTGGAACAGTATCATTGATCATAGTGGATAAAAACAGAGCTGTAATAGATGGTGTCAATATTGTAAAAAAACACACCAAACCTGCAAACAATAATCCAGGAGGAATTATTGAAATGCCAGCTCCAATACATATTTCAAATCTTTCATTATTAGATCCAAAGTCAAACACACCAACAAGAGTTGGGTATAGAGTTGAGAATGGAAAAAAAGTAAGATATTCTAAAAAATCAAACGAAATCATTAAGTGATGGGATATTTACCGCGTTTAAAAGAACATTATAAAAAACACGTGATTCCTGTGATGATGGAGACATATAAGTATGGCTCAATTATGGAAGTTCCTCGTATCACAAAAGTATCCGTGAATCAAGGTATAGGTCAAGCGACACAAGATAAAAAACTTGTGGACATCGGTATCGCTGAGATGGCAATGATCACAGGTCAAAAGCCCGTAGCAACAATGTCTAGAAAGGCGATATCAAACTTTAAGTTGCGTGAAAAACTACCTATTGGGGTAAAAGTGACATTGCGCAATGTTAAAATGTATGAGTTTATGGACAGGTTAATTTCTGTTGCTTTACCGCGAGTAAGAGACTTTAGAGGTGTTAATGATTCAAGTTTTGACGGTAGAGGTAATTTTACAATGGGTATCACTGAGCAGATTATATTCCCTGAGGTGGATTTGGATAAAATCAACAAAATCACAGGAATGGATATCACCTTTGTAACGACAGCCAAAACTGATGCAGAAGCATACACATTACTTAAAGAAATGGGTATTCCATTTAAAAACCAGAAGAATTAATCTATATGTCAAAAAAATCAATTGTAGCTCGACAGATTAAGCGTGAAAAAATGGTTGCGAAATTCGCAGACCTTCGTGCAAAATTGAAATCTGAAGGTAATTGGGAAGAGTTGGATAAACTTCCGAAGAATAGTTGTAAAGTAAGATTAAAAAATAGATGTCAGTTGACTGGAAGACCTAAGGGTTATATGCGTCGATTTGGTGTTTCTAGATATATTTTTAGAATGATGGCTCTGGATGGAAAATTACCTGGAGTTACAAAAGCAAGTTGGTAAAATTTATATAAAAGAAAAAGTATGGCAGCAGTTACAGATACTATAGCAGATTTTCTTACCAGAATCAGAAATGCACAGATGGCAAGCCACCGTATCGTGGATATTCCAGCATCAAATGAGAAAAAGAAAATTACAGAAATATTATATAATTACGGTTATATTCTAAAGTATAAATTTGAAGATACTGAGAATAAGCAAGGTGTAATTCGTATCGCTTTAAAATATGATCCAATCACGAGATTGCCAATAATCAGAGAGTTACTGAGAGTGAGCAAACCGGGAAGAAGAATATACAAAGGCGCTACAGAATTGCCAAGAGTAATCAATGGCTTAGGTATAGCTATTATTTCTACTTCAAAAGGAATAATGACAGATAAAGATGCCAAAAAAGAAAATGTAGGCGGAGAAGTACTTTGCTACGTTTATTAATTTTTACAAATTATTAATACAAGTTATGTCTCGAATAGGAAATAAAGTTCTATCATTACCAAAAGGTGTAGAATTAAAATGTGAAAAAGGATTGGTTACTGTTAAAGGTCCAAAAGGAACCCTTACACAGCCAATTGATGTAGATATGTCAGTGACAGTTGAAGACGGTACAGTAACTGTAAAGCGTCCAACAGAGCAGAAAAGACATAAATCATTGCATGGCTTGACAAGAGCTTTGGTTGCAAATATGGTGACTGGAGTTTCAGACGGATTCCGTAAGGAAATGGAATTGGTCGGAGTAGGATACAGGGTAGCCAATACAGGTAATTTATTAGAAATGTCTGTAGGTTATTCACATCCGATTGTGTTTGCAGTGCCTTCAGAATTGAAAGTAGAGACGTTGACTGAAAAAGGACAAAATCCTAAAATTATATTAACTGGATCCGATCTTCAATTGATGGGTCAAATATGTGCTAAATTAAGAGCACTTAAAGCTCCAGAGCCCTTTAAAGGAAAAGGGATCAAATTTGTGGGTGAAGTTATTCGTAGAAAAGCTGGTAAAGCTGCTGGTAAAAAATAATCTCCAAAAAAGAATTATTATGAAGCTGACAATTAAAGATAAAAGACAAAAAGTAAAGCACCGGATTCGTAAGACAGTTATTGGCTCTCCAGAGAGACCAAGGCTAAGTGTATTCAGAAGTAATACTCAAATGTATTGTCAATTAATAGATGATAGCGCAGGTAAGACAATTTGTGCTGCATCAACTAAAGACAAGTCGATCGGGAAAGCTTCAAAATCAGAACAAGCTAAGAAAGTTGGGGAGTTGATCGCATCAAAAGCAAAATTGAATAATATTTCTGCAGTTGTGTTCGATCGAGGTGGATTTCTATATCACGGAAGAGTAAAGCAACTGGCTGAAGGCGCACGTGAAGGTGGACTTATTTTTTAATATTTGAAAGATAGATAATGGCTAAATCACATATAGTTAGAGTAAAACCGGGAGAATCAGAGCTTAAAGAAAAGCTTGTTGTATTAAACCGTGTTGCGAAAGTTACCAAAGGAGGTAGAACTTTTAGTTTTTCAGCTCTTGTTGTCGTAGGAGATGGCAATGGTGTAGTTGGACAAGGCTTGGGCAAAGCTAGAGAAGTAGCAGATGCCATCACTAAGGCTGTGGACGATGCAAAGAAAAACTTAATTCAAGTACCTATCCATAAGGGAACAATTGCTCATGAGCAAAAAGGGAAATATGGAGCTGGAAAAGTATTTATAAAACCAGCTGCAGATGGAACTGGAGTTATTGCTGGAGGTGCGATGAGAGCTGTATTAGAAATTGCTGGAGTACATAATGTATTGGCAAAATCAAATGGTTCTTCAAACCCTCACAATGTGGTTAAAGCGACACTTGATGCCTTAACTAAAGTAAGGAGTCCACAAGTGATTGCTAAAGCAAGAAGAATTGAAGTTTCTAAAGTATTTGAAGGATAATTAAAGCAAAGTATATGAGCAAACTTAGGGTTACACAAGTAAGATCAATAATAAAAACCAATGCAAGACAAAAGAAAACTGTTCAAGCACTAGGTTTAAAATGTGTGCATGATACAGTTGAATTGCCAGACAATCCTCAAGTCAATGGAATGTTGGTCAAGGTAAACCATTTAGTTACAGTAGAAAAAATATAAAAATGGGACTACATAATTTAAAGCCTTCTAAAGGAGCAATACATAAAGAGAAAAGAATAGCAAGAGGAGAAGGATCTGGACATGGAGGAACATCCACGAAAGGACATAAAGGGATGAAAGCACGAGCTGGAGGAGATAACAAACTTGGATTTGAAGGAGGTCAGACACCACTTCAAAGAAGATTGCCTAAAGTTGGTTTTAAAAATATTTCCCGTGTGGAATACAATACTTTTAACTTAGATCAATTGAATAATCTAGTTGAAAGATTTTCATTTACTGAAATTACACCAGAAATCTTGAGCACGAATCATATCGTGAGTAAAAAAGATAAGATTAAAATTTTGGGTAGAGGTGAATTGAAATCTAAATTGAATATCAGTGTTCACGCTTGTTCGGCAACAGCTACGGAGAAAATCAAAGCTGCCGGTGGTTCAATAGAGCTAATTCAAAAATAGACAATGAAAAAGTTAATCGAAACTATAAAAAATATCTGGAGTATAGAGGAGCTTAAGAATAAGATCCTCTATACTCTTGCACTTTTAGCTGTATTCAGGATTGGATCTTTTATCGTTTTACCAGGAATCAATGCTGCAGCTTTATCTAAAGGAGCAAATGACACCAACAGTTTGTTTGGTTTGATCAATACTTATTCAGGTGGTGCATTCAATCAGGCATCTATTTTGGCACTAGGGATTATGCCTTATATTACTGCATCCATCATTATCCAGTTATTGGGCTTTGCAGTTCCCTATTTCCAGAGACTTCAACAAAAAGAGGGAGAGTCTGGTAGAAGGAAATTAAATCAGTTCACTAGAATTCTGACAGTATTCATTACCTTAGTTCAAGGTGGAGGATATTTGACATATTTGAAATCAATGCCTGGAGTTGTGGATCCAAATATGAGTGCTTTTGTATTTTGGTTTTCCAATAGTATCATATTAACTGCAGGAACAATATTTGCTATGTGGTTAGGTGAGAGGATTACAGAGCGTGGTATCGGTAATGGTACTTCTATGATCATTATGATTGGTATTATCGCCTCATTGCCATCAGCATTCTCATTTGAACTTCAATCACAATTATCAAACAATGGTTTGATCATTTTTATATTTGAGTTAGTGATTTTATTTTTGATTGTCATTGGTTCAATATTAATCGTTCAAGGTGTTAGAAAAATTCCAATCCAGTTTGCAAAAAGAATGGTAGGAAGGGGAACAGGTGCAATGCCAGTCTCTACAGATAGAGATTATATTCCTTTAAAAGTGAACGCTGCAGGTGTGATGCCAATCATCTTTGCACAAGCGATTACTTTTTTACCTTTGACAGCAGCACAGTATTTGAGCGGAAATCCTGCATTGGGTACCTCTGGGATACTTCAGACTTTGACAGATCCTTATGGATTTTGGAGTAATGTTATGACTTTTATTCTGGTAGTAGGTTTTACTTATATTTATACAGCATTAATCGTAAATCCTCAAAATTATGCAGAGTATCTTAAAAGAAACAATGCATTCATTCCAGGAATAAAACCAGGTGAGGATACTGAGGAGTTCATAGATAATGTAACTACTAGAATCACATTGCCAGGATCAATATTTTTGGGAATCGTGACTATCCTTCCTGCAATAGCAGTAATTGCTGGAGTAAATCAACAATTTGCTCGTTTCTTTGGAGGATCTTCAGTTTTGATTTTGGTTGGAGTTGTATTGGATACTCTAGCGCAAATTGAATCTTATCTTTTGATGAGAAAATATGATGGTCTAGTAGAGTCAGGAAGAATTGAAGGAAGAAATCAGGGAATTGGCCCAATGATTACTTCATAAAAAGTATACTTACCATGATCTACTTAAAGACAGATGACGAGATTCAGAAAATAAAGGAAAGTTGTATTTTAGTATGTAAGACTTTAGCTGAAGTAGCTTCGCATCTTAGACCTGGAATTAGTGGATTTAAATTGAATGAAATTGCTGAAGATTTTATAAGAAGCAATGGAGGAATTCCTTCATTTTTAGGATATAAGAATTTTCCTGCAAGTTTATGCATCTCAAAAAACGAAGTAGTCGTCCATGGGATACCCAATAATGAAATTTTTGAAGAAGGTGATGTTGTTTCCATTGATTGTGGTGTGTATAAAAATGGATTTCATGGGGATTCAGCTTATACATTTATTATAGGAGATACTCATCCTGAAATAAAGAAGCTGCTCAGAGTGACCAATGAGTCCTTATACGAAGGAATCAAAACCGCAGTAGCTGGTAATCGTGTAGGTGATATTGGAGCTGCAATTCAGACACATACAGAGATCAAGCAGCATTATGGTGTCGTGAGAGAACTGGTAGGGCATGGAGTGGGTAAAAACCTACATGAAGCCCCAGAAGTTCCGAATTTTGGGAAAAGAGGAAAAGGACCAATGCTTAAAGAAGGAATGGTCATCGCAATAGAGCCAATGATAAATCTTGGCACACGCAAAATAAAGCAAAAAGATGATGGTTGGACCATAGTCACAGCAGACAAAAAAGCCTCTGCTCACTATGAACATACCATCGCAATAAGAAAAAATGAGGCTGAAATCCTCTCAGATCACAGTTTCATAGAAAAATCTATTAAAAATAACAACGAATTAGGAAATTTTTCGTAAAAAGTGCGATATTTGCACTCCGAAATTAAAAGATGGTCAAAAAGAACCTTATAAACCAGGATGGCGTAATCGAAGAAGCATTGTCAAACGCAATGTTTCGGGTAAGATTACAGAATGATCATCTAATAATTGCTACAATTTCAGGTAAAATGCGGATGAATTATATTCGAATTTTGCCAGGAGATAAAGTAGCCGTAGAAATGAGTCCTTATGACTTGTCTAGAGGTAGAATTACATTTAGGTACAAATAAAATTAAACCGGAGCAAAATGAAAGTAAGAGCTTCTATAAAGAAAAGAACTGAAGATTGCAAGATTGTCCGTAGAAACGGCAAGTTGTATATAATCAATAAAAAGAATCCAAAATTTAAACAACGTCAAGGTTAATCAATTATGGCACGTATAGCAGGTATAGATTTACCAAGAAATAAAAGGGGAGTAATTGGACTGACTTATATATATGGAATAGGTCCATCAACAGCAAAGAAATTGTTGGATGATGTGGGCATAGACCATAATACAAAAGTTGGGGATTGGTCAAACGATCAAGTTCAATCTATTGCAATTAAAATTCAAGATGATGTCAAAGTCGAAGGAGAACTTCGTTCTGAGGGTACAGTTGAGTATAAAGCGATTGATGGATATTGCCTGTTATAGAGGAATCAGACATCGTAAAGGACTTCCAGTAAGAGGACAGCAGACAAAAACGAATGCACGTACTCGTAAAGGAAAGAGAAAAACGGTCGCGAATAAAAAGAAAGCAACTAAGTAATAGTTATATCGTAAAGAAGCAATTATGGCTAAAGGAAAAAGGCAAAAAAGAGGAAAGTTAAGATTGATGCTGATGGTTTGGCATTCATTCAAGCAACTTTCAATAATATTATCATTTCTGTTTGTAATAAAGCAGGTGAAGTAATATCTTGGGCTAGTGCTGGAAAAGCAGGATTTAGAGGTTCTAAGAAAAACACACCTTATGCTGCTCAGATGGCTGCAAATACAGCGGCTGCAACTGCATTTGATGCAGGGATGAGAACAGCTGAAGTGTATGTGAAAGGACCTGGAGCTGGAAGAGAAGCAGCGATCAGAGCATTGGATGCTACTGGTATCAAAGTGCTTAAGATCACAGACTTGACGCCAATACCTCACAACGGATGCAGACCACCAAAACATAGAAGAGTTTAATACAAATTTATCAGAATAGAATCCGAATATGGCAAGATATACAGGACCAGTTACGAAAAAATCTAGAGCAGTAGGTCAATCTTTAACAGGATATGACAAAGCTTTCGAAAAGAAAAAATATCCTCCTGGACAACATGGTCCATCAAGAAAGAGAAAGCAAAAGTCTGACTATGCAATCCAGTTAATGGAGAAGCAAAAAGCAAAATTCACCTATGGTGTATTAGAGCGTCAGTTCCGTAATATTTTTCACGATGCTCATAAGAAAGGTGGTGTTACAGGTGAAAACTTGTTTCAATATCTTGAGGCAAGATTGGACAATACTGTGTTCAGATTCGGCGTTTCAACTACTAGAAAAGGTGCGCGTCAGATTGTAAATCATAGACACGTTACTGTTAATGGTAAGTTGGTGAATATTCCTTCATATAGACTAAAACCAGGTGACATCGTTGCGGTAAAAGGCAAGTCACAGGGTCTTGAATATATCAGCCATCAAGTATCGCAAAAAAATGATATGAGAAGATTCCCTTGGTTAGAGTGGAACTCAGATAAAATGGAAGGTAAATTCCTTCAGTACCCAAGCCGTGATCAAATTCCTGAAATGATTAATGAGCAGTTAATCGTGGAATTGTATTCTAAATAAAATTTAATCACAACGTCATCATTGAGTATGAGTATTTTAAACTTTCATAAACCTGATAAAATTATCCTTCAAAAAGCAAATGATTTTGAAGGTACTTTTGAATTTAAACCTCTGGAGCCAGGTTTTGGTCAGACAGTAGGAAATTCACTAAGAAGGGTATTATTATCATCTTTGGAAGGTTATGCTATTTCTGCAGTTCGCATCGCAGGAGTGGAGCATGAGTTTTCAACAATAAAAGGGGGTTATCGAAGATGTCGTAGAGATTATCTTGAATCTTAAAAAGATTCGTATAAAATTGAAGAATCCATCAGATGAAATAAAGGAGCAAAAAATTTATCTTACAATTAGTGGTAAAGATCAATTTTTGGCTGGAGAAATAGAAAGAAATTCAAATGTATTTCAAATTACAAACCCAGATTTAGTGGTTTGTCATATGGAACCTTTTGTGAATTTGGAGATCGAAATGACGATCACTAAAGGAAGAGGATATGTTGCTGCTGACGAGGTGTCAACTAAGGATCTTCCACTTGGTGTAATTCCGGTCGATGCGATTTATACTCCTATAAGAAATGTTTCTTACAGTATTTCAAATACAAGGGTAGGACAAAAAACAGATTACGAAAGATTGATTTTGAATCTTCAGACAGACGGTACTATCCATCCAGAGGAAGCAATAAAAGAAGCTTCTAGGATTCTTATTCACCATTTGTTATTGATTACAGATGAGAATATCACATTCGAAGATGCAGTAAGAAAAGAAGATACCATAGTCGATGAGCATGTACTTCATATGAGAAAATTGCTCAAGACACCATTGGAAGATTTAGATTTATCAGTAAGAGCATACAACTGCTTGAAGGCTGCAAAAATTAATTCACTTGGAGAGTTGGTGAGATATGATATGCACGAACTGTTGAAGTTTAGAAATTTTGGTAAGAAATCATTAGTAGAAATAGAAGAATTGCTTCAGATCAAAAACTTGAGTTTTGGAATGGATCTAGTGAAGTATAAACTAGACGAAGATTAGTTTTTAGATTTGGTAAGTATATTGTAAATAAAGAAAAAAGGAAATTGTCATGAGACATGGAAAAAAATTCAATCATCTAAGCAGAAAGAGAGGTCATAGATTGGCCTTATTAAGAAATTTATCTGCTGCTTTGATCAAATATAAAAGAATAAGCACGACTTTGGCAAAAGCTAAGGCATTGAGAGCTTATATCGAGCCATTGATCACCAAATCAAAGGTTAATGAAACGCATTCTCGAAGGATTGTTTTCGCTTACCTAGGCAATAAGGAGGCTGTTGAAGAATTATTCAGCGGTGTCGCAGCAAAAGTAGCAAACAGACCAGGTGGATATACTCGCGTTATTCGCACAGGCTTTAGAGCTGGTGATGGTGCTGATATGGCGATGATTGAATTGGTAGATTATAATGATGTGATGGTATCTGCATCAAAAGCTACTGATGTCACTACTGCAGCTTCAGCTAAAAAGAAAACTAGAAGGGGAACTAAGAAAGCAAAGCCAGGTGAAGATAATGCAGAGGCTCAAGAGGCAACAGCAGAAAATTAATATTCATAGAATAGTAAATAATATAGAAGCGATCAATTTTGGTCGCTTTTTTTTTTGCGATTTCTCTCAAGCCGACACTTTTTACATTTGGACTTTACAATTCACATGATTTTGTTTGATAAATTCTCTTCTAAATGATTTTATTCCCTTCGATATAAACTTCAAGAACTTTGGTTTTAGGAATTTCTTCGTCTTTGCATTTTAAAAGATCCTTATCTAAAATTATAAAATCTGCAAGTTTGCCCACTTCAAGACTGCCTTTTATGTGATCCTCATTCGAACTATATGCATTCCAAATTGTATAGGATTTTAAAGCTTCTTCTCGTGTCATTTTCTCTTCTGGAAAGAATTCAAAATTATTATCCATTCGTTTTCTTGTAACTGAAGCATAAAGGCACTCAAATGGATTTATAGACTCTACAGGAACATCAGTTCCATTCGATAGTCTTACACCTGCATCAAGGATTGTTCGCCATCTATATGAAGTATTTTTCGCTCTTTCATATCCCAGTCTTTTTTGAACGAAAGGCGCATCACTTGTACAATGTATGGCTTGCATAGAGGCAATAACATTGTTTTGTTTAAATCGTGTGATGTCTTCTGGGGCGATATGTTGAGCATGCTCTATTCTCCATCTTTTCTTATTTGATTGATGTTTTTCATAAATATTGAGTATTTCTCTATTGGCTCTGTCGCCGATAGCATGAACGCAGAGTTGAAGATTGTAGGCATCACAAGCTGAAGCTATTGAGTCGAGTAATGAGAGTTCCATTAAGTTCTGTCCAAGTACCTTTGGATTATCTGTATAAGGTTCTAATAGCCATGCCCCATAAGATCCCAATGCGCCATCAATATATGCTTTAACCGATTCCGCTCTAAATTTTGATTTGTTTTTTGCATAAATAGGAAGTGTCGGAATGGCTTCCAAAATTGAATTTTTGTCCTCATAGAGAAATACATTGAGCCGAAGAGGAATTTTTCCAATATCAACTAAGTCTCTAAGCGCGAAGATTTCATCCACTCTTGATCCTGCATCTGTGAAGCTAGTGATCCCATATTTTAAGGCTTCGTTACAAGCGATAGAAGCATACAACTCGTATTGTTTTTTTTGTGCCTCTTCGTCAAGTTTGACTGATTTCAAAGCATCATTAATTAGGTCCATGGCATTTTCTTCAAAGACACCTGTGAGCTTTCCATTGTGATCCTTAACGATTCTGCCCCCTTTTGGCGATTGTGTTTCAATGGAGATCTTAGCCATGTCCATTGCTTTTTGATTGGCGATCAGGGCATGTCCACTGGCATGTACGAGGACGACAGGATTTTCAGGGCTGATTTTAGATAATTCGTCATGATAAGGATAATTATCGAATTTTAAGGCCATGGAATTCTTCCATTTATCTTGATGCCATCCTCTACCTTCTATCCAAATTCCCTTGGGTGCAGTTTTAGCCTTTTGATGCACAGAGTCAACGATCTCTTCCCATGATTGTGTTTTGAGTAAATTGATATTGCTTAAAAGTTTGCCAAAAGAAAGTAAATGACCGTGACCTTCATTTAACCCAGGCATCACAAAAGAATTATTTGCGTCTTTTATGGTGCTATTGTTATTTTGTATTCTAATGCAGACTCATTATTGCCGATATATAAAATTTTACCATTTTTGATTGCCATTGCAGTGGGTGAGTAAATACTATCTCCAGCTGTATAGATATTTGCATTTATCAAAATAAAATCAGCAAATTGTTTTTCTTTGCATGAGTTTAAAATTAGAGTGATAAAAAGAATACAGACAAAAAATTTAAAATTATTGATCATATAATTTAATCTGTGACAAAATTAAAATCTTTCAAGGAACTATTAGTAGAATATGAGATTTATTCTCGGACACATCGTTTGGATCGAGAGCCAGAGGCACTTTATCTTCCTATCAATTATATCATGTCTCAATCAAGTAAAAAAATAAGACCACTTGCATTGATTATGATCGCTGAAATGTGTGGTGCAGATATTGACTACAGTGTCAAGGCAGCCTACAGTATAGAGCTTTTTCATAACTTTACTTTAGTTCATGATGATATTATGGATGATGCCGCTCTGCGCCGTGGTGAAGATACAGTTTATAAAAAATATGGTCTGAACAGTGCGATACTCTCAGGCGATGTGATGATGATAGAATCCTTGCGACTATTGAACGAAGTTGAGTTTGAATCCAAGAAAAAAGGTCTTGTAAAATTATTTGTGAAGACAGGTAGAGAGATTTGTGAAGGGCAATCTCTTGATATGGGATTTGAGAAAAAATCTCAAGTGGAACTAGAAGAATATCTTGAAATGATCCGACTCAAGACTGCTGTTTTACTGGCTTGTTCCATGAAGATGGGCGCAGTACTAGGATCTAAGAATGAAGATTTTCAGAGGGCAATTTATGCCATTGGACAAAATATAGGAGTTGGATTTCAGATTCAAGATGATTGGTTGGATACGTATGGTGATTTTTCGAAAGTGGGAAAGACACCGTATGGAGATATCGTTCAAACTAAGAGAACAGCTTTATACTTGCATGCATTTCAAAAGTCAAACGGTATACAAAAAGAGAAGCTAATGCATTTGTATTCCAAAGAAACGGCAAGTGAAAAGCGAGTGAAAGAAGTACTCGAAATATTTCAAAATTTGAATGTTGAAAATGATGTTAGACAATTATTTGAAAACTATAAATCAAGTAGCCTTGCTATTGTGAATACTTTAAAAGTAAAATCAGAGTTCAAAAAATCACTTACAGATTTTATAGAGATGATCTTTCAAAGAGAGTTTTAGGATAAATGATTGCGCATCAGGAAATATTGTCGAGAACGAATAATTCATGAAAGGAACTAATTAGGTTTAAAATAATTTTGAAAATAGTAGAATTTTTATAATTTTATTTTGATATTTGTAAGAAAAATGAAATATTGGCATTTTATTTGTAGTAGTTATTAAAATTTTAACTAACTTTAAATTTTAATTATGAAAATTAAATTCCTATTTTCGCCACAGCGCCACAGCGCCACAGCGCCACAGCGCCACAGCGCCACGTTATTTTTCGCTAAAATTAGATATTTAACTATTTTAGCAGTTTTTTCATTTTTGTGTATGAGCACTCAAATTTCAGCTCAACCTTGTCAAAGTTATGTTCTGTCTCTTGGTCAACCAGTCAGGGATTGCGCTGGACCTATGGGAAAGGTAAGAGTACCCGTTTTTGTAACATGGAGTAGTCAAGCTGAAATTAATTGTTTTGATCTCGACATTCAAGTTTTATTCCAGTTTAATACTGGTAATTTTGAATTCAGCATGTTTGAAACAAAAGCATCTTTAAGCCCTATTCTCATGAATTCTAGCTCATGGTTCCAATTTGAATTAATAAACAACTCAAGTTCTACTCAGACCTTTAGGATGAGTGGGATTCCTAGTACCCCACAAGCTCCAAATCCTCATTTACCTAGAATTCAATTTCCACACACTCCTTTAGATGCAATCCATTTGTTAGATCTAGTTTATTCTAACAATGAAAAACTGGAATAGATATTCTTGAGCAGCAGAGTCAATTTTGTATTTTTAATTGGAATTTTCCAATTTGTGGGCCAATCGATTGCAGAACTTCTGCTTTAGCACCGGGAATTGAATTTGATAATGCTTTGCCTGATCCAAACAAAATAACTGTTGATGGATATATCTTCAGAAAACCAGGGCTTTTTAATAATGGATTACCAAATGTAAAAGTCATATTTGGTGCAGGTACTCTGCAAGAAACTCGAAGAACAGATATTTTTGGGCATTGGTGTATCGATATACCAAAGGATAAAACTACAATTGGAGCGACAAAAATTGGAATAGCAGTATCTCGAGAGATCAACCCAGCGTGTGGCGTAACAGCAGCGGATATGTCAGAAATAAGAAAGCATATACTTGGAATATCAAGTAGTAATGTAGATTGGAATAACCCTGCAAGTTTAATGAGTGCAGATATCAATAATAGTGGGGCGGTAACCACTGCAGATATTACTTGCATACAAAAGTTTATTCTAGGAATTCCTTTGGGAGAGGGTCCTTGTGGAAGCATAAATAAGTCTTGGGCTTTTGTGCCTGAATCTAAATTTAATCTAACAGAAGCCATTCCAGGTGAATTTCCTAGAGAAATAGAGGAATTATTTTATCCAACTGGAAACTATACATTCCAAAGAACATATGGTGCCAAGCTAGGTGATGTCAATAGGACTTGCGATCATCTTGTGTTTAGCAATTTTGGAAATACTGAAATCCAAAGTCGGACTGCTTTAAATAATTATCCATTTCTTATTGCAGAAGGTCAAACTAATCCTCTTAATCCTTCTGAAAAAAGATTTGCAGTTCATGCTTCAGATCTTAGTGTTTTAAGTCTATTTGGTGGAGGATTCCATATCCCGGATCATCAGATTTTAAGATTGGATGGTGCGGCTCTATTATTGAATGATTATTTCGATTATAAACTGAATAGCACCACAGGGGGCATTGATTTATTTTGGGTATCAGCATCCGATATTGGTCAGGCAGTAGATCCTTCACAAATTCTATTTTATATAGTTACAAATAATGTGATTAATGCACCTTTCTCATTGCCTGTTATTGATGCCTATTCTATCACAGAGAATGGTGTCATGAAATCTGATGGATCCGAGTATAATCTAAGTTTTGGAGTTTGGAATAGTAATACACCTCTTTCGTTGACTAATAAAAGAATATCTGTGTTTCCCAACCCAGTGAAAGATCACTCAGTGGTAAGTGTATCTCCAATCCAAAGTGATGATGCTACAATGAATATCATCAGAGCAGATGGAAAAGTCATAGAATCAAAATTATTATATCTCAATAAAGGTGAAAATCAAATTATCTTGAATACCAAAAATTATCCTTTGGGATTAATGCTTATAGAAATCAAAACAAAGTCAGAAAAATTTATCGAAAAAATGATAAAAAATTAATTTATTAATTAGGAGCAATACGGTCCGTATTGCTCCCCTTTATATTCATTATGAATTGTACTTTAATTACCAGAATCTTATTAATTTCATTTATGATATGTTATTCTCATTTAGGAACATGTCAAATATTTTATACAGCCAACTTAATAAGAGGAAGAGGATATGACACATTAATGACCATTGATCTAGAACAATGCGAGATAAAAGAATTTTTTGCTCCAAGAGGAATGGGTCAATTCGGGGTAAAAATGCGGCCTGATAAACAGATTCTTACTGCAGATCAGGTTTGTATTTCTTCTATTCCCAATTACAATGATCCTTCTAAAGATAATTCTTTTTATTTTTGCTATTATAATGTAGATCCTTTTATAATGGAATTGGAAAGTTATACATTTGATTATAAAGGATTGTTTTATATAGCTGGTGAAAAACTATTAAGGTGGAATCAAAAAGATGGGATTATTGTCAATGCAGATACACTTGTAAATCATTATGATAGATATAAAAGGATAGAAGCAATTTCCCTATATAGAGATCATCTTTATGGCATTGCAAGGGCTGATAGTTTATTTTCAAGTAAATTTGATTTTATCGAAATCGATTTGAAACGTCCCGATTCAATAATAAGGATATTTCCACTAGATATTAAATCATTAGAAGGTTTTGAGCTCCAGAAGATTTTTTTAAATACTTCTACTATCAATTGTGATTCAGTAAGGTTATTTCTTACAGCGAGTGACGATCGATTCCCAGTCATTACAGATATATTTGAGATTTTTCCAGAACAAAAAAAATACTCACGAATTTGCTCCTTTACTCAAGAAAAATGGAAAGCACTTCGAGGCATCACCAATATCCATGAAACTGATCATACCAGATGTATATTAGCACTAGATTTGGATGAGAATAACACGACAGAGCCAACCAATGGATATTTTTACAAATCAAAATGCCCTACAGATACATTAAGACCTTATGATGATGATTTCTTTATTTATGCTAAGGACAAGATTGACTCGGCTACAATAGAATTTATTGGAATAGTTCCAGATGGTCAAGATGAACAAATCGTACATCTCTTGAATGAACCAGATATCGCAATCACACGGAACCAAAATCATCATCTTGCATTCAGGAACAAAGGCAATGCCAATACGATGCATTGGAGAAGCCTTCTGATGTCTGTAAGATATATTCATCCTTCTAGAATGGCGAGTGGAGGTCCTAGAAGAATACGTTTTAAGATTTATTCAGGATTAAGAGTGGAAGAGGCAGATTTTGATTTTACATTGCCACAACTTTATCCTGCGGGTAAAAATGCAACATTTTATATTTGTCCAAGTGATGCACCCATCGAACTTTTTGTAGGCTTGGATACGATTAAATCAAATGGTGGATATTGGTTGGAACTACAGACTGACCCCAATAAAAAACTGCTTTATCCAGGGAAAGACAGTTCTGGTAAATATACTTATATCTTGACTCGACCCAACTGTTATTCTGATACTGCATATCTCAATCTTAAATATCATCCATTACCGATCTTCAATTTGGGAAATGATACAACGCTCTGTAAAGATGATAAGTTAGTGCTCAATACTCATACTAACTTTGACATTCCACGATGGCAAGATGGAAAAAAAAGATTCACCTTTACAGTAGATCAAAAAGGTCTATATTGGGCAGAAGTACGAGATACGAACTGGTGTGTTTTTAGAGATTCAATTCAAGTCGATTATATAGATACAATGCCATCAAAAAGTCGAGATGAATTTATTTGTGCAAATACTAATTTTGTGTATAAAAATAAATTATATCAAATCGGAGATAGTATAATAGATATTCTTCCAGCTGTTGAAGGATGCGACACATTGCAAGTCATTTATATAAAAGAATCCTCTACAATAAAAGTAAAAGAAAATCTTGAAGTCTGTAAAGGTAAAAAATCATTGTACAGAGGGCAAATCGTACAAGGTGATAGTACTTATATTTTTAATTTTGGATCTACGCAATGTGATACTATACTCGAATTAAAGGTGACTGCAATTGATGGAATATTAGTGAAAGATACAATCTACTTTTGTGGTGAAAATACAAAAAATTATAAGGGATATACAGTGAAGCCAGATTTGTTATATCGATTTCAATTTACCAATCAAACTGAAGATTGTGACACGATCATTTTATTAAATACAATTTCAATCCAACAAAATAGTGGAGAAGAAGAAATCTATATCTGCCCAAATGAAAAATTATTTTATAGGAATATATGGATGACACCAAATCAAATTTACGAAGTCAAAGCACCAAGTTTATCAGCTTGTGATTCAATCATTACCGTTTATACAAAAGATTATCCTATTGTCAAAAGTAATATAGAAGACATTGATTTGGAGAATCCAGAGACGGTCATACAAAGAATTGTTTTATCACAAGGGAAATTAGTTTCTTTTTCTATAACACCAATGAAGCAAATCGAAATCATTGATTCCAATTCATTTAGAATCTATGCGACGGAAACGCAGCAATATACGATCAGCTTTACTGATGAGAATGGATGTCAATGGTCAGAGTCATTTTTTGTATTTGTCAATAATGAGGCTCAAGTATATGTCCCCAATTCATTCTCTCCTAATGATGATCGTCTTAATGATCTTTGGCAACCCATTGCATCACCCTTTACAGAAATTCTAGAATGTTCTATTTATTCTAAATGGGAGAATAGAATATTTAGTAGTACATCCATAATTCCAAGTTGGGATGGAAATTTCAATGGTAAAAAATGTATACCAGGTGTATATGTATATTTGATTAAATATAAGGGACCAAATGGTTTAATCAAAATAGCAACAGGAGATGTAAACTTATTAAGATAGAATGGAATAGATTATTATTAATTTATTGTTATAAAGAAATATGCAGTTGAATAGTAAATATCAGAATCCAACTGCATATAAATTCAACATTGTATTTATTTCTTCTGCCAAGCGCCAAGGATAGCACCCATTACCGCAAATAAAATAAAAGTATAAGATCCGTCTACCATGCTTAGACTCATTGGATTTCCAGCGAACATGTTGCCTGTAATAATTCCGAATAAGTGAATTCCGCCAATTACAGCCCCTAATGTTAATCCAGACACTAAATCATTAGATCCAGTTTTCTGAATTAACCAATTCATGACTAATGCATAGACAAGCATTGCAATCGTATTAAAGATCATAGGCGTCATAGACATATCCATGGCAACACCATTTTTAAACATTTGATCGCCAGTCATCGTGATGCCGTTGCCAGCCATCCATTGATTTTGAAACAGAGCGCCATACCATAAAAAGCCTAAAGCCATGCCTACTATAAGACATACCACAATAGCTAACCAATTTGTTTTCATAAAAAAGATTTTGTTTTGTTTAAAAAAATATTTAATCTTTAATATTCATATTATAATATTTTTATATATGAATTTTTATTTTTTTATCAGGTTTAGATCATGTTTTTGGCCCAAGTTTATTTTCTTGTCTGTCAAATTTACATATTTGTTTTTAATTTAAGAAAAATATAATTTTAGCTAAGTCTTTTATTTCCCTGTGAAATAAAATAGTAAACAGGAATTCCAGCTAAGACAATAATTAAGCCTGGCCATGTAAAACTAGGTTTGTAAATCAAAAGAATGATGCAAATCAAACTGGCTAGAATGATATAAATTGCAGGGATGAAAGGATAACCAAGTGTAGAATAAGGTCTTTCCATATTCGGTGCTTTCGATCTTAAAATAAAAACTGCAGCTACTGTTAAAATATAAAAAATCAAAACTGCAAAAACAACATAATCTAATAGGTCACCATAAGTCCCAGAGAGGCATAATAAACTGGTCCACAGACATTGAAACCAAAGTGCTTTTCCTGGAACTTGAGATTGATTGAGTTCTGCAGCTTTTTTGAAAAACAAACCATCCTCAGCCATAACTTTATAGACTCGAGCCCCAGATAAAATCAGACCATTATTACATCCAAAAGTTGAAATCATAATCAAGCCAGCCATTAGAAAAACAGCTACTGAGCCAAAGATCTGATATGCTGCTGCTGTTCCCACACGATCGTTTGTAGCGAACTGCAGTCCTCGATCCATCACTTCGTGTCCATCAGGTGATCCAACTACGGGAAGTAATCCGAGATAAATTACATTTGCCAATAAATAAATTAGTGTTACGACGATGGTTCCAAATACCATGCTTTTTGCAACATTTTTATGTGGATTCTCCATTTCACCAGAAACAAAAGTAACATTATTCCATGCATCACTAGAGAACAAAGTCCCCACCATGGAAACACCAATTCCACTGATCAATGCGATACCTGAAAGTGTCACCACAGTTAATTGACCATTGTCATTAGTTACCTTTGCGGCAGCAAAAAAACTATTCCAATTTAATGCCCATGTGTTTTTATCAAAATAAAAAAATCCCAATAAAATCAATCCAAATAATGCTGCGAGTTTTGTAAAAGTAAATATTCGTTGTAGCATACTTCCTTGTTGTATTCCACGACTATTGAACCATGTCAAAAGCAAAATACTTCCTATCGCAAGTAATTGTGCACCAGAAATTTTAAAGAATCCTAAGTCAAATAAAATATTTTTTTCACTAAAAAATGGAACAAAGACTCCTGTGTACTTTGCAAAGGCTACAGCCACTGCAGCTATGGTTCCCGTTTGTATTACAGTGAATAGAGTCCATCCATATAGAAATCCAATAAGGGGATTATAAGCTTCTTTTAAGTAAACATATTGACCTCCAGCTTTGGGATACATACTCGCCAATTCTCCATAGCTTAATGCTGCCATAATCGTCATGATACCTGCCAAAATCCAACAGAGCAATATATATCCGCCGCCGCCCACATTCCTTGCGATGTCAGCAGTAACAATAAATATTCCAGAGCCGATCATCGATCCAGTGACCAATAATATACCGTCAACTAAATTCAGTTTTTTCTGCATTTTCTTCCGTTAAGATGGGAAAGATAATCAGTTTCTATATTTTTTAAAGAATTTTTATTGGATTATTATATTAATTCTAAAAATAATATGTTTTATCTTTATTTTGAAATAGAAAAATACCTCATTGTAATAAAAAAATGAAAGTATAATTTTTAAATAGCAAAGTTTTTTCTACATTGTGCTGTGAACCAATTGACCATCCATATAATTAGAATTTCAGTGCACATGATTTTCATATTATTTGGACATATCCTTCCAGCTCAGGATGTAATACAGAATCCCTACAATTTTCAAAAATTAGATTTTTTGGGCGAATCCTGTTTCACTATTGATCAATGATTTATTGTTAAGTAGAAAAAACAAATTATGGATTGCTACAGCAGAAGGGATAAGTGTATTGGATCCGATACAAGATACTTTTGGACATTTTGTGAATAGCAAATATACTGAATTGCAAACTTCAATCACTCATCATATCTATGAAGACGCCGATGAAAAGATATGGATAGTATTGGATAATAGAGATCCACTTTATTATGAGGAGTCACGCGATACTTTTATTTCTATCCCTTGGAAAGAATATATTCAAGAACAAAAATTGAAAGTAAGGAAATACAATTGTATCAATACCATTAAAGATAAAAGTAAGGATGAAATATGGATTTGTAGTAATGTAGGTTTATATAGTTATAATAAAAAGAAAAAAGAATTTGCACATTATCACAATGAAGCGAAGTTGAATGCTCCAATAGAATTTTCTGATATTTATTCTAATAATGGTGAGACGATTTATGTCAGTACTTCTGGCGATGGGTTTGCTATTTACAATCTTAGCTCTAGACTTTGGGAGTACCACAAAGCAAGTTCAAAATCTGATGTATTATCAGATGATTTTAAGAGATGGTCGATTCAATCAATTGGAAATAATAAACTCTGGGTTGCATGCTCAGAAGGACTGTTGGAATATGATATGATTTCGAAACATAGTATTCTGATCAATGATACAACGAATGCAAATCGACATATTCCGAATCGGATGATATTTACATTATGTAATGATGATAATAATGTTAAGTGGGTAGGTGGAGATAGAGGACTCTGGAAAGTCGATCCTAGATTCCAGTGTATTCCAAAGATTCTATTTGATCTTAAAGGTAGACATGTTGCAGCTATTTATCATGATGAGAAGAAGGATGAAATTTATTTTGCGACAAAGCAAAGTGGAAGCTTACTTCGATATAATTTTAAAACAAATGTGATAAGTGAACTTCATTGCCCTTCAAATTATAGCTTTGTATATTCGCATAAGATTATTCGATATCAGAATTTTCTATGGGTGTCGGCGACCAATAGACTGGCATTGTTTGATCTGCATAAGGAGTGTTTCGTGTATGAGTTATCGCAAGATGTTTTTAAATCAAGGACATTGTTTACATCATTTGAATTAGATCAGTTGGGTCAGCTTTATTGTGGATTATTTGATGTGGGCTTGATTCATTTTGACTTTGATTATGAGAAATTGAAACTTCGGAGTAGAGATACAATCCATAGAGCATCGGATGTGACAGACTTAGTAATTGATTCAAACAAAATTCTGATTTGTGATCACAGTTCGCGAATTTACCAATATGAGTTTAATACAAAAAGCAAAAGTATTTTTTTTGATATTGCGAATGATTCTATTAATAGTTCTGCACTGCCATTCCGAATAAATAAAGATGATCAAGGGGATCTGTGGATGATCACAAAGCCAAGCGGACTTTGGTGTATTTCTAAGGATAAAAAATTAAATAATTATTCTCAAGCCTCAGGTTTATCAACAAGTATATTCTTTGATTTTGAGACTTTGCCTTCAGGAAATCTTGTACTTAAAAACAATCAAAATTTGTTTCTTTATAATCCAAAGAAAAATCAAGGAAATTCATTTGATGCTCATTATGGTTTGGCTTTTAGTGATGGTGCATCACAAATTACCGTTACTGATAATGGCTACATACTTACAGGTCGAAAAAATGGATTTTTGTTTTTTCATCCAGATTCATTGGTTGCTCATACAAAATTATATCAACCATTTATAGCAGAGTTGAGAATTAATAATAAGCGAATTTCAGAAGATGAATATCGGTTGAAATTAGACCTCAAACATAATGAAAATAATATTGAGATTACGCCTTCACTTTTGAATATCGACCCGATGCAGTCAATGCAATTGGAATACCAGTTTGTTGCTGGAACTGAGGATACAAGTTGGCGGGTACTATATACACTTCATCCCATCCAGTTACTTTCATTAAGTCCAGGAGATTACAAATTTAAATTACGCACTTCAAACAAAGATGGTGAAACTTTTTTGGCAAAGGATGTCATTGAGTTTAGAGTCAACAAACACTTTGCTCAGACTTGGTGGTTTCGATCTTTAATCTTGTTGTTTATATTGGGATTACTATATACATACTATAGAATTAAAATTCAAGAGCTGGTAAAAATGCAAAAATTGAAGAACAAGGTCGCAAATGATCTGCATGATGATATTGCATCGACAATAACGAGTATAGGATTTTATTCTGATTTTGCGATGAAGAAAGTCGAGCAATCCAGTCAAGTAAAATCCTTATTAGAAACAATCAGTGTCAATGCAAAGGAAGCAACTGAATCGCTTCGCGATATTGTATGGACACTTCACACCAATGAAGAAAGTATTGGTCAATTGATCGACAAAATCAACCATACTGGAAAGACAATTTGTGATGCAAAACAAGTCAATTTTATTCTTGAACATAAAAATTTAGATTTAAATTTTGTATTGAATCTTGAAGCAAAGAAAGTATTTTATCTCAGTTTTAAAGAAGCCTTAAACAACGCATTGAAATATAGTCATTGTAGTAAGATTGCATTGAATTTTATTCGAGAAAATGGACTTGTTACGATGAGTGTTACAGACAATGGCAAGGGATTTGACATGAATAATGTTCGCAAGGGTAGAGGAGTCAATAGTATCGAAGAGCGATGTAAAGTGATTCAGGGGAAGGCCTTTTTTAAAAGTGAGATTGGAGTTGGGACTTGTGTTATTGTATCTATACCAGAGCAGAAGCTGAAAGGGTAGATTTGAGTTAGTAAAAATCTGAACACTATTTCAAAGTGATTTATCGACGTTCGAAACTTTTCTGTCACTTTCAAGCAACCTTTTTTCCAATTAGTATAATAGCGCTGTTACCTCTTAAATTTTAGTGAATGTTGTTGTTTATATTAAAATATTATTGAGTTGAACGTGAGTTAAAAAGTCAACGCTATTCAGGCATTAACAACTTATTACTTTCTACTTTCTACTTTCCACTCTCCTCTCCCCACTATTCTCTTTTCACTTTTAACCATAAACTAAAATATCCCTCATTTATGGTATTGTAGTAGATTTCAACTCATAAGATCTTTGTGACATAAATAAATTAAAAACTTTAAAAAACTAAAAAATATGAAAAAGCAAATTACCCTTTTATTATTTCTTTTAAGTGCAGCACTTTATTCACAAACATTTAGTGTAGATATCGAGCTAATACAAAAAGTCGTATGTGAAAACTTGAATGTTGGCACAATCAAAGCCAAACCTGTTAATATATCAGGTTCATTTACTCTATTTACTTACAAATGGTCTAACAATGAAGTGACACAAACTATCACCAATCTTGCACCAGCAACGTATTCTGTTACTGTCACTGGGCATAGATCTGCGCCACCATTCACAATTGTTAAAACAAAAAGTTTTACACTTCTCTATGAACCAAAAATTAGTTATACTCAAGATGTAATTAAAACATGTGGAAATGAGTTTAACGGGGCAGTTGATATAAATCCAAGTGGTGGTGTTGCGCCTTATACATATTCTTGGAAAAATATTTTTGTAACTGGCATAAAAACAGGAACCTCTATGCCTGCCAAGGACCTAGCACCTGGTACATTTGCTTTTACAATTACAGATAACAATGGCTGTAGTAGAGTCGCTTCATTGACTGTTGGAAAGAGACCTCAGATTGAAGTAAATGAAACGATCACTCATGTAAAATGTTTTGGAGAAAGTACAGGGAATATTAATCTTACTATAAGCCCCTTTGGAGTCTATCAATTTAAATGGTCAAATGGTCAGATAACTCCAAATTTAAAAAATATACCTGCTGGAAATTATAAAGCAACAATAACAGCTATTGCTGGTGAAGCTGATGGATGTAGTATTAGTACTGGAAATTTTAATGTGAAAGAAGAACCAAAACTTATAATAAATCATACTGCTACAGATCCAGATTGTTTCGAAGGATCTAATGGAGCTGTTGTAGCTACAGCTATGGGTGGTAAGTTACCATATACTTTTTTGTGGAATACAGGATCAACACTAAGTCATATATTTTTAAAGCCTGCGGGTTCTTATTCTGTTACTGTGACAGATAATTTTGGATGCAAAGAAAATAAGAATTTTATCCTAAATAATCCGCCTGAATTTAAAATAAAATTAAATAAAATTGATCATCGTATTGGTAATACAGGTGGAAATATTGATGTAACAAATGTCAATGGTAATTTGCCATTGAGTTATATTTGGACTGATTCTCAAGGGGAGGAAATTAGTGCAGATGAGGATATTTATAATCAAAATGCTGGTATATATAGGATAGTAATGAAGGATACTAAAGGATGTAATGTAATAGAAGAATATGAAATTCTCCAACTTACAGCAGTTGACAAAACTATTCTCGAAAAAATGAAGGTTTACTATTCATTTACTGACCAAAAAGTACATTTTAAGTATTTAGAAAATATTGAAATAAAAAGCATGAGTATCTATGATCTGCAAGGAAAGCAAATTCTGTATTTTCCGAATCCTCAAGATATTGATGAGGTAGATTTTTCTGATATTCCAATGGGCCTTTACGTTTTACAAGTTGAAACAGCATTAGGTCAAGCTTCGGTCAAGATATCTAAAGTTTCAAGAGAATAAATTCTATTATTTGCGTATAATTTATTTATGTGGGTGATGTCATTTGATGTCACCTTTTTTTATTAGTAATTAGTGGTTAGTAATTAGTGGTTAGTAATTAGTAGTTAGTTATTAGTTAGTCAATTACTATTCACTATTATCTATTCACTATTATCTATTCACTATTATCTATTCACTATTATCTATTCACTATTATCTATTCACTATTATCTATTCACTATTATCTATTCACTATTATCTATTCACTATTATCTATTCACTATTATCTATTCACTATTATCTATTCACTATTATCTATTCACTATTATCTATTCACTATTATCTATTCACTACTTATCCACTATTCTCTTTTCACTCTTATCCATTAACTAAATAAATATACCGTAAACATGGGATTGTGAGACCATTCGAATTGTCGCAACTTTGTACTATTAAAAAAATAAAAAAAAATTATCATGAAAAAATTTAATTTGTATTTAATCTTTATTTTACTTAATCTTTTTGCTATTAAAAATTTTGCAGGAGATCTTAAATTCAAAGGAATTAAACCGATTACTAAAAGCACAAATTATGCAATGACTAGTATGAGCTATAATGTAATCGTTGAAAATGTGGGAACTGCTGTAGGGTCATATAAAATTTATGGATATATTTCTAAGACTAAGAATATCAACGATGGATTAATCGTGTTCAGTAAATCAATAAGTTCAATGCCACAGAATTCAAATTTTACTGATGTATTTATATTAGATATTCCTTGTAACCAACGTGCCGGTGATTATTTTCTATTGATAAAAATTGATGCAGATAATCAGATTGCAGAAACAAATGAAACAAATAATACGTATATTGAAACATTTAAGTTATTGCCAACATTGAAAGTTGATCAATTAAATTATAAACTAGATGGAGCTAGTCAAAGAATAAATGTTCTCGTTGAATCGGATAGTACAGTCACCATGACAAAATCTGCAAGCTGGATTCAATTTCCTAATGGACTTAATTCTCAAACTTTTAATTCATGTCCAGCGGTTATTATGGATGTCAGTACATATATCAGTTCAAGGTCGGCTGAAATAATCGTCAAGAGAGGTAATATTACTAAGAAAATAATTGTTTATCAGAATGGGACTTTAGCTTCATGCTTTTCTTCTGTTACTAATTTAAGTCACTCGAGCACATCGAATTCTATTACAGTTAGTTTCAGCAATCAGAATCAGACAATGAAAATTGAATATAGACCTCATTGGTCAGCAGAATGGAAATCAGTCAATGTAAATGCGAGCCCTTACACTATTTCCAATTTAGCTCAGGGTACAAAATATTTATTTAGAATTTCTGCAAAATGTGATAATATTTCTAATTATGGTGCACCAGTGTATTTCAATGCTAGTACAAAAATTAATTATTCACAGAACAAAGGTTATATTTATGTTGAACCTCATGTAAGCCTAACAAGAGATATAAACACATGGTATCTTGGTACAAGTAATGCTCCCATTTCACCTAATACAGTGGTGAGTCCAGATGTGTTTTTTACATATAAAGTAGTGGATTCCCCAGGCTATATGGAAATTAATACAATACAAGGTGAAGTAAATGATGCAGTGATGTCTATCTATGAGTATAATGGAGGTGGTCTAACATTGATTAAGACTATAGATGACAATTTATTTGGAGACAAAATGCCTTCTGTGAAACTTGCAGCGCCTGAGTATAAAGCTAATGCAACTTATGTCGTTCGAATTTATAGCAAAGGGCAGCCAGGTGGATTTCAGGTGAAGCAAACAGCTGTATCATTCATTGAAACTGGAGCGAGTACAAGATCAGAAATAAGTGAATCACTACCAGAGAAAAATATTGCGATTGACTATTGTACAAGTCCAGTAGAATTAAATCTCAACATCAAACTTAGTTCTACATATGAAGATCAAACTGTGATGCAAATATTTGATTTAAATGGCGCTTTGATAAAGCAAGAATTTGTAGAAATAGCAAAAGGAGAAAACAAGCTATCGATTGATTGTATGAATATTCCTTCAGGGATGTATATCATTAAAGTAGCGGATAAGTCAAAGAAGTTTATAAAGCTTTAAATTTGAATAGTGGTTAGTAGTTAGTCGTTAGCAAATAGTCGATCGCGATTATCTTTCTACTTTCTACTTTCCACTTTTTATTTCCCACTTTTAGCCATTCACTTTTAACCATTAACTAATAAATATCCCTCATTTATGGTATTGTCAAAAATTCCAGACCCAAGTAATTTTGTACTGTTAAATGAAATAAATGGAGATTTTATTAATTTTTCTTATCCTGTAATAATAAATTTAGATAAATATGTTAAAGTCAAGCAATAATACCTTTCAAATAAAAGCTACGAAATCAATTCTGATTTTTATCTTATTAATGATGTGTGGAATTTTTGTTTTTGCGCAATCTAATATCATGTTATGCAATCAAAAATAAATGTTTTATTTCAAAAGAAAATTCATTTTTTGGACTGGTTAATAAGACAAATATCTTGCAATCAAAATCAAAATAACCCTTTAATATGAAAAATTTAATATTACAAATTATTTTAATCATTCTTCTTTTCAGTTTGAATGCAATCTGTCAAAATTTTTCAGTTTCGATTGTAAAAGTTAAGGATGTGACTTGTCATGGTGGTTCTACTGGTGAGCTTAGAGCAGATCCAGTAAATATTAGTGGAGGTGTTTCGAACTTTACCTACTTATGGTCAAATGGTAGGACAACATCATTGATCAGAGCTTTGCCAGTGGGTACATATACAGTGACAGTAACTGGGAAGACATTGTCTGGTGGGATAATAAATAGGACAGCCTCTTATACACTTAACTATAATTATGATGTTATCATTAATTATGATAAATATGAGTCTTGTCCAAAACTAAACAATGGCGAGATCCATTTGAATCCAACAGGAGGGGTTCCGGGATATACTTATAACTGGAAACATGCAGGAGGTAATGGTACGACGAAGATTATTCCAAATTTAGGAGTAGCTACGGTGCAAGTCACCATCACAGATAGCAGGGGATGTGCTGCCATAACTACCATAAATATTGCAAAGCGAAATGATGTGATTGATCTAAATGCAATTAAAACGGATATTTCTTGTCACTCTGAAGAAGATGGAAAAATAAATTTGCTTGTTAATTATGCTGGACCCTATAATTTATCATATTTATGGTCTAATAATAAAACGACTAGAAATATTTCAGATTTAAAAAAAGGGATTTATACAGTTACTGTAACAGATGATTCATATCTCAAATGTAGCGCAACTGCATCAACTGAAATTATTGAACCAAGTTCATTGAATATATTTTGGTCAGTTTCAGGGCAAAAATGTTTTGGAGTGGCAGATGGATCAATAATGATTAATACTACCGGTGGAACGCCTCCTTATTCGATCAATTGGAGCACAGGAGAAATGAATGTTGATAAAATAGAAAATCTTGCTCCCAATATACAATACAGTGTTACTGTAACAGATAATAATCATTGTAGTGCAACCTTTGCAGCAATCTTTACTGCTGCAACTGAAATTGTTAACACCAATAGTAATGTGATGGATGCATATTGTTTTGGGTCTACCAATGGAGCGATATTTCAAGAAATAGAAGGTGGAAGTCCCCCATATAGTTTTCAATGGAATATGAATTCCATTGATGAAAATTTAGTAAATATTAAAGCAGGTAATTATATTTGTACTGTAACTGATTTTTATAATTGTAAAAATATATTTAAATACACCGTAGGAGAGCCAGATAAAATTATTGTTACGAATGATTCAATAGTCCATGCTACAGCCCAAAGCTCAGGTGCAATTTATGTTACAGTCACAGGTGGCAATTCCCTTATCAATATTTATGGATTAAGGATAATGAAAAGAAAGATACCATAGAAGATATTGAAAAACTAGCTCCTGGTGATTATAAATTATTTATAAAAGATGATAATAATTGTCTTGACTCCTCAGCATTGATAACAGTGAATTTATTGAGCAGAACACAAGATAATTTGATCGATAAGAATAAGTTTATCCTCACAGAAGATCAGATTAGTTTAACAGCATTTGAATCGCTCTCAGATTTAAATATTGGTATTTTTTCAATAAATGGGCAGCTTCAATCCAATCAATTTTACAAATCAGTGGAAATAGGACAAAAACTTCATATAGATATCAGACAATTAAGTCCAGCCCAATATATTCTCCAGATAAAATCAAAACATAAAAGTCAAGCTATACAGTTTCAGAAGTCAAACTAAGTTCATTCCTAAGCATATTTTTTATGCGTTTATCTAGCATTGCAGTGGTTATAATAACTGCAATGCTTTTTGTAAGACTTGAAGAAAAAAAATATTATATTTGTACATAATTCAAAAGTAAAAAATGATTAAAGTTGCATTATTTGAAGACAATAGACATCTTAGAGATAGCATCCAATTGGTGCTAAACGATAGTGATGGAATGCTTTGCACTGGTGCGTTTCCAGATTGTTCTAACTTGATGAAAGACATTCTGCAATCTAATCCTGATGTGATTTTGATGGATATAGAGATGCCTGGAATGAATGGAATTGAAGCCAGTAAATTGATTTCTTCACAGTTTCCAAATATCAAAATTGTGATGCAAACTGTCTTTGAAGATGCGGATAGAATTTTTCAAGCCATCAAAGCGGGTGCGGCAGGTTATATGTTGAAAAGTACAAACTCAGATACCATAACCAGCTTTATCAAAGATGTCATGGATGGTGGTGCGCCAATGAGTCCACTGGTAGCAAGAAAAGTACTCGCTCTGGTCAAATCTCCTAATGGGATTTCAGTTGCAAATTCTACTTTTGCATTAACAGATCGCGAGAAAGAAATATTGCAATTGTTGGTTGAAGGCGATTCATACAAGCTAGTAGCAGACAAACTATTTATAAGTTTTTTTACTGTCCAAACGCATATAAAACATATTTATGAAAAGCTTCATGTAAATTCAAAAACAGAAGCCGTAACCAAAGCCTTAAAAGAAAACCTTGTTTAATTTATTAAAAAAAATTACCAACCATGAAAAACCTATTCCTTTTAATTTTAATACTTCCAATTAGTTTAATTTGCCAAGTGAACCAATTCAGATCTATTGGAATTGGTGGTGGAGGTGCATTATTTTTTCCTTCGCCAAATCCTAATAATGAACAAGAGGTTTATGTGTCTTGCGATTTATCGAGCATGTATCAAAGTATGGAGGCTGGTCTGAATTGGAAGTTGCAGCATCATCAACAAATTCAAGGAGGAAACTATAGCAAAGTTTGCTTTACGATAGATAATAATATTCGTTATGCCATATCATACAAACCTGACGGATATGATGATCGTGCGGCTCCAGTAAAATCTACTGACGGAGGTATTAGCTGGAGTAAATGTGCTGGTAATCCTGATCCTACCGAATTCTTAGATGCCATCTATGTGAATTACAATAATCCGAATCAAGTCATCATTTCACAAAAGACAAAACTTTTTATTTCACAAAATGGAGGCAATAGTTTTAATGCAATTTATACAGCAAAAAATTTTACTTTGGGATTGCAATCTGGCGGTGCTTTTTTTGATGGGAATAATATTTATATTGCTACAATAGATGGTATCATCCGATCGACCAACAATGGATCAACATTCGCTTTGTGGACGAATTCAGGAATACCAAGTGGAACAGGAATTATTTCTTTTTGTGCTGCGAGGACTGGGGCAAGTTTACGATTTTTTGCATTGACAGGAGTGCTGAATTTACTAAACGGTGAAGATGATAATGATTTATTCCTCTTCGATAATTTTGTGAACAATGTGATATCTATGGATGATGCATCAGGAGTATGGGTGACAAAAAACACTGGTATTCAATTTTCGAATCATCATGTCAAATTCATTGCAATGGCTGAAAATAATATCAACACGATTTATATAGGTGGATTGCAATACATCAATGGAGATGCCAATGTTCGACATCCATTGATTCTAAAATCTGTAAATGCAGGAGCATCTTGGAGTAGTGTATTTAATTCTTTAAACAATGTAAATATTCGAACAGGATACAGCGGAGATGGGGGAGATGAAGGTTGGTGGTATGGAGAGTATGTACTAGGACTTTCGGTTCATCCGCGCAATGCTGAGATTTGTTATTTTACAGATTTAGGTTTTATACATTCGACAAAAATGGTGGCACTTTATGGAATCAACTTTATGTAAATCCATCACAAGAAAATAATCAAAATGCGAAGATACCGCGATATAAGACTTATAGGAGCAATGGTGATCTCAATCAAGTTTCAGCATGGCAGATTCATTGGATAGATCAAAATAATTTGTGGACCTGTCTTTCAGATATCAAAGGAACTCGAACATCAGACGCAGGAGAAAATTGGTCATTTGATTATACCGGTCATCAAGACAATACATCCTATAGAATCGTTACATCAAATGATAAAAAGACATTGTACATGGCCACTTCAAAGATACATGATTTGTATCAGAGTACGAGATTAGGTGACAGTCATTTAGATCGACCAGATAATACTGGTGAAGTAAAATTTAGTAAGGATAATGGAAAGACATGGACAGCGATGAGCAATTTTAGTGACATCATTGCATGGGTTGCTACACATCCAAATGAGGACAATACACTTTATGCTGCACGTGTGAATAGTACAGTAGGAGTAGGCGGAATTTGGCAAACAAAAAATGCAAATGCAGGAGCTTCTGCGACATGGACAAAACTACCAGATCCTCCTCGAACGGAAGGTCATCCATACAATATTATAGTGCTTAATGATAGAAAAATATTGGCATCGTATTCAGGACATCGCGATCCAAATTTTACAGCAAGTAGCGGTGTGTTTTTATTTGATCCTGCTACAAATAGTTGGTCTGACAGATCACATTCAGGAATGAGATATTGGACTAAAGATGTCGTAGTAGATCCGCATGATCCGACACAAAATACTTGGTATGTAGGTGTATTTTCTGGATGGGGAGTCGCAGCTTCGCAGAATGTAGGAGGCCTTTATAAGACCACAGATAGAGGATTGACATGGACGCGCATTTTTAATCATGAAAGAGTCGAATCTGCCACCATTTCTCCGACTAATCCCAATGAAATTTATGTGAGTACTGAAGTTGGAGGATTATATTATTCATCAAATGTGAATAGTAATCTGCCGACCTTCCAATTGACAGATTATCCTTTTCGACATCCTATGCGTATATTTTTCAATCCTTATAAACCAGAAGAACTTTGGATCACAAGTTTTGGGCAAGGAGTCATCATAGCAAATAAAAAATCAACAACAGGAATAGATATAAAGAAAGAAGATATCTCATTTGAGATTTATCCAAATCCAGCAAAAGATAATATTTATATTTATGCAAAAAATAATCCTGGTGCTGTAATAATCACAAACTATAGTGGTCAACAGATTCATATGGATGTGAAGAAAGTTGGAGAAAATTTAAATCAGATCAATGTGCAAAAATTAAAACCTGGAATGTATTTTATTCATTTAGGATCCACTTCAAAATCTTGGATAAAATTGTAAGGGTTTAGCAATTCGATAAATAAATTTATTTAGCAAAATTAATCATAGCATTAATTCAAACTTGAATTAGTGAGGTCAGTTATTTAACTCATAAAAAATCAAAAGATGAAAAAACTTGTACTTTATTTTTTAATAATCATTACAAATTTTTTAAATGCCCAATGTTGGCAAAAAGTAAGCATGGGCTCACATCATGCATTAGCTATAAAAAATGATGGATCGTTATGGTCATGGGGAGCAAATTTTTATGGCCAATTGGGGGATGGTACATCTGTGTCGAAGAGCAGTCCAGTTCAAATTGGATTTTCTCAGGATTGGAGTGTTATCAGTGCAGGAGCAGGACATTCCATGGCGATAAAGAATGATGGAACATTATGGGCTTGGGGTTTCAATAAATATGGACAATTGGGCGATGGCACACATACTGACAAAAACATACCGACTCAAATTGGACAAGTCAAGGATTGGGTTTTTATAAGTGCGAATACCTATTTTAGTTTTGCAATAAAAAAAGATGGAACTTTGTGGGCTTGGGGAATAAATGGTAAAGCTCAGCTCGGTGATACTTTAGTATATTTTAGAAACACACCTACACAAGTTGGAACTGCCTCCAATTGGAAAACAATAAACGGATGTGATGAGGCAGCAGTTGCTTTGAAAACAGATGGCACTATTTGGGCTTGGGGAAATAATAGATTTGGACAGCTCGGAAATGGGACTAAAAATCCAAGAACTTTTCCATCAATAGTGGGAGTCGATAAAAATTGGAAAGAGCTTAGTTGTAAGGTATCACATGTCATTGCTTTAAAAACAGATGGCACGATTTGGGCATGGGGTGAAAATGTTTATGGTCAATTAGGGGATGGTAGCACCATAGAAAAACTTATACCAACTAAAGTGGGTATTCAATCAGACTGGAAATTCATAACTGCAGATTATGGTACAAGTTATGCTATAAAAAATAATAATACTTTATGGGTTTGGGGTTCAAATCTTGGGAATGGGAGTTCAGTTGCTATATATAAACCAAAACAAGTCACTTCTATTGTAAATTGGAAGACTATAACTTCTTTTCTTAATTCGGCAGCAGCATTAAGAAATGATGGTACATTATGGTCTTGGGGTTCAAATGAACTTGGACAATTAGGAGATGGAACGACCGAATGGAGATTTTCACAGGTTCAAGTTAAATGTCCCATTACTGATGCAAATGATTTTGAGAGTAGAATTGATTGGAAAGTTTATCCCAATCCAAGCCATGATATACTTTACCTCAACTCTGTCGACAATGCAGAAACATTAAAAGTGTGCTCCATCAATGGAAAACAGTATGAAGTGAACATTGAAAAAATTGACGATCAATTATTTCAATTGGAAGTACACAATCTATCTGTTGGAATGTATTTTATTACAATAGGAAATGAGACTAAGAGATGGGTTAAATTCTAAAGTCATTTGATTTAAGATTATTTCATTTAGTCTAAAAAGAGATTTAAAATAGTTTTGACTTTTCTGCCAAAAAATAGGAATCTTTACAAACTATGAAAACGAGTCAAATTCAAATTGTAAATTAATCTGGAAAATATAATTTATGATCTATAGTGTAAGATACTTGTGCAAATTGATTTAATATATGAATTAAATATTATGTATTAATTATTAAATATAAAATGCTTATATATTATGTTTTGCACAATATATTAGGATAGATATTTTTTCGCCCTGACTTAAGATATTTTTGTAATTTTATAAATTCATTTACCTATTTCTAAATTAAGAATTATGAATTTAAAATTTACTATTTTTATTGTTTTACTTCAGTTTACACTTAGTTCGGCATTATTTGGACAAGCTCCACGAACTATTTTGGTTGAAGATTTTTCTAGTGCCACATGTCCTCCTTGTGCTGCAACAAATCCAATTTTTAGGGCTTTTCTTGAGCCTTTTGGCAAATCAGTAGTAAGTGTGGCTTTTCAATGTCATATACCAGTTACTGGTGATCCAATGTATGCTCAGAATATCCCTGATGTATCGACTAGAGTGACATATTATGGTATCAATTCTGCACCAAATTGTAGAGTTGATGGAAAGATAGCTGCACCCGGTACTAGTAGCCCCACTCACCCATTAAATGTGACTGCAAGTTATTTGAATTCAAGATTAGCAGTAACATCTCCAATTGAAATTAATGTAAATCATAATTTATTATTGGGATCGAATGGAGCAAAAGATTCTATGGAGATTAATGTCGCTATTAAGAATGTGAGCGCTTCGAATTTTAATAATGCAAATTATGTTTTACAAACTGCAATTATCGAAAGAGAAATTCGTTTTTCAAAACAAGCAGCAACTAATGGTGAAACTGAATTTCACAATGTGATGCGCAAAATGATTCCATCTGCAGCAGGAACAAAAATACTGGATACTATTTGCAGCTGGTGCAACAAAATTAGTGAGTTTTAAAGTGCCAATTCCAGCTTATATTTACTCTTATTCAGAATTAGGTGTTGTGGCTTATGTTCAGAATAATACTGCATCATCTAAAGAAGTTATTCAAACTGGTGTTTCTCAACCAAAGGCAATTACAGGACTTTACACAGATCTTTCATTGGAATCAATTAATATTACAAATAAAGATAATCAGTGTGATAATAATTTTAGTTTTGCGCTTTCTATTAAAAATTTATCCACAACTAAAGATACAATCAAATCTGTTGACTTCATTCCAGTTATTGGTGGAGTTGCAAAACCAAAAGTAACTTGGTCAGGAGTTTTATTACCTGGACAGACAGTTAATTACAACATCAATAATCAAATCGCTACTGTTGGGGCAGCATTTGTGAATGTTTCTATTGATAAAATTAATAATGGAGTTGTAAAGGATCTAAATTTGCTAAACAATACATTGGAGGAAACAAATTTAGTGACATTCAATGGAACTATTGCTGGAACTTCAATTAAGCAAGGATTCGAATTGCCAGTTGGTACTTCAGCTTCTCCTAATACTTTCTTCTATAATGAAGGGGTGAGAATCTTTAAACAGGATTCTACTTTTGCTAGAAATGCTTCAGGGGTAGCACCACCTTATGGAATGGGTGGATTTGGTGCCTCTCGTTACATGGTATTTTTTGCCTTTTCAGATGGTCCAGGAGTAATAGGTGCAAGTTCTTCAGTGGTTTTTGACAAAATTGATTTAAGCAATTCTGCATCTACTAGAATGTCATGGTCCTATGCTTATGCAGCAAAAAATTCAAGTAGCACAGATAAAATGGAAGTACTTGTGAGCACAAACTGCGGTGAAACTTGGACAAGTGTCTATGAAAAACAAGGTGAGGCAATGAATTCATGTACACCTGATTTAAGTACTTCTCATATTCCTGGTTTCTTTTTGCCTGATCCAACACAGTGGACAAAGACATCTGTGGATTTAAGTGCTTACGATGGCACACCTGAATTAATGATCAGAATGAAAGGCACTGCAGGTGATGGTTGGGCTTATTTCTTGGATGATGTTAATGTTGGATCAGTTGTAGCTACCAATGATGAGAATAGTATAAAGTCTATTGCTGTTTCGCCAAATCCAGCAAAAGATTTTATCGAGCTGAAAATTTCATCAGACGAAAATACTACAGCCGTTATTAATTTGAATGATTCTAATGGTAAGACAGTACAATCAGAAATCAAATCAATCAAAGCAGGATTGAATGATTATACTATATCTTTAAATCAGACTCCAGGTTTATACTTTGTTGAAGTAAAAACGAGTAAAGGTGTCATAACAAAGAAAGTGATAGTTTTATAGTTCATAACAGATATAATTTAAAAGCCTATGCAATTTGTATAGGCTTTTTTTGTTTTCATTTTAAAAATTAACTTATCTTTGATTATTAATGGAATAAATGCTATATGCTTTCCTATGTTAAATTAGCCTAGTAATTAATTTGTTTAGCTAATTTCGTTTAATATCTTATAATCGTCAAAAAAAAATGAGATGAAAAAAATGACCGTTCTATTTGCATTAATTTTGGGATTTGGAGTTGCGTATTGTCAGACTCAAAAATTCAGCTCAGAATTAAATCCATGTAAATTAAAATTTACGACTGACCCAGCTAACCCGACCGATTGGGTGTGTCATAATATTGTAAGAAATCAAAGTGGACAGAATCTAGAGCTCCTATGGAAAAGGGAAGATGCTATTTTGCCTTCCGACTGGGAATCTTTTGTTTGCGACAATAATCAGTGTTACGGAAGTTTTACCGTGACTTGTCCACTAGACAATCCTAATATTTTAGCAGCTGCACAAAACATGACTGCAGATGTTCATGTATATGATAATTCAAAAGATGGAAATGCCTATATAAAACTTCATGTCTATGAAAAGGAAGACACAGCCAGTAAAATAGTCGTAGATTTTTTATTTAATAGAGAGTCAGTAGGAACTAACTCTATTCGAAATATCAAAATGAGTTATTTCCCCAATCCTGTTACAAATTCTTTCCAACTAAACTATAATACTGGAATCAAAAGAATTGAAATAATTGATTTAATGGGAAACATTCTAAAGTCTTATCGTACTGAAGAATCAAAGAGTTATGATGTCAGCACTTTAGATAACGGATATTATTTATTGCGCATCATAAACGATGAAGAGAATGTTATTAGAACGATGACATTTATTAAAACAAAGTGATAGTTTCGATTTTATTCGATAAATTATGATATAACTTAAATTGATTTATAAGTAAATACATGTCTCTATGACTATTTTTTTAATAAAAATCATCATTAGTAAATAAGGATTATTCCCCTAATGGATTTAGCATAAATGTTAATATTGTTCATGAATGATCACCTTGCAGTCATATTGACATCCCCCATTTTAATTGCAATGAAGTTTACTTTTTTGACAGTAATATCTCTTTGAATCCACTCTACATATTTTGGCGCATCGTAAGGGTAGCTTGGATCAGAAAATTTATAATCAGCATCAATAAATTTCCAATTGCTAGTTTTTGGAAATCGAGTAATATTTCCAATAATCAATAATCTAATATCTTTTACATCTGCAGCTGTGAGATTTTTGCTTTCATTTACATCAGCTGCCAAAATTGAATATGGATTGGTAAACGTTTGTTTTCCTAAAACATGATTTTTATTCTCATTACATCAGAGGAGGTCACACACCACTTAATGGGTCACCTTTCATTGTTAACTCAACTCTAAAAGTCGAATCTATATAACATTTGCTAACATAAAAATTAACTTGAGAAATATTATTTTTTATGCTCTTGGTGCTTACTAATTTATTATTCATATAAATATTAGCTTCTATTGGTTCTGTAAAATCAAATTGATTTTGTATTGAAATATTTATTCTTATAGAATTCTGTTCAACAAATGGACATATATGTAATTTATCTTCGAAATAAAAATAGATATTACATGAATCAACATAATTTTCTTCATCAAAAACATAAAGCCAATTTTTTGCTAAATTTCGATCACAAGGATATGTTTGAAGAAGGAGTTCCTCACAATAAAATATTTTACTTGTATCTTTTCCTTCTCGATCGAAGCTAAATTTCAATTTTTCTGAAGGCGTCTTATCATCATAACTTCCGCGATCAAAATCTTTAGCCTTGATTTCTACGGCTCCTAAAGAATTAAAATAATACAATAAAGTGTCTTTTGTACAAATAGCAGCCGGACCTGTCTGACAATAAGCTAATAAGCTCCTCAGTAGTAGGATAAAAAATAACAGTGGTTTCATAATTAGTTTTATTATGGATGTATAATTTTCTATTGTAAATATAGTTATTTTTTATTTAGTGCTTAAGAAATTTAGTAAATTTTTGATTTTGGTCAATTGGAGTGCATGTTAAATAGAAATTAATTGAATTTGGCTTGAAGAAGTATCGATTCAATTGATTTGGCCTTCAAAGTGAAGATCTGTTGGATTCATCATTTACCATTTTCTATTGAGCAATAAATGAAGTAAAACTGTCCTTAAAGTGTTTTGAAATGACCTTAAATATTTAAAAAAATGACTTATTTGGATATAATATAGTTTAATTAAGAATTTGTAGAGTTTTGAAGTATTTTATAGCAGATTTACCTCAATTGAACACTTTAAGTAGAGAATTGAGTTTGTAGAAAACTTAATTTCTAGTAAATTATGAATTTTATTTAGCCTAACATGAGTAATTATTGGCATATTCTGTGGAAGACGAAATTTAATTATCAATAAGACAGAATAAGTATCAATAATGAATAAGTTTACTTTGATTTAGATTTGATTTATTATAATTTAATTGATGTCTTACAGATTGATTTTTTCATCAATAGATTTGTGACGTATTGAAACCTAATTTAAATTTGAGTTGCACTTAAACACTCTTATAGGATTTCAATACGATAATTTATTCCTAAGCTTTTACTGATTATAATTAACTATTGATCGACGAAAAGTCGGTCATGGAAATATCATTTTTCAAATTTTGAAAATGGATCAGATTATTAATGTTTTGAATTAAATTAATTTTATAAATCTTTTAAATATGAAAAAATTTCTTTTACAGTTTGCACTACTAAATTTTTTTAGTGTCGCTGCAATTACTGCTCAAGTCAAGATGGGAAATAATCCAACGACCATTTTGCCAGGTTCATTATTAGAACTTGAAAGTACGAATAAGGCGGTGACATTTCCTCGTATGACGACGGCTCAGATGAATACCATACCAGCGCCTGTAGCAGGTATGATGATTTACAATTCTGATTCGGCCTGTGTATTTCAATACCGAGGCATGATATGGAAAAGTCTTTGTGATAATTCCAATCCATTAGCTTCAAGTCAAACAGAAGCTGATCTGCGATTAAGGAATGGTACAAGTCACATCACTCAAGATGGTGGAGTGGGAAGTAATGGAAGCAATGCTGGAGCAGCTGGAGTTATAGCAATAGGAAGTGGCGCAGGTAATGTGAATGCTACACCAAATAATGTCTTCATTGGCAATCAAGCTGGATTTAGTAATACTACAGGTTCAACAAATTCATTTGTAGGTAATCAGTCTGGTTATGCGAATACAATAGGACGAGCAAATACTGCTCTAGGATCGCGAACATTAGCTACAAATGTAGATGGTTCATTTAATACTGCAATAGGTCGAGGCACATTAGAGTTAAACAGTTCTGGTACTGCTAATACAGCTGTTGGGGCAGATGTAATGGTGAAGAATCTAACTGGTGCCGGAAATACTGCAATAGGAGGGGCTTCACTTGCTTTAAATACTGTAGGTGGAGAAAATACTTCAGTTGGTTATACTTCGATGAACAACAATACATCTGGAAATGAAAATGTCGCAGTTGGCAAAGATGCACTTTACGGGAATACTTCAGGAGATAATAATGTTGCGATAGGACGTGGTACTTTATATGCAATGACTACAGATAGTAATTCAGTCGCTGTAGGTCATCGTGCTGGGTTAAATAATACAAAAGGAAGCAATCTCTTTATTGGTGCATACGCAGGATATAACAACACTACAGGAGCTGAAAATGAGTTTGTAGGATACAAAGCTGGTTTTGGAAATCAGATAGGAAATTATAATGAAATATTCGGTTATAATTCCTTTTTCAAAAATGTGTCGGGAGCAAGTAATGCTATGTTCGGAAGATATACAGGATATGAAAATACAACAGGTTCGGACAATTGTTTTTTTGGAGATGCATCTGGTTGGAAAAATACTTCAGGTTCAAGAAATGCATTTTATGGTAAAGCATCTGGTGCGAATAATACTACTGGTGAAGAAAACACAATGGTAGGATGGGAAACCGGAAAATTAACTAAAACAGGTTCAAGAAATGTTTATATGGGTTACCGAGCTGGTGAACAAGGTGATGATGCTTCTGAAAATACAATCATGGGATATTGGTCAGGTCATCTAAATAAAGCTGACCATAATACATTTGTTGGCTATCAAGCTGGGTATGAAAATACCACTGGTACTCCCAATACTTTTATAGGATATAAAGCAGGTCAAAATAATGTTACTGGCTTTGATAATGTTCCGGTAGGCGATAGTGCTTTAATGAATAATAATGTCATTTTGGGATCATGGTTTAATGGTTATGGTAATACAGCTGTTGGATCAAAATCTTTATATTCGAATCAGACAGGATATAGTAATACTGCAATTGGGAAACATGCCTTAAGGAAAAATATTTCAGGTTACCAGAATACAGCTGTAGGAGATAATTCTTTGCTCGAAAATACTATTGGATTTTATAATACTGCAGTTGGTGGTTTTAGCCTTCAAAAAAATACAACTGGTCAAGAAAATACAGCACATGGCCATAATGCATTATCTAACAATACTACAGGTGACAATAATACTGCAGTAGGTAGATTGTCATTATATTTGAACACTGCTGGTAGCAGTAATACAGCTACAGGTTTTAGATCAGGAGTGAACAATACTACAGGCAATTATAATACTTTGATAGGAAATACAGCAGGTGAGAGTAATACAGTAGGCAGTCAAAATGTAGCAGTGGGACATCAAGCATTGCAAAGAAATAGCAGTGGAAATTTGAACGTAGCTGTTGGAACAAATGCATTGCAAAGTAATACTTTAGGCAATGACAATACTGCTGTAGGACAAGAAGCACTTCGCTATAATGTAGATGGAATTAATAATTCCGGATTAGGAAGATATTCTCTGTTTTCAAATGCAAATGGAGATAATAATACTGCAATCGGTCATCAAGCAGCTTATACTACGAATGCAAGTGATAATACTACTGTCGGTTATTCATCTTTGTTAAAAAATGTTAGCGGAGCAAGAAATACAGCGCTTGGACGAGATGCAGGTTTCGAGAATCTTGCGAATAATAACGTGTTCCTAGGATTTGAAGCAGGAAGATTGAATACTACTGGAACTCCAAATACTTTCTTAGGCTATAGAGCAGGATATAGCAATACAACTGGAAGTCAAAATACATTTTTGGGTTATGAGACAGGTGGTCTTGCGCCTACACTTACCAATGCTTCAGCAATAGGATATAATGCCAAAGTTGGTGCAAGTGATGCAATGGTCTTAGGTGCTACTGGAGTAGAACAAGTTAATGTGGGTATTGGTACTACTACACCAGATGCATTGTTGAATATCGAAGGATCGAAAACAAATGGTTATAGCGAATTTTTTAGATTGAGAAATTTGGAGCCTAATGGATTTTCAAATTTATTTTTAGAATCAGATGTGGCTGGAGATGGATTGTCATTAGGTTGCACAAATTCAGGGCTAGTTGGATTTCCAGGTTATGGTCAACCTGGTGACAGTTACGTATATGTAGATATTGGCTTAGTAGCAAGAGATTTGAATATTATCAATTCATCTACTGGTGGAAAAATTAATCTGCAAGTAGATCCCAATGGGATGAACGGAGCACCAACGATGACCTTAGATACTACTAGAGTCGGTATTAACACTTCTACACCTACTCAAAGACTTCATGTCATTGGAAATATTTTGGCTTCAGGTACCATTACACCATCTGATGTAAGATTCAAAGAGAATGTGAGGAATCTAAATAATTCTTTAGAAAAAATTCAAAACCTTAGAGGCGTGAGCTATAATCACAAATCAGAATTCCTCAAATCGCATGGACTAAAAGAAGGCAACCAAATTGGATTCATTGCTCAAGAATTGGAAAAATATTTCCAGAATTTGTAGAAACTGAAGTGATGGCTACAAAGCTGTAGATTATGCGAAACTAACACCTGTACTTGTAGAAGCAATAAAAGAACAACAAAATGAAATCGTTGAATTGAAAAAGCAAAATCAAAAACTTACTGAAAAAAACATCTGAGATAGATGCCTTAAAAGCTGATATAGAATCAATAAAATCTTTATTGAAGCCAGAGCAAAATATTGGAAAAAAATAATTCAGAAATTCGGGATTCCTTGATAAAGTGGATGACATTTTATTTGGAATCCTTTTTTTCTCATGATATTTAAAATTTTGTTTTTACATTTTTCAATGAAATTATTTTTTAATATTCTATTTTGATAATAGAATATTGATTGATATTAAAATAGAATAATTTCCAGTAAAAAAATTTTACTTAAATTCTAAAAAATCAAATCATGTTACAAATGATACAAGGATTTTATTTTAAATATTCTTGGCATTCTCATCAATTGAATCTTCAGCACTTCATAGAGAAAATAAGATTTAATATTCTACTGGCTTTAGTTTTGTTACTTGGGTCATTTACGTTTTCTTTTTCTCAATCAGGAAGTTATGGAAGTACTTTCGTTTTCCAAGGTGCTGAAGTCGGCATCTATGGACAACACAATTTTCAAGATAATCTAACTGGTACGATTAGTGCTGGTATCATTGGATCCGAACGTACTACAAGTATCGGTGTATATAGTTTTATTCCACCACTTGGTAGTTGGATTTCAGCTTCCAATTCTGGTTTTGTTGATGGTTATGTGCGGACTTATAGAACAGATGGATTTGTATTTCCTATAGGTGATGGCAATAATTATCGACCTGCTGCTGTGAGCGCAGCATCAATGGTATCACCTGCTACAGCAGCATATTATGGAGTAAATCCTACACTTGCGGTTACATCAAGTTTAAAAGGTGGCAACGAACCCATTTTGCCTACAGGTGGACCATTTGCATCAGCGTCCAAACAATTTATTATAGAGAATGTAAGTGTATGGGAATATTGGGATATCAATGGATCTCTTCCTGCTAAGATTAGTTTGACTTGGAATGCCAATAGTAATGTAGCTACCATGACAGGAAATAATTTAGCAAAACTTACCATAGTAGGATGGGATGGAACCAAGTGGGTAAAAATTCCTTCTACTGTCGATATCCAAAGTCTTCAACAAAATACATCTGCTACAAATTTTTCCAGTTTTGCAAGCAATATCACAGATGGATCGATTACTACAATAAATCCTATTATTCCAGATACCTATTCAGTTTATACATTGGCATCTACGAGTTTGTTATGTGATATTTCTATTGCTGATGCAGATTGTGATGGCGATGGTGTTTCAAATATCCAAGAATCTATTGATGGCACTAATGCATTGGACTCATGTTCATTCAATATTCTAGGGCAATTCATGACGCCATCTATTGGTTGGCTTGCTGCAGATTGTGATGGAGATAATATTAACAATGGTATTGAAAAAACAAATGGGACGAATCCATTAGATCCTTGCAGCCCTGGAATTAGTATTTCACCAAGTGTAGTTGGTGCACAAATTTATACAGGAACTGCAACTTATGTAGCGACTGCAATCGATGTCAGTGGCATGACTTCTAATGGTGGAAATGCAATTGCAACTTATTCGCGAAGCAGTATTTCTACAGGGACAAATCCAACTATTGTTGGTTCAAGTTATCCATTATCATTTACCCAAACTTTTAAGATATCAGATGTCATTCCTACAGATGCTATTGCATTGACAAATTTAACATTTTCATCTACTGGTGTGGGAAATGGAAATATTACTGGGGGACTGCAACAAAAGAAATTGGAACTAAAAGTTGATCCTGTTGGAAATACTTATGTGCTTAACAAAAATATAAATTGGGAAAATACTGCTTTTGGCCCATATACTGGGATCTTGGATATTGGTCTGAAAGCTGTTTATGACAATACCATCTCTGGTACTGTAGGGGTTGGTCCATTAACCATTCCTGCCTATGTACCAAATATAAATGTAAGTCCACCTTTAACTGGGAATTGGGTAACGACTATGCAATATGGAATTAGTGCAGGAATTCAAAGCAGTTTGCCGACTTATTTTTCTTATCCAACAGGCAATACTTGGCAACATTTTAATTCGGGTTCCGCAGATGGTGGAAATCCAGTGAATAGTTTTAAAAAAGCATGGTCATTTGATAAAATAAAGCAATCTAGTGTTCTGCATAAAGCCTATGAATTCTCAAGTTCAGAAATTGTTTTTGCTGAAAAGGCTGCTCCATATATTTCTACTGGATTTGGTATTACAAATTCAATGCAACCTTTAGATCAAGTTTTGCAATTCAATAAAGCCGTTTTGGTAAAAAATATTTGTCCTGCAAATACTTTTAATTTGAATTCTTTGATCAGTGCCACACCTCCTGTTGGAACAAGTTTAGTATGGTTTACCAATGACAAACATTTAGGCACACCAGTATCTAATCCAACTTCTGTTCCAGTAGATACATTTTATGCATTTTATTTTAATGCAACTACAGGATGTTATGGACCTCCAAGTGCTGAAGTGATCTTAACAAATGAACCTTGTGTCAATGCCAATCCTGATATAAATCAGACAATGACAAATGTTCCTGTAAGTGGTACAGTTGCAACAAATGATTTGGTGAAATCAAGTTATACTTTTATGCAATTGGGCAATACTCTACGTGGAAATATTGTGATCAATTCCGATGGAACTTATACTTACACACCAAATCCTAATTTTGTAGGAACAGATAGTGTAAAATATAAAGTATGTGAGCCAGCTCCATACAACTATTGCGACACATCAATCTTGGTAATTGAAGTAAGACCAATGACTACAGCTCCAGGTACAAATTCTACCATTGCACAAAACGACCATGCTGCAACGCCAATAAATACATCAGTAAACTTGTGTATCAAATGCAATGACAGTGATCCACAAGGAAATAATATTGGAAATCCAACATTGATCGGAAGCATACCAAGTGGTGTAATTTTGAATCCAAATGGTACACTTACATATACACCAACACTGAATTTTGTTGGTCAAATAAGATTCAATTATTCTGTTTGTGATAATGGTGTGCCAATGGCATGTGATACAGCTACAGTGTATATCGATGTGACTCCAACTCCTGCATCAGAAAATCAAACCTATGCAAATGATGATGCAAATAGTACGCCAATAAATACAACAGTAAACGGAGATGTATCAACCAATGATACCGATCCTCAATCTTCAGATTTATTAAATTTCTCTATGATAGGTACACCAGTTAACGGTGGCTCTGTAACATTGAATTCGAATGGTTCTTATGTGTACAATCCGCCACTGAATTACACTGGCACAGATCGATTCACATATCGAAAATGTGACAATGGCAATCCTGTAGTTTGCGATACTGCTACAGTATATTTATCTATTTTTAATCCTTGTAATATAAGTTTGACCAATGTTACAACAGATAGTACAAATCCAACAGCATGCAGCGGTAATGATGGTACGATTAAGTTTAATAATGTAATTCCATCAAATGCAACATTGCAATTTTCATATAAGAAAAATAATATTGTCATTGGTCCGATAGCTGTAACTGTAAGCAATGGCATGTTTACTCTTACAGGATTATCAGCTGCAACATATACACAGTTTATTTTCACTGATCCTGCGAATGTATTATGCAAAGACACAGTAGATTTACCAGAAGGAAGAATCAATCTTGTTGATCCTCCATTACCTACGATGAGTGGATTGACGCCGATGAATCCTACGACATGTAGTGGCACAAATGGCAATATTATGATCACTGGGGTAATCCCAAATTCTGGAAATTATTCTGTAACTTATACCAAAGATGGAGCTCCACAAAGTGGAACTTTTACTGCTGTTGCAGGAAAAATAACAATACCAAATCTGGGCGCTGGATCATATAATGATTTTGTCATTTCACAAAATTCATGTATTAGTTCAGCTTTAGTTCAGTTGGTTAGTTTGACTGATCCATTATCGCCATCAGGTGCTATAGCTGGTCCAGATACTGCATGTATAAGTGCTGTCACTGGTTTATATTCAATTTCCGCTCTAACCAATTGCTCCACTTGTAGCTATACTTGGAGTTCTACTTCAGGAATAGCTTCTTCTGTAAATGGAGCAAGTACAAATTTTGTATTTACTTCTACAGGATTACAAACCATTCAAGTAGCAATAAGAAATACTACAACAAATTGTACAACTATATTGACCAAGCAAGTAAATATCATGGGAACTCCTGTGATAAATGGTGTGAATCAACAAGCTTGTATTGGTTTTGCATCTACAATAACGATTAATGCAAGTGTGTTCCCATCTGTTCTGTTAGAATATAGTTTGGACGGTGGTGCTTATCAATTATCAAATACTTTTGCATCAGTTCCCAATGGAAATCATACGATCAATGCTAGGGTAAAAGGAACAAGTTGCACATCAACTAATTTTTCATTCACTATAAATTGTGCATGTGTGACTCCACCTTCAGTGAGCATTTCAGGTCCAGTATCTATTTGCAATGCTGAGACAGCAACTTTGGTAGGCACTCTGACTAATGCTAGTTTAGGCACTTGGCAGATCATAAGTGGTGGTGGAAGTTTGAGCACAACGACATGCTTGAGTTCTGGTTGTCAATCAATATATACTCCAAGTATTTCTGGAATAGTTACGATTCGATTTATTTCAAATGATCCAGATGGTACAGGTCCGTGTGATGCAGATACTGCTTTGCATATTATGACTGTGTTGACCACACCCTCGATTAGTTCGAATACCTTCGTCAATCCAATTACTTGTGGAGGCTGTAATGGTTCCATTACACTTAATGGAAATTTACCAAACGGAAATTATACAGTTAATTATACAAAAGATGGCAATGCTCAATCTGTAGTGAAATCAGCAAGTGCCAATGCAATAATTATTGATAATTTGTGTTCTGGCACTTATAGTAATTTTGTTGTTACATTAAATAATTGCCCATCTGCAATTTATACTCCTACGATCAATTTAACTGATCCTCTAGCGCCTTCAGGAAATATTACAGGGCCTACAGCTGCATGCATGAATACTGCTATTGGAAATTATTCAGTGGCAGGATTAACCAATTGTACTTCATGTCAATATCAATGGAGTAGCAGCGTAGGAGTAGCATCAAGTCCAACAGCTTCAACTACTTCGTTTACATTCAGCACTTCAGGGATACAAAGTATTGAGTTGACAATAACAAATCCAAGCACTCAATGCAGCACTACACTTGTTTATTCTGTTTTTGTAAATGGTCTTCCGACTATTAATAGTGTTGTTCAAGGTGCATGTATCGGCAATACAGCTACAATGACTGTTAATGCTTCTGTATCTCCTTCTGCAACATTAGAATATAGTTTAGATAATAGTAGTTATCAAAGTTCTAATATTTTCACTGGTGTGTCTAATGGTACGCATTCTATGAAAGTGAGAATAGTTGGCACATTATGTGAATCATCTCCAACCTATTCTTTTGTTGTAGATTGTCAATGTACCAATCCTGCACAAGCAATTATTTCTGGACCTTTGAGCACTTGTGCAAATGCACCATTATTGTTGACAGGGAATTTTGTAAATGCCAGTTCTGGTACATGGAGTGTAGTAAGTGGTGGCGGTAGTATAAGTCCAACTGCTTGTAGCGGAAATGGATGTAATGCGACTTTCACACCAGATGCCAATATATTAAATGTAACTCAAGTTCAAATCAGTCTCACAAGCAATGATCCTGATGGCGTAGGACCTTGCCAAGCAGCAATAAGTTATCATACTATAACAGTAAATCCTGTTCCAGTAATTTCAGGTTTGACACAGTTTAATCCAACATCATGTGGTGTTTGTGATGGATCTATTACGATTAGCGGATTATTATCATCGCAAAATTATACAGTTTCTTATGCTGGTCCAGCTGGAATTTATTCAGGAAATTTGATCAGTAATATTAATGGACAAATTACGATTTCAAATTTATGTGTTGGAACGTATAGCAATATTATTGTAAGCAAATCTGGATGTAGCAGTGCTCCTCGTGGGCCACTGACATTAGTCAATCCAAATAGTCCGCCAAAACCAAATGCATCAAGCAATAGTCCAATTTGTTCTGGAGCAAATCTGCAATTAATAACATCTGGATCTGTGAATGCATCCTACAATTGGACTGGACCAAATGGGTTCAACAGCAGTTTGCAAAATCCTATAATAGTAGGTGCAATAATTTCAAACACTGGAATTTATTGTGTAAGTCAAACTGTCAATGGTTGTAAAGGACAAGATAGTTGTTTTACGGTTATTATAAATCAGACACCATTTATTAGTGGAACGAGTACAGTGAATCCCACAACTTGTGGTGGAAGCAATGGTTCAATTACTTTGTCGGGCTTAAACCCAAATACTCCTTATGTTTTATATTATGTAAGCAGTTTAAATGGTCCGCACAGTTCAACGATGACAAGCACTTCAGCAGGTCAGATTATAATTTCAAATTTACCTTCTGCAATCTATAGCTTGATCACAGTCACTTCCAATTCTTGTACATCACCTGCAGTAGGTCCAATAATTTTGACGGATCCAGGAAACCTAAGTGCACCAAGTGCAAGTTCGAATTCTCCAGTTTGTGAAAGAGGAACAATTACGTTAAATGCGTTTGGTCAAGCAGGAGCTAGTTTTGCATGGAGTGGTCCAAATGGATTCACTGCATCAGGTTCTGCAGTGAATATAAATAATGCTCAGCCATCAATATCTGGAAATTATTTAGTAACTCAAACAGTTAATAATTGTGTGAGTCCTCCTGCCACAATTAATGTAGTAGTGAATCCTGCAGCGGTGATTAATTTAAATATTTCTGATGCTTCACCATGTTATAATCAAAGTGTTACTTTAAGTGCAGATTATGATATTAATACTTTGAATATTTTCTGGTATAAACAAGGAAGTGCAATTCCAATTGGAACAGGATTTAATCCTATTGTAGTGAAACCTGGAATTGGTATTTCATATTATCGCATTGTAGCAACCACCAGTTTTGGATGCACTCAATTAGATACAGTTTATGTAAATGTCAAACCATGTATATCACCAGATATTAATCAAACGACGATGAATACACCAGTGAGTGGAACAGTCGCAACGAATGATGAATATCCAATTGGAAGTACATTTATGATTGTAAATAATAGTCCAAACGGAACTATGAATATGTTACCTAACGGAAGCTATACATTTACTCCAAATCTTTCGTTTATAGGAACAGCAACTTATAGCTATAAAGTCTGTACGTCTGCGAATGTATGTGACACAGCTACATTAACGATAGAAGTTCGACCAGTACAATCAGGGCCAATGAATACAGTGATTGCTCAAGATGATGATAATTCAACACCATTGAATACAAGTATAACGAGCTGCATATTATGCAATGACAGTGATCCACAAGGAAATGCAATTGGCACACCAGTATTAATTCCTGGTGGAACAATACCAAGTGGAAGTACAGTCGTATTAAATCCAAACGCATCAATTACATTTACACCACCAATGGGATATACAGGAACTGTAATTATACCTTATTCCATCTGTGATAATGGTATACCACAGGCATGTGATACTGCGAAGTTAATGATCGAAGTTTTATCAATTCCAATTTCCGATAATCAAACATATGCAAACGACGATGCTTTTGTAACTATCATTAATACTGTTAAAAGTGGAGATGTAAGTTTGAATGATTCTGATCCACAAAATGATGTCGTGATCTTTGCAAAAGTTTCGAACCCATTACATGGTAGTGTAACTGTAAATTCTGATGGAACGTATAACTATAATCCAACTTCAGGATATACTGGCCCAGATCAATTTATTTATAAAAAATGTGATTCAGGAATTCCAAGTGTATGTGATACAGCAACAGTGTATATTACTGTACAAAGTCCATACCTCAGTGCATCACCAGATATTAATCAGACGGCGATGAATACACCAGTGAGTGGAACAGTCGCAACGAATGATGAATATCCTGTGGGAAGTACATTTGTGATTGTAAATATTAATCCATATGGAATGATGAATATGTTGCCAAATGGAACTTATACTTTCACTCCGAATCCTGGATTCATCGGAACTGCAACATACACATACAAAGTATGTACACCAAGTCCTACGAATGTCTGTGATACAACATCATTAACGATAGAAGTTCGACCAGTACAATCAGGTCCAATGAATACAGTGATCGCACAAGATGACGAGAATTCAACGCCGTTGAATACAAGTATAACGAGCTGTATATTATGCAATGACAGTGATCCACAAGGAAATGCAATAGGTACACCAGTATTATTATCAGGTGCAACAATACCAAGTGGAAGTACAGTTGTATTAAATCCAAATGGTACAGTGTCATATACTCCACCAACAGGATTTGTAGGCATAGTAACTATTCCATATTCAATATGTGATAATGGCATTCCACAAGCATGTGATACTGCGAAGTTGATGATCGAAGTATTGGCTACACCAATCACACAAAATCAAACGTACGCAAATGATGATGCATTTACTTCACCAGTAAATACAAAATTGAGTGGCAATGTAAGCTTGAATGATAGCGATCCACAAGGTGATGCAGCAATGTACACAGTAGTAGGAAATCCTGCTAATGGAACATTGATGTTAAATATGGATGGAACATTCATGTTCACACCAACACCAAGTTACACAGGTCCTGCAGGATTTACATACAGCAAATGTGACAAGGGCACACCAAGTGTATGTGACACAGCTACAGTGTACATTACTGTCCAAAGTCCATACATCAGTGCATCACCAGATATCAATCAGACGACGATGAATACACCAGTGAGTGGAACAGTCGCAACGAATGATGAGTATCCAGTAGGAAGTACATTTGCGATCGTAAATAACAATCCAAATGGAACAATGAATATGTTGCCAAATGGAACATATACATTCACACCGAATGCAGGATTTATTGGCACTGCTACATATACATACAAGGTATGTACACCAAGTCCAACGAATGTTTGCGATACAACATCATTAACGATAGAAGTTCGACCAGTACAATCAGGTCCAATGAATACAGTGATCGCACAAGATGACGAGAATTCAACGCCGTTGAATACAAGTATAACGAGCTGTATATTATGCAATGACAGTGATCCACAAGGAAATGCAATAGGCACACCAGTATTAATTTCTGGAGGAACAATACCAAGTGGAAGTACAGTCGTATTAAATCCAAATGGTACAGTTACATTTACTCCACCAACAGGATTTGTAGGTATAGTAACTATTCCATATTCAATATGTGATAATGGCATACCACAAGCATGTGATACTGCGAAGTTGATGATCGAAGTATTGGCTACACCAATCACACAGAATCAAACTTATGCAAATGATGATGCCTACAGTGGAAGCATCAATACAAAACTGAGCGGCAATGTAAGTTTGAATGATAGCGATCCACAAGGTGATGCAGCAATGTACACAGTAGTAGGAAATCCTGCTAATGGAACATTGATGTTAAATATGGATGGAACATTCATGTTCACACCAACACCAAGTTACACAGGTCCTGCAGGATTTACATACAGCAAATGTGACAAAGGATTGCCAAGTGTATGCGACACTGCGAGTGTTTATATTACATTTTATCAAAGTCTTGGAGTTATTTCAGATTTGGTTTGGCGAGATCTTAATGGCAATGGAATTCAAGATATTGGTGAACCAGGTCAAGGAAATGTTATTGTAAATTTAGTTGATTGCAGTAATGGAAATATAACTGCAAAAGACACAACAGATATCAATGGTAAATATGCTTTTGATAGAATCAATCAAGCAGGAAATTATTATTTGAGGTTTGATTTATCGAATACAAATTTGACTAATCATGGTTTTACATATTCAAATATTGGAGCTAATTCAAACGTAGATAGCGATGTAAATTCAGTGGTGTTACTAGTTGTATAAACATTGGATATGGTCAGATTATGGATAGTATTGATGCAGGTATTGTTGAGTTCTCAAGAATTGGAGATTATGTTTGGAATGATACTAATGCAGATGGTGTACAAAATTTTGGAGAAAATGGACTTGCTGGAGTTACAGTTCAATTGATAGATAAATTGACAAACAATGTTCAACGCACATTTAGTACAGGAACTAATGGACAATATTCATTTGACAAATTCATGCCTGGACAATATTTTGTGAAGTACATTTTGCCAACTGATTATAAATTTACTTCAGCGAATGTTGGAAATGATTTTACAGATAGTGATGTTGATGGATCCAATGGTCCTGGTACTACTGCAATAACTTATTTGAGCCCTGGGGAAGATGATAGGTCATGGGATGCAGGTGCTTATAAATGTGCTGTAGTAAGTGGTGATGTATGGTATGATCTCAATAAAGATGGCATTTATCAAGATATTGAAAATGGAATCAATGGTTTAAGCATTTATTTAATTGATATTAGTTCAAATGCAATAGTAGATGTATCTATAACGGGACCAAAACCAAATACAGCTTCAGATGACGGATTTTATATTTTTTCTTGTGTCAAACCAGGAACATATTATGTGAGATTTGATCGTCATAGATCTTGCCGCAAGTGCACCATTCCAAGGAACTAATAGAACAAAAGATAGTCATTTGACACATGCTTTTGGTCCAAATACTTCTGAGCAAATTATTCTCACTAGTGGATCAACTATTACAAATTTTAATGCAGGATTTCAAGTAAAAGCTGTTGTTGGAAATTTTGTATGGCTAGATGGTAATCAAAATGGATTGCAAGATAATGGTGAGAAGCCAGTGCAAGGTGTGAAAGTAATGGCGATGAATTCTTCTGGAATTGTAGTAAGTGAAAGCACCACAGGAGTAGATGGAATTTACAATTTGGATGGAATCGCAGAAGGTAATTATTATGTCAAATTTCAAGCACAAAGTCAATATGGCTTTACTGCTCCGAATAGAGGTAGTGATGAGATTGATAGTGATGTCAGTGGCACATTTGGGACTGGTACAACTTCGTTAGTTCAATTGCATACTGGAGATCAATTAAACAATATTGACGCAGGACTTACTTTGGCAGTGTTGCCAATAGAGTGGATTGATTTTGTTGGTTCTTATAATGGAACTTTTACAACATTATCTTGGATCACTGGTATTGAAGTTAATAATGATTATTACATCATCGAACGAAGACATGAAACGGAGAAAAATTTTAGACAGATAGGAAGGGAATTGGCTTCAGCAAATCAATTTGCTTCTCGACATGATTATGTCTATGACGATTATGATCTTTCATTGGACGGTATTTATTATTATAGAATTAAACAAGTAGATAAAGATGGACTAAAAAATCTGGCAAATTTTCATTCGATATAGATTTAGGTATATTAGCCAGTGGAACTTATATTTTAAAAATAAAAAATCCACATGGAATAGTTAATAAGAAATTTGGTGTAACAAAATAGTAATTGCAAGACTTTCATATTTAAGAGCTCGGCGAAGAAATTTGTCGGGCTTTTTTAATGGATGATAATGAAATTTGGTTGATATAAAGGTTCGTTTTTGACCTCTTTAGATTCCAAATGAATAAATTATTTAAAATTAAATATGTGTCCTTTAAGTGCTTTTAAATGGGTAAATAATGTTTATTAATATCTTATTTAGTACCAAAGTCAATTTTTATATAAAATTTCTTTTTGCGAATTATAATACTTAAAATTCGGATATTTTAGAGCGCTTTACAGACACTAATTCGAACTTCATTTTTTTATTTTATTGCCTAATTGGGTGATTTTTTAGCATGTTCAGTAATTTTTTAGAAAAAATTGGTATTCATTTTACTTAAACGACTATTTCCCAAATTTTCCATTTTAACTACACTATTGTATTTTAATGATAAGATTTAGTTCTTAATTTTTCTTTTCTAAAAAAGCGAATTTAATCCTGAATAATTTTGGAAGGAATTGAGCTTAGCTATTCACTCAAGTGTGAACTACATTAAATTTAAGCATGTAGCAGACTCAATTTCAAGTTTTTTGTAAGCCTCACTTTTTTTAAATATTAAAAATTCAGTTAATTTTTTTTGTAAGTAAATCACGGTTTGACTTAGAAAAATTTGAAGCAGAATTTAAGCTGATATTATAATTGATTTTATCAGTATAAAAAATTTAAATTTTAAAAAAATAAAAATATTTACTTCCATGTATTACTCAATCTTCTTTATCACTTCTGTTTTAAAAATGAATGGTTTTAATAACTCAAAAAAAATACTAAGCATTTGTCAGCTGATTATTTGGCTGTTTATTTTTTGCGGATCATCTTCAGCACAGACCATCACTAAAAGGTATAATATCAGCAATCAAACTCGAGCTTGTTTTGTTAGCGGAAGTGGATTTTCTTCATTTGGTGCAGTGTTTAGAGATATGCTTTGTGATATTCCAGATGGTTCTGGACCTTTTGAAGACAAATATGGAGCAGGGGGTGTTTGGACTGAATATAGTGATGGGACTGCTTTAGTCTCAGGTGGTTTTGTCAATCTTGATAATAATCAAACAACATTCTCATTCAATTTTAAATTGTCTGGACGCAGCACAGATCCTGGAGGATATCATTCAGGTTGTTTTCCCACAGAACCACCTCCACCAGATTTCTATAAATATACTACAATGGATTATTATACCATGACCGGAACAGGAGCTACAACCAACGGATTGGTACTTGCTGGTAATAGTATTTCTGCAAATGCATTCCAACTGGGAAGTCGTGGAGGATCTGTTTATTGTACCTGCTTTGGTGCTGCAACATGGATGGACTTTAATGCAGTTCAAGATCCAAATAATAAGTTTTGTAAAAATGAGAATGGCGAATTTTTAGCTGATATTTATTTTAAATTAGATGAGATCGTTTGTGGTGTTAATGATATTACAGCCAATGTTTCACCTTGCGATCTCTCTAATAATTTATATAGTGTCAATGGATCAGTAAGTTATTCTAATCCACCATCAGATGGGACTTTGGATATTTATTTTGATGGAACATTGGTTCAACAAATCATTCCACCATTCACCACAACTTCAAATTATAATATCACAGGACTCTATTCAGATGGAGCAGCTCATACTATTAGAGCAGAATTTACTTCTATTCCAACTTGTACTAGAACAATAAATATCATTGCACCCGATGTATGTAAACCACCATGTTCTGTTTCAAATTCATTTAGTTCAGTTTGTAATATCAATGGTACATTATCAGACCCTTCGGATGACTTTATACAAACTACTATAACTGGTCAAGTTATTAATGGAAGTGGAAGCTATGTTGTAAAAGTTGGCGCTTATACTTCAGCACCAGTTTTAAGTAATAATCCAATTACTATTTTTGGTAATGGTCAGTCTGGAAATCCATTGTTCACAGCAAATGGTGTGAGCACTTATTCGATCAGAGTTGAAGATGCGCTTGATCCTACATGTTTTACCACCTTTACATTAGGCCCTGTAAGCTCTTGTGCAGAATATTATGATTGGGGAGATCTATATGATAATAATGATAATAGCAGTATCTCTTATCCAACAAATATAAATAATGGTGGCGAAGGCAATGGACCAAGTCATAGAATTATTCCAGGTCTAAAAATTGGAGCTGTAGTTGATTTTGAACTTGACGGTCAGCCTTCTGCGACAGCTGTTGGTGATGGTGCAGATGAGGATGGTGTGACCCTTCCAATGTTGCAAGTAGGTACTACTGCAACTATACCTGTGTCAGTGATGAACATGACGACTAGTGATGCAAAATTAACGCTCTTTATTGATTTCAATAGAGATGGTGATTTGAACGATGCAGGAGAAATGACTTCTGCTACAATTATTACTGGAACAAATGGAACTGTTAATTTAACCATCGCAGTGCCAAGCGATGCTGTTACAAATTTGAATCTTGGCGTACGCGCTCGATTGAGTACAGATTTCGCTGCAAGTATGCTGAGTGAAGGTGCAGCACCTGATGGTGAGGTTGAAGATTATTATGTGCAAGTGATGGCATTTGATCATGGAGATCTACCAGATAGCGGTGTAGGAACAAGTACCAATAATTATGAGACACAAAATATATCCAATGGTCCAGTGCATAAAATTATTTCAGGCTTGAAAATTGGAGCTATTGTAGATCCAGAAACAGATGGTGCACAAAGTACACTTGCTAATGGTGATGACAATGATGCATCTGATGATGAAGATGCAGTAGTTTTACCAGTCTTTTATACAGGAGCTAATTTAGTAATTCCTGTTTCAGTAATGAACATGACGGGTGTTAATGCAAAGTTGACAATGTTTATTGATTACAATGCCGATGGAGTTTTTAATGATGTGAGTGGAATGAGTTCTGCAATTGTGGCAACTGGAACCAATGGAAATATTAATTTGAACACATCCGTGCCTTTAACAGCTATTACCAATACAAATCTTGGATTAAGATTAAGAATATCCACTGATCAAACTGCAGTGATGCAAGCCAATGGATACGCATTAGATGGAGAAATAGAAGACTATATTATTCAAATTCAAGGGCCAAATTTAGTGCATAGTAAAACAGTAGCAAGTGTTACACAAGTTGACGCAAATGAATATAATGTAGTGTATAATATCGATGTCCAAAATACAGGACTAGGAATAGCAAATTATGCATTGAGAGATATCCCATTTTTTGATGATGATGTGAATGTTCAATCAGCTGCATACACATCTGATGCACCTAGTAATCCTGGCACCACATTAACCATTACACCAACTTGGACCCTGGCAAATAATCAAAATATTTTAGGCAATACGATACATCACTATGTGTTGAATGTAAATGTATTGTTGAATCTTACATCAAGTACAAATGGCGACCGAAAATATAATCCATGTGCATACGCATCTGCACCTGCAGTTGGTCGAGCGCTATTCAATCAAGTTGAATTAGAGTATATCCGAAATTCTAGTATCATCGAAACTACAGATGCTTGTGTAGATTTGCCTTATATCACACATGAAAAAACATTATCCAGTGTGACACATCTTGGAGGTTTGTTGCATCGCATCGTTTATCAAATTAAAGTAGACAACATCGGTGGTGCTCAAGGTACTTATGATCTTAGCGATATTCCTGAGTTTGATAATGACATTCAAATTTTAAATGCAAATTATGTGACAAATGCCGTAGGAAATCCTGGTAATCCATCTGCTTTTTCATTGTCAGGATCTGGACCTTGGGTCTTAGCCAATAATCAAACAATATCAGCTTCAAGCAGTCAAATTTATACACTTACGGTCAATGTTCAAGTTGATTTAGTGGATCCTCTTTCTGCAGGTGATGAAATCTATAGAGCCTGTGGATCTACAGTTCCAGGAAGGCTCTCATCAGGTGAAGGATTATTTAATCGCACTACATTGGATGTAAATAATGATGGTACTCCAGATCAAAGAGACACTGTTTGTGCAGATATAAGTATTTGGGATTTGGCATTGAAAAAAACATTGCTTACACCAGCTCCATGTCGATATGGTCAAACTGTCAATTTTGAAATAAAAGTATATAATCAAGGAAATGAAATTGCGAGAAATATCGAAGTCTCAGATTATGTTCCTGAAGGCTATACTTTCGTAGCAAACAATGGATGGATAGGCACTACACCCACCATAAGAAGAATCATTGCAGGTCCATTGAACCCTAGAGATTCTATTGCAATTCCATTACAACTTACCATTGCGATGACTGATGGTGGAACTAAAGATTGGATAAATTATGCAGAGATCACTGCGTCTAGAGATAATACTAATGTGGATCGAACGATGGATGATAAAGATAGTATGGCAGGAAGTGATGGTACTGCCGAACGCGCTGTATTACCAGGTGCTGCAGCAGATAATAATATCACGAGTGTCAATAAAGGCGGTGAAGAAGACGATCATGATCCTGCAGGAATTCAAATCATGGATTTGGCAATCAAGAAAATATTGAATGAATCTGGACCATTCCGTTATGGTGATCAGGTGACACATAGAATTAGAGTTTATAATCAAGGTAGCTTATTGGCAAGAGATATTCGAGTGGTAGATTATATTCCACAAGGATTGAGATTTGATGCAACAAGTACTCAAAATTCTAATTGGGTATTTGATCCAAGTACTGCAATGGCAACTTCTACCATATTGCAATTAAATCCTGGTGACTCTGTAGATATCTTAATTGATTTGATTGTTCAATCGACGCAAAATAATTTTATAAATGCATGGAAGAATGAAGTTGAAATAAAATCAGCAACAAATCAAAGTGGAACAGTTTTGACATCCGATATAGATAGCGATTTTGACATGAACCCAAATAATGACAATGATCCATCGTGTGGAAGTTCAGATGATGATGAAATAAATGAAGACGGAAAAAATATACCAAATCAAGATCAAGATGACAATGATATTTCGTGTGTGGCAATTTTTGATTTGGCATTAAAGAAATATGTGATTACTACTCCATCTTATGCATACAATCAAGTGATTACTTTTGGAATTAAAGTATTTAATCAAGGGAATACAACTGCTAGTGATTTTGAAATAACAGATTATATTCCTAGTGGATATCAATTGGCAGATGCGAACTGGACCTTGAGTGGTAGTCAAGCCAAGCGAATGATTACAACAGATTTATTACCCGGTGATTCAACTATTGTACAGATTAATTTGCGAATAGTCATGACCAATGGCGGTGAAATGAATTGGGATAATTATGCAGAAATAAGTAGAACCTCAGATAGTGGAGGAGATAATACAAATGAAGATGCAGATAGTAATCCAGGATCAAATTCTACTGCAGAAAATAATGTCAAACCAAATTCAACAAATGATGACAACATCACTTCCACAAATCGCGGTGGAGAAGAAGATGATCACGATCCAGCCGGAATAGATATTTTTGATTTGGCATTGCGCAAAGTATTAGATGAATCAGGTCCATTTAGATATGGCGATCAAATCACACATCGCATTCGCATATTCAATCAAGGAAACCATATTGCTAGAGATATTCGCATTGTAGATTATTTGCCATCTGGATTGCAATTTGATGCATCAAGTTCTAAGAACATTGCATGGGTTTATGATCCGACCACAAGGATGGCATCTACATCGATCTTGAGAATTAATCCTGGAGATTCAGCAGATATTTTGATCGATGCAATACTTGTTGCATCAGCAACTAATCAACCATTGATTTGGAAAAATGAAGCAGAAATTAAATCGGCAGTAAATGCGTCCAATACTGTGGTGACCTCAGATATCGATAGTAGATTTGATATGAACCCTAGTAATGATAATGAACCAATCTGTGGCGATAGCAATGATGATGAGATCCATGAAGATGGTATCAATACAAGTGGTGCGGATCAAGATGACAACGACATATCTTGTGTACCGGTATTTGATTTGGCTTTAAGAAAATTCGTTCTAACAGCTCCGCCATATCAGTATCATCAGACGATTACATTTGGAATAAAAGTTTTCAATCAAGGTAATATCATTGCTTCTGACTTTGAAATCACAGATTATATTCCAAGTGGATATCACCTTGCAGATCCGACTTGGACTGCAATAGGAAATACTGCAAAGAAATTGATTACTACTGATTTGCTTCCGGGTGATTCGACTATCATTACTATTAATTTGCAAATAGTGATGACCGCAGGTGGCGAATCTAATTGGGATAACTATGCTCAGATTACAACAACATCTGATCCTGATGGTCCTAATCCAAATGATGATGCGGATAGTAATCCAAATAGCAATAATATTGAAGAAACATCTGTAACACCCAAATCTCCAGATGATGATAATACAACTTCCACAGATCGTGGAGGAGAAGAAGATGATCATGATCCTGCTGGTATCGATATATTTGATTTGGCTCTTCGAAAACTTGCAAAGCCAAAATATCCTATTCGCTATAATGATACGATCAATTTTGAAATCACAGTATTCAATCAAGGAAACGTTATCGCAAACAATGCAACTCTTGTTGATTATATTCCTATAGGCTATCAATGGATTCCTAATATCAATTGGAACTATGATCCAGCGACAAGAATGGCAACACTTGCTACGAATCAAATCATTCGCCCCGCTGATAGTTTAAAATTAAATTTGAATCTAATCGTATTACCAAATTTTAGCGGTGCTTCCGCATGGGATAATTTGGTCGAAATTAAATCAGCTGTCGATGAAAATTCAACTACTGTTACAAATGATATTGATTCAGATTTTGACATGAATCCAAATGATGACATGGGAGGAATTCCAAATAGTAATTCTGATAATCATATCACTGATGATGGTAATGATACAGATAATGATGGAATCAAAGATGATGATGATCATGATCCTGCACGCCCTGAGATCATAGATTTTGCTTTGAGAAAATGGGTGCCAAATGAAAAGCCATATTATATTCCAGGTGAGCAAGTTGATTTTATTATTAGTTTACACAATCAAGGAAATGTAAGTAGTTCGAATATAAAAATAATAGATTATTTACCAGCAGGATTTCAATTCATAGCTTCAACGAATCCAGGTTGGATTGTCAATGGAGTAAATCTTGAATATAATCATTCATCAAGATTGAATCCAAAAGACAGTGTGCAGATTCATTTAAAGTTGATTGTGATAGTGCCACCCAATGCAACTTTGTCTTCTTGGGAGAACTATGCAGAAATAGCAAATATAATAGATACATTGAATCGAAATAGAGATACAGATGATGCAGATAGCCGACCAAATTCTGATACTCCTTATGAGAGATCTGTTCATGATAAAGATCCATTTGATAATGTGATTGATGGCAATGGACAATTGAGAGGTCCAAATGAAGACGAAGATGACCATGATCCAGAAGCAGTTGTTGTGACCGCTTATCTCGGTGATAAAGTATGGAAGGATCTAGATGGTGATGGAATGCAAGACAACAATGAATTACCACTACAAGGAGTAATTGCTACAATTTATAATTGTAAAACAGGCGCAGTAGTAAAACGTGATACTACAGATGTAAATGGAATCTATGGATTTGAAGCTTTGCTTGGAGATGAGTCATATTTTGTAAGATTCGATGCTAGCCCTTTAAATATGCCAAACTGTGCTTGGACTTTTCCCAATAAAGCAAATGGAAATGATCGTCTTGATAGTGACGTAAATACAAGTGGTATTACACCCTGTTATCATTTGGATTGGGGAGAGCGAGATAGTACTGCTGATGCAGGTTTTGTGGAGTTATCTAAATATGGCGATTACATTTGGCATGACAGAGATGTTGATGGCATGCAAGATGCAGCTGAAGAAGGTTTAGGAGGTTATACAGTAATCTTGTATGATGCTAATACTAATCAGGAAGTCAAAAGGACAGTAACAAATAATCAAGGGAAATATCTATTTGAATTTTTGATGCCTACTATTTACTATGCTAAATTTGAATTGGATAATCCATCTGATTGGAGAAAAACAGATGTCAATGTAGGTCCTGATTTTAAGGATTGTGATGTCGATAATTCGAATGGGTTGAACACAACTGCTACAACATATTTAAGCCCGGGAGAGGATGATCGCACATGGGATGCTGGACTCTGGCAGTGCGCTGTTGTAAGTGGTGATGTCTGGTACGATCTAAACAAAGATGGAATATATCAAACCATTGAAAATGGAATAAACGGATTAAGTGTCTTTTTAGTAAATGCAAACACACATGAAATTGTCGAAAGAACGATCACTACTGCAAAGCCAGGAACTCCTTCTGACGATGGTTATTATGTTTTTCCATGCGTTCGTCCTGGCAATTATTACATTCGATATGATCGACCTGGACATTTAGCTGCAAGTGATGCATTTCAAGGAAGTGATCGCAATAAAGATAGTCATGTAACTCATGCCTTTGGTCCGAATTCTTCTGAATTACTTGTCCTGTCAAGTGGTCAGAAAGTGTACAACTTTCATGCTGGATTCCAAGACAAATCTACTGTTGGAAATTTTGTGTGGCTAGATACAAACTATAATGGAGTACAAGACAAATCTGAAAAACCTGTTGAAGGGGTAAAAGTTATGGCTATTAATGCGAAGGGAGTTATCGTTAGTGAAAGTTCTACTAGTGAAGATGGAACCTATATGCTTGATGGCATTGCACAAGGTGATTATTATATCAAATTTATTCCACAAAAAGAATATCAATTTACAAAAGCAAATATAGGTTTGGATACATATGATAGTGATGTCAATGGTGATCAAGGAATAGGTACGACTGCTTTGATGAGAGTAAATACTGGAGACAATTTATCAAATGTAGATGCAGGATTGGTGCTATCTATATTATCTGTAGAATGGCTTGATTTTAATGTGGTCAATAATGGCTATTTAAATCAACTCACATGGATCACGAGCAATGAAATAAACAATAGTCATTTCGTCATTGAGCGAAGATTAGAGTCTGAAAAGAATTTTAGAGAAATTGGAATTCACGATGCATCAACAGATTTGAGTACTAATATTCACTATTACACATACGATGATTACGAATTGAATTTTGTTGGGAATTATTATTATCGAATAAAGCAAGTAGATAAAAATGGATCTGTAAGTTATAGCAAAATTGTGACCATCACAATGAATCATGCAGAAGATTTTAATTGTGCTATTTTTCCCAACCCAGCACAGGATGAAATTAATCTTGATTTGTTTGTAATGAAAGATGGTTACCTAGAAGCAACAGTTTTTACAGCAGATGGAGTAAGAACAAATCTCACTATGGATTTTGGATTCAAGAAAGCTGGATTGTATAAGTATAATTTCTCATTGAATGATTTTGTCCAAGGACAATATATCCTACAATTGAAAAATGAAGAAAATATTTTATATAAAAAATTTGCAATCATCAGATAATGTAAAATTATTTTTCCTTCGGCAATACTATTAATCTTATCATCATTAAAAATAGATAGAATGAAATCATTAAATTTTTTTGTCATTTTGTTGTGCATAAGTTTATGCACAACAAAACTATTGGGAAATCCTTGGAATACTAATTACGTAGGAAATCCTCAAATTCGATTGACAAAAACTGCAGGTACAGTTACGCCTCGAGGAGGGAACGTATTCTCAGTTGAATGGACAGTAGTCATCCAAAATACTGGAGATGAAAACAATGTCGAGGTAACAAGTTGGGATGATGATTTCCAATTGGCGAATGCAGGTAGCCCAATGTTAATTGATTTTACTAAATGTAAAATTAATTCCATGACTGGTACTGCAAATGGCGTTGCTATAACAATGGCTGATGCAAATCCACTATGGAATGGTTCTTCTACAAATAAAAAATTAATGGCAACTAATCTGAGCGTCACGCCATTGATCTTAGATATTTCAGAAAAAATCACGGTAAAGATTTTTACACAATTTACACTTGCATTGAGCACGACTATTTTTAATGGCACAGATGTTACAGCAAGGTGGTTGAATAATGGAAATTATCAACCTGTCCCAGTGGTCAAAAATATATCAGACGCAGGAGGCTTACCTACTGCACCGCCACTAGGTACTGTGACCAAATCTCTAGTTTGTTATACTTTAGATCCTGCGACTGATGAGCACACTTTAGTTTATAAATTGCGAGTGCGCAATACAGGACTTATACCCCTTTCTGAAATCACCTTGCAAGATGATTTAAAGAACCAAATCCAAGGGAATGTAAATGTACTATCTTCAGAGATAGTCAGCACAAAAGTGTTTAACTCTACGTCAGGTTTAGCCGTCGCAGATTCCACGCGATATGGTTTAGGTAATAATGGTGTTTTTACAGGATGGAATAGCAATACAGCGAATATTTATGATACGGAAGTATTAACACCTGAAGGAACGACATCACCAGATTTATTAGTTGGTGAAAGTATCGAAATAGTGATTCGTTTTGTTGTAAAAATTGCACAAACATTTGTAAACTCAGCATCAGTTAGATGGATTGACCAAAATCATTGTGCATTATTAAATAATCGGGCTACATTATCTATTCCTTCCAATTCTTCTTTAGCTATAGCTACTTTACAAACTTATGTTTGCCCTCTTGAAATAACAAAAACAGCAGTTGGTGGATTGACAGTGTTAGAAATTGACACAATTTTAGGAAATCGTTATTCAGCAAACTGGAATTTTACTTTAAATAAAGCACCTGATTTACAAATTAATAATATTTCTGTTAAAGATAATTTTGAACAATCCAATCCATCACCTGAGGCAGTTGAAGTATTAACATCATCTATTACTGCTACATCAGGATTTTACATTTTGGATGCATGGGATGCTGAGACACCTTATACCTCCAATGATGTTTTGTTGACACCAAACGATTATATTACCAATCCAAATATTGGATTGGATTGGTTGGCAGGTCCATACACAGAATCTACAGGAAAATATTATAATATTAATGTTACCTATAATATAAGTTTCAGGTATTTATTTGGTACAGATCCTTCAGCTACAAATACAGTTCCTCCAGCATCAGCTTCAATTTGCAATAAGGTAGAATTTTCTGGAGACATTATTAATTGTAATTCTGATTCTATTCGTATTACAAAAATGAGTCAAGCATGTGTTACTTTACCTAGCGCTCCGCCTCAAGCTACTGTTTCAAAGTCTTTGCAATGTTATACTATTGATCCATTAACTGATGAACATGTTTTAGTTTATAATGTACGAGTGCGAAATACTGGATTGATTCCATTATCGGGTATTAATTTGCAAGACGATATAAAGAATCAAATTCAAGGAAATATCAATATCCTTTCTTCTGAAATTATTAGTACAAAAGTAATAAATTCTACAAATGGACTGGCGGTTTTAGATTCTCTTCGATATGGTCTAGGAAATAATGGTGTTTTTACTGGATGGAATAGTAATACTTCCAATTTATTTGATACTGAAGTATTAATTCCATCGGGTACAGTAGCACCAATTTTAAATATTGGTGAAAGCATTGACATCATTTTGAGATTTAAAGTAAAAATTGTTCAAACATTCTCGAATGGTTCTTCAATAAAATGGATCGATCAGAATCATTGTGTTTTGTTAAATAATAAAGCAACTTTGGGAATTCCTTTAAATCCCGCATTGTCAAGTGCATCTTTATCATCTTATGTTTGTCCAATTTCATTAGTAAAAACACCATTTGGTGCAGCTACTGTTGTTAGTCTTGATCCTGTTTTAGGAAATACTTATTCGGCTACTTGGATGATTGAGTTGAATAAATCCCCTGACTTAGCCATTAATAATATCTCCTTAAAAGATAACTTCAATCTGTCAAATCCTTTTCCTGAAGCAATTGAAATTTTATCAACAAGTTATTCAAATTTTGAAGGATTTAACCCAACTGATTCTTGGAATGGTAAAACTTTATATTCAGCCACAGATATTCAAACTACTCCAAACGAATTTATGGTGAATCCTAATCGTGGAATTGATTGGCAAGCTGGGACTGTTTTTACCACGAACCAACTTTATTCTTTAATGAGGTTTCGTGCAGTAACCACTTTTAGGTATTTATATGGTACTGATCCTACGGCAATAAATACAGTCTTACCAGAATTGGCTTCAATTTGTAATCATTTAGAACTTAAAGGAGATATAAAAGCTTGTTCCGATTCAATTCCTTTATTTATAAGTAAAGATACTTGTATTTCACTACCAGTGGTTCCACAAATGGCGACTATGACAAATATTTTAAAATGTTATACTATTGATCAATCAAGTGATATTCATACATTTCGATATAATCTTCGAGTCACGAATACTGGATTGATTCCATTGTCAAGTATCAACCTCCAATATAATTTGGAGAATCAAATTCAAGGTGATATCAATGTCTTGTCATCCCAAATTATTAGTACTAGAGTTGTAACAACGTCATCGGGAATTGGTGTTTCTGATTCACTTCGTTTTGGACTTGGAAACAATGGAGTGTTCACCGGTTGGAATAGCAATTCAACGAATATTTTTGATACAGAAGTATTGGCTTCTTCCGGGTCTTCAACGCCTGATCTTAAAGTTGGTGAGAGTATTGATATTCTCATTCAATTTAAAGTTAAAATCATACAAACTTTTTTAAATTCGGCCTCAATAAGATGGATTGATCAAAATCATTGTGTTTTGCTTAATGGAAGAGCAGTGCTTACCTCTCCTTTAAATCCAAATTTAAGTACCGCACAAACACCAACATATCTTTGTCCAATAGTCGCGAAAAAATCTTTACTCGGGAATATTTCAGTTGTAGAATTAGACCCTGTTCTTGGGAATAAATATTTGGCAAATTGGAATGTTACTTTTAATAAACCACCAGATCTAATTATTAGTGATATTTCAATAAGAGATAATTTTGAATTATCAAATCCTTTTCCTGAAGCAGTTGAAATGTTGTCAACCACCTATGGTCCATATACTGGGTTTTTTGTAAGAGATGAGTGGGATGGGGAATCCACTTATAATTCAAGTAATACAATGACGACTCCAAATGATTATATTACAAATCCTAATAGAGGTTTGGATTGGCTTTCTGGTTCTGCTTTTGAGACTACTGGAAAATTTTATAAAATTGATCAGACCTTTACAACTAACTTCAGAGAAAAGGAAGCACGCTTTACAGGTACTATTGCAGGCTGTGGAGATATACCAGATCAACCCATTTTTATTTCTGCAAAAGCAAGTGTGTCTCCAATAAATGTTGTGCCTCCTGGAAATTCATTTGTAAAGCAGTTTAAAAATTTAGCTTGTAATCTCGATGGTAGTGTCACTGCAAATTATGACTTACGATTTATTAATACATCAAATAGTGGAGGATTAACGCAGAATTATACTTATGCAGATTTTAATATAACAGATAATTTTGATTCAGTCATTGCACAAAATAATTATCCATTTATATTATCTTCTGCTTCAGTAATAAGTGCTTCTAAAAATGGCATTCCTCAAACAGTAAATTCTGGATTTAATGCAAGTTCAAGTGCGATAATTTTTGCAAACAATTTAACATTGGTACCAAACGATACTGCTTATGCTAGTATAGCAATTACATTTTTTCCAAATGGGTTTAATCCTACTGATTTTTATTTGAATGAGGCAAGAGCAGATTTTAGTATCCAAGGATTTCCTAATAGTGGGACGTATGTAACTACTATCGCTGGTTCTGTGTTAGGCAATGCTTGTGCTGGTGTGAATATTGTAGAAAATGTAGCCAATGTACAATGTAATTCGAATAGTACAGCGAATGATCCAACTGATGATTATATTACTTTTACTGCAATGCCAACTGGTCTTTCGGGAAGTTATACAATAACAGTGCCCAATGGTGTCACCATTACTCCTGCTACAGGCACGTTTGGAGTGTTGACGAATTTTAGATTGCACAATGGATCAGCAAATGATATAAATTATGCTTTGACCATAGTCCCAATGTCAAATCCTTGTTGCTCAAAATCATTTACTGTGCAATCCCAAAATTGTTGCATCATTTCTGCAAGTGCAACTCCATTATTACAGTCTGTATGCGTTGGTACACAGTTGGCAAATTTTTCAGTGACAAGTTATCCAAATTATAAATATACTTGGTATGGTCCTTTAATGGATACATTAAATCTAGGCATTGCAATATCTGGTCAAACGACATCAATTTATTTGCCTTCACTAAGCATTTCTAGCACTGCTGGCATTAAATATTTTGCAGTGGTTGTTGAAGACATGATGAATCCAACTTGCATCAAGGATACAGTATTCATGAGAGTAAATAGCAATGCTATTCCAAATGCAGGAGCTGATATCAATTTGTCTTGTATCGGAGGAAGTGCTCCAAGCTCTGTCACTACATCGCCGTTGCCTAATGGTGGCGTTTGGACTCAAGTTGGCACATTGCCTTCTATTGCACAAATTGATGTGAATACAATTTCTTCACTCACTGAAGAAGGAACTTATAAGTTTTATTATTCACTTAATAATTGCGTCGATACATTAAATGTAACAGTGCCAATTTGTGCAGTTGATACTTTCGATCTAGCATTGAAAAAAACATTGAGTTCAGCAGGACCATTCACACCAGGTGCTACAGTTAATTTTGAAATTAAAATTTATAATCAAGGAACTATCGCAGCGACCAATGTAAATGTGACAGATTATATTCCAACAGGATTGACATTGAATAATCCAGGTGCAACATGGACAACAGCAATTGGAGGTAAAACAAATCTTGTCACAGCGATTCCAACATTAGCTGCAGGAGATAGTGTCGTTCGCACAATATCATTTACGATCGATGCAAATTTCCAAGGGACAACATTGCGCAACTGGGCAGAAATTAGTGCCGCAACCAATGCATTAAATCAGCCCGATATCGATAGTGATCCCGACGTAACGAACTTTAATCAAACAGGAGAGACAAATGATCTGAACGATGACAACGTCATTTCACAAAATGGAAAAACAGGAGGTGACGAAGATGATCACGATCCAGCTGAAATCACAGTGTCACAAGTATTCGATTTAGCATTGAAAAAAACATTGAGTTCAGCAGGACCATTTACACCAGGTTCAACAGTTAATTTTGAAATCAAAATTTATAATCAAGGAACCATCACTGCAACAAATGTAAATGTGACAGATTATATACCAACAGGATTGACATTGAATAATCCAGGCACAACTTGGACAACAGCAAGTGGAGGAAAAACAAATCTTGTTATAGGGGTTCCAATATTAGTTCCAGGAGATAGTATCGTTCGCACAATATCATTTACCATCGATGCAAATTTCCAAGGAACAACATTGCGCAACTGGGCAGAAATTAGTTCTGCAACCAATGCATTAAATCAACCAGACATCGATAGTGATCCCGACGCAACGAACTTTAATCAAGCAGGAGAGACAAATGATCTGAACGATGATAATGTCATTTCACAAAATGGAAAAACAGGAGGTGACGAAGATGATCACGATCCAGCAGAAATTACAGTGTCACAAACTTTCGATCTAGCATTGAAAAAAAACATTAAGTTCAGCAGGACCATTTACACCGGGTTCAACAGTTAATTTTGAAATCAAAATTTATAATCAAGGAACCATCACTGCGACCAATGTAAATGTGACAGATTATATACCAACAGGATTGACATTGAATAATCCAGGAGCAACATGGACAACAGCAAGTGGAGGAAAAACAAATCTTGTTATAGGGGTTCCAATATTAGCTCCAGGAGATAGTATCATTCGCACAATATCATTTACCATTGATGCAAATTTCCAAGGCACAACATTGCGCAACTGGGCAGAAATTAGTTCTGCAACCAATGCATTAAATCAACCAGACATCGATAGTGATCCCGACGCAACGAACTTTAATCAAGCAGGTGAGACAAATGATCTGAACGACGATAACGTCATTTCGCAAAATGGAAAAACAGGAGGCGACGAAGATGATCACGATCCAGCAGAAATTATAGTGTCACAAATTTTTGATTTAGCATTGAAAAAAACATTGAGTTCAGCAGGACCATTTACACCAGGTGCCACAGTTAATTTTGAAATAAAGATTTTCAATCAAGGAACCATCACTGCGACCAATGTAAATGTGACAGATTATATACCGACAGGATTGACATTGAGTAATCCAGGAGCATTGTGGACAACAGTAAGTGGAGGAAAAACAAATCTTGTTACAGCGATTCCAATATTAGCTCCAAGAGATAGTGTCGTTCGCACAATATCATTTACCATCGATGCAAATTTCCAAGGCACCACATTGCGCAACTGGGCAGAAATTAGTTCTGCAACCAATGCATTAAATCAACCAGATATCGACAGTGATCCCGATGCAACGAATTTTAATCAAACAGGAGAGACAAATGATCTGAACGATGACAACGTCATTTCACAAAATGGAAAAACAGGAGGTGACGAAGATGATCACGATCCAGCAGAAATAACAGTGTCACAAATTTTCGATCTTGCATTGAAAAAAACATTGAGTTCAGCAGGACCATTCACACCAGGTTCAACAGTTAATTTTGAAATCAAAATTTATAATCAAGGAACCATCACTGCGACCAATATAAATGTGTCAGATTATATACCAACAGGATTGACATTGAATAATCCAGGAGCAACATGGACAACAGCAAGTGGAGGAAAAACAAATCTTGTTACAGCAATTCCAACATTAGCTCCAGGAGATAGTATCGTTCGAACAATTTCATTTACTATCGATGCAAATTTCCAAGGAACAACATTGCGCAACTGGGCAGAAATTAGTACAGCAACCAATGCATTAAATCAAGCCGATATCGACAGCGATCCAGACGCAACGAATTTTAATCAAACAGGAGAGACAAATGATCTGAACGATGACAACGTCATTTCACAAAATGGAAAAACAGGAGGTGACGAAGATGATCACGATCCAGCTGAAATCACAGTTTCACAAAGTTTTATTGGCTTCAATGTTTGGAAAGATAAAAATGGTGATGGAGTTCAAAGCATAGGTGAATTACCATTGCAAGGAGTCATCGTAAGTTTGTATGATTGCAATACCAATGCATTACTAAGAAGGGATACTACAGATCAATTCGGAAATTATGGTTTCGAAGCACTGCCTGGCAATAAAACATATTTTGTTAGCTTTGATGCACGACCATTAAATATGCCTAATTGCAATTGGACATTCAAAGAAAAAGGAACTGACAAACAATTTGATTCCAATGCAAATTTGAATGGTATTACAGATTGCATACATTTAGATTGGGGTGAAAGAGACAGCACTATTGATGCAGGATTTGTAGAGTTAGCTGCTTATGGAGATTATGTATGGCATGATCGCGATGCAGATGGACAGCAAGAGAGTGGAGAAGAAGGTGTTGGTGGAGTGACTGTGATGTTATTTGATGCAGTTTCAAATCAAGTAGAAAGAACAAGTCTTACAGATCAGTTTGGATATTATTTTTTCGATCATTTGCTTCCAAAACAATATTATGCAAAATTTTCCAAACCTGCCAATTTTGAAAATACAGTTTCAAATCAAGGTAGTGATCTATCAGATAATGATGTAGATGGTTCCAATGGCGTAGGTACAAATGCAACGACGTATTTAAGTCCTGGTGAAACGGATCGAACATGGGATTATGGCATCTATAAATGTTCTTGCATCAGTGGAGATGTATGGTACGATTTGAACAATGATGGCATATATCAAGATCTAGAAAATGGCATCAATGGTGTCAGTGTATTTTTAGTTGATGCGATGACAAATCAAGTAGTAGCATCGACTGTGACAAGACCAAAACCTAATACAGCTTCTGACGATGGATATTATACATTTTGCAATTGTGTCAGACCAGGCATGTATTATATTAAGTTTGACAAACCTGGAAATCTAGCAGCAAGTCAAGCATTTAGAGGTGTTGATTCAAAAAAATACAGTCATGTCACACATGCTAATGGAATCAATACGACAAATAAAATATCTGTATTGAGTGGTGTGGAAATAAAAGATATAAATGCAGGATATCAAAATCAATTTATTGTTGGAAATTTTGTTTGGTTGGATTCTAATCAAAATGGAATCCAAGATACTGGTGAAAAACCAGTCGAAGGTGTGCGTGTCATGGCAATAAATTCTGCAGGAACCATGGTAAGTGAAAGTATTACAGGGTCAGATGGGATCTATCATTTAGATGGAATTTGTGAAGGCGATTACTATATCAAATTTAAGCCTTTGGCTATGTATAGCTTTACTAGGCCAAATATGACAAATGAAGACCTCGATAGTGATGTGAGTGGAGCTAATGGTGAAGGAACTACAGCCATTATGCGATTAACTGGACTTGCAAATATTCAAACTGTTGATGCAGGTTTAGTTGTTGGTGTTTTGCCAATTGAGTGGATTGATTTTTTCTGGGAGGTTTAATGGTACATTCATGGAGTTGAATTGGCTTACCGCCGCAGAAAAAGATAATAGTCACTTTATTGTCGAGCGCAGAAATTATTCAGAAGTTGATTTTGTTGAAATCGGAAATGTTAACTCAGCATCGACATTGAATAATTCAGGTAGTATATATAGTTTTGATGATTTTGATACTGAATCAAACGGGATATATTACTATAGAATAAAACAAGTTGATCGCAGTGGAAAATATTCATTCAGCAAAGTGATTGCAATCAATAAATCAACGACAAATGACTTACTAGTTCAGCTGTATCCAAATCCAGCAAATAATATTTTGCATCTCGATATTCAAACTACAAAAGAAACCAATCTGCATTTTGAAATTACTGATATTGCAGGAAATAATGTCTTGGACCAAGAATTAATAGAAATGGTAAAATCAGGAAGACATGTGATTGATATTAATACGTCAAATTTTTCTAATGGAAATTATATTATTAGCATTAAATCCCAACAGTCCATTAGTCACCATAAATTTGTAATATCGAAATAAAAATTTAGTATTACAGAAGTCTATTTTTAAGATGAGGAGCTCGCAATGTATATTGCGGGCTTTTTTTAATGTCGCAATTAAGATTGAAAATTTATTCTGGGTTGATTGTAAGTTATTTTCTCTTTTTAATAATATGGATCACTTAAGTTTAATTGCAAAGACTAATGAAATTATTTACTAGAGCCATCTTTACTTTAATTTTAAAATCAAATTCAATAATATACCATGTTATTTTATCAACTCAAACTCCTGTTCCAATACATCTCTTGAATTTCCACCGACAAAAACTTTAAAAGTTCCAGCTTCTGATATATATTCAAGTTTTGAATTGTAAAATCGAAGATCACTTTCTGATATTTCAAATGTAATTGTTTTTTGTTCACCTTTAGGAATAGATCGAATAGAATAATTGATATTTCATAGTACAGGGTTTGAATGGTAAGTTGACAAGTAAATAAACTAAGATTCTTTAGTTAAGATAATAAAACTATAAATTTCTCCTTAAAATAACTTAATGCTAAAATAAGATATATCTAAAATCGCATTCTCAACATCTTATTCTTTAATAGCTTTGTAATCCTTTTTCTCAGCTTCACTTAATCGTCTTTTTAATATCCAATGTTTATAATTGTAACTCCCATCATCAATAACATAGGCTTGTACAAATTCCCATCCTCTTTCTGTCATAAAATTAAGGGCATCTATCATCGAACTAAATTTGATTAATTCCCCTGTTTCTTCATTTCGCATTCTATCGTCTTGAAGAAAAGTTCTTTTCTGACCTATGTCAAGTGAAATAGTAGTATTCAAATTAAATTGTTTCTTATGACCAATGATTTCGCAAAATACATAATCTGGAGCAACTACATCTTGAGCAATTGAATGGAAACTTAACTGGAGTAATAAAAAAATAATTATTAGTTTTTTCATACAAATAGTTTAAATTAATATAGAACTTTTATTTCATAGACAGATTTGCTAAACTGTTTTCGAAGGGCTTTGGGTTATAATTTTAAAGTAAAAATAATAGTTTCTATGCATTATTATCAATGTGTTGGTCATTTATGTTAATCCAAAACCTCATATATTACCATTGTTACAGATTTATTTTTCAAATTAACTTCACCGAAATGTTTACAATGAAAAGATTCTTTGACTTTTTGATAAGATGCCTCGTTAATGATAATCTGATTGGGTTGAGCTGCAGACTGCAGTCTTTGAGCAGTATTTACAGTGTCACCTATGACAGTATAATCCAATCTTCTCAGACTACTCGAACCTATATTTCCACTGATCATTTCACCGCTATTGATACCTATAGAAACTTTGGGTTTGAATGTTACATTTTCTGAAACTTCTGGCAAGGAATTAATTTTATTTTTTAAGGCAAGACAAGAATCTATGGCGCGATCTAGGTGAAACTCTCCTTTGAATACTGCCATCACTGCATCTCCAATGAACTTATCTATATATCCACCTTGAGAAATGATCTCGTTTACCATCACATCAAAATAATTATTCAATAATTGCACTACAGTATTAGGATCTTCATTCTCACTGATTGTAGTAAAACTACAAATATCAATAAATGCAACTGTAGCCTCTATCGTTTCATTCTCCAAAAGAGATGATTCGAATTCTCTACTGTTCATAAAATTTAAAACCGTATCATCTACATACATTCGAAGGATATTATTCTCTTTGACAGCTTGAAGTGTTTGTTTGATAAGTTCCACTTGCTTTAGCGTTCTTTCTATTGTCAATTGTAGATCATCAAAATTAACAGGCTTAGTCACAAAGTCAAAAGCTCCTCGATTCATTGCAGCCCTGATATTCTCCATATCGCCATAAGCAGAAATAATTACTGATTTCAAAAAACTATTTCTTTCAGCAATTTTACTCAACAATGTGAGTCCATCCATGATGGGCATATTAATATCTGTGAGCACTAAATCAACATCATTGTGTGCGTCTAGTTGTTCTAATGCGTGAACTCCATTGGAAGCAAACAAAAACTCATATTTATTCTCTCTGATCTGTTGTCTAAATTTTTGTTTGATGAGTATTTCTAAATCAGCCTCATCATCGACGACCATAATTTTTGTCATAATTCGATAGATTTTAGTTTATCTTTTAAGATGTTAAATTCAATTGGTTTGGTGAGAAAATCATCCGCACCCAACTGCATGGCAAGATCATAATTGGCAGCATCACTATATGCTGTGATCATATACACTATTGGACTAGGTTGAATAAATTCTGACTTAATTTTTTCTAATAATTGCAATCCACTCATTCCTGGCATATTAATATCTGATAAAATTAGTATTGCATTTTGACCTTGTACTCTCAAAAAATCCAATGCCTCTTCTCCAGAAAATGCAAATGAAAAATCAAATTCACCAGATTTTATTTCTTTTCTAAATCGTTGTTCAAAGAGAATTTTAACATCGATTTCATCATCAACTACTAGGACTTTCATGTTTGTTTTTTTGAGTTTGTTATATAAATGTATCTCTTATTCATCTATCAGTGTATTCTAAATTTTAGTAGAAAATGATGTGAATACATTTTTGAAAAAATTGTATTGGATATTTTATCAATGAATATCTATCATATTTTAAATTTATATATTTTTCCATTTTGATTAATCTAGTTTTTCTGTATTTTGTTGTTGTTCTAATAATGTTTTTGTTTCTTGGTAGCCTTTATCAATCAACTCTCTCCATTTTGACCAATCTAGAAATCCGAAATTTCCAAGATTCAGTTCTAAATACAATGAGACTTGTGATTTTGTGATAGCTTGTTTTTGCACACTATTCAAGGTCAACGAATTGATCAATAATGAACTCATGCGAGGCAATCTATATCGATGCTTTTTAGTAAATTTATTGATGAACAGTTCCATTGCAGAAGGAATTTTTTCAACATGAACTAAATGTGGGGTTTGGGCAGATAAAGCAATAGCGATTACTTGAGTCACAGGCTTCTGATACATTGCTTCGATGGGCAAATTGTCCATCACACCACCATCAACATGAAGATGCTTGTCAAGAATTACTGGTGGGAAAACTCCTGGTATGGCAATACTTGCTTCGATCTGCAATCTTGTCAAACCTGTCTCATGAACTTTCATTGTAGCATTGGAATAATTAGTGGACACACAATATGTATTGACCCAAAAATCTTCTAGATCTGATTCTTTAAATAATTCATGTAAATAATTCCTCATTTTTTTTCCTGTCATCAGAGAAATAAAAGGGAAGGTCAAATCATTGGAAGTTACTTTTGCCTCTGCACCTCTTTTGCAATGCGCAGCTACTTTATCAATGTCAAAGTCCTCATAAGTTATTCCAGCGCCATAAAGCGCACCTGCACTCGTGCCACCGACGAAATCAAATTCTATTCCAGCTTCTAACATCGCTTTTACAGCACCAACATGTGCGAATCCTTTGGCGCCGCCACCACCTAATACAAGTCCTACAGCTTTGTTGATAATGATCCGACTAAATCGACGAATATCTTTTGCATTGTTTTTTCTAACATGTAAATGTAGATTAAAATTTCGCTTCTCAAACCATCGCTTGGTGTTCGTAGGCATTGGTGCATTTTCAGGATGAAGCAGTATGAGATAAATTCTTTTGCTTAAAATATTAGACTCATATAGATTCAAATTTTCTTCAATACTTGTAACAGTTGATGCAGCATTAAAATCTGAAACAACCAATATTAAATCACAATAAGTGACGCACTGATTTGCCCATGATATATGATCGATGTCACAGATTAAAAAGTTCAATCCCTTATTATTCTCTATTTCATCAAAAAGAGTAATATGATCTTCGTCTATTATATTGTTAGAATCATAAACCTGTGTCTGTACATTCATCTTATGCAATTCTTCCTTGACTTGATCTGTCCAAGGACTGATGTCAAAGGATGGTTGCAACTTAACAATGGCAATATTTTTTGGCGCGGAATTCATGCGTTTTTGCATTGCATTGCGTCGTAATCTATTGATCACAAATTGAGTGATCTTGTGTGCAAAATTAGGATTGGCTTTGACCAACTCATGGTAGTGTGCTTCATCTATTTTTAAAACTGTTGATTTGCGAATTGCTACCACAGTTGCAGTGCGCGGCTCATTAGTAAATATGGCGAACTCACCTACAGGTTCACCAGCTGAAACATCACCTAAGATTTTATACGTTGAATCAGATTGCTGCAATGTGCGCAATCGACCTGATAATACGATATAAATTGAATTCTCTTTGTCGCCTTCATGAAAAAGATATTGCTTAGCATCGATCTGCAAAATTTCTGATGCAGCTAATACTTGTTCCCATTGGTCATCAAGAATGTCGCCAAACAATTGTGTAAAGTATTGGCGATAATATTGATAATCTTCTTTTGTCTTCATGCTTTTACTCTATCAGTTCAATAATTTTTTTTTAGCTTTAATCATGCAGTTGGAATTTGTACGATAAATGTAGTTCCTTCACCTTCCTTCGTATCCACTTTAACTTGTCCACCATGTGATTTTATTATTTCATAACTCAAACTAAGTCCCAATCCTGTACCCTGACCTGTAGGTTTGGTAGTAAAGAATGGTTGAAAAATTTTATCCAATACTGCTGTAGGAATACCATTACCGTTATCTCTTACGGAAATCATGACTTCGTTGCCTGTGCGAGAAGTTCTAAGCCATAATGTAGGCTCATACGATGCAACCGCAGTCTTTTTCTTTTCATTTATAACATAAAATGCATTGCTTATTAGATTTAAAATGACTCTTCCGATATCCTGCGAAATGACATTTATTTTGCCAATGTTAGGATCAAAATCGGTATTCAATTTTGCATTAAAGGATTTGTCTTTTGCTCTTTGTCCATGATACGCTAATCTTAAATATTCATCAGCGATTGCATTAATATCTGTTGGCTCCCTTTGTCCTGCCACGCGACTGTGAAGCAGCATAGACTTAACAATATTTCCTGCACGTTTGCCATGATAATTTATTTTTTCTAAATTTTGCTTTAAGTCTGATGCGATTGCATTTGCATCTTCAGTGTTTCCCTTTTTTATTTCTTCATTCATTTCGTCAATGAGCTCCATAGAAATTTCACTAAAGTTATTTACGAAATTTAAAGGGTTTTGAATCTCATGAGAAATACCTGCTGTAAGTTCACCCAATGAAGCTAATTTTTCAGCTTGGATAAGTTGACTTTGTATACTTTGAAGTTGTGCTACATGATTATTTATAAATTTTAAAAAAATAAAACTAAAGAAAAAGATCATCATGATCAAAGCAGAACTGCTCACCCAAAATAAAAAATTGTTTAACTCTATATTGTAATAGCTGCGAAATTTTATTCCAAAAAGATCAAGAATAAAGAAAACTGTAACTAACAAAACAGAAATCACTAGCCATACCGTTGCAATTTTCAAATTTCCAAAAAGCAATATTGCCAATATTGGAATAATACTAAACCAATATATAGCTGTTGAAAATATTCCTCCTGAAATATATGTGATACCAAGAACAGTAATGCAACAAGCAATAGAAATAAATAAATGTTTAACATAAGTTGACTTTAATCCATTTTTTGCAGCGATTAATGTAACTACAAAAAATATTACTGTAAGTCCAAATACAATCATTGCTTCTTTGGAAGAAATAATATAACTAGCTACAATAAAACTGGAAACAAAAAAAATTGCAATCACTAAAAACTCAATAATTAAATGAAATTCATCAACCAATGCTGTTTTCTTGGAAGATGGAAGAAAATAATTAATGATATTTTTATATGTGTTTTGTAACATTTAACATTGGGAGTTTCTGTTAATTGATTTATTGTGTCTCATTTTGTATAGGTAAAGTTATAATAAATGTGGTTCCTTCTCCTTCCTCCGATTGCACTTCCAATGTTCCGCTGTGGCCTTTGGTCACAATTTCGTGACTCAGTGACAAACCTAATCCAGTGCCTTCTCCAGAAGGTTTGGTTGTAAAAAATGGTTGGAAAATTTTTTCGCGAATTTCTTTTGGAATACCTGTTCCGTTGTCAATTACTTTTATGATAATTTGCTTATTGTTAAGCTGAGTTGTAACAGTTACTTTCGGTTTGTAGCTGCCTGATGTATCTCTCTTTTTTCTATCATTCACAGCATAGAATGCATTGTTTATCAAGTTTAAAATAACACGACCAAAATCTTCTGGTATAACCTGTATTTTAGTCAGTGAATCTGACAATTCAGTTTTGTAGTCTGCATTGAACGACTTATCTCTGGCTCTAAGTCCATGATAAGAAAGTCTTAAATATTCATCAGCCAATTGATTGATATCGATCCATTCTCTTTTTCCTTTGCTCGTACGAGAATGTTCTAGCATTCCTTTGACAATGCTACTTGCTCTGTTTCCATGTTGTTGGATTCTTTCTTGATTGAGAATAAGGTCTGTAAACATTTCACCAATATATTCTTTATCTATTTGTGGTTTTTCCAATTCTACTTTAATATCCTTGACAAGATCTATGCTGAGTTCTGAAAAATTTTTTACAAAATTCAAGGGATTCTGAATCTCATGCGAGATACCTGCAGTAAGCTCACCAAGCGATGCAAGTTTTTCTGACTGTATCAGTTGATTTTGAGTTGACTTCAGTGTTTCAATAGAATTATTTAATGCAGCCGTCCTCTCTTCAACTTGTTTCTCAAGCAGTACATTTTGATTGGAAAGCAAATGTTGCTTTTCTTGTTCTTGATGAATTGCTTTATTTTTTAGCTCTTCGTTCTCTTCTAACTGCTTACTTAATGCAATCGTAGTTTCCTTAGACTGGATACCCATAAAAAGTGATAAGCCTATTGGAATAGCGATCGATCCAAAATAAAAAATAGTTTCAATTAAATATGGAGAGATTCCATGTTTAAGAATATTGTATCCGGTTGGCGTAATTCCATAATTCAAAAATCGCATGGATATCGTGATGCATATCAATCCTAGTATCGCAAAGAAAATGCTAATAGCCAATGTAATAAAACCCTTTATTTTTTTCTTTAGTCCCATTATAACTAATCTTATTAAAACAATAAAACTAAAAATAGAACCTAGTAATAATAAAACATTCTGTATGTTAAGTCCATAGGTCAAGCTCGATATGAATCCATATATAAAAAAATAAACAACCAAAGCATAGTAATAAATATCGAAACGTTTATTCGAAACACGATAATAAAAACTTGCTAAGAATATTACAGTAAAACTTAATAACCAATTGGCAGTATTTAAAACATAAAATCGAGTTTCAACAGAATTTATACTTTGTCCAAAAAATTTAAGAACACGAACAACGGTATTGGTCATAAGATACAATGTGAGCAGTAGATACAAATGATTGCTTCTTTGATAAAGGTAGATTGCCAAATGAAGAATAAATAGCATAAATAAAACACCAAAAACAAAAAAATCTAAACCTTTATGATAGATATAAAACTTGACTTGATCTCTAGAAGCAGTAGTTAAATTATATAGTGTCCCATGAAAAAAACAATTCTTAGTTAATCCAAAAATTGTGGTATAACGAATATTCGGTTGTAAAACATATCGAACAGCTAAATGATATTGACCAGCAGAATCTTTGGGCAAATGAATTAATCTATAAAGCGGATCATAAGCTGTGACTTTACTTAAGTCTGTATCAAAATTTCCAAATTCATGAATCAATTTTCCATTTAAGTAAATCTCAGATGCACCAGCATGAGTTACTGCCAGTCCGAGTGGAAAGTCAAGTTTGCTATCCACTTGAAAGTTGATCCTCAACCATTTTATTCTGGAATCCATGATTTCAGACAAGCCTACCAACTCTTTTGTGGGGTCTATATTGCTCCAATTTGAATCATTATAGTCAGGTTTTGCAAACTCTAAATCATCTCCAACATAATATTTCCAGTGTGTATTGAGAAGAAGCCCTGAACTAGGAATGCTGTCTATCTGAAGCAATCTACTGGTCTGCCCATAAAGGTAGGTGGAAAAAAGGCAAATGATAAAAACAAGTTGCTTCATTTTATTGGGATCACAGCACCAAATATAGGGTTATTTCATTAATCGAATACATATTTTATGCTAAAATTTTGTATGAGTGATAAATGGAAGGTGTCCCTTTGTAAAGTTGATGATTCTTCTTAGACCAAATGATCCAAGGGTAGCCCCTACTTTTTGATTAAGGTTAGAAAAATGTGTGTTGTATAAATCTATTTATTTTTAATATAAAGTAAAAAAAATATCTTATAAAGTTGGAAAAATTAACATTCTTAATTTTAGAGGTCACTAAAAAAGCTTGAATTTCATTAAAGGAATCTATAGTGCTAAAAATTCTATTATATTTACATTTTGAAGCCAATAAATGAACTTTGAAATAAATCTAAGCATCTTTAAAATTAATATATGAAATTGTTTTCTAATAATAAAGCACATGTTCAATATGAATATAGCACCGAAGCAGATTTTGAAAATGAAGTTGTAAAAAATTCTAAGCAATTTTTTGGAGCTAATTCAATTTACATAGACACTAAGCGAAAAATAGAATCAAAAAATATAGGTGCCTCAATTCCAGATGGATTTTTATTTGATTTCTCAGATAAATTTAATCCTGAATTTTACATTGTTGAAGTTGAGTTAGAAAGTCACAGTTTCTACAATCATATTTTTCCTCAAATAACAAAATTTTTCGGATTTTACAGAAACTTAAAAAGCCAAAATGACCTCGTTGAAAAAATTTTTAAAATTATTAATGAGGATAGTGATTTAAAGAGCAATTTTATAAGATATGTAGGAGAGTATGAATTATATAGATTTCTCAGAATCACAATTGAAAAGAGTCAAAATATATTGCTTATTCTTAACGGAGAAAAAAGGGAACTTCCTGAAATCATGGAAACCTATTTTGAGACATGGGGAAAAATAGTCAAGTTAGTAGTTATAAAAAAATTTGTAAATAACACAGATGTAATTTATACTATGCATCCAGATTTTGAAAATATAGAATTTCCTGAAGTTGAAGATGAAATCACTACTGGAGCAACCGAATACACTGAAGAGTATCATTTGGAAGGTGTGTCCGACACAGTAAAAGCTATTTATAAAAACATAAAAGAGAATGTATTAAAAACGAACTCGACAATGATTTTAATCCACAGAAGTACTATGTTTCAATTAGGAAAGAGAAAAACATCGCTTTTATTATTACTAATAGAAAAAAAATTAGACTCATTGCTATGCAATCGGATGAGATTACTCGAAAGGAAATTATCAGTCACTCTGTTAAGACATTATCTCCAGGGGTACAAAAATTTTGGAATGGACCTAGTTGTGCAATAATAATTGAAGACATAGTGAATATTGAAGAAATAAATATGCTTTTAAATAAATTAATTGAAAAAATCGCTTCCACATAGTATGAATAAAAAGTCTAATATGAAACAAGCATTACTATCCCTATTTCTAATGTTTAGTTATACATGTCAAGCTCAAGACAATGATTCTGTTACATCAGTATTAAATAAAATAATTGGCCATGCAGAGCGAGCTTCATTATTCAGAGATCGAGTCGATTGGAATGTATTAAAAGATAGTGTTCAAACACATGCACTAAATGCTTCCAATGTAAAAGAACTAGCTCCAGCTCTCAAATATTTATTAAAGGAAATGGGCGATGAACATGCTAGAGTATTTCATAACAATCAGATCATTGCATATTATTACGGTAATCTTAAAGAGCATCTAAAAGGATTCAATGTTGAAGTTTACAATAGAATTCAAAGTGGACAAGTATATAATTTCGAAGCAAAAATTTTGGAACGCAATATTGGATACGTAAGAATTGTTGGATTGCCTATGGGTGACAATCTTAAGATGGCAAGAGCAATAGAAGATGCGATTTGTAAATTATCGCCAAAGAAAATAGACAAGTGGATTGTTGACTTGCGATACAATGGAGGCGGCAATTTGAATCCTATGGCAGAAGGCCTAGCACAGATCATAGGAGAGGGAAATGTGGGAGGCTCTCAAGGATTAACATCAACAGAAAATGATCATTGGAAAATATCTAATGGAAATTTTTACAACAATGATTACTCTATAGAATCAAAACCTAGCTGCAAATTTAAAAAGAATTCAAAGGTTGCTGTGATAACAAGTATGTACACTGCAAGTTCTGGAGAAGCAATGGCAGTAATGTTTAAAGGAAAAAAGTATACTAGGTTTTTTGGTGAAAAAACTTTGGGCATGATCACTGTCACGGATTGGCATGTGATTGACTCATCTACAGCAATGACAATTTCAGTTGGTTATTACAAAGATAGAAATGGAAATATTTATGATAAATATGTCGATGTCGATGAAGTATTTGATTTCATCAATGAACCTTTATCAAAATCGGATATCACTATTCATAGAGCGATTGCTTGGTTGAAAAATGGAAGGTAATGATTCATATACCTTAATGACTATGTAAGATAGATGATTTATGGATTTTCAAAGACTACAAGTGAAATTGAAGCAGAATCTATGAAAGAGTATGGAGTTAATTACACTAGTAATTTTTAGTTAGAATCTTATTGGGGGGCAATATATAAAAGTGTAAATAAGCGATTACGAAGTGCTAAAGGAGCACCAAATAATTAGTAGTGAACAAGCTAAATATATATAATTTTTTGAACATTTTCCTAGCAAATGTTAATTTTGCATGGAATTTATACATTTATAGCTTTAGCTTATTATTATATGAAATCTAAATTTTGCATTATCATAGCATTTATATGTGCTAATTTTTTGTTTTCCAAGGCTGCATTATCTCAAGAAACTTTTTCAATTGTTGCTGCGGATTCAGCAACACATGAGATAGGGAGTGCTGGAGCATCCTGCGTGGATTTGTTTGAAGCCAGTACTGTTTTTCCTTACTATTCGGAACCAAATTTCCTTAGTGTAATTGTACCCAATAATACAGGTATCAATATTCAATCTTCTTTTGATACGCTTAATAAGGCAAATGCAATTCGTCGTATTTTAGCGGGTGACAGTCCGTCCGAAATGCTTTATTGGTTGTTTGCTAATGATGCAGACAATGATACTACAATGCGTCAATATGGGGCAGTTGGATTCGTAAATGGCCTTGTAGAAAAAGCAGCATTTACTGGCTCAGAGTGTTTTGATTATAAAGGACACTTATTTGGTCAAATTGGAGGATTCCATTATTGCATCCAAGGAAATATCCTAAAGGGAAAAGAGGTTTTAACAGCAATGGAATCTCGATTCCGAAATACAAATGGAAATTTGAAATGTAGATTAATGGCTGCAATGCAAGGAGCAAATAGTAGAGGTGCAGATATACGATGTGAATCTAATAATACATCATCGCTTTTTGCATTTTTACAAGTAGTTCAACCCAACGATATCATAGGGAAGCCTTCGTTTTATATTTCTGTAAAAACGCCAAACTTATCACAGATTGAACCGATAGACTCTTTACAAAAATTGTTTACTAAATTACAATTATGTTCTACCATGAGTGCGACTGAAAATATAGGAGAGTCAGCATTTTATATTTATCCCAATCCTTCAATATCTAAATCTTTTTTTAATTCATAATAATACTCATAGTTTAGAAAATTACTCTGTAAGGATAAATGATATGATGGGAAGAACGGTGACTCGATATTATGGAAGACTATCCAACCAATCTTTTAATACAAGTGACTTGAATAAGGGTATTTATCAACTTCTAATTTATAACAAAGAGAGTTTGGTCTTTACTCAAAAACTTATAATTAATTAATTTCGACGAGATTGAATTAGGCGATGTAAAAGTCTGAAGAAGTAAATTTAATATTAATCTACTTCTTCAGATTTTTTTGGAATTTATTTGATCACTACAAATTTCTTTAATACTGTAGTCTTCGCATTTTTGATTTTTAAAACATAGCTTCCATCGACCAAATCTTTTGTGTCAATAGTAAAGATTTGTTTCCCTTGTTTGACTGTGCTTCCAATTGGCTGTGGACACACGACCATTCCTGATGCATTTACGATTTCACTATACAATGTTCCTGTTTGATTAATATCGACTTCTACTTTCAATACATTACTTACCGGATTTGGAAATAGATTTACAATAAATTTATCAGTAGAATTTTTATTAATTTGAGCAAGCTTGCTGTATGTAAATTTTCCCGTTTTATCTATTTGTTTAATCCTGTAATAATAAGATCCATCAAGTAGAGTAGTAAAGTCGTTGTATAAATAATCATTTTGTAAATGAAGTGCAGTTTCTACAGCTTTTTCTTTTCCAATTTCTGAAAATTCTTTTTCCGATTCATGCATCCGTTCTACTATAAAATGATCATTGTTTACTTCATTTGTCGTACTCCAATTTAGTTCAGTAAAGGCACCATTATAGTTTGCTGTAAATGTTAACCACTCTAATGGTAATAATCCAAATATAAGGCCTGCATCAACATTAGTAATTCTATCACCTTCTCTGAATCGCATAATAGACGTAGTCCCATTTCCTTGTGATCCCGTTACATCGCTATCCAATGCATCTGAGCCAATGTTTGAACTAGTATATGCATATTGTCCTTGAGCTTTAAACGAAATGTAGTAGTCACCCTCTGGAATTCCATCTAGCATATAAGAACCATTCTGTTGTGTTATATCCTCGCTAATGACCACACCTGAAAGATTAATTGCTTTGACTATAACGCCTTCAACAGGAGCTTCATTTTGTTCTTGAATTCCATTTTGGTTTCCATCCAACCAAACAAAATTTCCAACGACTGCTTTTGCTTGATATCCTGCATGAAAATCTGTAATCATCGTCCCGCTTAATACAGTTACACGCTCAGAAGTATTAGGTCCAAATGCATGAGTAACATGGCTATCTTTTGTCTTATCTGTCCCTTGAAATGCCGCACTAGGCGCTAAATCACCAGGTCTTTGGTAACGAACGTAGTAAGAGCCAGGCGGTACGCATTGGAATTTGTAAAAGCCATCATCAGAAGGTGTTAATGGCTTTGGTCCAGTGATTGTTTGATCAATGATGTTGCCAGTCGATATGCTGATTAAATAAACAGTAAGACCATTTAATCCATTCTCTTCATCCTGATAGATGCCATCTTTATTGACATCATACCATACGTCTCCACTGATCATATTACAGCGCCACATCCCAAGATCCCAAGTGAGATCATGTTCAAATAATTCGAGATTAGTCGATTCAGAAGTATTTGGCCCATTGGTATGGTCGATATCAGAATCTTTAGAATCACTGCCTATATTGGCAGTTGTGCTGCGCCAATCTACTGGTGTTCCAATTTTTACATAATATTCCCCAGGTTGCAATTTTTTAAAGAGATATTTTCCATCTTGATCCGTAGTCATTGATCTGACTAATTGATCTGTCATGGCATTGTATAAATACACAAATACATTCGGAACACCTTCTTCACCAAAATCTTGGATGCCATTCACATTTGCATCATGCCACACATAATCACCATAAGCAGGAAGTAAAGGGATTGGAGTAGGAGTGTCGGTGCTTCCATCGCCATCATTATCTTTCGTAGGATCATTGCCGTCTTCACTGAGATCATCTAATGGATTTCCCTTGATGTCTACCGCATTGCTTTTTGCTGTGTTAAGTATTCTATCGTCTGGATAACATCTGCTGATATCAACATAAGCATTTACTTCAACAATAATCCGTACTTTAATATTTTGTCCAGCTTGAAGTGTCCAGTTGCCTGAGAGCATTTGAATATTTTGGTCAGGATTAAAATTTAAATTAGGTGCACCAATTCCTGAAGCAGTAGTAGAGATTATAGATACTGGAGAAACAATTCTAACATAAGCTCCACAGAATTGTGAAGCGATACTATCTCTCAAACTAACATTATTGATGGTCACATTACCTGTATTTTGAATCACAAAATCTAATGCCACATCAAAATTAGTGTTGATGCCACTTGAGGCTGCAACAGGTCTTATTTCTTTACTCACTTCTTTTGCAAGGTTCAAACAAGAAATATAAAAGTACACAGGAACAGAACTTGTATTTCCACAAGCATCAGTTGCGACGATTAATACTTCTGTCGGTCCTTGTTGGAAATTAAAATTTATCGTAGGATTCAACGGCCATGTAGATAAGGTGACTTGTCCACAATTATCTGTTGCACTTGCTCCTGTAAAATTTTTCAACCAATTTTGAAATTCAGTTTGAAAATCTCTTTCACAGCTAGTATAATAATTTTGGAAATTTGTAATGACTGGTCTTATTGTATCACGTACAGTAATTCGTTGATAACATACATTGGATCTATTACAATCATCTATGACGATAAATCTTCTGACGATTACTCCAGTATTGCTACATTGATTAAGTCCACTGACATTGTTGTCGTATGAAGTTTTGTACGATCCACAGTTTTCTATAATCGTAGGTCTTCCAGTAAATGCAACACTTGTATCTGCTATGCAATTTGCGTTTTTATAAACTGTAATATCTGGAGGGCAAGTGATAGAAGACGGTGTAAGGTCTAATACAGTAATCGTTTGTTGGCATGAAGATGTATTGCCACAAGCGTCAGTTGCCGTAAAGATTCTAGTTAGAGATCCTGTTTTATTGCAAAGAAATAAATTATTAATCGTGCGATAGCTTATCACGGCTAATCCGCAATTGTCATTTGCAGTAGCTCTTCCTGTTTGATTTAAGCTTGTATCGATGCCACAAGATTCACTTCTATAAACCGTAGTATTTGCAGGACAAGTGATTACAGGTTTTGTATTGTCAGCAATGCTGATAATTTGATTGCAAGTCGAAGAATTATTACAAGCATCTGTTATGACAAATCGTCTTATAAACGAACCTGTATTATTGCAAGAACTTAATCCAGTAAAATCATTTGTATAACTTATTCTGAATGACCCACAATTGTCAGTTCCAGTCGGTGATCCAGTATAAACTAATCCTGTATCCAATCTACAATTATTTGCAATTTGTACTGTTATATTTGGTGGACAAACAATGCTTGGTGCTTTTCGATCAACAACTGTAATTGTTTGACTACAAGTTGCTGAATTCCCACAAGCATCAGTCGCTACAAATACACGACTAAAATAACCTGTTCCACTGCAAAAGTTTAAGTTTACATTAGTGTTGTAATATCTTATCGAACTTGAACCACATGAGTTTATTACTATAGGCATCATAGTAAAAATTACTGAGGTGTCTGCAACGCAAGTATCGTTTTTATTTACTGTAATATCTGGAGGGCAAGTAATTGTTGGAGGAGTTCGATCTATTATTGTAATTCTCTGAGTACAGCTCGATCGCAAATTACAAGCATTCACTGCTGTGATGGTACGTAGTATGACTCCTGTGCCACTGCATCCTGTAAGACCACTGATGTCATTAACTGATGACAATAATGGAAGACTGCATTCATCTGTTGCCGTTGGAAATAAAGCCATCAAGCCTGCTGTATCTGGTGCACAATTAGCCTCAGTGTAAATTGTGACATCAGGTGGACAAGAAAAAGAGGGAGGTGTTAAATCTGTTTTAGTTATGAATTGTGTGCAAGTGCTTGTATTACCACAGATATCTGTTGCGCGAAAAGTTCTATTTATTGTTTCACCACAAGACAGCGGATTTCTAACATCAGTATAAGTAATCGTATCGATTTCACAATTATCTGTTGCAGTTGCCATGCCTGTATTGCTTGTTAAAATTGATGCGGTACATCCGATGGTAATATTCTGTGGACAAGTAATCACAGGCTTGACCAAGTCTTCAAAATACACTTTTGCAATACAAGAATCTATTGCATTACAAAGACCACGTATCATAAATTTAACTGTAACACCATTATTGATTCCGCATAAAATATTATTTGCATTCGAGGTCCAATTATGGTTAATAACTAATGCTGTTGGATCTGATATTATGGTATTATTGCGAATGCTTATTAGTGCAGCATTTATCCAATTTTGAACTTGAGTATTTTTATCAGAAGTACAATTTAAACTTAAATCTGATGGACAGCCACTGATCGAAAATGGAGTAGAATCAATTACCTTGATAGGCTTTTCAATAGAATCAACACAGCCATAAATATCTGTAACAACCAGTTTGACAATGTAGTCTCCTTTAGATGTATACATATGGTTTACAATTTTGCCAGTACCAGTTGTTCCATCTCCAAAACTCCAAATGTATTGTAATGCTTCAATGGTTGGTATCGAATCAATCGTGGCAGAAGCATCAAATTGCGCATCATTGCCTAAACAAAATTCATTGTCTGCAATTGCAAAATCAGCAATAGGACACTGATTGATATAGAATTCATGAGATCCAAAAAAAACTTCGTAGTCATCTTTTTGAGCACTGTTGAATGAAAGTCCAGCAAGAGAAACAGCATTGTACATTTCTATTCGGTTGCAATCACAATTACAAGGATCTATCATTCCCCATTCGATAAGGTAATCGACTACAATTCTCCAATTGACTTTATATTCAAGGAATTTATTGTTTTCATCACAATTGGGTACACCATTGATACAATCTGGCGATCCTTGGTAAGCTGGGCCCAATGAAACCATATTGTTCGGTGTAGTCAAGTAAATATCAGTAATTTGAGCGGGACATTCACTTCCCACTGCTTTCCACTCAAAAATAATCATGGCATCTCTATTTGGTGGTGAATCACAATCCAAATTTAATAGCAAACTATAAGCTGAAGATCCTGCACCATAAGCGCATCTCTCCCATGCAACATAGCTGGAGTCACCAGAGTTTACCATCCAGAATTGTAAAAGATCGGCAGTAGGAGTAGGTGTATCCTCGCACACATCAATACCTGCAGGAGGTCCCCAAATTAATGAGTCACAATAATGTCCCTCCAATGTGGGCAATATTTGTGCAGAATTTTTTGTAATCAAAAATGTGCTTATTGCAATAATAAACAATGGTGTAAGAAAGCGATTTCTCAAAAAAAGTATCAAGTTCATGTTCATTCAGTTCATTCAAAAATTATCTCACTCATTCATAAGTGAGAGCAAAGACTCTTCAAAGGTAAGAACATATTTCATATATTAAAAATAATTTATATATGTATAAATACATATATGTAAATAATTAATAATAAGTTGTATACATATTATAGTAGTAGAGAATAATCGAAAAAAAAATACCTTCTCATTTGTATTTTGTACATTGGAAAAAATGATTATTGAACCAACAATAATCTTCACCAACTGCAATTGGAAGTTTGCTTTTGCATGATATCAGTTGAAATATTCCAATCCCCATTTATGTAATTCTTTGATTATAGGAACGAGCTTTAGACCTTTCTTAGTTAAACTATATTCTACTGTTGGGGGAACGGTAGCGAAGACTTCTCTATTGAGAATTTCATTTGTCTCCATATTCTTTAGTTCTTTGACGAGCATTCTGGTATTAATATTTGGAATACTGCGTTCCAATTCTTTAAAACGCAAGGTTCCTTTGGACAAAGTATAGATGATTGGTAGTGCCCATTTCCCTCCTAAAATATCTAAGACTTCCTTTAAAGAACATTTGTGATCTATTTTTTCAAACTTTTTTTTAGCCATAATTCCTTAATTTTATTCATTACTTTACTTTATGTCTCTACTTTACATTTGTGTAACTACTTGCAAAAGTACAGTATTGAACCTACATTTGCAACGTACTAATAAAATATTTTAAAAAAATGAATCAAAGAATTACTAAATCTTTAGTCTGGATCCTGACTGGATTCATTGCTTTTATTTTTATCGGGAGTGGTATATTCAAATTAGTAGGTGGAGTGAAAACGGTAGAAATGGCACAAAGTGTTGGAGGAAGATCCAACCTCATTATTCTAGCATTTTTAGAATTTGTGATTGCAATTTTATTTCTAATTCCAAGAACAGGGGTGGTAGGGATATTGCTTATGATTGCCTATATGGGTGGGGCTTTGGCTGTTTTGTTTGTCAGTGGTCAACCGTTTATTTTTTTAATTATCATACAAATTTTAATTTGGATAACTGGCTTATTTCGTTTCCCAGAATTAGGTCAAAGATTATTAAACAATAATAGAGTATAAAATCAGTGTAATCAAAAAATAAATTAAATGAAATTATTGAATCCTTTAATTATAGGAAACCAAAGAATGAAGAACAGCATGGTAATGAGTGCTATGACTAGAAGTAGGGCGAATGAATATGGAGTCGTAGGAGATCTAACCACTTTGTATTATACTCAAAGAGCAAGTGCAGGATTAATTTTATCTGAAGCAATTAATATTTCTGTACAAGCAATTGGTAGTCCTTTTACACCAGGAATATTCAATTCAGAGCAGATTGAAGCATGGAGAAAAGTAACAACAGCTGTCCATGAAAACGGAGGAATAATTTATGCACAATTGTGGCATACTGGCCGAGTGGGACATTCAATAGATCGCCAAGGAATATTGCCTGTTGCGCCTTCGGCAATAGCGATTGAAGGGGCTAAACATTTTACTTCGCAAGGACCACAAGATTATGAGATTCCTAGCGCATTGACACTTGATGAGATAAAGCAAATCATACAAGATTATATACAGGCAGCTTTAAATGCGATAGAAGCAGGGTTTGATGGTGTTGAATTGCATGCTGCAAATGGATACTTACCTCACCAATTTCTTGCAGAAAGTTCTAATCATCGGACTGATGAATATGGTGGCAATATTGAAAATAATAGTCGATTTATTTTGGAGATTATGGCTAATTTAATTCAAGCAATTGGTGGAGAAAAAGTTGGGATAAAAATTTCTCCTTTTCATCCTTATGCTGGAATGGTTTTTAATGATCCAGTGGCTAGTTTTTCCTACCTAAATGGTGAATTAAATAAAATGGATTTTGCATTTGTCGAGTTGATGAAACGCAATCCAATGTTTCCAGCGATCCCGCAATATCCAACAACTGATGAAATTGAATTGTTTGGTACGTTGGTAAAAAAGAGTCTCATTGCAAATACAGCATATACGAGAGAATCAGGAGAATCAGAATTGGAAAAAGGTATTGCATCAGCGATATCTTATGGAACTTTGTTTTTAGCAAACCCAGACTTGCCTAAAAGATTTGAAACTAATGCTGAATTAAATCAAGCAGATAGAATGACGATGTTTGGTGGAGGAGAAAAAGGATACATTGATTATCCAAGTTTAGGCTAAATTATTTTTTTAGTTTTGTAAATTTTTTCAATGAATTCATTGTCAAATTTATATTCTTAAAAAGCTTTATAGTTTATAAAAACATTCCTTGTTGATTTCATGTTGATTTAAATTCCAATTATTTAATATTTTTATTGAATTGGTTTAAGTTTAAACATGTACAAAATGATTCTTATTTTTTCAGCCTTATTATTGTTAGTCATTTTAACTTTGGTTTTTATAAATCAAGCTAAATTTGGAAAACACCCTTCGGGCAAACGATTGGAGATAATTAAGCGTGCCGAAAATTATAAAAATGGAGAATTCCAGAATCAAAGCATAACACCCGATTTGACCGATGGAGCTACTTACTTTTCGATTCTCAAAGAATTTTTATTTGGTCCAAAAAATAATTTTGAGCCACAAGGGATGCTTCCATCGCAAAAGACTGATCTCATCAATTTAGAATCAAGTGTCGATGTATTAGTTTGGTTTGGGCATTCTTCATATTTTATGCAGATTGATGGTAAGCGAATTTTAGTTGATCCAGTTTTGAGTGGTTCAGCTTCACCAATTTCATTTACTACAAAGTCATTTCATGGCACTGATATTTATACTACGGAAGATATCCCTGAAATCGATTATCTTATCATAACACACGATCATTGGGATCATCTCGACTATGAGACGATAACAAAATTGCGACCCAAAATAAGGAAGGTAATTACTGGATTAGGTACAGGAGCTCATCTTGAACATTGGGGATTTACAGAAGATTTAATTATTGAAAGAAATTGGAATGAATCACTCACTTTAGATGAGGGATATACGCTGTATACACTTCCTGCACGACATTTTTCAGGTAGAGGATTTAAGAGAAAACAAACACTGTGGATGTCATTTTTATTGCAGACACCAAGTATGAAAATTTATATTGGAGGAGACAGTGGATACGACACCCATTTTGCACAAATCGGAAACCGGTTTGGCGAAATTGATCTAGCGATATTGGAACATGGACAGTACAACAAAAACTGGAAACATATCCATCTCATGCCAGATGAAATAACTAAAGCGGCATCTGATCTAAAAGTAAAAAAATTACTTGCAGTACACCATTCCAAGTTTGCCCTTTCAAATCATGCATGGAATGAGCCATTGCGAAATGTATCCAATCGAATTCAATCCACAGGAATTAGATTAGTAACACCTATGATAGGAGAAGCTGTTTTTTTGAAATCTAATGATCAGGAATTTACAGCGTGGTGGGAGAAAGAATGAGACTGATTTAAATTGAAACGGATTAGCTATGAATAAAATATATAATAATTTAAATTTGTTGAATTTTTAGTTCGCAATAAATTGTTTATCTCTACCGTTTTCATAATAATTGATTTTTCAACTGTTCAAGCTATTTAATTCAATATTCAAACATTCTAATGATGAAAAGAATTCTAATTTTTGCAATTTTTACTGCTATTGCTCTAACTGTACATTCACAAAATTTCAAATACGGTATTTCGATAGGTTCAAATTATAGTAATTTGATCATTAAAAATCCTTTGGAGTCAGAGTCAAGTTATAAATTGGGATACCAATTTAATTTGATCACCTGCTATAAACTTAATGATAAACTTGATTTAAGATTCGAGCCTGGTTTTGTGAATAGAGGAGCAGTATTACGAATTTTAGGACAAGCTGAACAGAAAGTAGAGTTGAATTATTTTAGCTTCCCTTTACTGTTGAATTATTCTCCATTAAAGAAATTCACAGTAACATTTGGACCTGAGTATAGCTATAAATTAAATTCCAATTTTGAAAATAATAACCAAAATATTTTAAAATATTTAGTTGATCGCAAATATGATTTAGGACTAGTAGCAGGAGTTTCAACTCAAGCATTCAATAAGTTTGAAATAGGTTTGCGATTTAATCGAGGATTGATTTCTACAAGTAAAGGTTTGATTAAATATAGAGATTTAAACGGAGATGAACATGAGTCAAAATTTATTAATCAAGGATTAGTTTTATCATTGGCTTATTTTGTTAATTAATCCAAATTAATTTTTTGCAAGTTTTATTTTATAAAGCAGGATGTTTGAGTTCCGATGATCAAATTTTTGCTGTGTGATGAAAAGGTGGCACTATCCAAATAAATTATTCCCCCTTTGAATTATAAGCCACATGGATCAATTCTTCGAGAACTTTCATGTCAACATCTAATAGTTTTGTGATATAAAGACAGCCAACGCTCATTTTATGTTTACCTAGTTTTTTTAGAAGGTCCTCATGTTTTTTAGCATCAAAAATGAGATGTAATGAAAAATTAGCTTTGCGAGGAGAAAAGCCAATTTTAAACCAATCAACTTCTCTTCCTGTTGCTGGACTTTTATATCTGTACTGTCCAAATCCGATAAGTGATTTTCCCCAAAGTTTAGCTTTTTCTTTTGTCACTTTTTCCATGAGTTGGAGAATATCATAACTATCTTTTCTTTTTTCTTCATCTAGAATCGCATTTAAAAAATCGCTAACACTTGATTCATTAGCTTTGGTTTTAATTTCTACAAGTTTGCCCATTACACAAGATTATTAGTTAATGATTTGAATAGTTTTAAATTCGTTTTTTTTGTTTTGATCTATTAGATCTAAATATCATAAATCAAAGATAATTATTTTTATTTGATGAATTTATCCACAATAAAACTTTAGAATGAATTGCATTAATTTAGTAAAAATTATTAAAAAAAGCTCTCGTATTTAATTTTGATAAATGTGATTATATCTAAGAATGAGTTCTATCCATGCAGATCTCATTTTCCAAACTTAACACAAAGGTAATATTCATTTAGGGACTGTTCGACCTCAATAGCGATATCTTTGCACTGAAATTTAATTTGTTTTATATGAAATTTACACACACGTATTGGTGGGTGCTAGCCATCTTATTGCTTAATTTTAACTTGTTCGCTCAGTTCAATCAAGGAAGCATTTCAGGTCTTGTTACTAATGCTTCAAGCACTAATAATGAAGAAATTATCGGTGCGGTAGTCCAGTTGGAAGGCACGAATATAGGCACTGTTACAGATTATGATGGAAAATTTCATTTGGCAGCAAAGCCAGGGGATTATACATTGACTTTTAGCTATACTGGATTTAAAACGATGAAGCGCCAAGTTTCTCTAAAATCAGGCATTCCATTGGTTATAGATATGGTTCTTGAAGAGGAAAGCAAAGCTTTGAATGAGGTTGTTGTTGTTCAAAAGGTTCAGAAATCTAGTTCAGTTTCAATGCTTTTGATGAGAAAGAATGCAGCAGTAGTCTCTGATGGAGTTTCAGCGGATATGATAAAAAAGACTCCAGATAGAAATGTTTCAGATGTATTAAAGCGTGTTACAGGGGCTTCAATCCAAGAAGGTAAGTTTGCCATAATAAGAGGAATGAATGATCGCTACAATGCAGGATATTTGGACAATGTATTATTGCCCTCTACAGAAGCAGATAGAAAGGCATTTTCATTCGATATCGTCCTGCAAATCTAATCGACAATCTTCAAATCCTTAAGACAGGTTCAGCAGATATGGTTGGTGATTTTGGAGGTGGGATAATCAAGATCAATACCAAATCTGTTCCAGAAAGATGGACTCAAAATATCAGTTTGGGAGGACAATACATATCGAATACAAGCTTTGCAAATTTCAAACAGTTTGCTTCATATCCAGCTGAGAATTTCAATATCCTTAACGATAAAAGAGACCTACCCAATCTGGATAATTCATCCTTGAAGACTGTGTCTAGTTTTCCTACATTGGAAGAAAAAGAAAGGCTTGTTGCAGGATCAAAATTATTCACTCATGATTGGTCTAATAGATCCATTTCTGCACCCTTAAATTTGAGATTTTCTTATGGATTGGGCTTTCCAATTAAAATTACTGAATCAAAAAAGTTGGGATTAATTCTTGCACTTAATTATTCTGATACAAGGAAAATAAATTTTGGAGAAGTTAATTCATATGACGGTACTGGACAAGTGAGTGACTTCAAAGACGAAATCTACCAAAGAAATACATCTGAAGGTGCTTTACTGAATGTGAACTATGTTGCAGATAAATTTCAAATTCATTTTCGCAATTTATTTAATTCAAATTTTGATCGCAATTCTGTATTTAGAACTGGTATCGCAAACATCACAGATCAAATTGCAGTAAATAATATAGCGAATTATAATAATTACAATCAATTGACTAATCATGTTTTATCTGTAAAAAATATATTTGGTGATAATTTTATGACACTTAATACTACGATTAACTATTCTAGTATTAAGAGAATGACACCAGATTATAAAATAGCATCATATACAAAGACACCAGATGCAGATAATTTTGCTTTATCCATTGGAGATTTTTTTAATACAAGTTCTGGAAAATTTTATTCTGATTTGAGAGAGCATGTTTTAGGGGCAAATATTGATCTAAGCAAAAGTTTTAAGGATCGATTGAATACTACTGTAAAAGTAGGAGGATTTTATCAAACCAGAGATCGTGATTTTTATGGTAGGAGTTTTGTCTATCAAGGCGTGCCTTCTGGAGAAACTCAGATGAATCCTGAAATTGATTTGGCATCGGATAAAATCGGGATCAACAGTTTGTATCTTATAGAGAAAACTTCTGATGACGTAGGTTATTATCAGGGAAAAGCTGATTTAGCTGCAGCATTTATTATGTTTGATCAAGTTTGGTTCAAGAAGTTGAAAGCATCTTATGGTATCAGATATGAAGATTTATACTTGAAAGTAAGCAATGATAAAATGAATGAAGAGATAGCTTCAATTAAGAAACCAGCTTATCTGCCATCAATAAATTTAAATTATTCATTTACAGAAAAAATAAACTTACGTGCTGCGTATTTTTCTTCTGTGAATAGACCTGAATTCAGAGAGCTTGCACCATTTGCATTTTATGTTTTTGACAAGAACGCGGAGATCAGAGGAAATGAAAATTTAAAAATAGCTCAGATAGACAATTTTGATTTGCGATTTGAATTTTATCCGACAGGATTACAATTATTTTCTATAGGTGCATTTTATAAGAAAATTACTAATCCAGTCGAGTATAGCATAGATATCGCCCAATCTTCTACAACGTTTACATTTCAAAATGAAAAATCAGCAAATGTTTTAGGCTTCGAGTTGGAAGCTAGAAAGAATCTTTCTTTTCTAGGCAAACATAAGCAATTGCAATATTTAAATTTATTTGGAAACGCAGCTATAACAAAGTCGACTTTGAATTTCTTAGAAGGAAGTAAATCACGAGAGAATCGACCATTGCAAGGTCAATCACCGTATATTTTCAACGGTGGTTTGAATTATGATAATAGTGACATTGGATGGTCCGGATCTATATCGTTAAACAGATCAGGAAGACGCATTGCTTATGTAGGTGTAGACCCCAAGTTTGGTGCTACAAGACAAGATATATTTGAAGCTCTAAGAACGATTTTAGATTTGCAGATAGCAAAGAACTTTAAGAAATTTAATCTCAAGCTTACTTTTTCTGATTTGTTGCGACAGAAACAAATATTCTATCAAGATGCCAATCAGAATGGACGTTTTGATACTTCGGAAGATCGTGAAATGTTCAAGTATCAATCAGGTTGGCAGTCGACTTTAACCATAAGTCATAACTTTTAAACCATAATTATATTATATGAAAAAAACAAGTACATTTTTTATTGCGTTGAGTTTGACATTTCTGTCAATTCAGATCATGGCGCAAACTGGATTTAGATTAAATCCAACAAGTTATGTCGGAGCTTTGTCTTCTGATGACAATGCAGATTGGACAAAGTCTTGGACAAATTTTGATCCTAAGACTACAGCTTATCCAGCAGTGACAGATGATCAAACTTTGAATGGTATGTTGACTTCGCTTCCAGTTCCAGGCGAGAAAGATATCACTACTACTGTGACTCTAGATGCTTCCAAGGTATACGCATTAAGTGGTATTATTGTAATTAGAAATGGTGGATCATTGACAATCCCAGCAGGAACGATAATAAGAGCTCAAGCTGATCAAAGCACCACACCAAAAAATTATGCTTCCCTTGTTGTAGAAAGAGGTGGGAAATTAAATATCCTTGGTACTGCAACACAGCCGGTGGTATTCACTTCAGCAAAAGATGTAAATAAAAGAGAGCGTGGAGATTGGGGAGGTATTCTAATTGCTGGAAAAGCATTGCATAATTTATTGGATGGAACGACTAACAATAATGTCCAGATGGAAGGATTTAACAATGTGAGTTTTGATCCAAATTTGGCAAGATTTGGTGGTGTGAATTCTGATGATAATTCAGGTGAAATAAAGTATCTAAGAATTGAATTTGGAGGTTTTGCTTTTGAAGCAAATAAGGAAATCAATGGAATTACCTTAGGTGCTGTAGGAAGTGGAACACAATTGGGATATATTCAAGTTTCTTATTCAGGAGATGATTCTTTTGAATGGTTTGGGGGATCTGTTAACAGTCATCATTTGATCGCATTTAAAGGAACAGATGACGATTTTGATACAGACAATGGTTATTCTGGTTTGAGTCAATTTGGGATTGGTATTAAAGACACTTCATATTTTGATTTGACATATAATGCACCATCTGGTTCTTCAACATCAGAAGGATTTGAAAGTGATAATGAAGCTACTGGTACTGCATCTGTAAGACCATTGACATCTGGTATTTTTCAAACTATACCATGATAGGACCAGTGCCTGTCGGAACAAAATATTCACAGTTGAATTCTGTAGCAAAATCAGCTTTCAGAAGAGGCGCAAGAATTAGAAGAAATTCAGCTTTGCGCATCGTGAATAGCATCTTCATGGGATATAGAAATTTCTTAATGATTGACAGTGATAGCTGTGTAAGAAGAACCAATTTTCCAGCAGCTGTGGCCTTAATAAATCCAAACACAGGTGTAGAAATAAGTGATCAAATCTCATTTGCCAATAATCTTATCGTTAATACCAATGCTGCATTTACATCTACTACAGATACTACTGCAAATGGATTGGTAGAAGTGGCTAGAGGAACAAATTCTGGAAATAAATTAAACGCTTTAGATTCTTGGTTAAAGCAATCTGGACCATTAGCGAACCAAATAAATCCAGTTGAATTTCTTAATGGTACTGTTCTTGTGAATCCTTTAGCATCATCAGTTACTCCAGATTTCAAACCCGTAGTTGCATCTCCTGCCTTAAGCCAAGCAAATTTCGTGGACAATCCAGTATTGAGAAATTTGATTTCTTCAAGTACAGAAATCAAGCAAGCATTAATTCAAGCCATTTATCCCAATCCAGTGAGCCAAGGCATTATACACTTTGGAAGAGAGGTTGTGTCTTATAATATATTTGATATCAACGGACATTTACTATTACATGGTATGTATGAGGAAACTGCTGATGTACATTCCTTATCGTCTGGAATTTATTTTATAAAATTGGATGGAGGCGTGCAGAAATTTATCATAAAATAATGAAATAAAAGCATATTATTTATTTGTATTTGCAATCAATTTGTTTGATTGTTATGATCTAGTTATAACCCAACATTAGTTTGTTGGGTTTTTTTATGTTCAATATTTTTTTATATTTTAATGCTCGTGTAAATTATTATACTAAATAAAAATGCCCCATAAAATATGAGGCAAAGTTTCAAAGATTCAATTTCATTACTTGAGGACAAGGAGGTTTTTGGGTAAAACTTTAATTAAATAAATGACCAATTTGGTTTACCAATTTCGATGATTTATTATAATTATATTACGAAGTTACATCCAGTCAAAGTGGCTAGAATGAAATTGATAAAAAGGATAATGAACAGGTATAAAATGAAGTAAATTTCAGCGTATTGCAGGAATATTTTGGAAATCAATTAACAAATGTGAGCAAACAACCAAATGCTCCACATTCATCACTGAATATGCACTATTTTAGATCCGTTTTGCTTTAGAGTCTTGTTTAAATTATTTTAATCAAGAATTTATTCTTCTTACCATTTTCAACTAATGCATAAGTAGATTCCACAAATAGGGATTTTTCCACCAATTGATCAATATTATTGAATTTTAACTTATTGATCGAGATGGCATTCGCTTGAATTGCTCTGCGCGCTTCGGATTTTGATTCTACTATATTGGTATGCTCAGAGAGAAAATTGATAAGATTAAGCTCTTCCTGAAATAATAAATGTGAAATGGAAATACTCGGAATCTCTTCACTGATTTGTTCAAATACATCTTTAGACAAGCCTTGGATATATTCATTGCTACAATTTTTATTGAATAAGACCTCGGAAACAGATTTAACATTCTCAAATGCCGTTGCACCATGGATTCTTATGGTCAGTTCTTCGGATAAAATTTTCTTTAACTCTCTAGGATCAGCTTCATGTTGGCTTTCCAAAGATTCAATCTCTTCCTTAGATTTTAAACTAAAATATCGGAATAGTTTTTTCAAATCTGCATCATCAATATTTAACCAAAACTGATAAAACTTGTATACAGATGTGAGTTTTTCATCCAGCCATACATTACCTTCTTCTGTTTTTCCAAATTTTTTACCATCAGATTTGGTGAGTAATGGAGTGGTGATGGCATAAGCTTTTCCATCAGTAATATTTTTTCCGATATAATCCGTTCCCGCGATGATATTGCCCCATTGATCAGATCCACCCATTTGAATCTTACATCCATGTTGTTGATATAGACAATAAAAATCATAGCCTTGTAATAATTGGTAAGAAAATTCAGTATACGAGATTCCAGCATCCAATCTTCTTTTTACAGATTCCTTAGACAGCATATAATTGATCGTAGAATTTTTGCCAACATTTCTCAAAAAATCAAGCACATTCATGTCTTTATAGAAATCATAATTATTGACCAGAACAGCCTTATTATCTCCAGATTCGAAATTGAGTAATTTTTTAAATTGCTTGGTTTGAGTTGAAATATTATTGTCCAATTCATCAAAGGATTTTAATTCACGTTCCTTATCTTTTCCTGATGGATCCCCGATTCTACCTGTGGCACCGCCCATGAGAACGATAGGTGTATGGCCATGTCTTTGTAAGAATGTCAATAACATGATTTGAACATAATTACCTAATCCAAGCGATGCTGCAGTTGGATCAAATCCAATATATGCTTTTTGCGGTCCTTGCGACATTAGTTCCTCTACACCAGGAGTGCTATCGTGGAGCATACCTCTCCATTTTAACTCATCTATAAATCCCATATTTTGTTTATTTAAAAAATAGCTATATGTTTGCCAAAGGTACAAAGCTTCTTGAAATTGGTGGGCGATAAACCAAAAACGTTAAATGAATCTTTCAAAATACATAGCAACTAAAACATACAGCTCCTTTAAAAAATCCTTTACAAGAAGCATTTTGCGCATTTCAATTGTCGCTACAGCCATAGGTTTGGCGGTAATTATCATAGCAAATGCAATATTTTCTGGCTTTCAAAAAGAAATTAGTACTAAGGTTTTTGGATTTTGGGGTCATATTCACATTACTGATATACGAGTAAATAGAAGCATCGAAGCAATTCCTATCAATTATAATGACAGTTTGAAGCAGCTTTTATCTGATTTTAAGTATAGCGATGAAATCGAGCATGCCCAGAGTTTTGTCATCAATCCTGGGATACTGAGTCATGGTGATTATGCGGATGGTTTGTTTTTCAAAGGAATATCAAGTGACTTTAAATGGGATAAATTTGGCAGTTATATTAAATCTGGGGAGCCTCTAAAGTTTGCTGATTCTACCAATACAAGAAATATTATCGTCAGTGAACAAACAGCAGCGCGATTATTTCTTAAAATTGGTGATGCAGTTATTTTGCACTATATTAAAGATGAAAATCATATAAAGAGAAAATTAAAAGTAAGTGGAATTTACAAAACAGGATTGGAGGAGTATGATAAGAAATTTGCACTCGTAGATCAAAGGATGCTCCAAGAATTGATGTCATGGAATCCTAATCAGGTGACCGGTGTAGAATTGTTCATCAAGCAAATATCCAAGGCATCCGCAATAAGTAATTATTTGTATGAAGAAGTCTTGCCATCGACACTTTATTCTGAGACAATACGAGACAAGTTTCCAAATATTTTTGAATGGTTATCATTGCAAGATATCAATAAAACATTTATTCTAGGATTAGTGCTTATTGTGTGTTTGATTAATATGGCTACGATGTTATTAATACTGATCTTGGAAAGGACGCATATGATTGGAGTTTTAAGTGCAATAGGAATGAATGTATGGACACAAAGAAAGATATTTTTGTATTTCGCTGCTAGGATATTGTTACAAGGTATGTTATTTGGAAATTTGATCGGTTTGAGCCTAATTTTTTTGCAAAAAAAATATAAATTTGTAAGCTTAAGTGAGCAGGATTATTACCTTAATTATGCACCTGTAAATATTGAATTTTCCACATTATTAATACTGAATGGTTTATTTTTTGTGGTGGTGGTTGTGTTTTTGCTCATTCCAAGTTATTTCATTTCAAGAATTAAACCAATCGACGCACTTAAATTTCGATAAATTTTTGGAATTGGCTTAATTTTTGTATTTTTACATGTTCAAATGTTTAATTTATCAAATATAATAGAATCTTCGAGCGATGATCCATTATTATGCATGGGAGAAAAATATTGTTCGAGAAGTCACTGGTCCAAATGAGGCCAAGTGGATAAATGTCATTGGACCACTAACAAATGAGGAAATAGATTCCCTTTCAGAAAATCTAAAATTATCAAGCGACTTTATTACGGATCCATTGGATATAGAAGAGCGCGCTAGATATGAAAAATATGACGAAGGAAGAAGTATTATCCTTCATACACCAATCATAAATCAAGTCGAAAAAGAAAATGAGCCCATATTCATTACCGTGCCGCTTGGTATAATATTATGCCAAAATAAAATCGTCACAGTCTGCGCTTTAGAGAATTCGATCTTAGATAAATTTATTGAATCTAAAATAAAAAATTTTAACCCCACTAACGAAAGACAATTTATTCTTCAGATTTTTGAGCAAACAGTGTTATTGTATCTCGAGTATTTGAAGAAGCTCAATATGCGAAGAAGACTTATCGAGCAAGAGCTTTATAATTCGAGTCGAAGTGAAGAGTTGAAGAGCTTGTTGAGAATAGAAAAAAGTCTGGTCTATTTTGTAAATTCTTTAACTGCTAATGAATTATTGAAAATAAAAATGAAGCGAACTGATTTTTTAAATATTAAGGATAATGAGGAGTTATTAGAAATATTTGAAGATATCATCATCGATAATAATCAAGCACGAGAAGTAGCGCAGCTCTATACTAATATCCTGAATGGTACAATGGAAGCCTATGCTTCAATAATCTCAAATAATTTAAATATATTTATCAATCGACTTACTATCATTACCACATTGCTCATGGTTCCTACAGTTATAGCTAGTTTTTTTGGAATGAATGTCCCCATACCTTTTGGTTTAGGAGAATCAAAAATTTCATTTTTTTTGATTATATTTGCTACAATAGGATTGAGCTTTGGTTTGAGTTGGTTTTTTAGAAAGAAAAATATCATGTAAACTTATTGTATAAATTTAAAATGCAGTACAATGGAATATACGAATAGAAAATTTGCAAACAATAAATACAGTTGGACTAAAAAATTTCAATTTATAGATTCAGAAAAAAAAGGATCTGCTGAAGTATTGTTTCCGGTATATCCAAATGAAGAATTATGCCATGTTGAGAATAGAGTTCATGTAGTCTATGCAAAGAAAAGAGAGGAACTTTATAGAGATCATATAGCTGCAAGTGTGGATACATTAGTTGATCTAAAAGCTTGTGAAGAAAAGAACTGCACATTCGTCCATATTTTTGAGAAGAGAGTCATTATTATAAATCGACGTCTTGATGATATTTTATATTGCAATGTATTCAATTATGAATCAGTGGATGAGTTACTCTATTTTGTAGTTGCTGTTTTTCAAATTTTAGATCTCGACCCGAGTTTAAATTATTTAGTTTTGCAAGGAGACATTGTAGAAGATTCAGCGATCGCCAATAAATTTAAGATCTATTTTAAAAATTTATTAATCGCTTCCAATTCATGAGAATTTCCGCAGGATCATTGAGAGGTAGAACATTTTATCCACCTGCGGATAAATGGCCAACAAGGCCTACGACAGATATTTCTCGTGAGGCCCTCTTTAATATTCTCACCAATAGAATCGATTTTGAGGAAATAGAAGCCTTAGACTTATTTGGAGGAACAGGAGCACATACTTATGAGATGATTTCTAGAGGTTGTACTAAAATAACTTATGTCGATCTACATAGACCAGCTGTCAAGTTTACAGAGCAAACTTTAAAGGCTTGGGATTGTATTCAGTTTGTCGATATAAAATGCATGGATTTTAAGATGTTTATTAATAACTGCTCAGTCCAGTTCGACTATATTTTTGCAGGGCCACCTTATCCACTTCCCGATCTTGGCAGTATTCCAGATTATATTTTTAATGCTGCGATATTAAAAGAAACTGGTCTCTTTGTCCTTGAACATAATCCACAATATAAGTTCAATGAACATCCTCATTTTATTGAGGAGCGCAAATATGGTCAAACAAGGTTTAGTTTTTTTCATTATAAGTCGTAAATTTGCGACTTATGGAATATTTGGCGGACATAAAAGGCAAGATTGTAGAAAGTATCCTATCGATATATTCAAAAAATTATAATATAACGGATTTAGTTTTTGATAGATGCAAGAAGGAGTTTGTAGGAGACTATACCCTTGTAACTTTTGCTTTTTCAAAAAATGTTGGAGAATCGCCAGAATTAGTTGGAAATAAAATTGGAGAATTTCTTCTTAATAATAAATGGATACACTCCTATAATGTGATCAAAGGATTTCTGAATATTCAGATGACAGATGAGTTTTGGATTAAAAATGTATTATATTTTCAAAATACTTCAATTACAAAAATATTGCATTATCAATCAGAGCCAAAAAATTTTCTGATAGAATATTGTTCACCAAATACCAACAAGCCTTTACATCTCGGACATATAAGAAATGTATTATTGGGCTGGTCCATGCGTAATATCCTAAAAGCAAAATCATATGATGTCTCTACCACACAAGTGATCAATGATCGTGGCATTGCAATATGCAAAAGTATGTGGGCATGGAAACAGTTTGCCAATGGTGCGACACCACAAAGCACAGGGATCAAAGGAGATCACTTTGTTGGGGACTATTATGTGATGTTTGAGAATAAGTTCAAGGAAGAATATGCTCAGTGGCAATCTACTTCTCAGGCCAATGATATTTATACTAATTCAAAAAAAGAGAGTGAATCTAGTGATGATTTCTTTAAGCGGTATAAGAATGATTATTTTAATAAAATAAGTGAGATAGGTGCTCAAGCGCGTGAGATGTTGCTACAATGGGAAGCTCAGGTGCCTGAAGTCCTTGAACTATGGAAACGAATGAATGCATGGGTCTATGAGGGATTTGAAGTGACTCATAAGAAACTGAATATTCATTTTAATTCTTGCTATTACGAATCACAGACTTATTTGCTTGGAAAAGAAATCGTCCAGCAAGGACTTGATAAGCAAGTTTTTTATCGCGAAGCAGATGGATCTGTTTGGGTTGATTTGGAAAGTAAAGGACTTGACAAGAAAATATTATTGAGAAGTGATGGCACATCCGTTTATATTACCCAAGATTTGGGTACAGCTCAACAGAGACATAAAGAATTAAATAAAGATCATTATATTTATGTAGTAGCAGATGAGCAGGATTACCATTTCAAAGTATTGTTCGAGACTTTGAAGCTTCTTGAAGAACCATATGCAAATGGACTTTATCATCTCGCCTACGGTATGGTCGAATTACCTACAGGGAGGATGAAGTCGCGTGAAGGAACTGTAGTCGATGCAGATGATTTGATCGATGAGGTGGAATCAGAAGCCAAATTGGTTGCAGAAGAGCGAGGCGAAATAGTCCATTTATCAGACGAAGAAAAGTCAAAAGTATATCATCAAATAGGGATGGCTGCTTTGAAGTATTTTATGCTTAAAGTTCAAGCAAAAAAAAGAATGATTTTTGATCCTAAAGAATCTGTAGATATGCAAGGAAATACTGGACCTTACATAGTCAATGCTTATGTGAGGATCAAATCTATTGAGCGTCGACAGGCCATTGAAAGCATAGATCAATATAATGAAATCATCGTCGAGCAGGAAAAGGAATTATTGAAGCTCATCATGGAATATCCTGGCATAGTAGATGAAGCCGTGAAACAATATGACCCATCTGGGATTGCAAATTATTGTTATAGTTTAGCAAAAGAATTCCATCGATTTTATCACGATTGTAGAATACTCAATGCTGAGACTGAAGAGCAAAAGAAATGGAGATTGACACTATGTAAAATAGTTTCTGATTATTTAAATCATGGCATGCAATGTTTAGGTATCGACATGCCAGATAGAATGTAGTATCACATTAATAAATTGAATTAATTATGGCAGAAGAAAATAAAGGATTAAATTTTATCGAAGAAATCGTAGAAGAGGATATTCGCAATAATAAACATGGTGGTAGAATTCTTACTCGATTTCCACCTGAGCCAAATGGCTATCTGCATATTGGACATGCGAAATCAATTTGTCTAAATTTTGGATTGGCACAGAAATATGGTGGCAAGACGAATCTTAGATTCGATGATACGAATCCAGTGACAGAGGAAGTTGAATACATTGACTCGATAAAAGACGATTATTTTCAACAAATTTATGATTTTGCTGTAAAGTTGATCAAAGCGGGTAAAGCGTATGTTGATGATCTAACTGCAGAAGAAATTGCAAACCTAAAAGGGACGCCTACATCTCCTGCTACGCCAAGCCCATATAGAGATAGATCTGTTGCTGAGAATCTCAGTCTATTTGAAGACATGAAAGCTGGGAAATTCAAAGAGGGAGAGAAAGTACTTCGTGCAAAAGTTGATTTAGCATCACCCAACATGCACATGCGTGATCCGATCATGTACAGGATATTATTTACGCCGCATCATCGCACAGGTAAAGTATGGTGCATCTATCCTATGTATGATTTTGCTCATGGTCAAAGTGATTCTATTGAGGGTATTACACATTCGATTTGTACGCTTGAGTTTGAAAATCATCGACCATTATACAATTGGTATATTGACAATTTAGAAATATTTCCATCTCGTCAGATAGAATTCGCCAGATTGAATTTGAACTATACTGTGATGAGCAAAAGGAAATTGCTTCAACTGGTAAAAGAGAATTTAATAAGTGGATGGGATGATCCTAGAATGCCTACAATTCGAGGCATGAGGAGAAGAGGATATACTGCTCAAGGCTTGCGCAATTTTGCAACGACAGTAGGAATCGCAAAACGAAATAATTTGATTGAATTCTCATTACTTGAACATTGTATTCGTGAAGACCTCAATAAGGTATCAACTAGAACTATGGTGGTCACAGAACCATTATTAGTCGAAATAGTCAATTACCCAAAAGATCAAATCGAATGGTTGCCAATGGATAATAATCCCGAGATGGAGAATTCTGGTAGACATGATTTGCCATTTAGTTCGCAGATATTTATTGAACAAGAAGATTATATGGATGATCCTCCGCCTAAATTTTTTAGATTGACCAAGGGAGGTATGGCAAGGTTAAGATCAGCATATATTATTGAATGTATAGATGTGGAATACAGTTCGGAAGGAACACCAACAAAACTTTTGTGCCGCTATATTCCAGAAAGTAAAAGTGGTCAAGATACTTCTGGTCTAAAAGTTAAAACAACGATTCATTGGGTTGAAATGAGTCAAGCAATAGACGTGGATTTAAATTTGTATGATAGATTATTTACCGTAGAAGAACCAGATAAACAAGAAGGCGATTTTAAAGCCTATCTCAATCCTAATTCTCTTAGTGTAATCAAAAATGCAAAGGCAGAACCATTTTTAAAGCAAGCAGTCGAAACTGGAATTACGCATTTTCAATTTTTGAGGAAAGCATACTATGTTCATGACGCAAATTCCAATCTTGATAAAATGGTATTCAATCGTACTGTAGAATTAAAAGATAATTGGAGTAAAGGCAAATAGTAATATTAAAATTACATTTACTTAATTCTGATTATTTACCTTTTTTACTGTATTGTTTTCTGAATTTCTATTGGCGATATAACTTTCTTTATAAATACTCCAAGGCGTAGATTTATGATGATTGCCTCCAAAATAGTTAAGTATAATATCTAGCTCTTCTTTTGATTTAAATCCTGACAATGGTTGGATTGTATTGAAATCTTCATCCATGACAACTAGAGTGGGGAACGAGTTTAATTTTCCATTAGTGATCTCTATAGCCAATTCATGAATCCCAGATCTTCCTTTGGGTATAAAATCATAAGATTTTCCTTTAAAATTTATTACAGTAGCTTGTTCAGCATTAAACTTAATCGCATAATAATTTGTGTTAATATATTTGACTAGTTTGGCATCTTGAAAAGTCGTATTGTCCATTTGTTTACACCACATGCAGCGATCAGTGATGATATCAACGATGATTTTCCTTTTCTGCGTTTTCATTTGATCTTGGGCTTGTTCCCATGAAACCCAATTGATTCTCTCAGATTGAGCATACAAGAGATTAGCCATCGATAAAAAGAAGGCAATCACAAGTATTCCAGTAAGTGAGAATTTTATAGAAAGTTTGTTCATATTTTTGCCCAACGATTTCGGTTACAAAGAAACGATGATATAATTGTTTTTTCAATACCTTGGTTGGTAAGATCGCTTACTTTAAAATAAATTTAACTACTCAAGCTTGTTATTTTCAACAATTTGCAGAGAATCTCCTGCCAAGCCTAGTTTTGATTTCAGTTTTCCTTGCAATAAAGGACTAGGAATACCTGATCCAAGTGTTAATTTGTTGCTTGTGATGATATGAGCGGTGTCCCATAGACCGGCTTCGATGAAGGATCGATGAATAGTGGCCCCTCCTTCAATCATCAGACGAGTGATATTCTGTTCATCCAATAATTCGTTAAGCAATGTCTTTAGATCATTGTTTGATGTTAAGATTAGTGTGTTGTCCAAACTTAGGTTTTCTTTTGATAGTCGATTTCTTCTATCTAAGATAATAATTTTTGGGTTTTTACCTGGATATAACCTTGTATTTAGTTTGGGTTTATCAATGAGGAATGTATTGGATCCAACTAATATAGCGTCATGTTCACTTCTCATTTTATGAACATAAATATCACTAATTTTATTAGAAATTTTTATTCGCTCATTGATTTTTCCAATATAAAAATCGTTTGATTGTGCCCATTTTAGACTGATGTAAGGTCTGTTTTGACTGGTGTTAGTAATATATGGTTTTATTAATTCAAGACATTCTTTTTCTAGGATAGGACCGATGACTTCTACATTATTTTGTTTTAAGTGTGCAATGCTTTTTCCTTGCATTTTTGGATTTGGGTCATATGCACCAAAAACCACTTTTTTGATATTATGTTTCAGGATATAATCTGTGCATGGTCCTGTCTTTCCCCAGTGATTGCAGGGCTCTAATGTGACATAAAGATGCGCTTTTTCTATTAGACTTTTATGATGGTCTATAACGGAATTGATCGCATTCACTTCTGCATGAGCCTTACCATATTCCTGATGATAACCTCGACCAATGATTTGATCATTGTAAACGAGACAAGCACCTACATTCGGATTGCGAAAAGTGGCCGAACTAGCCAATTTTGCTAGTGAAATACAAAATTTTATATATTTATTTTCTTTATATGTATCCAATGGTTTACTTTGTAGTTTATTTAAAATAATTTTGGATTCAATTCATTTAATAGGTGACAAATATAATAGAATTAGAACTAAAAATGGATTCTAAGCAAATTAATAATAAGTTTTAAAATCTTCAATTTGGGTAGAATTAATTAATCAAATAGAAAAGAGATGAAAAAAATACTAAATGAGTTTATTGGAAGTTTTTTTTGGACTTTAGCAATGGTGATCTGTTTATTGGGTTCTGCAGGTCAATTTACAGCCCTTGCTGTAGGAGGAATAGTTATGGCTTTGGTGTTTGCAGGAGGACATATTTCAGGAGCACACTATAATCCTGCTACGACCATTGCTGTATGGTTGAGGGGGAAATGTAATGTGAGAGACGTGCCATTGTATATTTTTGCACAGTTGCTCAGTGCTGCAGTTGCTGCATTGATTGCAGATAGTATTTTGCTTCACAAATTAGGTGATGCGCAGTATCCAAAAGGAGATGCGTTAGCAATAATATTTGCTGAATTATTAGGGACATTTGCCTTGGTGTACACAGTATTGAATGTTGCCACAACAAAAGACACATCAGGGAATTCGTTTTATGGCTTGGCAGTGGGTGGAATCGTCATGGCAGGTATATTTTCTATAGGAAGTATTACTGGAGGCGCTTTTAATCCAGCAGTTGCATTAGGCTTATCCATTTCTAAGATTGTTCCATTTTCTAGTATTTGGTTATATTGGATTGGTGAATTAATAGGTGGAGTATCAGCTGCTTATGCGTTTATTTTTATCAATGGCAAGGAGTAACTTATCCTATTAATACCTATCATGATTTGAATTATAAATATAAATCAAATCCAATATTTAAAAAAACTGGATTCATCAAATTTTGGTTTATTTTTGCAGTTCTGAATAAATATCATGAAATTATATAAATTAATCTTATTATTTGCTCTTTTTAGTCAACTTGTTATTGCTCAGAAGGCAGATATTCGAGGAAATATTTATGATAAAGCCACAGGTGAGCCTATTGGCTTTGCGACAGTAGCACTCATTGGGACCAAGTATGGTACAGTCAGTGATCAGAATGGTTTTTTCAATATCTCGGGGATTCCAGCTGGACAATATATTTTAAAAGCAAATTATACGGGATATGACTCTTTTACTTTTGAACTCACACTCAGAAATGGACAGATCATCAATAAACAAATATTTTTAAATGAATCTACTGTTTTAATTAATGAGGTAAATATATCTGGAAAGAGAGAACAAGCTAGAACAGAGGTTAAAATTTCTACACTCACAGTTACACCAAAGGAAATTAAAGCATTACCTTCAACAGGTGGTGAGCCTGATATTGCACAATATTTGCAAATTATTCCAGGGGTCATCAGCACAGGTGATCAAGGAGGACAGATTTATATTCGAGGTGGATCACCTGTTCAAAATAAAATATTATTGGACGGGATGACCGTGTTTAATCCATTTCACTCTATTGGTATTTTCTCCGTTTTTGAAACAGAAATCATCCGATCTGTAGAAGTGCTAACAGGTGGATTTGGTGCAGAATATGGAGGAAGGATTTCAGCGATAGTTGATCTTAAAACAAAGGAAGGGGATAAGAAAAAATTATCTGGATTAGTTTCTGCAAGCCCTTTTATGGCAAAAGCAGTAATCGAAGGACCAATAGTAAAATTCAATGATGAAAAAGCATCGAGCACATCTTTTATTCTTTCGGGCAAACATTCATATATAGATAAAACTTCACCATCCTTATATAAATATGCTGTCGATACTGGAATTGGTAAATTACCTTTTCAATTTTCAGATTTTTATGGAAAAATTAGTACAATAGCTTCTAATGGTTCAAATTTGAATTTGTTTGGTTTTAATTTTATAGATAAGGTAAATTACCCCAATCTAGCTGATTTAAGTTGGAATGCTTCTGGTGCCGGTGCAAATTTTAAACTCGTGCCTTCATCATCTTCTATTATAATCAATGGTACTGTAGCTTATTCAAATTACGATATTGCATTGGATGAAGTGAAAGCAGAGCCAAGACAATCACAAATCAAAGGCTTGCAAACCAATCTTGATTTTAGTTATTTTACTAGCAACTCTGAAGTAAAATATGGCATTGAATTCAATGCTTTTTCTACAGATTTTAATTTTATCAATTTTTTGAAAGTCCCTATAACCATAAATTCCAACAATACTGAAATGGCGATCTATGGTAAGTATAGATATTCGACTAAAAGATTGGTATTGGATCCAAGTTTAAGATATCAATACTATGCTTCATTGAGAAAGGGTAGTATTGAGCCAAGATTTGGTTTGAAGTATAATATCTCTGATAGACTTCGCTACAAAATGGCAGGAGGACTTTATTCTCAAAACTTGATGAGTTCTGTGAGTGAACGTGATATTGTAAATCTATTTGTTGGTTTTATCACAAGCCCTGATTTGATTTATTCGAAGCATGCCGTTGCAGGATTTGAGTTTGATTTAAGCAATCAGATTGATCTTAATGTCGAGACCTATTATAAAGATTTTACAAGTTTATATACATTGAATAGAAATAAAAGAGTCGTAGCAGAATCTGATTTTTCGAAGGAGAAAGGAAATGCTTATGGTATTGATTTTTTATTGAAAGCGACTTTTGTGAATTGGAATTTTTGGGCTGGATACTCTTTAGGATTTGTAAATAGAGATGATGGCAAACAGGTATTTCCAGCACTATTTGACAGAAGACATAATGTAAATTTAGTTGCAAATTATTTATTTGGTAGAAATAAAGTATGGGATGCAGGATTGCGATGGAATATGGGTTCAGGTTTTGCATTTACCAAAATTCAAGGATTTTTTGCAGATAATAAATTGCCAAATGGTCTGAATACAAACTTTGGTCTTGACAATCCTGATATAGGAATTATTTATTCTGATAAAATAAATTCAGGTAGATTGCCTTATTATCATAGATTAGATTTTTCATTGAAAAGAAAAATTGAATTGAGCAAAAAGTCTTATATAGATATTATTGCAAGTGTGACGAATGCTTACGATCGCAAGAATATATTTTATTATAATGTAGTGCAAAATAGAAGAGTCAATCAATTGCCTATATTGCCTTCTTTGGGTGTTTCGTTTCATTTTTAGCAGAGAAAGAATTTCCAAAAATTCTTGATGCTTTTATAAGATGTTTTAATCTTACACTTATCAAAGCATGCTATCAAAAAAACCTTATATTTGTGTAAATTATACACATATAAGATGGTAATAAATCAAAATATAAAAATAGCAGTAGATGCAATAGTTTTTGGATTCGCTAATAATGCCTTACATGTATTGCTTATCAAGCAAAAATATGGCCTAATAAAAAATCAATGGGCTTTAGTAGGAGGATTTGTAAAAGATGACGAAACTTTATACCAAGCAGTAAATAGAGAACTAGAAGAAGAGACAGGTGTGAAAGTGAACTATTTAGAACAGCTCTATACTTTTGGAGATGATATCCATAGAGACCCAAGACTCCGAGTAGTCACAATAGCCTATTTTGCTTTGGTAAATTCTACGAAATTAGTTTTAAAGGCTGACACAGATGCAGAAGATGCAAAATGGTTTCAAATAGATCAAATACCAAAACTAGCATTTGACCATATTTCAATTTTAGAATGTGCAAAAAAACGACTGCAAAGCAAACTCACCTATCAACCCATAGGATTCGACCTGCTTCCTAAAGAATTTTTATTTTCTGAATTAGAAAACCTATATTGTATTATTTTGGAAAAAGATATAGATCGTAGAAATTTTAGAAAGAAAATAATGAGTTATGGCATAGTGGAAGAGACTGAAAAATATGGGAGCAATAAAAATGGAAGACCAGCTAAATTATTTAAATTTAATAAAATGAAATACAATAAATTACTAAAAGATGACTTCCAGTTTTATATAAATTTAGCTTGAAACATATTTAATTTAAATAGCATATTGGCGTATGAATAATTTCAAAGCTTCCCCAAATCAATCTAGTTCACTCTTAAGTTACGAAAATCCAAATCAATCTAGTTCACTCTTAAGTTACGAAAATATGCTAATTCTAGATATTTTGTGAAGTAAATTGCCCAAAAATAACAATTTTGCGTATTTTTTACACAAAATGTTAACGGTTTAAAATAAAAAGCATATATTTGCGTATAAATTACACAATATAAATCATGATACTCAACTTAGATCGAAATTTCTAGCCAATTGATGGCAATGAAATAGAATATGAAAGTTTTACCTTTTCAGGAGGTGAGCCACACATTAAAATCAATCCTCAGTTTGACAAAACTAAGGGTATAACCATTACTCATAGAATTAACTCATTTAATGATTTGGGATTGCTCTGCATGGCAGTAGATGCTTTGCAAAGAATGGATGCAAGGCTAGAAACTTTAATAATTCCTTATTTTCCTGCTGCAAGGCAAGATAGGCTAATGATAAAAGGCGAAGCCCTCTCTGTGAAGGTCTATGCGAATATTATAAACTCATTCAATTTTAAAAAAGTCATTGTTTATGATGCACATTCTGAAGTCACTGCCGCTGTATTAAACCATTGTGAAGTCATGCCAAATCATAGCTTTATTCAAAAAGTGATACAGATAATTGGCAATGAAGTTTTATTAATTTCACCTGATGGTGGAGCTTTGAAAAAGATATATAAATTATCTGAATTTCTAGGAGGAATCGATGTCATAGAATGCAGCAAAAGTAGAGATGTAAAATCTGGAAAGTTAACTGGCTCCAAAGTATATGCAGATGATTTAGGTGGCAAAAATTGCTTGATAGTAGATGACATTTGTGATGGAGGCGGCACATTTATTGGACTAGCTCAAGAATTAAAAAGCAAAAACGCCGGTAAATTATACTTAGCAGTGAGCCATGGTATATTTAGTAAAGGATTTGAAGAATTAAAATGCTTTGATACTATTTTTTCAACAGACAGTATTAAAACAATTGTACACCATAAAGTAACACAAATAATAATTAAATTAAATTAATCATGAAAGAACTAAATAAGCTACTATTAGAAGTAAAAAAACTTAATAAAAACAAAGAGTATAGTAAGGTAATAGACTTGTTGACAAATGAAACATTAGAAAATTACAATAATTCAAATTTATATGCTGAAAAGGCTATGGCATTTTGGAATTCTAAGAAGTATAATGAATGTAAAAAATCAGCAGAAATCGCTTTAGAGTTAGATAAAAATAATGCAAAAGCATATTATTACTTAGGAAACATAGCTCAAGAATTTAAAGAATATAGAAAAGCAGAAGAGTATTATTTTAAAGCAATAGAAATTGATCCAAAAAATTCTGCTCCATATAATGGACTTGGAAGTGTTTATGATGATTTAGAAGAATATGGAAAAGCAGAGGAATATTATTTAAAAGCGATTGAAATAGATCCAGAATTACCTTATTCATATAATGGACTTGGAAATGTTTATTTATATTTAAAAGATTTTGGAAAAGCAAAGGAATATTATATAAAAGCAATAGAAATTGATCCAGAAATTATTTATCCATATAATGGACTTGGAAATGTTTATTCTGATTTAAAAGAATATGAAAAAGCAAAGGAATATTATATAAAAGCAATAGAAATAGATCCAAAATATATTTATCCATATAATGGACTTGGAATTGTTTATTCTGATTTAAAGGAACATGAAAAGGCAAAAGAATGGTTTTTAAAAGCAATTGAAATTGATCCAAAATTTACTTACCCATATAATGGACTTGGAAATGTTTATTTTGGTTTTAAAGAATATGAAAAAGCAAAGAAATATTATTTAAAAGCAATTAATATAAATTCTAACATTGGTGACTACTACTATAATTTAGGACTAGTATATGAGAATTTAAATGAATATGAAAAAGCTAAGCAGAATTTCAATAAATTTTTAACTATCGAACTCAATTCAGAAGATGTATTCTACAAGAGAGCCGTTTCTAAAATAAGTGAAATTGACAAGATACTAGAAAATTCTACTTATAAAAAAGTAAATGACATTGTAGCTAAAATAAAAAATTTATTAAAATATAAAGGAGAATTTGTAACACATTATACTGGTATTAGCACGGTACAGTTTTTAGTATTAAAAGAAAGTCCCATGCGATTATCTGAAGGTAGTTTTTTAAATGACACTTCAGAAGGACAAGAGTTATTTTCTTTTTTAAACTATTTAGCAGAGCAAAATGTCAATAAAAAATGCAATAAAGAATCGTTTACAAGAAGGCCATTTATTGGAAGTTTTGTAGATGCAGATAAGAATAACGACTTAACATTATGGCGAATGTATGGCAAGGAGTTATTGGAAGAAGCGAAAGGTTGTTCAATTACTTTAAATTCAAAGGATTTAGTTTCTAAGATTAAAAATCATATTTGTCCAGATAAGGATTTTACGCCTTCAAGTTTCGATGATATTGAATTTTATAGAGTAGTATATCGGGATGGATATAAATTTGAATTTGCAGGAGCTACAAAAAAGCAAAATAAGGATTTATCTGATTTAATGCAATTATTATTTAAAATTATAGAGGAGTTTAAACAAAAAATAGATTTACAAAAGAAGGAAGAAATAGAAGTTGTTGAATTGTTGAATCAAATAGCCTACTTGTTTAAAAGCACTGAGTATAAATATGAGAATGAAATACGATTGATTATAAAAGATGCCATAGGTTTTGAACGAAAAATAGATTTTGATATTAATAACTTTAAACCTTCAGCTACTCCATTAAAAGTTTATATAGAGCTTGTTCCGATACATAGTTTATTAAACAAAATTACTATTGGGCCCAAAGTAGATAAAGCCGAAGAGTGGGCATCTACCTTTTATTATTACTTATCAAATAAAGATCTATACCCAGAAATTGAAATTTCTACTTTACCTTTTAAATAAAGAAAAATGAACCCATTACTTTTAACAGATGGCTACAAAGTTGACCACAGAAGACAATATCCTGAAGGTACTTCATTAGTTTATTCCAATTGGACACCAAGAAAAAGCCGCATAGAAGGTGTTGATAAAGTTTTATTTTTTGGCTTGCAGTATTTTATCAAAAAATATATTCTTGAAGATTTTGAAACCTATTTTTTAAACAAGCCAAAGAAAAAGTTGTAGCTGAATATGCTAGAAGAATTAACAACTATTTAGGTGAAAATCAAGTGGGAACTAAACACATTGAAGATTTGCACGACTTAGGCTATATCCCCATAGTCATAAAAGCATTGCCAGAAGGTGCAAGTGTACCTGTTCGAGTTCCAATGTTCACAATATATAATACCTTGCCTGAGTTTTTCTGGCTCACCAATTATTTTGAAACTTTACTTTCTGCAATAATCTGGATGCCATGTACATCAGCAACTATTGCAAAACAATACAGAAGTATATTAGATCAATTTGCTATAGAAACTTCATCAATGCCTTCATTTGTAGATTGGCAAGGCCATGATTTTTCCATGCGAGGCATGTCTGGTATTGAAGGAAGTGTATTATCTGCATGTGGACATTTATTGAGCTTCACAGGAACTGATACAATTCCTGCTATTGATTTATTTGAGCAATATTACAATGCCAATTCAGACAAAGAATTAATTGGTGGTTCTGTTGCTGCTACAGAACATAGTGTGATGTGCATGGGAACCATAGATGACGAAATTGGAACATTCAAAAGATTAATTTGTGATGTTTATCCAAAAGGTATTGTTTCAATAGTCTCGGACACTTGGGATCTTTGGAAAGTACTTAATGAGTATTTACCAAAATTGAAAAATGAAATTGTAAATAGAGATGGAAAAGTAGTGATCAGACCTGATAGCGGAGATCCTATTGATATTATTTGTGGTAACCCAAATGGTAAAAACGCAAATGAGAAAAAAGGTGTAATTGAATTGCTTTGGGAGACGTTTGGTGGTATTGTAAATACAAAAGGATATAAAGAGTTAGATGCTCATATAGGCGCAATTTATGGTGATAGTATAACTGCACAAAGAGCTATAGAAATATGTGAACGTCTCAAGGCGAAAGGATTTGCCTCAACAAATATCGTACTGGGTATAGGATCCTATACCTATCAATACAATACTAGAGATACCTTTGGTTTTGCTATGAAAGCTACATATGGTGAAGTGAATGGCGAAGGTAGAGAAATTTTCAAAGATCCGATTACAGATGATGGCACTAAAAAATCAGCAAAGGGATTGATGAAAATCACATTAGAAAATGGAAATTACAATCTGATGGATCAAGCCACTTGGGAAGAAGAAAAAAAGGGAGAACTAAAAGAAGTGTTTCGAGATGGAAAATTGCTTATTGATCAAACATTGGAAGAAATTAGGCGGAGAGTAAAAATGTAATATTAAAAAGGATATGTATTTGAAAGATTAAAATTTGATGTTTAATATTATAATATAAAGATAATTTACAATATAAAAGCTGCCTATTTGGTGGCTTTTTTTTTATGAAAAATCACTCATTACTATTACAAAACGAAAACAAAACACTTATTACAAAACAACTATTATCTTTGTTTATATATGGCATTTACATTTTAAAATTAAATCATGAGCAAAGCACTGAGCTTCATCGATTGTATAAGTATTAAACTTATTTTGATTTTTTTCCTGTTTGTCAATGGTCGTGGGATAGCTCAATTCCACGACCATAATTGGATATTAGGACAAGGAAAATCTTATAAAAATCCAAAGCCTGGAGGATCAAACGAAGGATTAATGCAGTTTAATTTTCAGACTGGATTAAATATCCGTTTAGATACCAATATCAATAATATTTGTTATATGTCCTACACTTGTTCTTCTATTTCTGATGAGAAGGGAAATCTTGTAGCCTATACAGATGGGCATAATATTTTTGATGATAGGCATCAAATCATGCTAGATGGAGACACCATCAATCCTGGAAATTTTTGGCAAGGATATCTTGGTTGGGGTTACCCTATAAGTGACGGAGCAATTTTTTTACCGATACCAAAAAGAAATAAGGAATATCTGGTACTCCACAAACGAATAGAGTTTGGGATGGTTATGGGAAGATTACCGGAGTATAAATGTGATAAACTTTACGTAAGCCAGTTTAAATATGATACCTTACAAAAGCGCTATGTGACATGGGAAAAAAATAGAGTATTATTGGAAGGAGAAATTGCAGAAAATGAATTTGCTGTTTGTAAACATGGAAATGGTATAGACTATTGGGTAGTAGCGCGAAAAATAGGAGAGCCACTTTATTATTTTTTTCTTATAGATTCCAATGGTGTCACACTCCATCATGAACAGCGCATCGGTACTGCATTTTTTCCTGGTGATCTCAATGGTAATATGATCTTTAATAGACAAGAAAATCAACTAGCCCGTGTCATTCCACAAGAAGGTATAGAGATTTTTGACTTTGATAGATGTCTCGGCAAATTATTCAACCCTAGTTTGCAGCCTTTTCTAGATACATTTTTAATTAGTGGAAACTGTGCATTTTCGCCAAGTGGAAAATATCTCTATGTAAACTCAATAATAAATATCTATCAATATGAAGTAAACAAAAGATTTAATCCAAATTATATTCCCATCAAAGTGGGAGAATGGGATTCTGTTTTGATAGAAAATACTTATAGCACTTTATTTTTTACAGGAAGATTAGCATTAGATGATAAGATTTATTTCTCTGTGTTTGGCACCAATGGATACTATATGCATACATTACATAAACCAGAAGAGCATGGCAAATCTTGTGATTTCAGAAACCACGATTTTCTAATTCCTAATTATATGGATGGTGGCTTACCGTTTTTTCCCAATTTTCGAAATGGGATATTAAAGGCTAGTGCTTGTGATACAGCCACTATAAGTAAAACTACAGATCATTTACTCTATACAAATCTATGGCAAAATAACCTCCGCATTAGTTCCTCCGATGTAGATAAAGAATATCAGTTAGATTTAATCATCACTAATCTAGAAGGAAAACTTGCTTTAAAAAAGAAAATAGTCTTAAGACAAACTTTAGATATTGGTTTAGAAAATTTGATCCAAGGCATGTATATTTTACACATCTTAGAAAATAATGAAGTCATAAAAACAGATAAAATAGTCTTAACAAGGTAATACCAAATAGTAATTAGTAGTTAGTAATTAGTTTATAGTTTCTAGTATTAAGTTGTAAGTAATAAGTTGTAGGTAATAAGTTGTAAGTAATAAGTTGTAAGTAATAAGTTGTAAGTAATAAGTTGTAAGTAATAAGTTGTAAGTTAATTCTACTTTCCACTTTCCACTTTTATCTTTTCACTTTTATCTATTAACTGAATTAAATAACTACAGATAAATACAATCCCACAAGCAATCACATTATACCACAAAAATCCTAAATCGGAATAAAAGAACAAAAGAAAAATCACAGCTTGTGCAATCAATGCTGAAATAAAAACAGCATTGGATTTCACAGTTTTACTGTAGAATGCTACAAGGAAAATTCCTAGTACTGTTCCGTAAAATAATGATCCAATGATATTGATGAACTGGATTAAGTTCTCAAATAGATTAGCTGTCAATGCAAATCCGATTGCTATTACTCCCCACAGAATTGTAAATCCCTTTGTCCAATTTACTTCACTTTGTTCAGAGAGATTTGAGGAAAAGAATCGCTTGAATATATCTATAGTAGTGGTTCCGGAGAGTGCATTGAGTTCTGCTGATATCGATGACATTGCAGCGCATAGAATTACTGCGATCAAAAGTCCAATTAATCCCTTTGGTAAATAATTCATTATGAAGTAAAGAAAGACATAGTCTTTGTCATTGGATTCTTCTTGAGGTAATGTTTGCTTGACAAAATTTTGAATATCAGTTCTTAGTGTTTTTTCATCTTTGATCACTTGCATTGCATCTTGTGTGGCATCGCTTTTTCTTGTTTGGATTGCAGCTACATTTTCTTTGAACTCATTATATTTTTCTGGATATTGTGTTTGTAATTTTTTTTCTACTTGAGTATTGAAACTTACTGGAAGTGTTTGATACTGTAAGAAAACATATAGCAATACTCCGCAAAATAAAATAAAAAATTGCATCGGGATTTTCAGGATTCCATTCATGATCAATCCCTTTTTGGCTTGCTCTGGATTTTTTCCAGAGAGATATCGCTGCACTTGACTTTGATCCGTGCCAAAATAAGCCAATGCAAGAAAAAATCCTCCAGTAAGTCCTGCCCATACATTATACCGATCATCATAGTTTAGTCGAAAATTGACCACTTGCATTTTATCATGATTTCCTGCAATACGCAATGCTTGAAAAAAATCGACATTGTCGGGAAGTTGATATATGATGAAGAAAAAGATAAATAGCATTCCCACAAGGATGACAAACATCTGTTGCATTTGTGTAACACTCACAGCTGATGATCCGCCACTCACTGTATATAAGATGACGAGTATTCCAGAGCTAATGATAGTCAATTGGAGATCCCAAGAAAACATTGTAGATAAAATAATCGCAGGAGCATAGATCGTTATTCCAGCAGCTAATCCTCGTTGTATAAGAAATATTAATGCAGCAAGTGTTCTTGTTTTTACATCAAATCTTTTCTCTAGATATTCATACGCTGTAAAGACTTTCTCTTTATAAAACATTGGGATAAAAGTCATGCAAATTACAATCATCGCCAGTGGCAATCCAAAATAAAATTGCACGAATCGCATTCCATCAAAATAACCTTGACCTGTGGTAGAAATAAATGTAATTGCACTGGCTTGTGTAGCCATGACGCCAAGTCCAACTTTCCACCATGAGAGTGATTGTTCACCCAAAATGTACTCATTTAGATTCGTCTGTTTTCTAGTTTTTATTGCGCCGTAGATAGCGATAAAACCTAGTGTGCCAATCAATACAATCCAATCAATTCCACTCATGATGCTTTATAATAATTACTGATTAATGTAAAAATTATGATATAGATTAGTAAACTAAGTATAAGATAAGTATAAGATTTCCTCCATTCCATGATCCTGTTATTTTGATACTAAATTAGCAAATATTCTGTATGCTCCTGGAATACCTTTTGGCAGTTGTCGAAACCAAGATATTGGTGTGTAGATAAAATCTCCTTTGCCTACTTTTTTATATAGAATCGCAGATTTTAAATCTTTTTCCTTAGGGTCATTCATTAAAAGAATTTCCTCATAAGTCGAATCGTAAGGATTTGGAAAATATAAACCTCTTTCTTGTACCCAGCCATTAAAATCATCTGTTTTAATAGTATTAGGAGAAGTCATTAATTGATGATTTGCGATATTTATTTTAACAGGAGAATTTTCATCTGTGATCCGATCTCTTGAGATTTTTAAAGGAGCTGGTGCAAAGTCTGGTGTATTCAATTCTGCTGTCGTGTTGTATTGCATGATCACTCGTCCTCCTGATTGCATATAGTTCATCAGTTTTGTTTTGCAATCCAAAATAGCATCATTCGTATTCAATGCTCTGATCCCAAAAATTAAAACAGGAAATTTCTTTGCATCAAGTTTATCCAAATCTTGCACAGAGATATTCGTCACTGGAAAATTCATTTTTTCTAATGCCTGAACAGTATAATCTCCTGCGCCATTGACATAGGCTATTGGTTTTATTTTCGTCTTCAAGTCGATCGAGCTCACTCTGATTTTCGCAGGGACATTGATGTTTTGCCACTGAATATGCGGGTATTTTATTTGCCTTTGCAAGAAAAGATTTTTCCCATTGATTTGAATGTTGATGTCTGTGATTTGATTTGCGATGGATTGATTCTGAATACTGACTTCTATTACTTTTTCATCACCTATTTTCTCTAATGAATACGCAATTTCTTTTGGTGTAATTTGTACAGTACTATTGCTTACAAAACTAATTTTTCCCGATTGATGATTTGAATTGGCTTTAATTTTAAATTTGAATGGCATCGCTTTAGAGTTGGTTAATAATATATTTTCATCGAATGGAATTGCACTTACATTCGGTATGATGTCAAGAGGTTGTGTGACTTCACCTAATACAGGATCATCATTTTTAAAATAAATTTCTTTGTCTATTTCATATTCTATACCATTGATCTCAATTGTTGCTTGTGATCTCAACTCTCTTTGATTTATCGGTAAACATTGATTTAAATTTTTATCTACTTGATAATTTCCATTTCCTCTACCATACCATAACCAATATGGTGAAGTTATCTGAAGTTGATTTGGTATTACAATTTTTTTTGAAAACAAGAGCCCTTCATTTGTTTTTAAGTTTGCTTGAATTGTTGTATCAAATAAATTTGGAGTGAAGTGGATGCGCTTTAATTTTACAGTTGTATTAGCTCTGCTGATGATTTCACAATTGACTTTTATTTCATTAGATGTTGAAGTCGTCTGTACATCAGTGTGTGAAGCAAAGTATATTGAGGCGCATTGAAGAATGAGATTTTGTACTTCTTCAAGTTTTATTTTTTGCCAATGACTTGGCTCTAGAGTTTTTATTTTTTGTTCAATCTTTTGCAAAAGTGGAATACTCAATTCTGGCTCAATATGAGTGTATTCCTTTATCGCTTGGTTTACCAGTTCATTGATTTCTTTTCCATTTTTTATTCTGTTCCAAGAGAAGTCCAAGCCATCAAAAGGAGTAAGATGATTGAAATCCTTCGCTTGATCCAATCTTTCTAAATATTCCAAACTTTTTCCCCTTGTACTATTGATTCCAAATCCTTGTGATTTGTGCATACTTCGACTTTGTGCAGCAATTTCTGTTGTAGAATAACCAGATCCATTCAAATAATTTCCAACTTCAAATGAGTACAAATTCGATTTATCTGCTTTCTCAAAATTTTCTCTCGAACCCCAAAAGAACCATGAAGTATTAAAGAATATTCTCTTGATATCAATTTTTTCTATTCCTTGACTGATATTGGGATAATATGTATTTTCATTTTGTTTGTTGAATGCTTCTAAAGACATGATCGCAGAAGCAGTGTGATGACCATGCGTTTTTCCACTTGTTCTGTGATCGAATCGATTGATTATGACATCTGGTTTAAATTCTCTTATTACTTTTACCAAATCCTCTTGTACGATTTTAGGATCCCATATTTGATAAGTTTCTTCTGCATTTTTTGAATAACCAAAATCATTGGCTCTGGAAAAATATTGTATGCCGCCATCTATCTTTCGCGCTTCGATGAGTTCATTGGTGCGAATCACACCAAGATATTCATCTAGCTCTGATCCAATTAAATTTTGTCCACCATCTCCTCGCGTCAATGAGATATATGCTGTTCTCAATTGTTGGTCTTTCGAAAGTGCTGTAATCAGTCTTGTATTTTCATCATCAGGATGCGCTGCAACATATAATACTGAACCTAATACATTCAATTTTCTAATTCCATCATAGATCTCAGCACTATTCAAATTTTTTTGCTGAGAGAAGCATATTGTCCATGAACTTAAAAAAAGTAATATGAAGCGTTTTTTTTGCATGAAAAATTTTATTTAATATTCTTTGTTCTAAAGGAAAACCACAATATCAAATTCTTGTTTACATCAGATAGTAATTAAAGCAATGGAATTCAAACCAGTACTCAATGCCTCAGACCAAGTTCCTTTACTACTAGGACCTTGTAGTGCAGAATCATACGAACAAATGGAGCAGACGATTCAGTCTTGTTTGGCTTTGAACCCGCAGATCATAAGAGCAGGAGTGTGGAAGCCACGAACGAGACCAGGTCAATTTCAAGGAATGGGGGAGATCGCATTGGAGTGGCTGGCAGATCTACAGAAGAAATTTAATATTCCAATTGCAACCGAAGTAGCCAATCCTCAACACGTTGAAGCATGTTTAAAACAAGGGCTACACACTTTGTGGATTGGAGCTAGGACCACTGTGAACCCTTTTTATGTTCAAGAAATAGCAGATGCATTGCGTGGTGAGAAAGTTTCAATAATGGTAAAGAATCCAATGAATCCTGATTTAGCACTTTGGATAGGGTGTATTGAGAGAATTTACAAAGTAGGTGTTGAAAATATTGCTGCTATTCATCGGGGATTTTCGTTTTATGGAAATTCAGTTTATAGAAATGTTCCTCGATGGCAGATTCCGATTGAGTTGCGAAGACGATTACCAGGACTTCAACTTGTTGGAGATATCAGTCATATTTCTGGAAGTGTAGCACATTTGAGAGAGATTGCCCAGATTGCTTTAGATTTAAATTATGATGGGTTGATGGCAGAGATTCACTATGCCCCAGCTACTGCAAAAAGTGATGCTGACCAACAAGTCACCGCAGAATATTTCCAAGCAAATGTTTTTTCAAAATTAATTAAGCGCAGGGTAGATTCTAATTCAATTATTTTCAACGATAAGTTGAATCAACTTAGAAATGATATCGATCAAATAGATCATCAACTTATTGAATTATTGAGCCGCAGAATGAAAATTGCAGAACAATTGGGTTTGGAGAAAAAAGAAAATTATATTTCGATTTTCCAACCCCATCGTTGGGATGAGATAGTGGAAAGATTGTCAAAATATGGTCAAGAAAATAATCTATCTCAAGAGTTTATTTTCTCATTGATTGAAGCGATTCATATTGAATCCATCCAACATCAAAGCAAAATGATGAATTTGGATTAGTCCCTTTGACTTAGAATTCAGGACAAATAAAACCACCATCATCATAATCGCCAAGCAGCGTTATACTAATTTCAAATGAATGTGATGGTCTACCATAAGAGATGACATCGCGCAATCCAAAATCATAACTCATACCAATAACAAAATTCTTCATTTCAAATCCTGTAAGTAAACTTAAATCAATTGGCGCATATGCATTTCCACTTTTGGCAGTTCTGAGTGAAGCTCCAGCATGAACTGCTGTTTGTTTAAGATTATAAAATCCATGTCTGTAATTCATTCCAATGACAGCAAGTTGATGAGCACCTTGATAAGTATATAACAATCTTGGGTAGAGTGCTCGTAAACTAGTAATATTATAAGTGAAATTACTGATGAGATTTAATTTTAAAGCTGCAAAGGAATTTTTATCTCCAAAATAATCAACGTCATCAAAATTTTTATAGTAGGAGCTATTTGGAATTAAAGTATAATGTGTGCTTAATCCAGTCTGTAATCTAAATTTGGAATTTAATTTGGTATTGTATTGTACACCCAATTTTAAATCAGGTAGAGCACTTATGTTTGGAGGTAATACTTCTTTAGATGGCCGATTGTAATTACCTATACCGTCAAATTGATCTTCAAAATAAAATTGATCATAGTTCAATCCTCTTTGAGATACACCAAGCGATAATCCACCTGATATTGCATTCTCATTTTTTTTGTCAAGTATCTTATGATAGCTCACAGTGACACTTGCTTCATTCGTTACGACATCCAGTGCTCTCGCTTTGTCGGACAGAAAATAAATCCCAATACCAAAATAATCTGATGCAAAATCTACAGGTTTCAATGAAAACTTTAAATCTCCCAAAATACCAAATGTCCTTAAAGAAGTATTGTTATTGGCAAACCATTGGTCTCTATTGATTAATCTTACTCTGTACTTACCATCAAAGGCTCCAGCAAAAGCAGGATTATAATAACTACTTGCTATGTAAAATTGACTAAAATTTGCATCTTGAGCATCCACAGATACAAAAGAAATTAAGGCTAGTACGATCAAAAAGTATTTCGTCATATTTGCAAAATTTTGTGGAAAGATACAAAAACTTTGATCATCGGTTTTTCTCATTCATTTTATTGGAAGAATTCGGTTTGGTATGAACCATAAATAATCTGTAATGATCTTGTATCATATTCCAATATTTCAAATAAAAAAAAGCCAGAGTTGTTCACAGCTCTGGCTTTTTAAAATTGACTAAATTTTAAGAATTATATTTTTAAAATCGTTTGACTTTGCAAAATTTTATTCTTGTCTCTAAGGATAAATTGATAGCTTCCAACTGATAATCTTTCACCCAAACTCAAGCTGCTTTGAGGGGCGATATTCGAATTTTCCATTATAATTCTACCATTGAGATCTACAATTTGAAACTGCAAATCTTGATTTTCATAGTTAGAAAATTGAATTAATATTTTTTCTTTGAATGGATTTTGAGAAACGGTAAATGAAGCTTTATTCACCTCTACATCTTTGTTGCTTACGATTGGATTTCCATCATAAACTAAAAAACCATCAAGAGCAGCTTCAACCAGATGGCCAGGATTATCATCTGAAGCGGTGACAGACAATTGTACTTTATTCAAATTGCTCACAAAATTTTTAATATGAAATTGTGGACTTGCTACCCACGCACTTTGTGAATTGGACACTGTCTCTACAATTTTTGTACTTACACCATCATGTAAAGAGAAAATAACTTTGTCATTAGGAGTTCCTGTCCCTCCAGTATTAACAAACCAACGAGAATATACTAGTATTGGATCATTATATGAACTGAGATCCATTTCAGGTGAGATTATTGTGGTACTTCCATTGTCTAGATCATTAGTACTTGCTGCAACGTCACCATTTCCTGTAACATAGCATTCATCGCCTAGATCATTCGGCAAATCATTTTCTGTTTGGATTTTTTCAGTTCTCTGATAAGTTCCGATCGGTTCTGTTCTGATCCATTTTCCTACTGTCGCAGTTGAACTTTCAGTCCATCCTTGATCTAATATAAAATCATCTTTATAACCCTTGACTAAGCCAACAGTAAAGTTACTCACAGGAGCTCTTGTGTCTATTTCTATTGCTTTTTCTTTATATCCCCATTTTCCAATATAAATAGTAACGATAGAATCCGACAACACTTTGCTAGTTACAATACCATCTGAATTGCCTTCAAAGAATGATTTCTCAGATCTACTTTGTATAAGCACTTTTGGCTTTTGAATTTTAGTTTTGCTTATAGAGTCAACTACTGTGATCGTAAAAAGTAGGTTTGCTTTAGGTATGAGCTTTACATTTTTTATTGTCACTTCGCCATTTGACAATGTAACATCTACGGTTGCAGGATAGTATTTTGGATGCGAGAATGTTGCCTTGTATGTACCAGCTGTGGCATAGCCTGTTTTATATTCTCCTTTTGAATTGGATTCCTCATAATTTACTTTAGGAACTTGAAGGACGATTTTAGCTCCATTGATTGCACTACCATCAACACTGTCTCTCACATCTCCTTCTAGATAACAGGCTCTAATATATTCTGGTTTGATGATAAACAATCCACCCTGTATATCTGATGCAAGAATTGTTTTACTAGGAAGATAAGGGCTCACTCCCCAACAGCCATTGAAGCCACCATCTGGTCCAAAATAAGTGTCCACTGTTCCGACTTCAATCAAATTATCTGGTTTATTAGCATCAATGATTTTTACACCATCGGTATAATATGAAGTGATTAAGTAACCATCTAAATAGCGTGTATTATGTGGTATCACTTTTTTACCTTCAGTATCTCGAGGTCTAAATTTGTCCAACAATTTTATGTTTGACATATCACTTACATCATATGAAGCAACAAAGGCTTCTTCTTTTTCGTCTGTTGTAAAAACAAATTTTGCATCATTAGAAATCCAAGCATTGTGAGTAAATGCATTAGGAGTAGTTATTGTCGCCATTTCGATTGGATTCGCTTTATCTTTTACATTCCAAATAGATAGTAATCCATCTAAAATATCCGAAGACCACATCGTATCACCTCTCATATACATGTCATGACAATATCTTTTAGTTTCGCCTCCAAGGAATTTGGGATTTTCTGGGTCTGCATTGATATCAAAAAATAAAACACCTTCCCATGGATTGCAGCCATTCAAACAAAGTACCCCTTTCTCATCGACAAAGACTGTATGGCATGTATTGATCTTGCCTGAAATATTATTTACTGATACATCAGCAGTCCAGAATTTGTGACTTATTTTAGCAGGAGCTTCTTTCATATTTATTATGATCACGCCATCTGCACTTTGATCTGTCACCCCATAAATGTAATCACCATAAGCAAATACTTCTCTCCAAATGGTCTTAACTCCCTCGGCGCGATATCTCTCTATGGGTTTTGTAGGATCTTCCAATGAGTATACGACCAAAGCAGTGTTGGATCCGTATCCTGCATATTCAATCCCGTCTTTTACATAATGCCATACACCACTACCACCATTGGCATCTGGCACATGAGCAATGATTTTCATATTCAGATCTGGATCTTTTTGGGCAAAAATGTCAAAAGAAATAAATAGAAATAAAACTGTAATAATGGAACGCATAATTTGTTTTTTAAAAAAGTGGGCAATAATACCGATTTTAATTTAAATAAACACGCTTTTTCTAGATTTGCTGCTTATTTTAAATTGAAATAAGTGCTTTTTTATTGATATTTGCGTCCTATTTGAAAAACAAGCAATGAGTATAAAAAAAGAGGTCAAAGATCGAGTGTGGATAATAACAATCGAAAGAGAATCTTCATTGAATTCTTTGAATACAGAAGTAATGGATGGCTTAAGCGCCATAGTTGACGAAGCTTTGGTGTATTCGCACAATATAAAAGGAATGATTATTACTGGGTCAGGGGCAAAAGCATTTGCTGCTGGTGCAGATATTTCAGAATTCGTAAGTCTATCCCAAAACGAAGGAAGGAGTCTGTCTGAAAAAGGACAATTTCTCTTTGACCGTATTGAAAAATTGCCATTTCCAGTTATTGCAGCAGTCAATGGATTTGCACTAGGAGGAGGTTGTGAACTTGCAATGGCCTGTCATCTTAGAATTGCTGGTCAACACGCTAAGTTTGGACAACCAGAGGTGAACCTTGGTTTGATCCCAGGATATGGAGGAACTCAAAGACTTATCAGGTATATTGGTAGAGGGAAAGCAATGGAACTCCTGCTTACGGGTGATTTTATTTCCGCTGATGAAGCACTTAAATTGGGCTTGGTTAACCATGTTGTAGAATCAGGAAAAGAGCTGGAATATGCAGAGCAAATGATCGCTAAGATTTCAAAAAAAGCTCCTATAGCTGTGGAAAAAATTATTAAATGTGTCAATTCTTATTTTGAAAATAATATTGGTGTCTTCGATATAGAAGCAGATAAGTTTGGAATTCTGATGAATACAAAAGATACTAAAGAAGGGATAGATGCATTTATGAATAAACGTGCTCCAAATTTTATAGGAGAATAAATATGTTTGAATTCCATCAAGACCTCGAGCGATATTTCAATATGCAATGTTGGACATCCAAAGAGGATATCATTCCATTTCTAAAACAATGTAATGTCCCATGGGAAGGGAAACGTGTTTTAGAATTGGGATGCGCCGAAGCTGGAGTTCTCAAGGCTTTTGTTGAAGAAGGAAGCGAATGCATGGGCATTGATATGGATAGTCAACGAGTCGAGAATGCAAAAAAGCTACAAGCGGAAGCAGTGCAAAAAGGTCAGTTGAGTTTCTCCACAAAAAATGTATATGACATAGATATTCAGAAAGATTTGAAAGGGGGATTCGATATCATCATTCTTAAAGATGTTATTGAGCATATTCCACAACAAGAAAAATTTATACCTTTATTAAAAAACTTCCTCAATCCAAAAGGTGTCATATTTTTTGGATTTCCACCTTGGCAAATGCCATTCGGAGGACATCAACAAATACTAGCTCACAAAACCCTGAGCAAACTGCCATGGATTCATCTTCTGCCAAATTTTATTTATGGACCATTGGTTAAATATTTTACCAATGAAGAATCACGAGCAGGTATGCTAGAAATAAAATCTACAGGAATAAGTATAGAAAGGTTTGAATCAATTATTCAGAAATCAGATTTACAAGTTATTGGGAGAACATTTTTCTTTTCAATCCAATTTATAAATATAAATTTGGACTAGAGGTAAAGACAATTCCTAAATTACTATCACAAATTCCATTTTTTAGAAATTTTTATACGACCGGAGTATATTATATTGTTGCTTGATCAATGATCTTGTTAATATTCCACTATCTTGTTGATAAAATATGAAGAAAAAATAATTGATCTAAATATTTTTTCACTGGGAGCTTATTTGTTGCAGTTAAATCCACTGATCAGATATTAGAATCGCAGATTAAATGGATTATTGGATTTCGCAGATTGGGAGTTGTGTGATGCAATAAATAAGCTAAAACATTTCGTCGCTTATTTGACAAATAACCCACCTAAATCCTCCCTTGAAAATGGAGGACTTTTAATTCTACTATTTTTAAAAATTCTACTTGCATCAAAAATCATTTGCAGATTTGCACATTTTCAAATTTGCAAATTAATTCTCTCATGACGCAATAACCTACTTAAATCCTCCCTTGAAAATGGAGGACTTTTAATTCTGCTATTTTTTAAAATTCTACCTAAAAAAATCATTTGCAGATTTGCAAATTATGCTCATTTGCAAATTAATTCTCTAATTATCACATTACTCAACCACCGTAACATCCCCTTTTTCAGTAATTTTTCTACCATCCGTAAGTAGCAAATCCGCTACCCAAACAAAGACAGCTGGATTCACTGCTTTGTCTCTGAACGTGCCGTCCCATCCATTGTTGACGTCATTGGAAGGGAAGTTTTCACGTTGCCAAATGAGTTCTCCCCATCGGTCGTAGATGCGCAGTCGCTCTATGGATTTTATGGCACCATTGTCGAAGATGGTGAAGGCGGTATTTTGTTTGATTTGGCTGTTGGGATGAATGACGTTGGGATAGAATATATTATTTTCTTTGATGATGGTGAGGTGTAGATAATGGATGGAATCACATTGATCTTTCGAGATGAATTTTATGAAATAATTTCCTGATGAATCGTAGGTGATTTGATTTACTGGCCAAGTGTATTTTTTGTTGGATATGATCGTGTCAGTATCATAATATTCTGGATGAATGGTAAGCTTCAGATGTATAGCAGAATCACATTGTTCAGCTGTTTGAAGGAGGTGAAGATAATCACCTGATTGTGTTAAAATTTTTTGTGTTTCAGGCCAAAAATATTCTTTGCATGCAGAAGCTTCGAGAAAAATTTCTTTGGATTTTGCAATGTGGAGATCTAATGTGATGCTTGAGTCGCAGCCGTATTGATTGTTGAATTTTTCAGTGATGAGTGTGGAGTTGGTATAAACTTTTCCATTGCCATTCCATCGAAGAGAATCACAGGCGCTCAACTTCATATTCGATGGATTCGATCGAATTGCGATATCGTAATGCAGAACTGAATCACATCCATTCACATCAGCCAATCTAAAATCATATCGCCCAGCTCGATCGATCTTTCGTCCTAAGATGGTGATGCTGTCACAGATATCTTTGTTGATAAAATTTTCTTTAGGGGGAATGATTGTAAGATCTAATGTCGTGATACTATCACATCCTTTTATATTTTTTGTTTCTTGGAAATATCTACCTGACTGTGTATAATTCTTACCATTCCAATCTATTGCTGCGCAACTTGTCTGCGCAGTAAAAACAGAATCCGATCTATTGATCTTGAGATCTAAGGTAATCATACTGTCACAGCCCAATGCATTCTTTGTGAGATAGTCATACGTTCCAGAATTGGTATAGACTTTTCCATTCCAGAAATATTGATCACAAGCGCTTTGATTCTCTCTTGATTGTATCAATGCTGTGATCTGAAGATTGAGAATGATGACACTGTCGCAATTGAATTGATTGATGGTATCGAACTGATAGATTCCGGATTGTGTCAGGGTTCTACCATTCCACGAGTAAGGATTGCATGTTGAGATTTTTTGAACAACAGTATCAGAAAAATGGATCTGCAGATCCAAGATTGCAATACTATCACAAGCTACTGCATTCGTGGTTTTGTATTGATAGATTCCAGATTGTGTGTATTCTGTTCCGTTCCAGGTGTAGCGATTACAAGCTGTTTGTTTTGTGTTTGATTGCGTAGATTTATGGATGGTCAGATCCAATGTAGTGATGCTATCACAACCAAAACGATTCAATGTGTCAAACTGATAGACGCCTGATTGTGAGATATTCTTACCATTCCAAACGAATGCATCACAAGTTGCAATCTTTTGATTGACGAAAACACTGTCTGTAGCTGTAATAAAAATCCTAAAATAAATGCTGTCGCAGCCTTTTGTATTTTTCAGTTTTTGGATGTATTTGCCCGATTCAGTATAGATAGAATCCTGAAAAACGAATTGATTCCCTTTGCAGATGGCTGCATGAATGGTATCGATTTTTGGCAGATCGATCGTCCTAAAAATATTGTCTGTATAATCGCATTCCTTTTGGATAAAATCTCCATCATTAAAGTTTCCAGAATTATTCCGCACAGTATTCACCACCATAAAAACATCCTTGATATTCTTTGCAGAAAAACGAAATTCTAGATTCTTCAAACTATCACCGCGATAAATTTTTTTATTGCTGTAATAAATGCCAATCAATGCAGCACCATTGGTCGGATCACCATTGTAAAACGATATCGCAAGATTGGTATCGGCGATAGCAGAGGCATCGTTGCGATTATACACATCGAAGATGACGAGATATTCATCGGTTAAGGGATCATAGTTGATACATTGTATCGCACCAGTGAGACTTGCTGCTGGAACTTTATACATGCCATTGCTATCGAGCAATGATTCTTGCTGATAGAAATTATTATACTTGCCATTCATGTATGTCGCTTGATTCTTCTGATAGCGCGGTACTGAGAGATCGTCATTGATCTGTAGTGGATTGTAAGCGTATTGATTCCAGACGCTTCGTGCTGGGGCCATGGGAGGCTGTCGGGTGGGCCGAAGACGGTGAGGTGGCTTATAGCTGCATCAGGATATTGCGAACAAGGAATGCATATAACTGTACTGTTTTTACTTTTATTATTTAAAATAATTGGGTATTCTTGCAAAGTAGGGGAAAAGCAAATTATACTATCAATCATTTTTGGTATATTATTAGTTGCGTTAAAAATTTTTAACGCGGTTTCATCTCTGTATATCAGTTCGTTTATTCCGTCTCCATTCAAATCAAATATAGTCATTCCTGTAGCACCAGAAGAATCAGTTGTATTTATTTCCCAAATTTTATTAAGTGAATTCGAAGCATCGAGTTGGTAAGCAGACATATTATTCTTACTTGGTATAAATATGAACGGCTTGGTTGAATTATTCAAATTCCCAATTACTGAAGCCCCAATCTCTATATTATTGATCTTAGGATTTATTTTGTCAATTAGAAAGGTTGTATCATTTTTTAAAGTGTATGCATAAATTAGTGATCTTGGAAATGGACCTGGTGAAGTAATTATTACATCTAATTGACCATCAACATTAATATCACCTACTGTTGTAAACCCATCTCTATTTTCTCCATCAATTTTTATATTTATAGCCTTCATGCTATTTCCAATGGTATCGTTAGGATTCGTAATATTAACTTTATATATAGTATACCCGGCAGCCAATTCTAAATTAGTTGTATCATTGTCTAAATTTGCAGCAATAGTGATTGGACTAACAGAGAAATTTGGGATTCTGTCTCTTCCAATACCATTAAAACCACCATCTGTGAGTTTTTTGCCATTACTTGCATTAAAAATTTTATTATTAACATAAACTTCTGGTATTCCATCATGATTAAAATCTGCAATAGCAATTTTATCATTTTCGGGATTTTTTCCATTAATATCTGCATCTGCATTTGAAGCCCAAACAAGCGTTCCTTTTGAGTTGTAGCATAAAATTTTACCACTTAAATTGACAGGAATTGATGGATGTTTTTGTGCTTTATGAAGTACTTCTGGAATCCCATCATCATCAATATCTGCTATTGCAATATTCGTTTCGTAAAAAAAACTATAATAAGGTAACTTTATCTTCCATTTTGTTAAACCTGTTTGTGAATCAATGATATTTAACTCTAAATCAGTCGTTGAAAATGAAATTAATTCAGGAATACAATCATTGTTAAAATCACAAGATATAACATTACTTCCTGTCCAGACATCAGCTTTACTTTCAAATTTTTTTTCAATTATTATTTTATTTTGAACAAATTTTTTAGTGGAATAGCAAAGACTTGAATCAATGGAATTACAACTTCTATTTTGACTTATTCCATCTAGAACAAATGCCACTATTAATACAAAAACAAGAGTTGATTTTTTCAAATTTGACTATTTGTCTTTGGATAATTTTGTAAGTAATTATGAATTTTAAGTTTTATTTCCATAGGTAATGTGTTTTATTTTAGTTTGATAGTGCAATCTAAAAATATAAGTTGAATTTTTCTAGTGAATTTTCATATATTTTTCAAATCAAATTGTATTGAAATGGCTTATAGACTTTTAGGAAAGAATATTTTACTAACTTGGTTTATATTTAGACTAAATCCTCCATTGAAAGACAATTGTCAGAATCACGGATTAAACGGATTATTGGATTTCGCAGATTGGGAGTTGCGTGAAGTAATAGCCAAGCTAAAATATTTCGTCGCTTACTTGGCAAATAACCCACCTAAATCCTCCCTTGAAAATGGAGGACTTTATTTCTACTATAATTTCAAATTCATAATCACATTAGATAATCAACCAATTCTCACATTAAACATGTCACCCCTCTGGGGTTCCTAATTGCTATTTGAATTTTTCTATTGACATGTCGCTCCTCTGGAGCTATTTGAAAAACCATTTGCAGATTTGCACATTTTCAAATTTGCAAATTAATTATCACATTCTCTCATTAACTAATTATCACATTAATCGATTTGTTAATATTAAGTTAATACACTTCAATCGCAACTTCTTCATAAGCTTCAAATTCGCTAAAGCAGCATATTAAAATTATCTTAGTATATTATAAAAATGAGAATTACTGAGTTACATATTAAAAAAAAATCGTACATTTGCCAATTAGTGTAAAAAATAAAGTTATGAACCGATATACCATTGTCGTCCTTATTTTGTTGGCGGTTCCAACTATAATGAGCGCTCAGTTTTATGATTTTAAGCATGGAATTGTTGCCCGTAAGACTTTGATGGATTATAATACTTTTAGAGGAAAAAGTACCACAGCCTTCAAGGAATATAGGAATGGATTTGAATTAGCATATATTCGCAATTTTGCCCAAAATCTGAGTTTGTCGATTCCAGTAGGAGCAGCTGTTTATCAAGATTCATTGGTGAATTGCTCCAAGACACCATACACTTATGTTGGAGCTCAAGGGAAATATGGAATTTACAATCCAACTAGATGGATCATGCCATATGTACTTGGCGGAGTCAATGTCATCTTACCAAAGGAAAAAGATTTGGCTGTAGAAGTTCCACTGGGTATTGGTGCGGCTTTTAAAGTTCATCCTCAAGTTTATTTAAACTGGCAGTCAGATTACCGGCTTTCGGTCTCGAATTGGGAGACACATTTACAGCATTCATTTGGCTTTATCTACATGCTTGGAAATAAAAAAATGGACAAAAAAACTGAAGCTCAAATGATGAAACCTGACTCTGATGGTGATGGCATTCCAGACGAATTGGATTTATGTCCAAGTCAAGCAGGATTGGCAAAATTTTCAGGATGTCCAGATACAGATGGAGATGGGATAGAAGATAATAAAGATAGTTGTCCAGAACTTAAAGGATTGAAAGAATTAAATGGTTGCCCTGATAGCGATGGAGATGGTGTATCTGATAATGAGGATGAATGTCCTAATGTAAAGGGAACATTGTCCAATAAGGGTTGTCCAGATTCTGATATTGATGGCGATGGTGTGCCAGATAAGTCAGACCATTGTCCAGATAAAGCTGGGTTAGTAAATCTTTTTGGTTGTCCAGATAGTGACGGTGATGGAATTTCTGACAAGGATGACAGATGTCCAAATACGCCTGGAACAAAAGCCAAAGGCGGCTGTCCAGATAGTAAAAAGGATGCTGATAATGATGGCATCGATGACGAACAAGACGAGTGTCCTTTTACAGCTGGTTTAATACAATACAAAGGTTGTCCAGATACAGATGGTGATGGTATCCAAGATAAACTGGATTCGTGTCCAAATAGTCCAGGGCCAGAGTCAAATAAAGGCTGTCCAGTAATAGAAAAGGAAGATAGAGAAGTGTTGGATTTTGCCATGAGAGCTGTTCAGTTTGACTTAGGTAAGGCTACATTGAAGAATGAATCTTTCTCGATATTGGATAAAATAGGCAAGGTCATGCGCAAATACGATGCTTATAATTTGGCTATCGGCGGCCATACAGACAATACAGGAAGTCCCGCCTTCAATCTCAATCTATCTGAGAAAAGGGCTAAGGTATGTTATGAATACCTTATATCTAGGGGCATTGATCCATCGAGACTGAGTTATACTGGATATGGTGCAACAAAACCGATTTCAGAAAATAGGACAGAAAACGGTAGGTATCTGAATAGAAGAACTGAATTCAATCTTGTACCAAGATAAAAAAATATAAGAATTTTACTTTAAAAGGGCTTTTCATTGTGGAAAGCCCTTTTTTATTTCAATTGGTGTTTTTATTGTACTTTGGACTTATATTTGCAGAAATTTTTAAAAAAAATAAAGAAAAATGGCAAATACATCAGACATTAGGAATGGTATGTGTATAGATTATAACAATGATATTTACGTTATCGTTGAATTTCAACATGTCAAACCTGGAAAAGGAAATGCCTTCGTAAGAACTAAGTTAAAGAGTATGACTACTGGTAGGACAAACGAGAATACTTGGGTCGCTGGTCATACTTTAAATGAAGTAAGAGTAGAGAGAAGAAAATTTCAATACCTTTATAAGGATGAAGCTGGATTTAATTTTATGAATACTGAGACTTTTGACCAAATCTCAGTTTCCGATAAAATGATAGAAAATGGAGAGTTCCTTAAAGAAGGAATGGAGATAGAAATCATCTTTCATGCAGAAAAAGATTTACCATTAACAGCAGAATTGCCACAACATGTGTATCTTACCGTGACTTATACAGAACCTGGCTTTAAAGGAAATACTGCAACGAATGCAATGAAAAATGCAACCTTAGAGACAGGCGCAGTTATTAAAGTTCCACTTTTTATAGAAGAAGGGGAATTATTGAAGATCGATACAAGAACCGGTGAATATTTAGAAAGAGCAAAATAAAAACCAATGAATTTTAAAGAATTACAGGAACTCATCAGAATGGTATCCAAGTCGGATCTTTCTGTTTTCAAATTCAAGGATGCTGAGGTGGAACTTACCATCAAGACTGGTAAAGAAACAAAAGTCATTGAATCTTCTTCATCGCCATACCAGCTCCCGATTCAATATTCTACACAGCAGATGGTGCCTGCTATCATTGAAGCTCCTAGGCCAGAGCCAACTGTGGCACAAGCTGCTACTTCAGTGACTGAATCACAACCAGCTGGCAATTATTTGCAGATCAAATCACCAATGGTAGGCACTTTTTATAGAGCCGCTGGTCCTGATAAGCAACCGTATGTCCAGATTGGAGATTCTGTTGAAATCGGCAAAACGGTTTGCATGATAGAAGCGATGAAACTGTTTAATGAGATCGAATCAGAAGTAAAAGGGACTATTGTAAAAGTTATGGTTGAAGATGCTACTCCTGTAGAATACGATCAAGTTTTATTTTTAGTTCAAGCTTAAGCTATAACAATATGTTTCAAAAAATATTAATTGCCAACCGAGGCGAAATTGCGCTTAGGATTATACGGACTTGTAAAGAAATGGGCATTAAGACCGTGGCTATTTATAGTACAGCGGATAGAGAGAGTCTTCATGTACGCTTTGCAGATGAAGCTGTTTGTATTGGCCCAGCTGCTAGTTCTCAGTCCTATTTAAGCATCCCTAAAATTATGGCAGCTGTTGAAATAACCAATGCTGATGCAGTGCATCCCGGCTATGGTTTTCTAGCTGAGAATGCCGAGTTTGCTGAGATTTGTACAGAATATGGTATAAAATTTATAGGCCCAACCCCGGATCAAATCCGAAAGATGGGTGATAAAATTACTGCAAAAGAGACTATGATCAAAGCTGGTGTTCCAGTTGTGCCAGGTTCAGGAGGTCTTTTGCAAGATTTAGCTACAGGACATAAAATAGCTAATGAGATAGGCTATCCGATAATCTTGAAAGCAACTGCTGGAGGGGGAGGAAGAGGTATGCGTATTGTCCGCAATGAAGAGGAATTTGAAGATTTGTGGAATATTGCACGAACGGAAGCAAAGGCTGCTTTTTCAAATGATGGCATGTATATTGAAAAATATATCGAGGAACCACGACATATTGAATTCCAAATCGTAGGTGATCAATTTGGAAAAGTGGTACATCTCTCCGAAAGAGATTGCTCCATACAACGTCGACATCAAAAACTTGTAGAGGAAAGCCCTTCACCATTTATGACTCCAGAATTGAGAGAAAAAATGGGAAATGCAGCTATTGCAGCAGGTGAGGCTATCAACTATGAAGGGGTAGGGACGATAGAGTTTCTTGTAGATAAATATCGGAATTTTTATTTCATGGAAATGAATACAAGAATTCAAGTAGAGCATCCCGTTACCGAGGAAGTAATCGATCATGATTTGATCAAAGAACAAATAAAAGTAGCTGCTGGAATTCCTATTTCAGGAAAGAATTATTACCCCAATCTACATGCTATCGAAGTAAGCATAAATGCTGAAGATGTGTATGCTGATTTTCGTCCCAGTCCAGGAAAAATAACTTCACTTCACACTTCAAAAGGTCATGGCGTACGTGTAGATACTCATGTTTATGCAGGATATACTGTTCCTCCATATTATGACTCCATGATTGCAAAATTAATTTGCAAGGCTCAGACCCGAGAGGAGTGTATTACTAAAATGGAAAGAGCATTGGATGAATTTATTGTAGAGGGAGTAAAAACCACTTTGCCATTTCATAAGCTCTTGATGAAAAATGAAGATTTTAGAAAAGGGAATTTTCATACTGGGTTTTTGAATACTTTCAATATGGGAAAACCAAACGAATAAAATTATTTTCTGAAAATAAGCATTGAATTTATTTTTTAGATATATAAGTCAGGTCAAGAATTACAAGAAAAATGTGATTCTATACATGATAAGTTACTTTCTCACCGCAATATTTACAGTGGTCAGTATTCCTGTAATAATACCATTATTCGATATGCTTTTTCAAAAAGAAATTTGCATAGAGAATCAGCCCGCTCATTTATATTCGATAGCCGATCACATTCAAAATATTAAATATCAATTCTCAAGTTGGATAGCTTCAACTGATCGAAAAAATGCCATTAGTTTGGTTTGTGTTATTGTGATTGGTGTTTTCTTTTTAAAGAATTTATTTCGCTATTCTGGTATCTATTTTATCACTCCTGTGAAAGCAGGGATACTAAGAGAGACTAGATCAAATTTATTTCAAAAATATTTGAGATTGCCGTTATCTTATTTTTCTGAAGAAAGAAAAGGAGATTTGATTTCACGAATGACATCGGACGTTGCTGAAGTGGAATCCACTTTATTATCAACTTTAGAATCGCTGGTGAAAGACCCGCTAATCATAATTGGATCCATATCATTTATGCTTTATACGAGTGCAAAGCTTACCTTATTTGTGGTGATTCTTTTATTTATTACTGCTTTTATCATTGGTGGGATATCTAGGTCTTTAAAGAGGAGAGCATTTCAAGCTCAAGCTGAATTTGGAGAATTGGTGTCTATTCAAGAAGAAGCATTGGGAGGAATAAGAGTAATCAAAGCATTTGGAAGCGAGCCATATATTAAAGATCGATTTCTAGGTATTTTGGATAAGTATAAAAACTTAATTATCAATATCAATAGAAGAAGAGAGATGGCACCACCATTGTCTGAATTTCTTGGTATAGTAGTAGTAGCTATTTTACTTTGGTATGGTGCGACATTGGTATTTTCTGATCAAATAAAAGGGGCTAGTTTTCTAGCATTCATCTATGCTTTCTTTAATGTCATCGAACCATCTAAAACATTATCAGCTACTTATTTTAATATTCAAAAAGGAATGGCAGCGCTTGAACGAATAGAGCAAGTGATGCAAGTTAAAGAGACCATCCAAGATGATCCCAATGCTATTTCGAAAACTGAATTGGTTTCTAAAATTTCTTTCCAAGATGTTTGTTTCACCTATCCGAATACACAAACACAAGTACTCAATTCAATAAATTTTGATGTCAATAAAGGGGAGACAATAGCTCTTGTAGGAAGTTCAGGATCTGGAAAAACTACTATCGTTGATGTGTTGGCAAGATTTTATGATGTTAATTCAGGAAAGGTAGAAATTGATGGTATAGACATAAGGAAAATTAAAATGCCAGACTTGCGAAAGTTAATAGGCATCGTGACTCAAGAAGCGATATTATTTAATGATACTATTAAAAATAATATTCTGTGCGGAATGCCTGATCAGGGTGACGAAAAAATATGGGAAGCTTTAGAGTTGGCATATGCTGCAGATTTTGTCAGAGAAACTAATGAGCAATTAGCTCATGTCATCGGAGATCGAGGTGTGAAGCTCAGCGGAGGTCAAAGACAACGATTGACCATTGCTAGAGCGATGTACAGAAATCCACCGATTATGATTCTTGATGAAGCAACTTCAGCACTAGATTCAGCTTCTGAAAAAATAGTGCAACAGGCGATGAACAAGGTGTTAGAAAATCGGACAGCTATCGTCATCGCACATCGACTTTCTACAATTAAAAATTCTGATAAAATCATCGTTTTAAAAGAAGGAAACATTGTGGAAAGCGGAAAACATGAAGATTTAATTGAAAAGCAAGGAGAATATTATAACTTTGTACAACTACAAACATTTGAGTCATGAAGAAATATAATTTTTTAGGATTTTTATTTTTTGCATTATCATTTTTTTCAATGATAAATGCGCAAGTAACACTTAATAGTAGTGTCTTTTATTCAAGTGGAGATTCTTTAGTATATAATATTGATACAGCAACTTATATCGGGTCGGCTAGACCAGTAGGATCGGCTAATCAAACTTGGGATTTCAGTGGAGCAAAGAATCATGGAAGACGTTCTGAAGTATACAGAAATCCTTCAACTGGTGCTGGTTTCAGTTCATTCCCCAATGCAAACGTCATGCAGCGTCAAGGATTCCAAGAGCGTTATTATCGCAATACAGCTGCTAATTTTGAAGAATTGGGATATTTTATCCCTATCGGAGCAGGTGGAGGAGCTGGATTTCCTATCCCAACTGGCGCGACTGTGTATTCAAAACCTTACATCATCCAAAAATCTCCTTATACTTTCAATAGTGCTTTTTCTTCAAACTACAGTTTTACAATCACTGTTGGAAGCGATTTCTTACCCGATTCTTTAGCTTCTCAATTTCCTGCAGATTCATTTCGATTAAAGAATACGGTTACTGTAGATAAAGCTGTCAAAGGATGGGGTACATTAAAGTTGTCAGGCAAGGATTGGGATGTGTTATTAGAAGATAGAGTAAGTACAACGGTGAGCAAGATTGAAGCAAAACTTGCATTTGTTGGATGGGTTGATATAACTGCTGTAGCAGGTCCTCTAGTAGGAGATCTTTTTGGATCTCGTTTGCCTAGCAAATCGAGTGCTTTTTTGACCAACAATGTTAAAGGCGCTTTGCTAGTTTGCAATCTGGATTCTGCAGAGAATATATCATTGGTACAGTTCAGAACAAACCCTCCGATTCTTGGAATCGACAAGCAAAAAGTGAATCGATTTGATGCTTTTTTTGATAATAATGGAAGCGATATTCACATTAATAATCTGGATCAATTGAAAGAAATTAAAGTTTTACTTTATTCAGAAAATGGCTCGGAAGTTTTTAATAAGCAAATTAATGCTATCCAAACAGAAATCAATTTGTCTATAAATCCGGCTGCAGGAAAAGTATTTATGTTAGCTATTTTTGATACAAATGGCGATTTGATTTTTAATAAAAAATTAATTCGTTAGTAGCATTTTTTTCAATCAGTTTGATTGGCAAGAAATTTTAATTTCAATTCATTTTTGTAAGCAGCCATAATACTGCCCTCACTGCGACCCAATACTTGTGAGATCAATGGTAGATCATTGCAGGATTCAATGATTTCTTTGAATATGTCCAATTCATCTTGAGTCCAAGGACAGTGGGATCTTTTATGTTTTAGTCTGAATTCCTTGATATACTCAGCTTGATTTTCTTCTATTGGGATTTGGTCAATTTGATTTTGGATTGATGCCCAACGAGAATCTGAAATATGATTAAACTTTTGTTTTGAAAAATATTGTTGAACTTCTTCGTCCAAATTTGAATATATATGTTTTGTATAAAATTGTTTTACTAGTTTCAAAAGTTCGTTGTATTTGTAATTCTCTTTCATAGAACCATGAAAGCTTAGACTTCGCAGATTCGGATCAGATTGTATTGTATGATGATCCAATAGGATTTTGGTCGCAAGAACATGACTTAATGGCATTTTGTTAGAGCGCATTTCATTTAATACTTGACCTAAAAATTCATCTGATAATTCAATATTCTTTGGAGTTTTTGTAGAATTAATTCGAACTTCTTTTATTTGTTTCTTTTGAGGATTGCTCTGGGCGAATGCATTTATAATTTCTATAAATTCTTGTCCGTATTGTAGAAATTTGTTGTGAGATACACCTGAAATGCTGCGGAATACTTGTTCATCCTGTGGCATCTTTTCGCACATTTCCTTCAATGAGTTATTGGTAAAAACAATAAAGGCTGGAAGTTTTAAATTAGCTGCAATTTCTTTCCGTTTATCACTCAATGCTTCATAAAGAATTTTGTTATATTCAAATGGAGACCGAACATCTTTTTCCGGGAGTTCTTTTTTTTCGACAGTGTTTTTTTTCTTTTTAGTAGAATAAATTTCTGGTGTCGTAAGTTGGATTTCTCGTTTTCCTTGTAATATTTCGTTTCCAAAATTGCCCACTTTGAGAGCAAAATTTTCATCATAAGCGGGCTCTATCACGCCTAGTTGGATGAATTGGAGGATGTAAGCTTGCCATATTTCATAACTTAAATCTCTACCAGCTCCAAACGTTTTAATTCTATCATAATTCTTTTGAATTAATTCTTTATTGTTTGAGCCTCGCAGTATATTGATGATCATGGTGCTCGCTTCTTGTTGACCACTTCTCACTATGGCAGACAGAACTTTTTGAGCCAAGACTGTACCATCGATAAATTTTGGTGGATTCTCACAGACATCGCAATAGTTACAATCATGAGACATTGCTTCATTAAAGTAATTGATCAATATTTTTCTTCTACAATGACTAGCCTCACAATATTGCTGCATGAATCTTAGTTTTTCAATATTGTATTCCGACTGTTCACTTTCTTCTGCAAATTTGCGTAGGATGATGAGATCAGCAAGATTGTAATATAATATTGTCTCGGCAGCTTGACCATCTCTTCCAGCCCGTCCTATTTCTTGATAGTATGACTCTATTGTTTTTGGTAGATTAAAGTGAACGATATATCTCACATCAGATTTATCAATTCCCATACCAAAAGCAATCGTCGCAATGACCAATTTGATTTTATCGCCACTGAATTCATCCTGCACTTTTGTTCTTTCAAAACTATCTAGACCTGCATGATATGCTTTACATGAGATTCCTTTCTCTTGTAATTTTAACGCAATTTTTCAGTCGACTTTCTCGATAGGCAATAGATGATTCCCGAGGAATTGGGATACTTGTGATAGAGTTCAATAATCTTATCAATCTTCGCTTGTTCTGGAGCTGCTTTGACTACTTTTAGATGAAGATTGGGTCTGTCGAATGAGGCAATGAACTGTTTTGCATTTTCTATATTTAATTGCTTTAAAATATCGTTTCGTGTTACTTTATCTGCCGTTGCTGTCAGGGCAATAATTGGAATGTGTGGATATTTAATTTTTAAAAAACCAAGTTGAGTATATTCCTTGCGAAAATCATGTCCCCAAGCACTTATACAATGCGCTTCATCTATCGCGAAAAGTGAGATGTCTAGTTGATTCAGTAAATTTTCTTTTTGTACTATTAGAGTCTCTGGTGATAAGTACAAGAGCTTAATTTTACCTTCAATACATTGGCTGACAATATTATTTATCTCTGAATGATTGAGACTTGAATTAATAAAAGCAGAAGGAATCCCATTTTGTCTTAGCGCCATGACCTGATCTTTCATTAAAGCTATTAATGGAGAAATAATGAGAGCAATTCCTTTGCGGTGTAGTGCTGGGATTTGGTAGCATATTGACTTGCCTCCACCTGTAGGCATCAATACAAATGCATCATTCCCTGTAATTATGGTCTCTACGATCTCCTCTTGAAGTGGACGAAAATCATCATATCCATAGAATTTTTTTAGAGTATCAGATATGTTCATATTTATAAGTTAATTGAATGTAAAAATAGTTCTTCAATCTGAATATGGCGAAAAAAATTGAATTATTTCATTGTATCTCTAAGAAGTTTAAATGCAAATAATGAATCCGAGTCTCAAAGGCTCTAATTGTGGTATTTAAATCTTTGTTAAAATATAGCGGGATATATATACAATAATTTATATTTCTTTAAATAATTCAGTTGCAAAACTGTAAGAATTCACTTAATTAATTTGAATTCTTCTATATCGTTTCATAACTAAAATTTGCTGGCCTAAACATTCATTATGAATTTGTGTTTTTAGCTGATAATTATTTATCATGTATAGAGATTTGTATTTATTTATTTCTATCTGGGCAAGCCTATTTTGTAATATTCTCAGTGCTCAAAAGGTAGTTTTTGAAAGCAATATCGATTCAGCATTTTTGAAGGCTAAGCAAGAAAATAAAATTTTATTTTTAGATTATTATAGTCAGACCTGTCATATATGTCAAGCAATCTCAATCCATTTTGCAAATCCAGCAGTGGCAAATTTCTATAACCCAAATTTTATTAATTATAAGCTCAACGTAGATCAAATTACTGATGAAGAGCAGAATTTTATAAATCAAGCTGGATTAAAGCCACCAGGTGTGCCAGTCTTTTTTTTCTTTGATGGTAATAAAAAGTTAGTTCATTTTGCTGTACCACCACCAGAGGTAAAGGCTATAGTAGATATTGGGCATACAGCATTGGATAGTAATATGAGGGTAGAGAATGTCGAGAGAAAATATAAGTCAGGGAATAGGTCTATAAATACTTTAGTAGCGTATTCGGCATATCTGCAATTATTGAAAAAGGATAGTATGGTTGGGCTAATTGCGGATGAGATTTATTTACAATTTCCTAAGAATCAATTGAACACTAAAAAAAGTTATTTGACCATGCGATCAAATGTGAATTCGATAGAAAATGGATTCTATAAATATTGGTTAGAACATCGAGATAGTATGGTGAATTTTGAAGAAGGTAAATATCAAGGTAGGGAGAAGGAAGCGTTAAAGAATATCATGACAAAATCTTTGTCCAGCAAGGAAGCAAAAAATTGGGATTTGAAAAAATTGAGAGAAGTGAAATCACAAATGGTTGCGATAGATTATAGTCCTAATCCTGATATGTTTCTATGGGAAACTGAAGTGAAATTGCTTTTGGAAGAGTCAAAAGTTGATGAAGCTATTTCGATATGCGAAAAATTATTAACCAGAGAAAAGTCAAGTATAAAAGGCGATGTCTATATTTTAGAAACATTACTTGATTTTCCTAAAAATGAAAAACTGTATTGGCAAATTAGTAAATGGATCGATGATGAATTGGCAAAGCCTGAGTGTAAAGCACCAGAAATGTGTAATTTAAATTATTTGAAATCGAAATGCCTTTATGATTTGAATGAAAAAACTGATGCAAAATTTTTTATTGAAAGAGCGGTGAATTGTGCAAAGGGGACAGACACTGATGTCAACAAGTATAAAGAGTTGATTTGGAAGTTAAACTTTTAAGATTCCGTAAACATTAGGATAATTCAAGGATCATAGGAGAGTGATCTGAAAGTCCTTGTTCGCGATAATGGTGCAGATAAAAGCATGACTTTAAAATAGGCCTTATCTCATCGCTAATGAAACAATGGTCATATCGATATCCCTGCTTACTGTGGCTATACCAAGAAAATTCTTGGATGTCTCCATGGAGCAATCTAAATGCATCTCTACAATTGTATTGATCTAAATTCATGAATTCTTTAGAATACCAAAAAGAATGAGCAGCTTGGTCGATTAAATTTTTCCCAGTATTCAAATCTCCCATGATAATAGCAGCTTTTTCGTTTTTTAGTTCTTTGAAAAGTGTTTGGAAAAGTTGATGCTCTTTTTTATGTGGAAAATAGCATTGGTAGAAATCAAACGCAGGAAAACGAGCTTTAATGATTTGATCTTGAAACTCGTTTAAATCAGAAGCAGGGAGTTGTAGTTCGAATGGGATTTTAGATGCAATAAAAACAGTATTATTCTCTGGATTATTATGCCCAGTGCATTGATGAATCCATCCTTCTCGGAGTAGTGAATATCGCAATGCGTTTCCTCCATTATTATTTTTGAATTCACTTAGTCCAATAATCGTTGCATTAATTTCCATCAATGATTTAATGATATCATTGATTCTCGAACCACCTCCTTGGAGTATATTCCAGCTGAGCATTTTTAGTATCATCTTTAAGCTCCAATTTTCTTTTCCTTTGCAGCTTCGATGCTTTGTTTAAGGGCAGTCATGATATCTACTGCAGGAGTGGATTCTATTTTTTGCTCGGCTTTAAATGTATTATTGCCTCGTATTTTTCGTCGATGATTTCATTTAAAGCATCGCGATATCTATCTTTAAAATTTAATTTATCGAAGCTTGTACTGAGTGAATCCACAAGTGTTTCTGCAAGTTTTAATTGAGACTCATCAACAGGACTTTCTTCTAAATCAGGGACATCATTTATTTTTCTGATTTCATCAGGAAATCGGAGTTTATACATAATTAATCCATTGCCATGAGCTGCAAGTAAAATCATATCTTCTCTGTCTCTAAGGACAATTCTCCCTACACCAGCTTTTTGACTTTTTGTCAAAGTTTGAACTAAAAGTTGAAATGTCTTTTTTGCAATATCACCATTTGGACCAATATAATAGACTGATTCAAATCGTGTAGGGTGTACGTCACTTAGTTCTACAAAATGATTTATTTCAATAGCTCTAGTACTCTTCAGTTTTATTTTATCGAAATCTTCATCTTGAATGACCACATATTGCTCTGGAGAGTATTCATATGCTTTGACTATATCGTCCACTACTAATTCTTGATCGCATTTTTTACATACTTTTTTATATGACACTCTTCCATTGTCTGTCTTGTGTAGTTGGTTAAAACTGATTTGTGTGTCGTTTTCTACCGCATTAAATACTTGTATTGGTATCGTGACCAAACTAAACTGAATATGTCCTTTCCAAATTGATTTCATCTATCTACTGATTTGTTTTTTATATTTTACAATAATTATTCCAAGTTTGTTATTGGAACATAATCAATGTTATCCATCAATCGAATATAGACCCCTTCTCTATATGTTTCATTGGGTGTAAGGGATGCATATTGTACTTGAATCCAAGGACATTCAGAAAGCCAGTAGCTTTCATTTTCTTCTACGATTTGACTATATAAAGGATGTTTTTTTACTTTAGATATGCTATTAAAAATTTCAATGAGGAATGTTAGTTTGTTTTGATCAAATCCTGTCCCTATTCTGCCTCGATATACAAATTTCCCATCTTCTATCACAGCTACATATAAAGAGCCAAATGTAGTATTTCTATCACCTTCGCCTATCGTGTAACCTATGACAAAGCACTCTGCTTTATTTCTTGTTTTAAATTTTAACCAGTTTGCAGATCTAGTATTAAAGACGTAATTGCTTGTTTTTCTTTTAGCTATAATACCTTCTAGGTCCATTTTCTTTACAGCATCATATAACAGCTGACCATCTTCAAATGAATCACTAAAGCGCAGTGTGGCATTTACAGTTATTCCTTTTTGTAGAAGTTCTCTTCTTTTGGTCAGTGAGAATTCAGTAATGTTTAATCCATCTAATTCGATAATATCAAAGGCATAAATTACTGCAGGATACTTTTTTATTTTTTCTCCAAGCGATATCGAAGATTTAGAATGAAGTCTACTTATAATATTTGCAAAGACTGGTATGCCCTGATCATCAAGGCTCACTATTTCTGCATCTAAACACATTGATTCAAAAGCAATGTTATCATTTAAGGATTGCAATTCAGGAAATTGTCTTGTAATATCTCTGCCTCCTCTGCTAATAATTTTGACTGATTTATTATTAATAAATATAAAGACTCTAATGCCATCCCACTTTATTTCAAATTGGTATAATTTTGAATCAGGGATTTCTTGAGTTGCGATTGCTAACATATGTTTGTTTTCAATGGCTTGTGAATAGTCGATAAAATTATTTTTTTTCTCAATAAGCCAATGATCATTTTCAATATAATTGAACTGTACGATTCCTGAAAGCAATTTCCCTGAGAAATTAATGGTGAAATTTTTATTTGCTTTTAATTCTTGATCACATATTCCTGTATCCATTAACCAAATAAAACCAGAATGATATATTGGATTTGATTCTTCAAAAAGGATTAGTTCAGAGGAAATTTCGATGTTTTTTATCGCAAGTCTTTTTAATGAATTTTCTTGTGGAATTCCTTTTGGAATTATCCAGGACTCTAAGCCTTTGTCTGTTTCAATTGATAAGATATATTCAAAGTTGTTTTTACTAGAAAGCTGCAATGCAAAGCGCTTTTTGATTTTTGTTTTTTCTATTAGTTCAATTTTTTCTGCCATAGGCTTTGATGCCGTTTCTGTTTTTTTATTCAGATCAATAGGAGCTTGAGTACGAAATAAATGTAGTGGACTTCTAAGCTCAATATAATTTTTCCACGCATATCCATATTTTTGATGATAATCATCAATATTAAAGATAGTATAATATTGACTGGACTCCAACGTGTCTATATCCTCCCATCTTAAAGGCATCGATATTGGAGCACCAGATATAGCGCGTGTACTATAAGGGGAGACTATGGTTTGACTGTTGTGGTTGCGATTGATGTCAATGAAAATTTTATTATCTCGTTTGTCTTTTCTTAAAAAGCTTGTACATAGATCTTGATATTGATTTACAAATTCTTTTGTGAGCTCATTACAGGTTTGGATGATTTGTTCAGTATTATATTCAAGTAATATGGGAACAAAAATGTGTAGCCCTTTTGAACCTGATGTTTTGATCAGTGGATGATAATTATAATTTTCTAGAAATTTTTTTAAAAGTATTGCCAAAGCTTTTGTATTTGAAAAAGGCAAATCAACAGGTGGGTCTAAATCGAAAATGAAGAAATCAGCTTTTGACTCAGGAAACTTTAGAGGCATCATATGTATTTCGAGAGCTGCTAAATTACAAAACCAAATAAGATCTTCAACATTGTTAGCAATCAAATAATTGATGTCTCCTATACTTTTTTTTTCAATAAAATCAGGTGTATAATCAGGCGCATTTTTAGTGTAAAATTTTGTACCTGAAATGCCATCAGGAAATCTAATAAGACTAAGTGCTCTTTTGCTATTGAGTTCCAGAAATATTTTAGAATGTTTATAATAATATTGAATCCATTCTGCTTTACTTATGTCTGGATTTGAGAAGAGAATTTTGTCTAAATTTGATAATTTTAGACTGTGATTTCCAATATTTACAAATTGTTCTTTTGCCAATTCAGTTTAATAATTATAGTTGTTTTATAAATAGCAGGAATATTATTCCTATCACTATTCTATAATAACCAAAATGTTTAAATCCATAGTGTGATATAAATTTTAAAAAGAACTTCACAGTAATCCAAGCCGTTACAAAAGCAATGACTAAACCTAGACCTAAGATCATTATTTCTTGTGAGTTGAAATGAATATTGGTTTTGAGTAGATCATAAGAGGATGCAGCGAGCATAGTAGGAACTGCAAGTAGAAATGAAAATTCTGTTGCTTGTTTTTTATTTAAACCATTAAATATACCACCAATGATCGTAGCTGCAGCTCTTGATACGCCTGGGATCATGGAGATACATTGGAATAAACCAATAAGAAATGCATTTTTGTAAGAAATACTTTCTATTTCAAGAACTGTTGTTTGTTGATTTTCAACTTTTTGATCTATAAATATTAATATGATGCCACCGAGAATCAATGAAGTTGCGACTACAATTGGATTGAATAAATATGATTTTATAATGTCATAAGCTAAGAAACCAATTATTGCAGTAGGCAGAAAAGCAACCATTAATTTGAAGTAAATATTAAGCCCAGAAAGAAATTTTTTAACATACATGAGCATAATCGCCATTATTGCCCCGATCTGTATACAAATTTCAAATGTTTTAACAAATTCATCATTGTTGATTTTCATCAAAGTTGAAGCAATTATCATATGCCCTGTTGATGAAATAGGGAGAAATTCGGTGATTCCTTCTATAATTGCAATAATAATCGATTGTATTAAAGTCATATTTCAAAATTGCGCAAAAATAAGAAATATCATCAGGATTATGGTGAAATGGAATTCTAAACCTAAGTTTCTACTAAATCCAATACTCAAAGCCATCCTTTAGTGTTTTGTTTGTTGGCTTAGATCATCTGACTATCTCAGATCATTGTGTTTGAGAATGTATTTATTGTAAAAATAGTCAAAAATGGCTTAAAATCGGAAAATTATTTTGTTTTAAATCAATTTAGATGTAGATTTACATTCAAATTTTCTCCGCAACACCTTTTTTAGGAGATTTTACATGTATATATTTTTATTTGCATCATGAAACTTACAACTTCAGCACTGTTGTTAATATTTAATTTATTGCTAAATAGAACTGGCTATTGTAGTGGCTACAATCCCGATTCAAATATATACAACAGGAGTAATGAGCAAACTTTTCTACCCATTAAAGACCTTGATCATGATTTAGACACCCGAACTTTTGAGTCAATTTTGGAAACTTATTTTAATGAACTGCAAAATTTTAAACAAGCGCATGATTTTAAAAATGTTATAAAAACATATTACAATATAGCAGTTTTGAATTTTGAAATAGGCGAATATTGTTTGGGTCAAGCTTATTTGCATGAAGCGTTGAAGATTTATAAGCTAAATAGTCTGCCATATGATAGTATGAAAGAAGTGGTTTTATTGAGCACCATGGAATCGTACTTTAAATTAAATCAGTATTCAGAATTAAATGAAATATTATCTCTATACAATGAAGGTGATAAGCACCTTGTAAATAAGCGAAGTAGAACATTAATAGATTATTTTTATGGCTACTATTATTTAGGAATCGATTCATTTGATTTGGCTGAACTAAAATTTGTAAATGTTACCGAGCAATTTAAACTTCAGGCTGAGCCCATTAATATATCAGCATCACTATTTGGATTGGCAGAATTATATATTAAAAAGCAAAATTATTCTAATGCGATTCGATTTGCGCTTGAGAGTCTAAATGGAAAAGATCAAATATTGAATGATGAGTTTAAATGCGGCGCTTATAGATTATTGTATAAAGCCTATTATAATTTGAATAACTTGGATGAATCTATAAATTATATGAATAAATTTCGAACCATATTTCGGACAATGACAGATAAGAGAAGTGCTTTTATTCAAATGGAAAGACATTTTGCAAAAATTGAACAGATAAAACATGAAGCTAATATTGCCTCTGTTAATAAGCATAAAAAAGCAGTTTTGGATACTAAATATAAAATTGCAATATTTTTTATTTTGAGTTCAATATTAGGATATATCTGTTTTGCTGCATATACTATTTACAATCGGAAAAAAAGATATGCGCTTCAGTTGAATCAGGTTCAAATGACTTTGGAGACGGCAAATCAAGCCTTACAAAGAAGTATAATTAATCTAGAAAAATCAAATGCTGATTTGAAATATTTTTCAAAAATTATTGCACATGATTTAAATCATCCTCTAGTTACAATACTTGGATATTCTAATATTATTTTAAAAGCAAACAAGAAAAAGCTGAATGAAGATGAAATGAGAAAATTACAGACAATTATAAATGATTCCACTGAGATGAGTGATACGATTAATTTATTGTTACAAAACTCTTTTCCTCGATTAGAAAGGGATCAAGTTAATTTAGGAAAATAATAAATGAATAGCTTTAAGCGCATATTATTGTATACATTGTTAGTATTCTGTCCAAGTTTGAAAATGGAAGCTCAAAATTTGGATAGTTTATTTAATGAAGTCGCGGATACAACTAATTTGTACAATGAGAGACTAATCAATATTTCAAAAATTGTAAAGGCATATAAAATTGATTTGCATTTTAATTATTTTTCAAGATTACATGCTCTTGAACCTATGATTGAATCTTGTTTTGCTTCTGAAGGAAAACTTGAATTTTATATTAAAAATTGTTTAAATTACATGGCTACTTTTAAAGTAGATTCATCTGCAATCTACCTTAAAAAATATCAAGACATTGCTGTTCTTAGTAAAAACAGAAGATGGATTGCTACACTTAATTTTAGACGTTCATCTTTACTTGGTTTTGAAAAAAGGGACAGCGCTATAGCTGAAATGAGTAAAGCTATGAATTATTATTCATCTGTAAATGATTTTTCTATGTTAGGTTACTGTTATATCAGTCTATCTACATTGTATCGAAACATTGATTTGCCTAAAGCAGCAGAGTGTATTTATCTTGGTATGAAGTATTTGGATTTTTCATGCAATATTCAAGAAGAGTCTAGAGCACACAATAATCTTGGTGTGATATTTATGGATATCGAACTGCCAGCTAAAGCTGTTTTTCATTTTTATAAGGCATATTCATTAGTACATGGTCATAAAAATTATAGGATTGAGGCATTGTATTTGAATAACTTAGTGACATCATTGCTTGAGTTAAAGAAATATAATGAAGCAAAAACTTATTCTGAATTAGTTTTTAAAATAGTAAATAAAGCAAACCATCCCATGTATTTAATGTACTCTCATATAAATTTAGCTAAATTATATCTAGAGCTTAAGGAACATGAAAAGGCAAACGAGCAAATGAAAATACTAGAGAAATTGCAAAGGGAGAATCAGTTTGGAGGCGAGGTCTTGGCAAAGTATAAATTAGTAGAAGCTCGATTTAAATTAAGTGAATTGGATTACGAAGGTGCTATAAATTCCTCTTTGTTGGGATTGGCACATACGACCACGCAACTTCAAGTATTGAGGTTAAAGTTTTATGATATGCTTTATAAGTCATATTTAAATATAGGATTGAAGAAAGAGGCAACATATAATTTAAATAAATTCATTGAAACGGAAGTAAATGAAGCCCAAAATAATGATGCTGCCTTTATTCTTAGATCTGATTTAGAGCATAATTTTAAGAAAATAGACAGGGACTTTTCTGATATTGAATTGGCAAATACAAAAATGTTAAATGCGGAAATTCAGACATTTAATTTTATTTATTATATTTTTATAGCATTGTTTATTTCTCTTATCTTATTTATTTCGCTTTATTGGTTGCATAAAGGTCAATCAAAACAATTGCTCGAAAAAAATGAGAATATTAAGAATATAAATGATTCATTAAGTATAGCGAATAACCAATTGGAAAAATCAAATCAAGATTTATTGGACTTGGCCAAGAAATTGTCATCAAAATTGAAGGAACCACTTAAATCAATTGAGCAATTTTCATTGGATTTATTGAATTCAACAGCAGGTCGACTTGATGCAACTTCAACGGAGCAGTTAAATCGGATCAACTCTAGTTCAAAACGTATGAATAATATGATTCAACATATTTTCAATTTGTCAATTATTGATGGCTCAATCAAGTTTGATTTGATATCATTGAATGAATTGTATAATTTAGTTCAAGAGAATTGTCTTGAATTATTGAGCAATTCAAATGGCACAATTGTCTATGAGCATTCTGATGAAATAGTTTTTTGTGATAAACTTTTAGTTAGTCAAGTATTCTATAATATCATTTCAAATGCTTTAAAATATTCTAAAAAAGGGGTGAGTCCATTTATTAAAATTGGTGTTAGTCCAAAGAGCGAGCTAGATTTTATAACAGTGTTTATTACAGATAATGGTATTGGGATTGCTGAAGATTATTTTGATTTTATTTTCACACCATTCAAAAAAATTGACAATTCTGACGAACAGAGTTTTGGCATTGGTCTTTCTACTTGTAAAAGAATTATTGAAGGGTTTGGTGGTAAAATATGGTTGCAATCCCAAATTAATGTGGGAACCACTTTTTTCTTTCAGCTTCCTGTCTCAAATATTAATTCTATTGATTCATGACAGCCTAATATAACAGTAATGGGCTGTATTCCTGTTTAAAGAATTCAAAACTTAAAGCGATTTTGTCCTTCCTCCATCTACAGGAAGATTAATACCAGTAATGTAACTAGCCATTGGAGATGCCAAGAAACATACAGCTTGAGCGATTTCTGCTGGCTCAGCAAATCGTTTCATAGGAATTGCATTTTTCATCATTGTTTCGACTTCTGCTTTAGTTTTATTTTTTAATATAGATTCTTTTTCAATTATCGATTCAAGCCTTTCGGTTTTTGTGGCTCCAGGGAGTATATTATTTACTGTAATATGATGTTCTGCCAATTCATTTGACAATGTCTTTGCCCAATTAGCCACAGCGGCTCTGATAGTATTCGAGACACCAAGATTGTCTAGTGGTTGTTTAACTGAGGTAGAAATAATATTGATAATACGACCATAGGCTTTTTCTTTCATAAATGGAATACATGCTTGAGCAAGGATATGATTACACAAAAGGTGCTGTGCAAAAGCGCTTGAGAATTCTTCAGTTTGTGCAAATTGAATTGGTCCTGCTGCAGGCCCACCTGTATTATTTATAAGGATGTCAAATGGCTTTGATAATGCAGCCATGTGTATTTTTTTTTTGACATACTCAAGATTTTGAAAATCAACCACTACAAAATTATGATCTTGAGAATTCGAAATTTTAGGCAATGAATGCGCTAATTGCTGCAATGCCTCGATATTTCTTGCAGCCAAAGTAATGGAGGCACCATATTTTGCCATTTCTATGGCAATGGCTTTGCCGATTCCTTTACTTGCGCCACATACCAAAGCATGATGATTCATTAGATTCATAATTTATATTTTTAGTTTTTTATGATGATTTATTTAATAAAGCTCACATCTCCTTTAATTTTTTGTAAAGGAAGACCAATGGCTGATTTAAATTCTAATTCTGCTATAAAAACAAAAGTCTGACTAGGAGCAGATTCCTCTGGTATAAACGCATGAGTATAATCCTTTGTTTCAAATACTTTTTTCCCCAACGATTATAAATTTTTAAAGAATATTTTTCAATGAATTCTTCATATCCACTATTAATGAAGGGTTTGAATGATCTGTTTTCTTGATTTTCACTTTTTGAGAAGAAGCTGTTTGGAAATTTAATTATTTGACCTTCACAAGCTTTGACTAAGATGGAAGTGGATGAGTTTCCACATATACAATTAGAGGCCACTGAATAATTTCCGGGTATTTTTACTTTAATAATTTCTCCAGTGTCGCCAGTATTCCATACCAATTGACCACAAGAGGAATTTTTAGTGAAGTCAGCTTTTAACTGAATGCCATTTGGATCACAAATATCTCCACTCAAGGATATATTAACTCCAACAGGTTCAATTTCTTTTACGCTAATTTTGGAACTAAGTTCACCGCATTCCCATTTAGCATTGACAATATAAGCTCCGCTTGATTTCACCACAATAGATTTTGAGCTTTCATTTGTGCTCCATAAAAAGTCAGTACAGGTATTACAATCCGCTGTGAGCTTTGTTCCTATTCCTGGACAAAAAAATGTGTCTCCAGAAATATTTAAATTTTCCGCTTCTATTTTTTTTAATTTTATACCTTCAATTATATTATAGCATGTTCCCTTGATCTGATATTTAACCCAAACTGAGTCAATATTTTTAACTTCAATGGATTTTGTTTTATCACCTGTACTCCATATGATATCATCATAGTCGAAGCTATCTATTGGTACAATTTTAATGTTTTGACCTTCACAATAACTGATTTCATTAGGATAATGATTACTGTTATTTTTTTCTATAAGTTCAAGAGAAACGTCATCAATCAGATAATAAATGGGAATACTTGTTTGCGGAAACTGTCTTGTCTTACCGATGAATAAAGTATCGTTGCCAGCCAATGGGTGAAAAATGCCAAGCAATATATGATCTTCTCCTCCACAGGCCGTGAATTCAAAGCTGTAATTTTTATAACTATCTGTCGCAATATGCTCTCCATCTGGTGTTTCAAAATAAGGTTTCAACTGACTTAGAGGTAACGCTTGTGGATAATTTGGCAAGCCTTGTTGAAAATATACTCCAAATTGATCAATTGCATAATATGGAGCCCTTGTGTCTGGACGAATGTGAAAACTACATCTGTATTTGAATCCAGGTTTTAATGCTTCTCTAAGATATGTCGTTAAATATTCAAATTTTTGGAAACCTAAGAAGAATCCTCCATGTTTCATTCCAGTATGTGATGCAAAACTTTGGATATCTGGGGTGCCATAAGTTGCAGCGGTCCAATCAATTGAATCATTTGCTCCAGTACCAATGTAAAGCTCTTTAAATCCTCGGGAATCACATTTTGAGCATTGCTCAAAACTTGGATTCGGTATTAGGTTTTGAGAAAATAAACTGGAGATCCAAATGCTAAAAATTATGGGGAGTAATTCTTTCATAAAGACAAAAATACTCATTATAAATTGTCAATTTTAGAAAATATTATTATTTTTTGTTAGTTTTATTAAATACATCATTATTTATTGTATTTTGTTTTGGAATAGGAAATCTTTATGGCACAGCAAGTTTGGAATTTTCAAGATCAATTCGGGAATGAACACAGCTTCGGTATTTATCATAGTCCAATTTCTGGCCACTTTGTCTCATATCTAGATAATAATATTCTGAATATTGATTTTAAAGTTTTGGATAATAAGGAATATCGATTTTATATGAATCATGAGTTGATGAAATTTTCAATTACTAAAACAAATGCAAATGAATTTATTTACAGTTTGGTTGCAGATATTGAAACTCCCACTCCATATAATATTTCTTTAAAGAAGACTAGTTCAGAGAATTATAGAATGATTTTGATTGGAATTATTGCATTAATAATAATAATTATTATCCTTTTTATATTGATAAAAAAATGAATATTTTACTTATTGTAATAATCATAGCAGCGTTTGTTGGATCTATTTTGACATTTTTCTCTGGCTTTGGTTTGGGGACGATTTTAGTTGCAGTTTTTACTGTATTTTTTGCACCAGAATTAGCTATTGCTATGACAGCAATTGTGCATTTATTTAATAATGTTTTTAAGTTATTTCTTACTTACAAAAACGTAAATCGAATTATCCTAGTTCGATTTGGTATTCCATCCATTTTGGCTTCTTTCATTGGAGCAATAGTGTTAATGAAACTAGGAGAGGTCTCAGCGTTTCATCGTGAATATAATTTACAAAAAATTATTGGTCTAGTGTTTATGATGTTTGCTTTATTTGAATTGTTAACTGCTTTGAAAGAATTGAAATTAAGTGAAAGATATTTGACATTTGGAGGCATTATCAGTGGTTTTTTTGGAGGTTTTTCTGGACATCAAGGCGCATTAAGATCCGCATTTTTGGCAAAAGCAGGACTGTCCAAAGAAGAACTAATAGGGACAAGTGTAGTGATAGCTTGTTTCATAGATATCAGTAGATTGATTATTTATAGAAGCAACATAAAGTGGGAGTTTATTACAGACAATAAATTAGTCTTATTTTCTGCGATATTATCTGCCTTATGTGGTGCATTTTTAGGGAATAAGTTTTTGAAGAAAACAAAGTTACAATCAATTCAATATTTGATCTTTGGATTTTTATTTTTATTTGGATTTTACCTTTTTATAAAGTAATTTTTTATTGTGATATTTTATTTTATGAGTCACAATTTGTTTGATTCTTCTGTGTGAAATATTCAATTCAGTTCAACTTTAGTTTAATTATTTGGATTAGTGAATATTTTTGACAATGTGAAGCGAAATATTGTATTTTTTCCAATTGTACTTTCTACCCAAATTTTTCCTCCATAAAATTCTACTATTTTCTTTACAATGGAGAGCCCCATACCACTTCCATCTTTGGTTTTTGAAACTTGTTTAAATGGTTCAAAAATAGTATTTATATCATCATGGTCTATTCCTATGCCACTATCCATTACTGAAAATAAATAAGTGTCATGACTTTGCGGTAAAAACTTGATGGCAATAGTTGCAACGTCATTTTCTTTTTTGAATTTAATTGCATTTTTAATTAAGTTTTGAAATAAACTTCGGATTAAACCTTCATCTGCATATATTATAGGTAATTTTTGAATTTCAAACAGGATCGGAGTATTTGTATACTGTAATTTTAGTGTTTCAATAATGTCTATAATGAGTGTATTGAGGTTTAGTTCATTAGAGCTTGAGTTATAATTGTCAATTTTGGAAATATAAAGTAAGCTACTTATCATTTCTTGTAATTTATACGCATCATATTCAGTAGACTTTAGCGTTTCCTTTATAATAGGATTGCTACCACTTGCTTGTTTATCGAGTTCGTTTTTTAATATTTGGATTCTATGTCTCATTTTATTTACAGGAGCTTCAATATCATGTGCAGCATAGTAAGCAAAATTTTCAAGCTTCTTATTGCTTTCTTCCAGTTTACTTTTTTGTTCTATGATCATTTTAGTATCTGTATTTATTTTATTATTTAGGATGCTCAAAGCTTGTTTCTTTTTCGAGATATTATTGAGCAAATAGAACAAAATACATAATGCGAATATCAACAAGAAGATAGTCCCTGTAAGAATTTTTTTGTTCCTGTTTTTTAAATTTAATTCAGTATTTAAGCTTTCAATTTGAAATTCGTTTTTTACTTTATTTTTTTCATTTTCTAACCTAGCCTGGATCACTCCAATTTCCATTAGTTTATTGGTGTTTTCAAAACTATCTTTCATACTTAGGTATTCTTTGTGATATTGTAGGGCTTTGTTTTTGTCATTGATTGATTCATAAACTCTGAAGAGACAATAACAGGCGTCTTTTTTAATTCGATGATTATTTATTTTATTGCCATATTCAAGTGAATTTTGGCATAGTTTTTTTGCTATTTGATCTTTAAAATGAATAGCAAAAAATGTCCCAGCTTGATTGTATATTTCAGCTTTTAGAAAGTGATTATTGGATGAATCTACGATTTTTGTAGTGTTTAAAAATTGATCTGTGGCAAGATCATATTTTTGATACCTGTCATAAGTTTCTGCTAAACATTGGTTTGCTTTGACTTCATATTGCTCAGCATTGGGTATGGATTTGGCTTTAATTATTGATTCTTTAAAGTAACTCACTGCGAGATCATAGTCCGTTTCTCTTGCTATAATTCCAAGCGCAAGGAGACTATTAATGGTGGGTATTAGGTTGGCTTGTTTTTTTCCATATTCTAAAGCATGAAGGTAATTTGTTTTGGCTTCATTATTTTTACCTAAACTGACATATACACTAGCGATATTGTAGTATGTCATCATAAGCTGTTTTGTATGCTCTAATTCCAATCCAATCTTTAATGCTTTTTGATAAAATTCTAGTGCACTCTGATGTTGACCAATTTCATTGTTACATGCTCCTAGATTGATATAATTATTGCCAATTTGAATTTTATTATTGATTTTTTCAAAATTTGCTTTGCTTTTAAAGAAATAAGTTATTGCAGAATCATATTTTCCATTCAAATAATTGTATATTCCATAAACAAAATGTACATGTCCAGTGACTTCAGACTCTTTTAATTCACTTGCAATGGAATCACTTTTATTATTATAGTGTAAGGCTATGGAGTCATTCCTCAATCGCAAATTACATATTGCCAATCTATTCCAAGCATAGGCTATATTTGTTTTATCTTTTGACTTTGAGCATGAGTCAACACCGAGTCAAAAGTGGCAATGCATTTTTCAATATCTTTTAGTTCATAGTAAATATCTCCCTTGAGGACTAATGCTTTAATATTAGTAGGGGAATGTGAGCTTTTAGAAGCTATGTCAAGCGATTTATCAATGTATTGTAGAGCCTCAGTATAATTGAATTGGGAAAATCTTAATTTGGAGTAGAGCATAAGTGATGTTGCAATGGCATTATGATCACCTTGGATACTGTCTTGAATTAGTTGATTGTGTAATTTTGATTCAGCCAGAGCATAATTTCTATTTACAATGTTTGCTTCAATATCCTCAAACGGTCGATCTTGATGGCAACAAAAAAAAGCTATGCCAAAGATCATTAAGACCTTTATGCTAAAATAACAAATTCGTCTATTAACAATATGAGAAAGCATCTTCATCTTGCTATGTATTAAATTAAACGGTGCCTGTCTAAATTCTAGCAAATTTAATCAAATTTTAAAATTTGATTAAAATCTTTACTAATTGTCTTATAATGTATAAAATCTTGAAATATATTTTATAAATAATAGAAAATCAATTATTTATGCAGATAAATATAGTTTATATATAAAGACATGCGCTCAGTGAGGTCATATTATATATATATTATATATATGTTTATTGTTATTTTTAATTAGCGTTATTTAAAATAATTATATATTTGTATTATTATAATATATAATGATGTTCTTTCAAGTCTACAGCGCCTAAATTTGTAAATAATTTATTTATATTTCATTCCTAAAATGGTTATATATTGACAATCAATGCAATTTATATTAAATATTTTTAAATTATATGGGAAAAAATGGGAAAATGTGGGAAGGATTAGCTTATCTTTGAGCCATCAAACCAACCACGACTCGAGATGTATAAATTATCTGGAGAATATGAAGTAAAGATTGACGACCGAGGTCGTTTGCGTCTGCCTTCTGTTTTGCTCAGACAATTTGGAGCAAGTGCATCGACAAGATTTGTGGTAAATAGAGGGTTTGAAAAGTGTTTGCTTCTTTACCCCATTGAGGCATGGGATGAAAAGACGAAGGAAGTAGATCAATTAAGTTCATATAGTACAAAGGAAAGGACCTTTGCTAGATTCTTTTATCGCGGGGCTACAGAAGTGATCGTGGATGGATCCGAAAGGATTTTATTGCCAAAATCATTGATGGAGCATGCGGGAATAGAGCATGAGATTTTTCTTTTAGCTTATCAAAATAAAGTAGAAATATGGTCTAAAGAAAATTATCTTAAGATGATTGACGAAGAACCAGATGATTTCGCTGCTTTGGCTGAAGAAGTTTTTAGACGTAAAGATGTCTGAACAAAAATATAATTATCATCACGTACCAGTATTGCTCAATGAATCTATTGAAGCATTAGTCCAAGATCCATCTGGAGTATATTTAGATGTGACATATGGAGGTGGTGGTCATAGTAAAGAAATATTAAAGAGGTTAGATGATAAGGCATTTTTATTTGGTTTCGATCAAGATGATGCTGTAAAGGCAAATCTTCCTCTAGATGATAGATTTATTTGGATTAAATCCAACTTCAAGTATTTAAAGAAATACATGGAGTATTTTAAAATTGAAAAGTTGGATGGTGTTTTAGCAGACCTTGGCGTATCAAGTTTTCATTTCGATGAAGATGGAAGAGGATTTTCTTTTCAATCTCAAGCATCTTTGGATATGAGAATGAATCAAGAACAATCTCTTCGAGCAATTGATGTTTTAATGAATTATTCTGAAGCACAATTGACAGCCATTTTTTTTGAATATGGCGAGTTAACCAATGCAAAAAAAATTGCACAAAGAATAGTTCAAGATCGGAAAAATCGAAAATGGGACTCATGCATTTCTTTTGCACATTGGGCGGAAGATTTTGTTTACGGCAAAAGGAATAAATGGATGGCTCAGCTTTTTCAAGCATTGCGAATAGAAGTGAATCAAGAATTGACTAGCTTGCAAATGCTACTTGAAGATGCTACAGAATTATTGAAACCAGAAGGTCGATTGGTGATCATAAGTTATCATTCATTAGAAGATCGATTAGTGAAAAACTGGATGAAGAAAGAGCGTTCGATTGACATGATTTACGGAAGAAAAAATTATATTTTTTCAAGTTGGTCAAAGCATGCAATAATTCCTAGTGAAGCTGAACAAGAAATTAATTCTAGATCTAGGTCAGCAAAAATGCGCGTGGCAACAAAAGCTTAAATTTTTTTAAAAATGAAAAATGAAGTTCCAAAAATTGAAAGACGAAAATATACATCTGTAAGTAATATGATGGTTTATAAAAATTTACCATTTCTTAGTGTATTGTGTTTGCTGGGCTTAGTCTATATTGCAAATGTGCATATAGCAGAAAAGAACATGCAGAAAAGTCAAAAATTATTGGAAGAGTTAAGAGAGTTAAAATCTGAATATTGGCCATTGAAATCAAGTATTCTGTCAAATAGTACAGAAGTACAAATTTCTAAGAAAGTATCAGATCAACAATTATATATCAGGACAGATGCTCCAAAAAAATTAATCCGAAAGGAAAATTAAATTATGGATCGTAAAAAAGAATTTTTACTTCGAGTATATTTAGTGATGGCAGGATTCATCTTGCTAGCTCTGATTATGTTTGGAAGAGCGATTCAGATTTCTTATCTTCAAGGAAATAAATGGAGAGCAATGGCAGAGGATTTGTATTATACTTTGGTTCCAGTGGAAGCAGAGAGAGGCAATATTCTGGCAGATGATGGAAGTCCACTGGCGATTTCCTTACCGTTCTTTGAAATCAGGATGGATACACGTGCAAAGGGTTTGGATGCAAAAACATTTAATCAGAATGTTGGTGCATTAGCTGAGAAATTGGCAGCAAATTTTATGCAAGATCAAAATGCAAAGCAAATAAAAAATTGGTTGATTAAAGAGCATAAAGCAAAGAACCAGTATTTATTGATTGCTAGAAACTTGGATTATGCTCAGATGCAAGAGATAAAATCTTATCCACTATTTAATCTTGGTCAGAATAAAGGTGGAATAATTATTATCAGAAAAAGCAGAAGAGAAAAGCCATATAAAATTTTAGCAAATCGAACTATTGGTTTGAATAGAGATTCATTTGCAATCGGTCTGGAAAATTCATTTAACAATGAGTTGAAAGGAAAAGATGGTGAAAGAATGATGCGGAAAGTTGCTCCTAAAGTTTATATTCCTGTTGACAATGTTACCGAAGTCGAAGCAAAGAAAGGGAATGATGTCGTGACAACATTGAATATAGGCATGCAAGAAGTAGCTGAAGAAGCATTGGCTGAATCAATCACAAAACACGCGGCGGAGAAAGGATGTGCGATCGTCATGGAGACCAAGACAGGTGCTATTAAGGCGATAGCAAATTTGGGTCTTAATGAAATGGGTGAGTTGACAGAAGATTATAATTATGCTATCGCTCACTCAACGGAACCAGGTTCTACTCTGAAACTTGCTTCTACGATGGCCATGTTTGAGACTGGGATGGCTGATTTAAGTACACCTGTGGATTTGAATGGCGGAATCACATATTTTTATAATGAAAAAATGGAGGATTCTGAAATCCATGGCGTGGGAAGAAGTGATTTGAGTTATTCTTTTTATAAATCATCAAACGTTGGTATATCGAAATTGGCAAATGGTGTTTTTGGAAATAATAAAGTTGGATTTGCAGATTATTATTACAAATGGAATTTGCAAAAAAAGACAGGAATTGAAATCGGAGGTGAACCGAATCCAGTAGTAAAGCATCCTTCAATAGATAAAGATAAATGGTATGGTACGACATTGCCATGGATGTCTATCGGTTACGAGATGCAATTGACTCCACTACAGATTTTGACGTTTTACAATTCTGTTGCAAATGATGGAAAAATGATGAAACCATACATTGTTTCAGATATTAAAAATGATGAAGAGATAGTCAAAACTATTAGGCCTATAGTGGTAAAGGATTCTATGTTTTCTTATAATACTTTAAGAATGACAAAAGAATTATTGCTACAGGTTGTAGAAAAAGGAACAGCGAGTTCCATCAAAACAGAGGCATATTCTATTGCAGGAAAGACTGGTACTGCTGTAAGCAATTACTTTAAGTCGAATGAGGGTAAAAAAGAATATCAATCCTCTTTTTGTGGATATTTCCCCGCAGAAAATCCGAAGTATACAATTATAGTGGTGATCTATAATCCAAAGGTAGGAGGATTTTATGGTGCAGCAGTTGCAGCACCTGTGTTTAGAAAAATTTCGGATCATTGTATGCGATTGGAAAGTGCTCATGCCATAGTGGTGAATAATCAGCCTAAACCAAGTTTAGCTATCGAGAATTTGCCCATTGGAAATGTAGGAAATTACAATGATTTTAAAGCAATATTTGATTATATAGGATTGCCTTTTCATCAACAAAAAAAGGCGCAATGGATTCGGACAGTATCAGATAATACTGGTGTTTTGACCATGCCTTTAGAGTCAAGTGAAAATTTAGTGCCCAATGTTGTTGGGATGGGATTGCGAGATGCTATGTATATTTTGGATAAGTCAAAGATTCCAAGTAAACCTATCGGTGTAGGTAAAGTGCGAACTCAAAGTATCGCACCTGGAGAAATAAATTATGGTACGACAATAGAGTTGTACTTAGAATAAAAAAATGTTCTTTGAAAAAGTTAATAGAACTATTATCGCAAGAGTCGAACTATCAAAGTTTTGGAAACCTCAGTGATAAATATGTCAAAGGATTTTCTCAAGACTCGAGAAAAATCTCTGATGGATTAGTTTATGTCGCAAGAAAGGGTGCCAAAAATGATGGTCATGATTATATTGATCAAGTTATTCAAAAGGGGATTAATGTAATTCTATGCGAATCTATGCCAGTGACACTTCATGAAGATGTCTGTTATATTAGGACTGATCATTTGAATTCACTTTTAGCATCGATGCTAAATGAATTTTATAATCACCCGACAGATCGAATCAAGCTGGTTGGCATTACTGGTACTAATGGTAAAACTTCCGTGGCGACATTATTGTATGATTTGTTTGAATCATTAGGTTATAAGGCAGGTTTGATTTCAACAATAAAGAATAAAATTCATGATCTAGAGATCGCTTCTACACATACTACGCCAGAGATTATATCGCTGTACGAATTGATTTCAAGAATGGATTCGATGGAATGTGATTATGTTTTTATGGAGGTGAGTTCACATGCTATTGATCAAGCTAGAATTGAAGGTTTGAAATTTTCAGTAGCGGTGTTTACAAATTTAACACAAGATCATTTGGATTATCATCATACAATGTTGAATTATATTTATGCAAAGAAAAAGTTTTTTGATCATTTAGATAAATCAGCTTATGCTTTAGTGAATGATGATGACAAGAATGGGAACGTCATGATACAAAATACAAGAGCAAAAGTATTGAGCTATTCTTTGAAACAACCTTCAAATTATAGGAGTAAAATTCTGGATAGTGGATTTCAAGGGATGCAGATAAAATATAAAGATAGAGAATGGCATACTCATTTATTGGGAGAGTTCAATGCTTATAATTTAACTGCAGTGATTGGAGTGGCAGAAATTTTTAATATCTCAACAGATGAGATTTTGGAAAAGCTATCATTAGTAAAACCAGTAGAAGGAAGATTTGATTGGATCTATTCTACAGCTTCACAAAAATATGGAGTCGTTGATTATGCACATACTCCTGATGCCATAGAAAAAATATTGAAGAATTTAAATTCAATAAGAAAAAATACACAAAGAATAATTTGTGTGATGGGATGTGGTGGTAATCGCGATAAAGAAAAGAGGCCCATAATGGGCAGGATTGCAGCAGCAAATAGTGATCAGTTGATTTTAACCTCAGATAATCCAAGGGATGAAGATCCACATGAGATAATCAGAGAAATTGAAGCTGGAATTAATAATGATTACAAAGCAAAGGTACTTCAAATAGAAGACAGAACTCAGGCCATCAGAACAGCATCAGCAATTTCACAGAAAGGTGATATTGTTTTGATAGCAGGAAAGGGCCATGAGAATTATCAAGAGATAAAAGGAGTGAAGTATCCATTCAATGATAAACAAATATTGAAAGAAATATTATAAAGATATAAAAGAAAATAGAGTAGGTTCTATTATCATTCTCAGGTTGGTTTTAACAGTCACAGCAGGACAATTGTGACCAAAGGGATCGGAATCCCTGCTGTGCTGTTAAATTTTTTTGATTGGTGTTTTTTTAAAATTATGTTGTATTACTTATTTCAATTTACGGAAAAATTTATGCACTTGCCAGGCGGGAGGTTGTTTCAATACATCTCTTTTCGTGCAGGATTAGCAGTAATTATTTCCTTAGTAATATCCATGCTTTTCGGAGGGAAGATTATAAAATATCTTCGCAAAAAGCAGATAGGAGAAACTGTACGTGATTTGGGATTGGTTGGACAGAAAGAAAAAGAAGGCACACCAACTATGGGGGGTATTATTTTAATCCTTGCGATTTTGGTGCCATGCTTACTGTTGTGTCGATTGGAAAACATCTATATTTTATTGATGTTGTTCACAACAGTTTGGATGGGCATGATTGGATTCACTGATGATTATATCAAAGTGTATCTAAAAGACAAGGAGGGGCTAAAAGCCATTTTCAAAATTTTGGGACAGGTAGTGCTTGGATTGGTTGTTGCACTAGTAATGTTGTTCCATGAAGATGTGTTGGTTAGAATGACTAAAGATGAAGCAATCAAGGAGAATTATTCCATTGAGAATTCATTTTTTGTTCATGATGCCACGAAAACAAAAATGGTAGAGTATGTTTATGTAAAAACATCACTTACCAATGTTCCTTTTATGAAGGGAAACAGTTTTGATTATACTTGGATTTCCAATTTTTTCGGAGATAATTCAGGGTCATTGCTATGGTTATTTTATATTCCGATAGTAATTTTAATTGTTACAGCAGTGTCCAATGCTGCCAATCTTACTGATGGGTTGGATGGTTTGGCTACAGGTGTTTCAGCAATTATCGCAGCAACATTGGCAATATTGGCGTATGTTTCTGGTAATGCTTTGATAGCTGATTATCTCAATATATTTTATATCCCATATTCAGGTGAACTTGTGATTTTTTCATCTGCATTTTTAGGTGCTTGCATAGGCTTTTTGTGGTATAATTCTTTTCCAGCAAAAGTATTTATGGGTGATACAGGAAGCTTGACTATAGGCGCAATCATTGCAACCCTTTCGATATTATTGCGAAAGGAACTATTGATTCCATTATTCTGTGGGGTATTTCTTGTAGAGAATTTGTCAGTAGTATTGCAAGTTGGATATTTTAAATATACGAAGAAAAAATTTGGTGAGGGAAGAAGGATATTTTTAATGTCTCCATTACATCATCATTTTCAAAAACAAGGTATTCATGAAGCTAAGATCGTTGTACGTTTTTGGATAGTGTCAATTATTTTAGCAGTATTAACAATAATTACTTTAAAAGTTAGATAGTGATAGTCATTTTAGGATGTGGGGAAAGCGGATTTGGTGCGGCTATGTTGGCCAAGCAAAATGCTATTCCTGTATTCATAAGTGATAATAATGCGATTAACCAAGATATTAAGACTCAATTAATAGATTTGGAAATCGACTTCGAAGAAAATGGACATGAATTAGTCTACGATATTTCACCTCAGTATATCGTCAAAAGTCCAGGAATCCCTAATAAAGTTCCTGTAGTAAATTATTTTATTTCCAAGGGAATTCCTATCATTTCAGAAATTGAATTTGGATATCAGTTTTGTAATGGAAAAATTATTGCCATAACGGGTAGTAATGGCAAGACGACTACAACAAACCTATTGTATCATCTTTTATTTTCAGCGGGAAAGAAAGTGGTTAAGTCTGGCAATGTCGGCTATTCTTTTTGTAAAGCAATAGCAGAGAATGCTTACGATTATTTCGTTTTGGAATTAAGTAGTTTTCAGTTGGATGATATCAAAAGTTTTAAGCCAAATATTGCTGCAATACTAAATATTACTCCCGATCATTTAGATCGATATGACTATCAGTTTCAGAACTATATCAATTCTAAATTTAGAATCCTAAAGAATCAAGAATCTGAGGATGCGTTTTATTATTTGAAAAATGATGAACTAATCTCTAGTAATCTTAGAGACTTGAAAGTTAGAACTAGCGTAAAAGCAGTTGAATATACATTTGATAAAAACGCGGAAGTATTGACATTGTCAAATTCAAATTTCAATCTGGAGTCAAGCAACTTAAAAGGAAATCACAATGCGATGAATGCTGCTATTGCATTAAGCATTGCATTGGATCTAAATATCAAGGATGAAGTATTGCAAGAGGGACTCAATTCTTTTGTAAATGATCCTCATCGCTTGGAAAAAGTAGCAACGATCAATGGCGTCGATTATATTAACGATAGTAAAGCCACCAATGTAGATTCTACTTTTTGGGCATTAGATGCTATGCATAAAAAAATAGTATGGATCGTAGGTGGTCAAGACAAAGGAAATGATTATAGTGTATTATTGCCACTAGTAAAATCAAAGGTGAAGGCAATCGTAGGTTTAGGTGTAGATAATTCTAAAATAATAAGTTATTTTAATCCATATATAAAAGTTATCGTTGATACAAAATCAATAAATGATGCAATAGAATATTCAAGTCAACTTGCAGAAAATGGAGATGTCGTATTACTCTCTCCAGCATGTGCAAGTTTTGATTTGTTTAAGAATTATATGGATAGAGGAGATCAGTTTAAAACGATTATTAATCAAAAGCGACTCAAAGAATGGAATCAATAATATTGAATCTAAAGGATAGTATCAAGAGTGATCGATTTTTATGGTCATTGGTTTTTATTTTAACTTTTTGTTCATTGCTTGCTGTATATAGTACATCTGCAAGTTTAACTAAGTTTAATTCAGATACTACAGTATTTTTTTTATTAAAGCATGTTCCATTTTTGATTATGGGATTATTTGTGACATGGTTGTTTAGTAAAATGGATTATTTGGAGTTTAGTAAATGGGCTCCAGTGATGTTGCTTATTGCTGTTATTCTGCAGATTTGGGCATTATTTTTTGGAGTCAATATTAATGAAGCGAAACGATGGATACAAGTACCATTTTTAGATATTTCATTTCAGCCATCTGATTTTGCAAAGATTGCATTGATCTGTTATGTGGCTCGTTCATTGAGTGCTAAGCAAGATCAGATAAAAAGTTTTAAGAATGCATTTCTTCCATTATTATTGCCAATAGTGGTGATGTGTGGCTTGATCGCCCCTGCAAATTTTTCTACTGCTGCATTATTATTTATTTGTTGCTTGTTGATGTTATTTGTAGGGAGAGTTTCTCTAGTTTCTATTTTAGGATTAATAGGATTGGGTTTGCTTACTTTTGGATTTTTGATATATCTCAGTGAATATTTTCCCAATGCGATTCGATCTGCTACTTGGGCAAATCGTTTGACAGAATTTTTACATTCTGAAGATGGCGGTCATCAAATCCAACAGGCAAAAATTGCAATCGCTAACGGAGGTTGGTTTGGCCAGAGTCCAGGTAATAGTGCATTGCGAAATTTTGTTCCTTATGCATGGGCAGATTTTATTTATGCTATCATTTGTGAAGAGTGGGGAATCATCATCGGTGGTCTCGGGATTATAGTTTTGTATTTAATGCTATTGATCCATTGTGTTTCCATCGTGACCAAATCACCTAAAGCTTTTGGAGCTTTATTGGCTATAGGTCTTGGATTTAATATAGTGATTCATGCTTTTGCCAACATTGCTGTTTCTCTCGATTTGGTCCCAGTCACGGGAGTCAATCTTCCGATGATCAGTAAGGGAGGTACTTCATTATTGATTACCAGTGCTGCATTGGGGATGATCATAAGTGTGAGTAAAAATTTGAAAGATTTAAGTCTTGGTTCCGACTCTAATGAAGAATTGAGTTTGAGTAAAAATGAAGATGAGAGTTCTAATTAGTGGCGGAGGTACAGGAGGTCATATATTTCCGGCTATAGCGATAGCTGATGCATTGAAGAAGAAAAATCCAGAATGCGAGATTCTTTTTGTAGGCGCAGAAGGCAAGATGGAGATGGAAAAAATTCCGGCTGCTGGATATAAGATTGTTGGTTTACCTGTGCGTGGATTTCAAAGGAAGTTCACTTTTGAAAATTTGGAAGTAATATGGAATTTATGTGCAAGCATGATCAAAGCATGGACTTTAGTAGGCAAGTTTAAACCAGATGCTATTCTTGGTGTAGGCGGATATGCGAGTGGTCCGGTGATGCGTGTTGGTGGGTGGCGTAATGTTCCAATTTTTATTCAAGAACAAAATTCTTTTCCCGGTGTGACAAATAAAATTTTGGCGGCAAGTGCACGTAAAATATTTGTTGCTTATGAAGGGATGGAGATTTTTTTTGCAAAGGAGAAATTATTGAATTTAGGTAATCCAGTGCGAAAAGATTTGTTGAATAATATAAGTAAATCGGATGCATTAAGTCATTTTCAACTTTCAGCAGAAAAGAAGACTATAGCAGTTTTGGGAGGAAGTCTCGGAGCAAGAGCGTTAAATGAAATGCTAGCTTTGATCACTGATGAAATATTAAATGATGATTCCATACAGTTGATTTGGCAGTGTGGAAAAATATATGAAGATCAAATAAAGAATAGTCCATTGCAAAAGTGCGATAGGGTAAAGATTTATACTTTTATTTCTAGAATGGATATGGTGTATGCAGCAAGTGATCTTGTTATTTGTAGAGCGGGTGCTCTTACTTTGGCAGAATTGGCTGTAAGAGCTAAACCATCCATATTAATCCCTTCGCCCAATGTAGCTGAAGATCATCAAAGGAAAAATGCTCAAGCTTTTGTAAATCAAAATGCAGCGGTGATGATTTTAGAAAAGGATATCGATAAAAGCATTTGGGATAGAATAAAAGCTTTATTGAAAAATGAAGAAGAGCTAAAGCGAATTGAAGGAAATTTGAAGCGCTTGGCGAAAAAGAATGCTGCAGATGATATTGCTGAGGCAGTGATCGAAGAAGTAAATAAAAAGAATTAATTAATAAAATATTATTGTGAACTAGTTTGTATTGAAGATTTATGATTTTACCGAGTAAAATATATTTTTTAGGCATAGGAGGCATTGGGATGAGTGCCTTGGCTCGGTATTTTAATCAGCGAGGAGTAGCGATACATGGGTATGATAAATATAGATCAGAATTGTGTATCCAATTGGAAGAAGAAGGCATGCATATTCACTATACTGAAGATATCAGTTTGATTCCGCTTGATTGTGAACTTATTGTTCGCACACCTGCAATTCCAATTAATTCAATTGAATATAATTTTATATTATCTCATTTTAAAAATATAAAGAAGCGATCACAGGTCTTAGGTGAGATCGTTTCAGCCCATAGAAGTATTGCTGTAGCAGGAACCCATGGCAAAACGAGTACCAGTGCAATGATTACTTTTTTACTTGAGCAATCTGGCATCCCTGTTACTGCTTTTCTCGGTGGTGTATTGAGCAATTATAATTCCAATTTTATCGACTCTGGGGATGAGTGGATGATTGCTGAAGCTGATGAATTTGATCGGTCATTCTTACAATTATATCCAGATATCGCAGTGATTAATTCCTTGGACGCAGATCATCTAGATATTTATGGAAGTAGAGAGGAGATGGTGAGATCATACCTACTCTTTGCTTCTCAGATTAAAGAAAACGGTACATTGCTTTTGTCCCATCATATTAGTGAATCTGAAGTAGAGATGTTCATTAATGCAGTAAAGCCTAGTGTGGAAGTCATTCAATTTGGTGGTGAAGATAATGAAGTTTTTTCTAGAATTGTAAAGTCAGAGAATGCACGTGTAACTTTTGATTATTGTGACAAGAGTTATTTTATTTATAATTTGGAGATGGACTTTCCTGGAACTCACAATGTAGAAAATGCTACCGCAGGAATTTATATTGCAAAGATGTTGGGAGTGAGCTCCGATTCCATAAAGATTTCTTTAAGTAAATTTCGAGGAATAAAAAGAAGATTTGAAAAAATATTTGACAATGGAAGATTTATTGTCATCGATGATTATGCTCATCATCCTACAGAATTAAAGGCAGCCATTGACACTGCAAAATCAAATTTTCAAGGGAAAAAGATATTGGGTGTTTTCCAACCACATCTATATTCAAGGACACAATTGTTTTTTAATGAATTTGCACATGAGTTAAGTCAATTGGATAGTGTGATTCTACTTGACATTTATCCTGCTCGGGAAGTAGCTATTCCAGGAGTAAACTCTAGTATGATCATAGAAAAGATGTTGGATATTCCAAAGCAGTTATGTGTAATGGACAATTTAATTGAGGAGATAAGAAAGATGAATTTCGATGTTATATTAGTATTAGGCGCAGGTGATATCGATACAAAATTAGGAGATATAGTGGACTATTTAAAAAGTATAAAATGAATAAGAATGTCAAAGGCTTAATTATCATTTCTGTTCACCTATTGATTTTGATGGGTGTTGGGATGGCTTGGATGTGGTCCATAAGAGAACAGCGTGTCTCAAAATCAAACAAAGTTCAAGTTAATATACTGAGATCAAATAATGAGAATATATTGATAACAGAACAAGAATTGTTGACTCATATAAGTCAGATCCTAAAGAAAGATTTTCGCAAAGTTCGGGTATCTTCTTTGAATTTGAAGAATATAGAATCTGTAGCAAAGTCATTGCCGGTCATTGCTTCTGCCGAGGTTTTTATTGATGCAAACAATACATTGAACGTTCAAGCGATTCAGAGAGATCCACTTTTTAGAATCGTCGATCACAATGGTGAACAATTTTATATCGACAGCGAAGGAAATAAAATTCCTTATTCAAAGAACTATTCGGCAAGAGTTCCTGTTGTAACAGGTAATATCCCAAGTTTAGCAGGAAACACTATTTGGCGAAAGGAAAATCAAATTTTTCATTCCATCTTTGGAATAGTTAAATCAATCAATGATGATCCCTTTACCAAATCCCTTATAGAACAAATTAATATAGATGATTTAGGTCAGTATAGTCTTGTACCAAAAGTAGGCAATGAAAAAATCGTATTAGGAAAGTTAAACAATCTTCAAGATAAGTTGAGCCGATTGAAATTTTTCTATCAAGAAGGATTGCGCTACGAAGGATGGAATGTATACGAGACCATTGATTTGAAAAATGATAATCAAGTCGTCTGTAAAAAATACGAATCTGAAACATAATTCTTTTTATAAATATTTTTAAAAAAACTCAAGAAGTATGGAAACCATTAAAACTCAAAACCAAGACACTGTAGTCGCTGTTGATTTAGGATCGACAAAAGTTTATTCTGTTATCGCAAGAAAAAATATTCTAGGGCGAATAGAGATCATCGGCTATGGCAAGAGTAGCAATGAAGGAGTGATCAGAGGTGTCGTATCCAATATTGATAAAACAGCAAAAGCGATTTCTGATGCTATCGATATGGCTGAAAAAACCAGTAGGCAAGAAATATCTGCAATCCATACAGGGATCGCAGGTCAACATATAAAGACGATGTCCCATCAAGCGATGAGTTATCGCAATAATCCACAAGATGAGATTAGTCAAGAAGAACTGGATAAGTTAAATCAAGAGATGGTAAAAGTGGCGCTACCACTTGGAGAACAAATACTTCATGTATTACCACAAGAATATACCATCGATGATCAAACAAATATCATGGATCCAATAGGGATGTGTGGATCGAAGTTGCAATGTAATTATCAGATCATATCTGGACAAACCGCAGCCACAAATAATATTAATCGCAGTTTTGAAAAAGCGGGATTGCAGATTGAATCGATTCGATTGAATTCGCTTTCTTCTGCTGAATCTGTATTGTCGCATGAAGAGAAAGAAGCTGGAGTAGTGCTTATCGATATGGGTGGTGGTACTACTGATATCAGCATTTACCAAGAAGGTATATTGAGATATACATCAAGTATCCCAATCGGAAGTGCGATCATTACTAAAGATATCAAAGCTGGATGCACTGTAACTCACGACCAAGCAGAAAAATTGAAAGTGAGATTTGGATCAGCTTTGGCAGAAGAAGTTATAGATAATAGAATCATTACCATTCCTGGAATTATGGGTAGAGAGCCAAAAGAAATATCCGAAAAGAATTTGGCTAGGATCATACAAGCTAGAGTTCAAGAAATTTTTGATTTTATCATGTTTGAAATTCATAAGAGTGGATTTGAGAATAGACTAGTAGCAGGAATTGTGTTGACAGGTGGTGGAGCTAATTTGAAGAATATAGATTTATTGGCAGAATATCAGACTGGTCTTCCATCTAGAATAGGTGATCCGATTTCTTTTGGTAATAGTGCTTTTGATAAAGAAGTATTATTGCCAGAATATTCAGTATGTCTTGGTATCATCAAAGAAGCCATGAAGCATGTGACTGTTGTAGAACAAAAATCAAATTCAGCAAAAGCAGTATTTGATTTAGTCGAAGCGATGGACGAGAAGATACCAGAACCTGAGATGCAAAAAGAAAGGAATGCGAAACCATCTTGGTTTGGTACAGCGATCAATAAAGGATACAGATCGATGAAAGAATTTTTTGAAGCTAGTCCAGATTCAGAGTTTTAAGTCAAAACACATTTTTTTTAGTTATATATAAAAAAAAATTATAATTTATTTTTTTATTTAATATATAATACATACCTTTACACTGCAAAACAAATTACGAAAAGTTATCATGGGTCAAGCATCGATTATCAAAGTTATAGGAGTCGGTGGCGGTGGAACAAACGCCGTTACTCACATGTATAATTTGGGAATACGTGGAGTAGACTTTGCAGTATGTAATACTGATCATCAAAGTCTTGATATTAGCACAGTTCCAGTAAAAGTGCAACTAGGTCCTTTGCTTACAGTAGGAAGGGGAGCAGGGAACAATCCAGAAGTAGGTAAGCAGGCCTGTCTCGAGTCTCAGGAAGAGCTTAGGAGGTTCTTAAGTGGAGATACGAAGATGCTATTTATCACTGCTGGAATGGGTGGTGGAACTGGTACAGGTGCCGCGCCAATCATCGCAAAAATTGCAAAAGAATTAGATATACTTACAGTAGGAATTGTTACTCTACCTTTTCAATTTGAAGGTCCTAGGAGAGCTAGATTAGCTATAGAAGGGTTGGAGTCATTGAAAGATAATGTAGATGCATTGATTGTTATTTCAAATAACAAATTGAGAGAAATGTATGGCAATCTAGCCATGTCAACAGCATTCACTAATGCAGATAATATATTGGCGACAGCTGCCAAAGGTATTGCAGAAATTATTACTGTTCCGGGATATATCAATGTTGATTTTGAAGACGTGAATTTCGTCATGAAAGATAGTGGTGTTGCCATCATGGGATCAGCTATCTCTAGTGGTGAAGATCGCGCAAGGAAAGTGATCGAGTTGGCATTAAATTCACCCTTGTTGGAAGACAATGACATAAGAGGGGCAAAACATATATTGTTGAACATTACAACTGGTAGATCTCCAGAAATCACGATGGATGAAGTCGGTGAGATCACTGAGTACATACAGCAAGAAGCAGGATTCGAGACAGATATTATATGGGGATCATGCGTTGATGAAAGTTTGGGAGAGAATATCAGTGTTACATTAATTGCAACTGGATTTGGGCAGGGCTATAAAGCAAGGCTTGAAGATTCAAAATCAAAAAATATAGTCAATTTAAATGATGATGACACACCTAAAGTATCAAGTGTCAGCACAAGTGGAAATACAATAGAATTTGAAGATATAAATAATTACAAGGCAGCACCCAAAGCTAATCCTACAATTCCTTTTCCATACGGACAAAGTGTGAGAAAGGAGGAGAGGGCCATACCAGAAATCGCCGCTACTAACAATAAGGTTGGATTTGGAGTTAGTGGAAAATCGCTTTATGAAAGTAAAGACTTGACAGAAACTGAGAACATCCCTGCGTACGAAAGGAGGAATGTCCGATTGGATCAAGTGAATCACTCATCAGAACTCAACATGTCACGCATGAGGATTATGATGGATGATGAACACAAAATGGAGATCCGAGAGGAAAATTCATTTCTTCATGATAATGTCGATTAAAGATGCTTCGTCTTTTCATACCTTTTCATGAGATTGGTTTATTAGTCCCGACAGCTGTGTCGGGACTTTTGTTTTCCTCATATTCAATTAATCCGATTGTCGAAGTTTATAACTTCGATACAGTTCATTATGAATTTTTAATTCAACATTTGTTACTATAATAAAACACAGCAAAGCAGTATATTTACACTAAAGTAATAAAATACGATAGATGGGAATTATAAATTTAAAACAAGTAAGATCTCAGATGGAAACTACGACTATCTTGGGAATTCTTCCACCACCTATTTTTTTAAAAAAAACTATTGATATTTGGGATCAAAAGAAATTAGGATGAATAATGTTAAATTAAATGGAAGTATTGAAAGTTATTTAGTTTGGACATATAATAATGGAAATTATATTGTTTTCAAATCAGTAAATGATGTGTTTCATTTTCTCTCAGGAGTAATGTTTTGTTATGGTCATCTAGAGAAAATAAATGATAAAGAAAAAATATTTATTGAAGATTTAGATAATTATATAACAAATGAGTTAAAAATTGGAGATGAATTTTCTGGAATCAATTATTCATATTACATAATTAATCATCTTCAAAAAGATAATAATAATGGGTTATCTATTTTTTATAATTTATTTTTTCAATTTATTTCAAAAGTTTGTACAAAGTGATACTTGATAATCTAGATTAATATTATGAGTAAAGTTCAAGATTCTCAATTATACAAATATCTGATGTTTTTAAAAAAGTATACATCAGAATACAATATCAAAGAAATATTTAATTTGGCCCTCGGGTATCAAATGGGGTCAAAAGAAGAGTGGATATCAGATTTGAATAATTATATCGAGCGAAAACTGCTTATCATGTATTTTGGAAATCAATTTGATAAATTGCCCAAAAATTATGGAATAATAATTTATGAAAATCAGAATGATGACAAAGATGGAATAAAACTTTTTTACAAATTATTAGATGAATTTGTAGCACAGTACGAAGATATTAGAATAAATTCTAGTTCAGTATGAATTTAGAATTTAAGTACATATAAATTACTAAGCAAATCAAATGAGAATTGAAATAAGAAGAAGTGAGTATGATATTGAAGAATGTTATTCAGGTTTTAACTTAGATGACTTAGATAAAAGATAAGTATGATAGATAGAGTTATAATTGATGAAATTCTTTGCACTAATATTGAATATGTTGTCGACAAATCAAAAGTAGTATCTTATGTATCTTTTAGTGATCCTGTTATTGATATTAGATATGACAGAATTATTTTAAGGGACTCTTATGAGTACTGTTTAATTGAAATGCAAGGATTAAAGAATAGGTATGTTAATCTTAAAGTTGCAAAAAATTGGATAGCTATTGAATTGTCATTGATAACCTATGATTTTGAACACGTTGATTCAAATCTTTTATATCATTATAACAATAATTTGGATGGTGTTCCTTATTTTAGTTTTAATGAAATAGCTGATCATGGAAAGACCCACTATAAGTTGAATAATTGTAATCTTGTTTTCTTGAAATATAATAATTGCGTTGCGATCAAGTTTTTCAAATGCGACCTTGAAACCTTATACTGGATTAAAACTGATAACATTTTTTATGGTTTAAAAGGGAACAAACTTAAAGTAGTTGTTTGTAATATTCCAGAAAATGAGCAGAATACTTTCAAGTTATTTTAGGAATTGCGAATCCATCAAATAAGCCATCTTGCCTAATCTGTTCAATGCAAATTTCTTTGCATAAAAATTATGATGAATTCCCGATTGTCGAAGTTTATAACTTCGATAAAGTACATCATGAACACGATTGTCGAAGTTTATAAATCGATACAATACATTATGAATTTTTAATTCAATGTAGTTAAAATTGCTTAAAAGCCTTATATTTACAACCTAAGTTTCTGTTATGCATGGACATAAGATAGAAAATCAAAACGCAACACACTTTTTGACATTTACTGTTGTAGGTTGGATTGATGTATTTACTAGAGACGATTATCGGAAGATAATAATTGATAGTCTCTTCTTTTGCCAAAAGGAGAAAGGATTATGCATTAATGCTTATGTCATCATGAGTAACCATATACACCTCATATGTCATGTTAAAGAGCCTTTTTTATTATCAGATGTCATTAGAGATTTTAAGAAATATACATCGAAAGCAATTCTTGATATCATGCTTATGAGTGATATAGAGAGTAGAAAAGAATGGATGATCCGACTTTTTAAATATTATGCTAAGTACAATAAAAACAATAAGGATTATCAATTTTGGCAGCAACATAACATGCCGATAGAGTTGGAAAGTCCAAAATGGATCATGCAGAAATTAAATTATATTCATTTGAACCCTGTAAGGAATGGTATTGTTCTTGAAGCTGAAGATTATGCTTACAGCAGTGCCAGAACATATTCTGGAGGCTCTGGCTATTTAGAGATTGAAAAAATTGAACTTGATAATATTGCAGGATATGTTTCATAAGCAGCGTATATGAATTATAAATTCAATATGTATAGGATCGCAGTTGCAAACTGCGACCATCAATGTGAAGAATGGATTAAAAAATTATTGAATGAAGGATATACCATAATAGATATGGGAAATCCTTTGGGAAAAAATTTAAGTTTCTTTTATGAAATGGAAAAATCGTTGCTTGGTTTTAAGTAACTTCAAAACCGTCAATTATGAATATTAAAAAATTATTCAGCAAATTTCAATTCGAATTATATAAAAAAGAAAAGTTTAATTTAAACAGTTTTTTGCTATTCATGGATGCACTTTCCAAAGACAAGAATTCAATTTTTTATTCTTACATTTTCATGAAGGAAAAAACAGTTGAAATTGACCCAGATATTCTTAATCTATTTTTTGAAAATAAAACGAATAATAAAATATTTGAATTTATGATATTTTTAGATCAAGGAATAGTGGTAAATGGTTCAATATATAATAATATTGATGACCAAAAGATATATATAAATAATTTGATATATGTAGTGTTAAAAGTAAAAATAACCCGTTCTGATCTGCAATATATGCAGGTATTAGAATTAACAAAGCCAAATGAGAATATAAAATATTACTTTAGCTTTTTAGATAATATTAAAAATGATTTAGTACATCAAGTTTTTCAAGGAGAATTATGGATTCAAGATCCATTTTATTTAGATCCATATTATAAGTAATAATATTTCATATACTGAATATTTTAATGAATATTTGATAATAAATACTAGCTAATAAATGGTGTAAAGTATGGAAAAATTATATAGTATATGATATATCATCGTTCTATTATGTGTAGCATTTATCTTTTAATTTATAAAAAATAATTATGGAAAATATAGTTCATATAAATGAATTCAGTTTTGATGCTTTTGTGCTTTTTTTGAAGAATCTATCCCTAAATGAATTATCAATATTTTACTTTTATGATTTTCATAAGGATGCACTAATTGGTCTTGGTCCATCAGCTTTTGTAATTTTTCTTGAAAATAAAAGGAATAACAAAACACTTGAATTGCTAGTTAGCATTCGTCGAGGAGCTGTGATATCATCCAAATTACACAATAATATTAATAATGAATTTATATTTATACATAATTTGGTAAGTATTTTAACGAAAGTAGAAATTTCTCAACTTGAATTGATTAAGAAACAAGAACAAAAAGGATCAGATGTGTTATCGATGATAAAATTTTATTTTACCTACTTAGATTCCATTAGAAACCAAAATTTTTTTCAAGCTTTTCAGGCGGATTTTTGGATAAGGGATCCACTTTACATTGGTACATTTCAAGAATAAATTGCGAAGTTTATAATCGACTCTGTTTGTCTAAGTTAATAAATTGATACCCCCGATTGTCGATGGTTATAAATCGATACAATACATAATCAATTTATAATTCTAGAAGCACTTCATTAGAGGCCCAATCATGCATTATATTTAGACCTATATACCAAGCATATACAGACAAAATTTAATAAATAGGTGCAATGAATATGAATTCAAAGAAAATAAGATCGCAGTTGCAAACTGCCTCTAGATTTGCAACCATCAGGGGATTTAATGTTTTGATATGAATTATTAGATTATGTTGTATATGAGTGCCGAATGAAAAAATCAGACAACGGGCTGAATCACTTCGAACAAATCTAGGATATATTGTATGTATTTTCATTGTTATCAATAAAACTACTATAATAAATTTCGCAAACTTTGATTTTATTTTAATAAAATGTCTATTTTTACACCTATAATTTAAACTGTATATTATGAAAAGTTTGTTTGTTACCACCTTCATTTATCTTGGGTTAATCATGATTAATCTAAATGCGCAATCTCCAGTATTGATAAAAGACTTAAATCCAGGAACTGCCTCTGGAATCGATGAATGGGTATATAAAGGCATTTTTTTTCAAGGTAAATATTTTATGCCAGCTAATAATGGAGTAAATGGCTTGGAATTATTTGTTCTAGAAAATGATCAACTTTCTTTGTTTAAAGACATTCAAATCGGAAGTAAAGGGTCTTCTCCTCAGAATTTCTTTGTATATCACAATAAGTTATATTTTACTGCAAATGATACAGTGAATGGCCATGAGGTCTGGTGTACAGATGGCACTCCCAACGGAACTCAAAGACTCACTAGTCTCGCTCCAAAAACTGATTATTCTAATCCAAAAGGGTTTATAATAGGCGGTGATGATAAGCTTTATTTTTCATGTCTGGAAAAACTTTATAAATCAGATGGGACAAGTCAGGGGACATCAGAAGTTAAAGGCATTTCAAGCATTGAACTTGGTGAAAATGCTGATGCATCTCCTAGAGCAACCGCCTTTGAAAGTGGACTTGCAGTTTTGATAAATCATTATAGAGAAAAAGCTGTGTGGTTGGTAAATGAAAAAGCTGAAGTTACACGTATTTATTCAATTCAACCAAATAGCGAATATGATTTATTGGGATTAGTGAATATTAATAATGGACTATTATTTGGATTTAGTAATGATTTAAGTACTAAAAATATTGGTTTGTATTTTTACTCTGCGGCTGAAGATACTGTTCGAAATATTGCTCCGACTATACAGCCTTATAGAATAGAAAAATTAGATGACAAATCAGCAATAGTTAAAACACTTAAGGATTATTATGTCACCGATGGAACAGCAAATCAAACTATTGCTATATTAAAAAATGCAGATAATTCTCTAATTCAAGGTGAGCCTTTGAATATTGTCAAATGTGGATCAAATTGGATGTTTGAATCACATGATTATTTTGGTGAAAGAAAAGTGAGCATTACTGACGGCACTCTTGCTGGAACTAAAGTAGCTTTTAATAATAAAACTTATTTGTCACCCATGTTGCAAGAAGGAGATTATGTGTTTTACATTACTGGATATACAAATAATTTTGTTGCTGAAATATCATATTATGATTGTAAAAAGGCAACAACAAAATTAGTTTATAAAGCATCAAGTGGTTCTGCATCGGCACCAACTTATACTCCTTTGTTTTTGTTAAAAGATAAATATTATTTTATTGGAAATATTGGGAAAGGGAGAGAAATCTATAGCATTAATACAGGGGTTATTATTTCAAATATTGATCTTGAAACTCCTTCTCCAATAAATTTAAAGCAAATTGCAGATAGGACATACAAGTTAGAAGGTGAAGTAAAAGAATATACAATTAGTTTATATAATACCAATGGTCAAATAGTGCTTCGAAAGAAAGTAAACTCTGATGAAACATTCGAGTTAGAGTCCGAGTTTTTTGGCTTATTTATATTGAATATTTCTAGTGGTGTTGTTCAATCCAATATAAAGCTAGCCCTATATTGATTGGTGTTTTTGTATCACGCTGAGATTAGTATTGCTACTTTGGAGATTCTAGCAGGTTCACTTCCTAAATGAGTTCAGAATTTAGTAGTCGAATGGGCTATTGAACACAGACAGGAATTAATTATAGATTGGGAGCTTATGCGAAAAGATATTCTGCCTAATCCAATTGATCCTTTAACTTAAAAATTTGTAAAAATGGAAATTGCTTCAATCAAAGAAGTTATTGTTGTAAAAGATTATATTCTTTCATTAACATTTAATGATGGCTTGCAAAAATATGTTGATATAGCTCCATTTATCAAAGAAGGAGTATCAGCAAAGCTAAAAGATTTGGAATACTTTAGAAGTGTAAAACTGAATGAAGGATATATTTTTTGGGATAATGGTTTTGACTTTTGTCCAAATTTTCTTTATAATTTTACACCTGATTCCCAGATTGTCGAAGTTTATAACTTCGATAAAATACATAATGAATTTTTAATTCAAAAAGCAGTGGATTATAAACCACTGTAAAGTATTATATTTACAAATAGTAACTAGTATATACAGATACAAGATACTAAGTCAAAATGTAGTAGAAATGAATTGTAAATTCAAAGCAAATAGGGATCGCAGTTGCAAACTGCGACCAACTTTGAGATTTATTTTGGCAAAAAAGAATTTATGAATTATCTTTGTATAAATGCTCTCATATGGTATCTAACAAATTATTGATGGATAGGATTACAATGGATCCGAATATTTGTCATGGCAAACCAACAGTTCGTGGTCTTAGAAATACTGTTCAATCAATCTTAGAATTATTAGCTTCAGAAATGTCTCAAGAAGAAATATTGGCAGATTATGAAGATTTGGAGGCAGATGACTTAAAGGCTTGTCTATTATTTGCAGCAAAAATTTCAGAAGTAAAAAGTATTAGCCCTTTAGTTGCATGAGGTTTTTAGTTGATGCTCAATTGCCCAAAAAACTTTCAAGGTTATTGAACGAAAAGGGATTTGAGTCAATTCATACAATTGACTTGCCAAATGGAAATAAAACAACCGATGCTGAGATTATTGAATTGTCTCTAAAGTTTAATTAAATAGTTGTTACCAAAGATGTCGATTTTTGGATATTTTTAGACAAAAAGCGGACCCTTATAAATTAATATACTTAACTGTTGGGAATATTTCAACCCAAGATTTAATTAGTTTGTTTGATTATAATTTAGTAATTATTATTAAAAAAATTAAAGAATTTCATGTTGTTGAAATTAATCGTATCAATATTATTTCGATTACTTAAAGTTTTAAATGTTGCAATCTGCAACCAACAGGAGTCGAATCAATCAACATAAATTTTTCACCGCTTTTGCTACTGCTATAGCTACAGATTCATCTAAAGCATGTGGGATGATCTGATCATATCGGACATCTTTTACACACGATGCTATAGCCTCTGCAGCTGCAAATTTCATTGCAAGAGTAATCCTGCTTGCCTTTCCTTGCATAGCGCCTAGGAATATTCCCGGAAAGGCGAGGACATTATTGACTTGATTAGGAAAATCACTTCGGCCAGTTCCGACCACCAGAGCGCCACCTTTGTAGGCCTCCTCGGGCATGATTTCAGGAGTTGGATTGGCAAGAGCTAGGATCATTGGATCTTTTGCCATGGTCTTGATATCTTCGGTTTTGAGCAAGTCTGCTTTACTTACACCAATGAATATGTCTGCACCATACAATGCATCAAATAAGTCTCCAACCATATCATAATGGTTGGTATGTTCCAATAATTTAAGTTTGACTGGATTCAAATCTTTTCTTGCTTCATGAATGATGCCTTTCGTATCTGTCATGATGATATCTTTCACAAGTTTTTGATTTGGGGTATTGGCATCTTTCTTTGATAGGTATTTTGCTATCGTGATTCCTGCAGCTCCAGCGCCATTGATGACCAATCTCAAATCTTCAAATTTCTTCCCTGTGAGTTTACAAAAATTCATCATAGCTGCAAGGACTACGATGGCAGTGCCATGCTGATCATCGTGAAATACAGGTATGCCAATATCTTGAAGTCTCTCCTCTATCTCAAAGCAACGTGGTGAAGATATATCTTCAAGATTGATGCCACCAAAGACTGGGGAAATGTTTTTTACTATATTGATGATCTCTTCTGTGTCTTGAGTCTCTACACAGATGGGAAATGCATTGATTCCTGCAAATCGCTTGAATAACATTGCTTTGCCTTCCATTACAGGGATTGCTGCCTTTGCTCCTATGTTCCCTAATCCTAATACAGCGGAGCCATCACTAAATATAGCGACTGTGTTTCTTTTTATAGTGAGGTCGTATACTTTGGACGGGTCTTTGGCTATTTCAAGACAAGGAGCAGCCACACCTGGAGAATAGGCTAAGGACAAATGATCACTTGTAGTCAAAGGAAGCTTGTTCTCTACACTAATCTTGCCTCCTACTTCATAATGCATTTCAAGGGATCTTGAGAATAAATCAGCCATGTCAAATCGATTTAAATATAATTGGTTGGCAAACATACAATTTTCTTTTTCAAAGCTCAAAAAGAATTCTCAAAGCCTAACAAATAAGGAATTTTACAGTGAAAATGAGGTTTATAAATAGGGGATCAAACTTATTTAATTTAAGATTAGTTAAACCATACCTTGTAGCATCGGAACAAATCGATAATGCCCAAAAGTTTCTTTCTTTAATTTTCCATCTTCCTGTTTGGTAATCCGATGCATGATCTGATCATTACCAGCGCCAATAGGGATGACTATTTTTCCATTGATCGCCAATTGGTCTAGGAGTGGAACAGGGAGGTCTGGTGCTGCGGCAGTGACCAAGATGCGATCAAAAGGCGCAAAGCGTGGTAAGCCTACAAAGCCATCACCATAAAATGTTCTCACCCCTGTATAGCCTATTTTGTTTAATCTGTGGGCTGTTTTGTCATGTAGGTGCTTGTGTCGCTCTATCGAATACACTTTCACTCCCATTTCCACAAGGACACAGGCTTGATATCCAGAGCCTAATCCTATTTCCAAAACTTTTTGCTTTGCTGTAAGATCAAGAAGACTGGTTTGCATCGCCACAGTATAGGGTTGGGATATGGTTTGTTCACAGTCGATAGGGAATGCATTGTCTTTATACGCCCATTCTTCAAATGCTTTCTCCAAAAATAAATGTCTCGGCACCCTTCTTATTGCTTCAAGCACAGGAAGGTCTTTTATTCCTTTCCACATGAGTTCATCAATAAGTTGATTTCTCAATCCTTTATGCCGATAGCTGTCCAAAAATTTAATTTTTGCAAATATATGAATTTTTATAATATGTAATCGAACTATATTTTCGAATTTGGAAATTCGTCGTAAGTTTGTGCGCGATTAAGATATGAATATGGATCAAATTAAATTTGGAACGGACGGATGGCGCGCCATCATTGCGGATACCTACACTGTGGAGAATGTGAGACGTGTGGCTCAAGGCACGGCACTATGGATGCAGCAGAAGCAGATGAAGTCCATCGTGATTGGACATGACTGTCGATTTGGAGGAAAATTGTTTGTCGATGAAGCTGTAAAAGTATTTGCAGCAAATAAAATCAGATGTCATTACGCTTTAGGATTTGTAAGTACACCAATGGTTTCATTAGGGGTATTGCATTGCAAAGCTGATATGGGAGTCGTGATTACCGCAAGTCATAATCCACCAGATTATAATGGATTTAAACTGAAATCATCCTACGGAGGTCCGACGATTCCTGCAGATATAGCAGAGATTGAAAAATTGATTCCATCTACAAAAGTTTCTGTCGAAGAGCCAGGTGATTCAAATCAATTAGTTCATCAAATCGATCTTGAAGAAATCTATTATCAACATGTCATTTCTAATTTTAATTTGAAAATCATCCAGGAAAAAACGTCTGTTGCCTATGATGCCATGTATGGTGCTGGACAACGAATCATGAATAGATTATTTCCAAATTTAAAATCGTTTCACAGTGAATGGAATCCTGGATTTCAAAATACGGCACCAGAACCCATCACAAAAAATTTAGGAGAAATAATTCAATTTTTACAAAAGAAACCCAATCAATATACAGCCATTGCAACAGATGGAGATGCAGATAGAATCTGCATGTTAGATCCAATGGGGAACATGGTGGACTCTCATCAAATTCTTTTATTGTTAGTGCACTATTTAGCAGGCCATAAAAAGATGAGAGGGAAAATCGTAGTGAGTTTTTCAGTGACCAATAAATTGAAAAAACTGGCAGATTATTATGGTTTGGAATTGGTCGTGACACAGATAGGGTTTAAGTATATCGCAGAGTATATGATCAAGGAGGATGTGCTAGTCGCTGGTGAAGAATCGGGAGGACTAGCTATCAAAGGACATATCCCTGAGAGAGATGGTGTGTGGATAGGTTTGACAATTTTAGAATTCATGGGTATTACTGGTAAGTCAATTAGCGAGTTAATAGCTGAAGTATATCAGATCACTGGCGCTTTTGCTTATGATAGATTGGATTTGCATCTCAATGAAAATAAGATGCAAGAAATAAAGGAAAAATTAAACTCTCAGACTATTCAAAAATGGGGCAAATTTGATGTCATTAATTTTGAGAATTTGGATGGGCAAAAATACTATTTTAATGATGATGCTTGGTTGATGTTTAGAGCATCAGGTACAGAGCCAGTGCTTCGCATTTATGCTCAATCAGAGACCATGGATGGTGTTAAAGAAATTCATGCAGCTGCAAGAGAGTTATTGGGATGTTGAGAGATAAAAAATGATTATCAGAAAAGCGAATTTTCAATTTTAATGCCTTCTTTTCGCAATAAGAATTTTTTTAACTCGATTCCCCATTTATAATTCTTCAAGCTGCCATCTTTGCCGATGATTCTATGGCAAGGGAGAAGGATCGCGATGGGATTTTGACCTATTGAATTGCCTATAGCTCGGTCGCCATTTTTTATTTGAAGTTTTGTTGCGATGTTGCTATAAGTTATTGTTTTTCCATGTTCGATTTCTAGTAGTGATGCCCAGATTTTGTTTTGAAATTCAGTTCCTGTAAGTATTATGCTTTGATTGAATTTATAAGCAGGATTATCCATTTTATTCAATACTTCTATAAAATTATTTTTCAGCTCCTGTTCGATTAATTGACTTTTTGGAAAATCTTTTTTTGCAAGAGTAAGCAACTCTGGAGTTGTGTTGGCCAATTGGATGGTGCATAGAACATTATTGTGAAATCCTATGAGACATTTCCATTGAAAAAAATGAGAAATACAATATTCGATTTCAATTGGATTTTTATTGAACTCATTTTGAATATTGACTTCGATCATGAATTGGTATTTTGCCATAAAAATAGACTTTATTTTTTATTAAATCGAATAAGATGTTTAGCAGTATCTTTGTTTCTTTTTTATGGAATTAAATCAAATGGTAGAAGAGCAGGAGTTTATTGAAGTGATTGGGGCTAAAGAGCATAATCTCAAGAAAATTTCAATGAAAATTCCTAGGAATAAATTGGTCGTCATCACTGGTATTTCCGGAAGTGGAAAATCTTCATTGGCATTTGGAACCATCTATGCAGAAGGCCAAAGGAGATATATGGAGACATTCTCTCACTATGCTCGTCAGTTCATTGGCAATATCGAAAGACCAGATGTAGAGAAGATCGATGGATTAAGTCCGGTGATCTCTATCGAGCAGAAGACAACTGGTTGGAATCCACGTTCTACCGTAGGGACCATCACTGAGATATACGATTTGTTTCGATTGATTTATGCAAGAGCAGCTGATGCATATTCTCATCATACTGGCAAAAAATGGTCAGGTATTCAGAAGATCAAATGATCAGCTTGATATTGCAACATTATAAAGATAAGCATATCACGATTCTTGCACCTGTAGTGCGGTCACGAAAAGGACATTATAGAGAGTTGTTCGATCAAGTGCGTAAACAAGGATTCAATAAAATAAGAATAGATGGCGAGATAGTAGATATTAAACCAGGAATGCAGGTGGATCGATTTAAGATACATGATATCGAAGTTGTGATAGATCGCATCATGGTGCATCCCGACAAAGAAGATCGATTGATATATAGTATTCAGACTGCTTTGAAGATGGGAAATGATGTTGTCTTCATTTACCTTCAAGATGAAAATATAATATCACCATTTTCAAAGAAACTCATGGATGAGACCACAGGATTATCCTATGATGAACCATCTCCAAATTCATTTTCATTTAATTCACCTTACGGCGCTTGTCCTCATTGTAAAGGAATCGGAAGTGTGAATGAAGTGGATTTGAAGCAAGTTATTCCAAATGATAATTTAACTATCAAAGAAGGAGGGATTGTTCCCTTGGGAGAGGCACGAGATACTTATACGTTCAAACAATTAGAGCAGATCGCTACTAAATATAAATTTACATTCGATACTCCTATTAAGAAAATACCAAAGAAAGGATTGGAAGTCATTCTTTATGGTGGTGATAGTTTTACATTCAATGCGACTTGGTATGACCCACAATATCATCTTGGGACAGATGGAGTATTCAATATGTTGAAGCGATGGTATCAAGATTCGAGTTCTGAAAAAATTAGAAAATTTGCAGAGGATTTTATGATCATCGACACCTGCAAAGAATGTAAGGGGACACGATTAAAAAAAGAAAGTCTGTATTTTAAAATTGATGAAAAAACGATTGCTGATTTAGCCAATATGGATATTTCAGATTTATCACAATGGCTAGAAAATATTGAATCGAGAATTAGCACAAGACAAGCAAGTATTGGGAAAGATATATTTAAAGAAATACGAGCAAGAGTCAGTTTTTTGCTCTATGTTGGATTGGATTATTTGAGTCTCAATAGAACTGCTGTAAGTTTATCTGGGGGAGAATCACAGCGGACACGACTGGCAACACAAATAGGTTCACAGCTCACTGGGATCACTTATATTCTCGATGAACCTTCAATAGGATTGCATCAACGTGACAATCATCGATTGATTAAATCTTTGCATGAATTATCCGGTATTGGAAATACAGTCCTTGTCGTAGAACATGATAAAGACATCATGTTGGCTTCAGATTATATCATCGATCTTGGTCCAGGGGCAGGTAAACATGGAGGAGATCTTGTAGCTCAAGGGACTCCAGAAGAGTTTTTAAAATTGGATTCTATCACTGCAGCGTATTTGAGTGGAAGAAAGAATATAGATATCCCAAAACAAAGGAGAAAAGGAAATGGATTGTTTCTTTCTATCTATGGTGCTACTGGAAATAATCTTAAGAATATTAGTGTAAAATTTCCATTGGGAACTTTTATTTGTGTTACAGGAGTATCGGGAAGTGGAAAATCAAGTTTGATTAATGAAACACTGTATCCGATATTGCGAGAATATTTTTATAACAGTCTGAAAAAGCCTTTGAACTATGATCGCATTGAAGGCATAGAACATTTAGATAAAGTGATTGAGATAGACCAAGATCCTATAGGAAGAACGCCGAGATCAAATCCAGCCACTTATACTAATGTCTTTACAGATATTCGGAATTTATTTACTGGATTACCAGAATCAAAAATTAGAGGATACAAATCTGGTCGTTTTTCATTTAATGTCAAAGGAGGGCGATGTGAGACCTGCGAAGGAGGAGGAATGCGATTGATTGAAATGAATTTCTTACCAGACGTTCATGTTCAATGTGAATCTTGTTTTGGGAAGCGCTATAATAGAGAGACGCTAGAGATTTTATACAAGGGAAAATCAATAGGAGATGTACTAGAAATGACTGTTGAAGAGGCTTGTGATTTTTTTGAAAATATTCCCAATATTTATAGAAGATTAAAGACTCTGAAAGATGTAGGATTGTCATATATCACATTGGGTCAACAAGCGACGACTCTATCTGGAGGTGAGGCACAGCGTGTTAAACTTGCAGAAGAACTTTCAAAAAAAGACACAGGTAAGACTTTGTATATTCTAGATGAACCGACGACTGGTTTGCATTTTTCTGATATCGTGCAGCTCATCAATGTGCTTCAAAAATTAGTAGATAGAGGAAATACAATATTAGTGATAGAGCATAATTTGGATGTGATAAAAGTGGCAGATTACGTCCTCGATATCGGACCTGAAGGTGGAAAGAATGGTGGTGAAATATTAGGATTTGGAACACCAGAGTATATTTCAAAATTGAAAAAAAGTTTTACTGCTCCATTTTTAAAAGATGAGTTGGCGAAATGATTTTTTGATTTAGGTTAGATTTGTTTTACCTAATGCTGTAAAACATGGAAATAAAAAATGAGACTAATATCAATTCATCTTCAACTTCTACATGATTAACTTTACAGTCATAATCTAGGAATTCTTTGAACCTGCTGTTGTATACCTTGATTAAGTTTTTATCTTGATAATTGAGATCGCCATAACAGAAACCTGAGTCATATCTCAAGCGAAATGAATAATTTTTATCATTGAATTGGATGATCCAATCATCTGTTGCGTCGATTTGATTTGGCCATTTGGGAGAGAAGTAAAGGTAATTTCCGTTTAGTCGCATCTCCCATTCATAGGGCTTATTATTCCATCTTTGTCGAATGCTACCAGCTTTGTCGCCAAAATTAATTTCCCACTCTTTGTCATTATCTTTTTGGAATGGCCACCGCACTTTAAATTCTCCTTCCGCAGTGAGATATTCGTCTTCGGGCCTTTTTAGAGTATCAGGATATATTTTCCACGATTGGATTCGATCATTTCCTAGAATTATAAGCGCAGATAGATAATATATCCTTTGGGAGCTTAACTCTAAGATGCATCCAATGAATAGTATTATGCTATAAATGAATTTCATTAAAAGGGTAGGTCATCAAATTTTTGCTCTACAGCAAATGGATCTGGATGAGAATCTGCTGCCATAATTTGTTCTCCGGCTTTAGCACTGCTTTCACCAGCTTTTTCTACTTTCCATGCCTGAAGGTTGGTGAAATATTTATCTTGCCATTCTCTTCCTCTTAGATCAAAATGTACAGTCATTTTTTCTTGTTCGGCGTAAGCATCGATAGCACCACAGCGATCTTGAACCAATTGAAATTTAATATATTGTGGATATTGTTCTTCTGTGACGATCACGAATTCTCTGGTCATGAATTTGCCAGATTTATTCTCTGCATCATACTTTTTTACCAATTTTCCTGATATTTGAAAGCTCATCTTTTCTTTAATTTTAGAACGCAAAAGTACGACATATTCAAGAATTTTGTATATAAGAATAAAAAAAACCCTCCCGTTCGAACAAGAGGGCACTGTAAATATAAAAAAACCTTGAAGCCATGTGGGATTTTGCAATTATTGCAATAGCTAACAGATGCAAATAAACTGCAAAGGATTTATTCTTCTCCTGCAAAGCGGCATTTACTGCCATTTTGCCAAATATAATTTTCTTGATAATTTATGGATTTGCAGATGAAATTCTAGCTATAAGCTTTTCGAACGAATTTCATCTGCAAATATTTGATTTAGTTAATCACGATCAGTTTATATGTTTTGCTCAATCCTGAGGCATCTACTTTGAGGGTGTAGACTCCTGAAGTAGGCAATTGTGATCGTTTGATGGTGATCAAATTATTGCCTTTTTGGCCATATTCAATCGTCGTAAATATTTCTCTACCTTCCAAGTCGTGGATGGCATAATTTATAGCTCCTGCTTGACTCAAATTGATATTCAATTCTGTCTGTTGGACAAATGGATTTGGAATCAATGTGCCAAAAATGATTTCATTCTGTGAGGCATTGTTTTCATTATTCCAAGCAATGGACATGATCTCACTTCCATTAGAGTATATTTCGGCTTTGAGAATAGATGAATTGATGCTTAATTGAGGCAAATCTTTTTCGCTTAATTCTTTTGATAACTCAATATAAAACAAAGCTTCTTCTCCATTGATTTGTATACTTTCAGCACTGCTCCAAGATACCAATAAAATACCCTGTCCTAGCCATGACCAGCCAATGTTCTGATCTGATACAGGAATTAGTCCAGGCTGAATTCCATTCAGTTTTACAAGATCTGAATTGAGCTGTAATGTGAATTGGATTCCATCGATCGATGCAACATCCTTGGCAAATACAGGAATTTTATTTCCAATCGACTTAGCTGGATACAAATCGATTTTTCTAGCAGATCTTGTCTCTACTTTAGGTGAATTAAATTCCCCCCATATAGACTTACTTACATCACCAATTTTTATCCCTTTGAAATCTAAAAACATCATATCACCTGGAAGTGATTGGATTTGATATTCCTCTGGCAATGGTTCTAACCATGGATTATTTGGATCTGGAAAAGTATAAGTCGATTCAACAAACTTCCATGAAAGATTATTTCTGTATTTATAATCAACTCCAAGTATTAATTTTCTCAAAGCTGAAATATCTGAAGCTGTAATATTATTGTCTGCATTGATATCTGCTGCCAACATACGCCATGGTGACCCTAAGTCCAGATTTCCCAAAATATGTTTTTGTATCTGAACGATGTCAAAAGTCGTAATACCGTCGAGATAGTTATTGTCCTTTAAAGCTTTAATCGTATAATCCCTGCCGATGTGTAAGTCTTGGAAGGCAAACTTACCATTTGCTTCAGTTTCGTAAATACTGTTGCCAAATTCTTCAACAATGATCTTAACCTCTCCAATTTCTTTGTCATCTGGCGTCAGTAATAAACCTGCGATATTTCCTGTAAGATTACCTCCAGTGCCATTGCAATGATGATTATTGTCTTGCACTACTACTGTTGTAATACATCTGTCCTGAAGTCCTGTAAGCTTGTCAGTAACCCATATTTCTACTCTTCTCATACCAAGACTATCGCAGTTATATATCCTATATTTATCTGACGAATCTTTTGAGAATGATAGTGTCACTGGATTGCCGCAAATCTGATAACTTCCGTGATCTAAATCTGAAGCCCAAATCTGGATTAATGCAGTATCTATTTTTCCATTTTGATCTGAATCAATTCCCATTAAGTTAATCGCAACACCTGAAAGACAATATGCTGTAGGTGCTTTACAATTGATCACCCTGACTATTTGTTGACAAACAGTTTCATTGCCGCATTGATCTTCAAAAATCCAGAAGAATTTATGCTCACCAAGTGGCAGTTCAGCATCAAAAGTAATTCTGTTGCCATTGACATGATATGAGCTGTCATATAAACCATTGTTGTATAGATCCAATTTAAATCCTGATCGCAATAAATCATCTGGAGTACAATCATCAAGTGCCACATGGGAGAGACTTACTCTTTGTTTTATACAGTTTGCCCCGGTGAGACAGATCATGACAGTGTCACAGTCGTCAGTGATTTTAGGCGGATTCTTGTTTAGAATTTTTATCACTTGTTCATGTGTCCAGTTTGGTATGATGATATTACCACTGGTATCAGTGTATTGCTGACACCAATCGATCACCTTCCATTTTCTCAATATTTTTTGACATACTTCGGATCCCTGAATGTAAGAGAACTTACTATCTTCGAATGTTATCCCAGCTAGAGCACAGGTTCTATCTAGAATGATAGGAAATCCAAATGTATCTGGAAGATTTTGTGGCGAAACATTTGCCCCGCATCCTGTGATAGTTGTATCATAAGGCCAGATGATATCATTTTCATTAAATGGATCTTGATTCCTTACCCAGATGCGTTGTGTGCAGGTATCGGTTCTGCCCATATTATCTGTAACAATGAAATTTCTGGCAAAATATCCTATGTTGCATTGGTTGAGATGAGGAACTACTTGTTCGACTATAGTTACCACACAATTATCATAATAACTTGCTGTACCGAATCTTCTAAAATTGGTAGTATCAACATGCTTATTGCAATCAATAGTTACATCATGAGGGCAATACACTACCGGAGGTGTTTTGTCTTGCACCTGTACCATGACCATACAATCATTAGTATTTCCAGATTTATCTACAACTCTAAATATCACTTGTATTGATTTGCCCACATCTTGGCAACAGAATCTGACATAGGGCTTGAATATATTATCGTTAAAACCACATGCAGTCCCATTATCCATACGGCGTACCAGTAAGCTGTCGATATGGCATCCGTCATAAGACCCATCATCCAATACATCAGCATAGACATGAACTTCATCATCTCGAGTCATCGATACAACAGTCTCTCTATCACAAATTGCTATTGGTGGAGTTTTATCTACAACCGTAATAAACATCGCGCAGCTGTCTTCATTATAGCAGATATCTCTTGCTTTATAGACGATTCTATGGACACCGATGGGTAGTTTGATAATCCCACCATTTGAATTCAATAATACGCCATGTTGATAATGGATGTCTACAATAACGCTATCTTGACAATGATCATCAACAATAGCAGGAGGGAGTTTAAAGTTGGCAAAACATTCGTATCCTGAGGATACACTTATCGTGATGTCATAAGGGCAATGCAAAGTAGGTGGTGTCATGTCTGATATCTCAATCGTCTGTGCATGACTTTTGACGACAGCAGTCCCGCACCACCATTCTACTACTCTCCACATTCGTAGAATTTTTGTTTTGCATTCATTTTTAACCAGAACTATATCTTCATAAGATGTACCTAGATTACAATACGCGCTGAAATCGGGCCATAGAGGATTCCCAGCATAATATGGGACTCCTGTAGTATCAGGATGAGGATGACCTTGGGCATCTTTTGGCCATGGACCCCAACACTCCAATGCGCAGTTTGTAGCTTTGGTAAAATCTTTTGGAAATTTAACAGAATCGATAGGGACACGCTTCAACCAGATAGTATCGATGCATAATAAGGATTGATTTCCCCACGCATCTTTTGCTCTCCATTCTCTCACTAATTTTTTAATGAATAGGGGATCGCAATGTAGTAAAATTGCTTGATGATGGAGCATCTCTATCGTTGCCGAAGTGTCACAATAATCGTAGAAAACTGGAGGATCAAGTTTTGTAGAATCATTGCAGTAAATTGTGTCATTGCGGCATTCAATAACTGGTCCAAACTTATCTTCGACAAGCAGGGTGGACCAACATGAATTTTTACTGGTGGAATCGTAGACCATGACTTTGAATTCCTTCTTGATATGTTCGAAATGAACATAAGGACTGGATGGAATCGGTTTCATGGTGTAAGGATTCAACACATCCACTCTATATCGAGCACTTGGGCAGTTGATGCCACTAGTGAGCAATAACAATGGTGTGATCTCTGCTTCACATCCTACACCGACAGAGATATTGACCTTGCCTCTGCAAGACAATTGGCATTGAGCCGATAGATTATATTGAAATACACTGCCTAGAAAAAAGGCCAGTATCATAAGGTAGCCAAAGGGCCCCGAAGGGCATAGTTTTCTTACTCCGTTACCAAGAACAGTCTTCGGATTCATATTGCTTCAAGATTTAAAGTTAAAACTCAAGGAATGCCAAAGACGAATGCGTAGACATTTCTTGAATCTGAAAATACAATTTACAGTTTGGTGTAATGCAATAGCAGCACACCTGTTTTTTAAGTAAGGAAACTATATCATATTATGGAAGATAATAATTGCTGTAAGCAATTACTCAGGATGGTTGGTTGAAATACGACGGTCATAATAATATTGACCGAAGGCTTTAATACATTTACAGCACAAACATACGGGGACATTTTGAATTGGCAAAGATATACATCATTTATTTTTTAATATTTATTTTTTATATGTATAAGTAAATGATAATCAGTTTATAATGAATTTTATTTTTTTTATATTAAATTTTATTTGTTGGTATAGTTAAGGGATTGAAATGGATTTTTCAAAGTTTATTTTACGAGTTCAAATTAATAATGCGTTTCTATTTCACGACAATAGATTCAATTCCATATCTTTGAAAAGAAAAATAAAAATTGGAGTATCAGATCTGTTATCGACGACATCACCTAGGCAATATCCTGACCACCATCACAGATAGGAGGATAGGGGTCTATGATGTCTTGATGGGACAGTTCGACCACTATGAACCAGAGCAGTATGATACAAGGGAGTACTATGCGTTTGGATCTGAGAGTCGCAGAGGCTCCAATCCTTGGACTGTAATAGTGAATAGCAAGCAAGGCTTCAACAACAAGGAGAAATCTCATAAGACAAACTCACAGATCAACTACGACTACGGATTCAGGATCTATAATGCAGGGTTTGGTAAATTCCTTAGGGTGGATCCATTGACAAGTAGTTATCCCGAATTAACGCCTTATCAGTTTGCTAGTAATCGACCGATCGATGGAGTAGATTTAGATGGTTTGGAATATTTATCAATTAATCATCCAGCATTTGCGAATAAAACAAGAACTGGTCATGGTTTTTTTAATTTTTTAAGTGGTTGTAATCAAAAACCTACTGCAGGAGAAATTTTGAGAAAAGCATACGAAAGTTCATACTCAAAGATAACGATTGCTGGATCTCAATATTACGATGTTGGCCGACATTTATATTATGATGGATCAAATTTGAATAGCACTGGAACTAGAAGACAACAAGCGACAGAAGCATCTCAAGTTGGGCTTACTTTAATTCATGAATTTAATAATCTTAACGAAAATTCTGTTCTTAATCTTTCATATAATGATGACTCTAAAAAAAATATAGAAAATACAAGAAATGAAGCACTTAAATACAAAAATTGTTTTGGCGTTTGCTGGGCGGTAACCCAAGCTAGAATTAATAATGCTTACAAAGGTATTTTTGATTTAAGCATCAACAATAAAAATATCATTCATTTATTGAGTGCTGTAATAGAACGAAATAAGAATAATAGTGCAGGAGCTGGAGATGCACTCATGCATATGGGACTAGGAAGTCAAGTATCCAACGTTTGGGATGGAAGTTTACAAACAGGAGCAATTCTGCAAATTTCGAAGTCCAATGGAGGTGGGCACTCACAAATTTTTAGGAGGTATATTTATAGTCAAGATAATGGAGAAATTATTGGTATAGATGCAATTGATAATAACAATGAGACTCAGTACACTGATCAAACTACAGGGAATTTTATAGATAGAAATACGTCTGATTTTATTATTGGAGTAAATTTAAAAGACAAAAAATGAAAATTTTATTTTTATTTATTTTAATTTTCACAAGTTGCAAAAAAAATAGTCGAAATGATATAAAAGAAAGTAAAGAATTGCAAGTTTTGAATAACTTTATAAAACCAATTGACTTTCCATTGGAAGAACTAGGATCTGTCCCATATGGGAATAAGTACTGTAATTTTTCATATACTAAACAAACATATTGGGATAAAAGTGGTATTTTATTGCTTATAAAAAAAAATAAATCAAAGTATGAAATAAAGTTCAAAATTAATTCGAAAGTTTATATTTTTGATACAAATTATTCAGAATTAAAGAATGCAGAAATTAGGTTTGAAAATGAATTGGAAGCAAATAATTTTATAACTCTTAAGTTTATATTATCAGATTATGGTGTTTTATGTAAAGGCGAATTAATTACTTCCGATAATAAATACAATCAGTTTGAATTGTTTGGGTTGTGTGATGATTTATTTAGATAATAACCCCACGCTCGGCGTAGGATATTCCTACGTCGAAGAGTTCTGATGGCAGTGCCATCAATCAAGGAAGAGCCACAGCTAGGAGCCCCTGCTAGCTCAAGTCTTAGACTTGTGCTGATGCAATAAAAACAAGAAATACTGAAATGTGCGAGTATGAATATAAAAGTATAGTAATGAACAGCGATCAGGTAGCTATTATTAAAGAATTACTAGATTGTTGACACAGCTAGCTCAAGTCTTAGACTTGTGCTGATGAATTTAAATCAAGAAGTACTGGAATGTCTCTTGCTAACCTAGTTCGGGGTAGTATACTCCTGTGGCGAAGGGTTATGTATAAAGATGGAATAGATTGAGCTAGACTCCAAAGTCACGAAGGAGTAAAAGAGAGTTTCCAAGCTCGAAAATATGATTTTTTTTAATGGAAAAATCTCTTTCATTTGGAAAAAAAGTATCCTATCCTTGAAGGTTTAGAAGCAGTGAAAATTGATCCAAGCATGAGTAGTTCTTTTTAAGGAAATGATTAAGCGTCTGATCCAGAAACTGGTATTTGGGCATTGTCTGGGTGGAAATTATTAATTAGTTTACTAGTTCTACGATTGTAGATGAATTATTGCTTTGAATTTGTGGACAAATGTTTACATTTGTTTTTAAATAAAAATGGTAATCTGTTGTATTCATTATTATTTTTGGAAGACAAAAATATGCAATTTTTTTGTTTTCCAGTGCTTTTGTCCACGTTTCGGCTACGCCTTTATAACGCCAAAAGTACTGGAAGAGCCATCGAAAACATTGAGAAACTTTACAACTCATTACTAACAAAGTGTTTAATCAAGTGATTATAATTAGTATTTAAAGTAAAGATTTGATGAAAAAAGTTATTTTTATTTTTTTAGGTATTTTTTTTAGTTTTGATATATTCGGTCAAAGTAAATTTGAAGGAGTTTTGAATGTTCAAGGGACAAATAAAAAATTTGCTATTTTGATTCCATCAAAATTTGAACAAGGAGTTACTAATGCTGTAGTCGCAATGCATCCATTGAATACTGCAAGATGGAATGGTGTTTCTTGGAGAGATACATTAACTGCTTTTGCAGAACAAAACCAATGTTTTCTTATTTGTCCAGATGGTGGCACCGATGGTCGAGTAGATGATTCAATTGATACTTTATTTACAAGCATGCTTATGGAGTCTTTATATAGACTTTATGGCTATAATACAAATAAAGTTGTGTTAATGGGATTCAGTGTTGGGGGATTAGCGACCTATACTTATGGATTGAGTCATGCTGATAAATTCAAAGGATTCATTCCAATTGGAGCTGCAATAAATGGTACCACTGAAATCGCGAATCTTGCGAAAAATGCAAAGGATAAAATATTTTACTTAATTCATGGTTCAGAAGACGATCTGAATAATAGATTTTTACCTGCAAAATCTTTATTGATAGAGTCAAAAGCATGTGTAAAAGATTCTGTATTGAATGGAGTGGGGCATACCATAGATTTTACAAATCGCAATGAAATATTATCTCATGCATACCAATACATTCTTGCAAATTCTTGTAGCACTACCGATATTCAAACTGAATCAGAAATTGAAGTATTAAATATCCAAAATCCAGCTTCACAGCAGATTTTAATACCTGAAAGTTTGTCTCGTTTTTCGATTACTTTATTAAATTCTTTTGGACAAAATATTTGTAAATTGCATACAGGTGAAAATGCAATATCACATTTGACTCCTGGCGTTTATTTTCTTCGAATAGGACATGGATCAAAAGTTAAGACACAAAAAATTGTAATTGAGAATTAAGTAAAAAGTAAAAAGTGGAAAATAAAAAGTAAGAAGTAAAAAGTGGAAAGTAAAAAGTAAGAAGTAAAAAGTGAGTTTAAAAATTTAATGCTATTTAGATATGTACTATAATTATCTAAATTCTCTACCTTTAACTTTTAAACTAGAATTTTATAAACTTCACAACTCCTACTTTTCCTTCCTCCATCTGATACTCCAAAAAATATGCACCTGGTCTTAAATTTTGCAAATGAATTGGAGCATCTATTTCAATTGTGCTCAATCGAATCATTTCATTACCATTCATGTCAATAATTTTCAACTCAATGGCATCTTCAACATTTTTTATGTTAATATATTCCGAAGCAGGATTGGGATAAACTTGAACTGCGTTTGCAACTTGATCATTTGTACTAGTAGGTCTCAAATTAAATCCTTCTCGAATAAATTGATTCACTCTGGTAGCTGTAAAATTCTCATCCCAAGAACTCTTTGAAAGTGCTCGACATCCATCATAAAATCTGCGTACATCAGCATCACCTGTCAAAAGATTTAATATAAGCTCTCAAATCTCTATCTGAATTTATATATGGGACGTTCATTGCTACAGCATTTTTTTCACCACTTGCTGCTATCCAATTATTGAGACTACCTTGTTCAAACCATGAATTCTGATTCAACACATTATTGTATCGATTGCCATTGAATGTAACATTAGAGAATGTACCATATTTGATCATACAATATCCCAGTCTATTTTCCATTTGAACATCATTGCTATCGATTTGATTTGTGCCGCGAAGATTCTGTCCGATGGCAATTCCATTGGCATATGCTATACCTGATGATTGATTATTTCCCCAATTGTATATAATATTTTGACTTAGATTGCATCCTTCTGTTTCATCTACTATTATAGCATTATTATATTGAGATATCGGTGTGAAGTGCGCAATAATATTATGATGAATCTTTGCATTTTTTATGCGGTGTATATCGATGCCTCTACCTTGATCAAATCCTTCAGGTCTTGAATCTAAAATAACATTGTATGAAACTTCACCTGTGCGAAATTCTGTTGGCCAATTTAGTGTTGATTCGAATGTTCCAAGCTGTATATTCTGAGGATTTGATAAAAAATAAATTATTGTGTATGATGCCTCCACAACGAAAACTTCCACTTGTAGCAGCAGCTCTCGACACGATATTACTTCTAAAAATTAAGTTACGGTTGCCCACTTGAAAATAAGTGTTATGTCTGAATCCATTCGCTGTCGCACCTGCTATGGTCTCACTCCAACCATTGTGATCTATGACATTGTCTTCAAAGAGAATACTATCTACATTATCAATAAAAAAACCACCAGCATTCTGAGCTCCAGTAGTATATGCATCTACAAGTACAGATCGTCTCACTTTAAGATTACTACGTGAAGGATTGCGATTGAGGATAGGATCATGTATGGTGATGTTTGACAAGAATTTTCCGAAATAACAATTTTCAATGAGAACATTTTGAAATGGCGTTTCAATAATTCTAATGGCAACAGCTTCTCCATTATTTGTTCGATGCTTTGCTTCAAAATGCAATCCTTCGATCATGACATTAGAACAATTTGTGCCAATCACATTTAATGCAGTGACATTGCCTGTATATATCTTTGGTCTTACATTAGTATTTCCATAAGTGGTGATCACCATTGGCGATTTGCGAGATGCACCACGCAACTCAATTGAACCAAATAACTCATTATTCCATTCTTCACCCTTTTTAAATAACAACCAATCTGCAAAGCCCGGGCGCAATTTTTTCTTTGCCTCAGCAATAGTCTTAAAAGCTTTAACAGTGATCATTGGACTACTTGGATCTCTCCCAACTATATTTTCTTTATAGACATAAACTTCTGCTTTGGTATCATCACCAGTGGAACTAACATAGATAATCCTTGAATCAGATTCTGGAGTTGGAACTGACCATCCATTCACTTCAGGAATTTGTGCCAAAAGGAGATTACTAGTAAAAAAACATATTGAGAAGAATAAATTTTTCATAAGGCCATTTAATTTATTAATTGAAAAATTAACTATTTGCTTTGCATGGTCAAAGATATTCTGTATGAAAATTGTAGTATAATATTGGTTGTCACATGATGATGTGAAACATAGTAGAAAGTTGAAAGTAAAAAGTTGAAAGTAAAAAGTAGAAAGTAAAAGTGTGAGACATGATCATTCTCACTGCTTAATAAGCTTATAGACTTCATTCCCAATAAACACAAAGTATGTGCCAGAACAATAATGAGCTGTTTTAATATGGATGGTATTTTCAATAGGTCTAATAGTTTCAATAATTTTGCCATAAACATCTATAATCTTTACTGATTTGTAAGTAAGTTCGCCTTTAATAGTTAATTGGTTAGTCACGGGATTAGGAAACAAATTATATTGTTTTGATCTATTAAAATTGTCTGATGTACCAAGAGGTACATTCGAATAGTTTATATCGTCAATGCTTAGATATGAACAATAATCTACTGGTGGATTATGGCAACCTCCAACGCCTACTTGAAATTTGGAGGAGATATAAATATAGTGATCTTATCAGGAATTAAATTAATGTTAGCGTATTTAACCGGTATCTCAAAATAAGTAAACTTACTGGCTCGGTTTAGTTCTTGCTTGGCAATCCCCAAAGTATCATTCATATTTGTAGCTACATTAAATTTTGTAATAAAAGCACAAATAAAAGCAGTATCACTGTCTCTAAAACTCAACTCACTTGGAAAATACTTGTAGTAACCAGTTAGAAAAGTAGGCCTAGTACTAATAGTATCTTGATATTTAATAATATCGAAATCGTTATTATACCACCTTGACAATGTTAGAGCAAAATTTCCAGTGTGAGATACGGTATCTCTGTATGTTCCCAATAATGGAATAGTAAGCTCTTTTTTTTTCTGCCAAAAACCTATCACAATGTATCCAGTTGTCCAACGTGTAGCCAAGTGAAACTGGAGCTTGTGTAGTATCAATAGTCCAATTTTCGAATGAGCCATTTTCTATTTGGCTAAGGCTTTCTTGTGATTGAGCAAGAATGAGTAGTAAGATCGAAATGTAGTGTAAAATACTATTTTTCATATACAAAAATAATAATTGTTGCTAGATCAGGATAAATTTTATTATTTATGCTTAAAACTATTTTATTAAAGCTGTATAAACTAATAACACGAAGACGATTGAATAACTTATTAATTTGAAGACTAGACCCATTTAGCTTGTAAGTATTCCGTATGGATTCCATTTCTGCTTTTAAAAATCGGGATGTTGCCAATATTTTTCGCTTAATTTTTCTCTGATTTCTCTCATCATTTTTACAGCATCAAAGCTTCTATTTGGCTCCATTATAGTTTAAGTTTATGACCTAAGAGTTTTCTGGATAAATAATACTACTCCATTCAGTCTCCTTAAATGATGCTTTAATTTTTTTGATTACCTTATCTTCAGCTGTCCAAATAAGTGTGTTATTCTCTACTTGAATATAAAACAACTGCAACAAATCCACCATTGAATTTTCATTCGGTTTTTGTTTGCTATTTATATTATCAAGAAATTTGGAATACGATTTTACAAAAACTTCAATTGAGCTCCAATCTGAAAGCTGATCCTCTGTAAAATTTGTTCCTCTGAGTTTGTTAAATTCATATAATAACCACCTTAAAATATTTCCTACTTTTATTTCTTCTTTATCTTTGTCTGAATACTTCTTATTTTTTTTTAACAATTCATCTAATCGTTTTTTAGAATTTAAAGCATTTGAGCTAAAATCCTTTTTTGCATTTAATATACCCTCTATTATAGGCCCTTCAAGAGATTTAATTTCTCCATTTGCATATTGCAGAAGTTTGCTATAAATTTGTCTATTAATATTTACTTCATTCTCATTGATCAAAATATTAAACCAATGACTTGAACCTACAGAAATTGGATCAACCATAATAATTTCATCTGCTTCGCGCTCCATAGCAAGAATAGCCTTTTTCAAACTATTGCTTCCATTTTTATATTTCTTCTTTTTATCAGAAGTAATAAAATCCGCAATATTTGAAAAACTTCCAAAATATTGATATTTAGATTTATCCAGACACTTTGTCCCTTCACTAACATGGTACCATATCATAGTATCGCAAAACACTATTGGTTTTTTATTATAAAAGCTATTCATAAGCTATATACACAGTTAAAAGTATCATTTTAATTAAGTAAGTTTGAAGACAAATATATTAGAAATTATAAGATATTTTTTGATTAACTTAAAAAATTGGTGAAATATTTACTTCCTTAAATATAATTGTTAATACACTATTACATCCTCTCACCAACTATACCTCAACCCAATCTGCATATAACTCTCCCTATACTGTCCTGCAATGCCGGGATATTGAGAATAATTGTTGCGATAGGCTCTACAGTTGAGTTGCATGTTGCGAATGAGATTGCCGCTGATATCGAGGAGATATCCGGAGTTTATTGTCCTTTACATTGTTATAATAATTTGCTCCTGCGGTTAGTTTTACTTTTTTTGAAAAAAGTTTTCCGACATTGATATTGTAGGATGTTATTTGAGTGTTTACTGTGGCGACTGCATTCTTTGCATATTGTCCACCGAGTTGTAATGATATTTTTGCAGGGAGCGAGAATGATTGTTGGACTGCGATATAATATGAATGAATATCTTGATTGAGACTGTCTGTCTTGGTGAAATAATACATGCCGTTGATCATAGTATTTGCGCTTGACTTTTTGCTGATTTTAAAGTTTTTATTGAGTAACAGATTGATTAGGTTTGTTTGATATGTGTATAGTGTATTTTTTAGATTGATACGGTCAACACTGAATCGAGTTTGTGGAAATTTACTATAATTCAAATCGACATCGACACCGTATTGATTCATATTGGTTGTGATTGATTTCGCATCGGAGAAATTATCTCTTTCGGTGATATATTTTCCAGTTAATTTCAATTTATTTCCATTGAGTTGTTGGATCCATCTCGCATCTTTTCTCCATACATCGTTGCGCAATCCAAATGCTCCCGGATGAATAAATCCAGGTCCCACAAATTGTGATCCTATCTCAAGTTGAGAGTTACCATTGAACAAATTAAATTTTAATAAAGAGTTCGCTGCTATATCAAAGCTGCTTGAGAGATTGGGTTTAAGATTTTTTTCTACAAACTGACTTTGAAGATTGAATACTGGTGCGAGTGTATCTCTTGTATTTTGATTTCTGAACAAACCAGCGATTTCACCACTCCATTCTACGCCTCTTTTTTTGCCAATAGAGATCATAAAATCACTGCTTCCCAACCAAGCAGACTCTGGATAAAATTCTTGCCCATATCGAAAATTTGTTGTGTCATCCAGATCCCAAAAATGTGCTCCAGTAAGATATATATGCGAGCCATAGGTTTTGCCAAGACCAACTCTCAAGGCAGCCATTTTTTGTCGGAACTGTGCATTGGAGGTATCCAATGCAAAAGGTATGCTTGATTGAATTTTTCCTGCACTCGCTCCTAAGAAAAAAATGCCAGGATTCCATTCAAAATTTCCTCCAAAAATTTGTGTACCATTCAATGTGAGAGGAGAATAAACTGGATAAGTTGTCCCGATGCTCAACTCTTTTATATTGAATAAAAATTTGTTCATTCCTGTATAAGCACCATATTGTCTCAAGTATCCAATCATTGCTTTTGGATCTGTTAAATCTGGAGGAGCGTATGCTAGATTTTTTAATTCTTCTAATCGTCCAGAAGCGATCCATGTGTTGTGCAATTTTTTGAGCTGATCATAACGAGATTTTAGAATGTCGAATTTTTTCTTTTGCTCTAGCAGTGATTCATATTTTCGCTTTAATTCTGTTCGGTATTGAGATGTTGCACTCATTGCTGTCTCTTTGCCCATTGCTTGTAGTTCCCTTCCAATTTTTGCAATTTCTTCATTCAATTGAAGATAAGCCTCGCTTGTATATTTTTTTTCAAGTTCTTCAAATTCTGTCAAAGATTTGAGATCAGTCTCATTGAGCTTTACTTTCTTTAATTGCGTTTCGACTACTTTGCGCAAAATCAATTCTTTTACATTTCTCTCGAATCTATTGCGATCAAATCGCAATGTAAACATATCCACATCTTTTGATGTCAGTTTTTTCGGTTGTATAACGGAACATACCAGAAATCGGAAATGAATAGATACTCAATCCCTGCTCTGCTTCTACTCTAACAAAATTCGTAGGAAGATCTGAGTAATATGACTGAGGAGAATTGTGAGTATAATCTATGGAAGCTGATCCATAGGCCGAGATGTTTTTGTATTTTGTTGGATCATTTTTTCGGATGAGCAGTTCATCAACAGTGACTGTTCGGCATGGATTCGCCAATTCGCGATCATTTGAAGATTCAAAGATTTTTGCACAAACTTGATATGTTCCTTTAGGAAAATTTCCAGTACTCACAACGGCTTGTTTCGCAGCATCATCATGCCAATCGGTCTTTGTAGTTTGTATCCATTCATTGCTAAGTTGATTGATTCCTTGCTTTAGTATAAAGGATGAGGATCGCAACTCTAACAATAGTTTTCCTTCGCTGTTTTTGATCTCACCTTTCATATAGACTTTTACAGCGCGCTGATTATTGACAGATTGATTCCAGACATCTGTTGGGGCGAGGGAAGTGTGATTTAAGTTTTGAGCAAATAAATCACAGACCAAAAAGTTCAATGATAAGAAAAAAATAAATTGCAAAAAGTTAAATAGTTTCTTCATGGTCTGAGATTTATTTGAATACTTTGATTTTAGAATTTTCCTTCAGTCAACTGAATTATTTCTCCAGCATTGGATTGTAATGAACCAGAGAATGTTCCATGCACTTTTTTCCCTGATGTAGTGCTTTCTACACTGGTCACGTTGATTGTAATTTTACTTGACTTCTGATTTGAAAAAACAGTTTTGTCTGCTCGTAAAAAATTTGAGTAAGTAAAATTATCATTGCTTGTAGGATATGAACCCACGACATTGAAATAATCAAAGGGGATTCCTAATGTCTCTAGAGGACTTGATTTCAATGCTTGAAGCACCACTTGTTCTGTGCTCTCATCGACCATATTAGACACTGTACTACCTTCCCATAAGACACCATTGATTTTAACAGAAATTCCATTAGTGTTTGTAGGATTTGGATTTGTAGAATTATCATCTTTACTACATGCAAAAAATGTGATAAATGTTGCGAAAATTAAAATTGAATTTTTCATATTTGAAATTTTAATTAATATTTATTTGTATTTATTTTAATTAATCTCTTACGCATCTGTATCGGTCTCCAAATCGTGAATAATGGTTTCCTGGACCATAGCAGTTTTCTCCTCTCTCTTGTTCGATAATTCTATTTGCTTCAAAAGCATGACGGAATATTGCTCTACCATAACTTCTAACAAATCCATCTGACAAGTACGGAGGGATTGGAATACCAATCGCTTCTAGGAAGTGAATTGAATTGTCAAAAATTCTACTAAAATCATCTATTCTGCCTTCTAAGTCCTCAGGATTTCTTGATTGAAGATTTGCAATTCCATCGGTTAAATTTGCATAAGCATCCAAATGTCCCTGCATAGTAGAAAGTATATTCACTGCCTGTAAGACGCGGGAAAAGTTTGTCAATCTATTTTGAACATGTTCAGGCATTTGAATATCATTTGCAGTAATTAAAGCTAAATCAGTTAAAGCTCGTGCAAGATTCAGTTGAGCTGTTGCTAATTCTCTAAGTTGATTATATAGATGAGTATTTGCTTTGTTACGTGATATAAGAGATAAATTATCTCTGCTATAACCTGGCCTTCCCTGTTGAGGATCAGTTGTCCCTATTGGATTAGGAGAACCTGCTAAAACTGTATATGTTCGGTTTACTCCTTGACGAAGGTCATATCTCATTATTTGAATTCTTTGACCAACGCGCATGTGTTCTGCTCTTTGTGCACCTTCTAGGGCAATTGTTGCTGTCATGACTTCCCGATGCTTCGCCACAGTCACAGTAGCCGTTTCTAGTTCGTTCTTCATTTCCAACACCTTCATGATCATCATCTTCATCACCAAGACCTAATGGATCTTGGATAATTATAGGATTATTAAACATTCCAGTATAAGGTGAAAAATTGGGATATTTTTCTTCCCATAAATCCACACTCATCCATCTCCCCACTCTTGGATCATACTGACGAAACTCGGTAGTGTAAGAATTTCCTTCACCCTTCAGATTATTGTCTTGCTCCATACCTTGAAATCCATATCTATACTCTGTAGATGAACTATCTCTTCCTGGCATGATCATCCCGAATGGAAAATAGTCTGTGGCTTTTCTCACATCTGCAATATATTCAGATTCACTTGGCACACGACGATCAGAAACCAATGCATTGATATCGCCAATTTGATTTTTGAGTTCGTAGAGTTTTTGTCCGCGATATTGAGTCCATAATTTTCGATTTGCAAAATTTGATGAAGTCAATACTGTATCCATACTTATTGCACCGATTCGACTGGAAGCATAGATAGGAAAACTTTTTAAATTCATTTTTCCATCCATGACTGCATACTCCGCCATAATATTTCCTGCGAAATCTCTTACAGTGTATTCGCCATTCCCACTAGATGTATTTTTTATAAACCCTTCGTCCCAAAGCATCGTAATAAAAGTGTATTGATGCCATCTGGACTTGTGAATTTTTTAATTTATCTGATGACAACCACTCCATATTTTTATCCTCACCATCTGAGTGATCTTCTGTTAATCTTCCTTTGATATCGTATCTATAATTCCCATCAGATTGACTTAATAAATCTTTGACTTGCCCAGACAATGAATTTGCTCTATCATCGATATATTTCAATTTATTATCTTCTAAGTTGTTATAATGATAAGTCAATTGATCGAACAAAATGCCTCTGCCATCTTTTCGTGAGAGTGTCGCGATATTTCCATTTTTATCATAACTAAGATTCATTGCAAAATTTTCTGTGCCATCTACTCGCGAACTCACCAATCGATTCAACTGGTCATACTTATATTGATGCGTATGGACATCATCTTGTCCAAATCCATTATTATGCATTTTTATTGCAGCAAGATTTGAGTTATACAATGATGCATTTGCAGCCAAAGGTGTACTGCTTCCTAGATCAGTTGCTTTGATTGCTTTATAGTCTCCATTATAATATTTCAATTCATAACTTAGCACATCTTTGAGAATATTGTTGGTGACGCCATCATTTCCTATGTCGACACCGTTGGGATTGTTTACATTCTTTAACCATCCATTGATCGTATATGCAAGATCTATTCCTTGTATATTCTCTTGACCTAATGAAACTCTTGCAGCAGGACCATGCAGATAAAATTCATACTTGGCATCTTTATCTCGAGTATCCTCTGGTTCGAAAATACTAAAGCCTGTTTGTACTGCTTTTAATCTGTTATCAGCGTCATACTCATACCAATGATACATTTGATCTGGTTTATTGGCTTGGTATGCAATTTCTTTGACATTTCCAGTCAATAAATCAAAACGATAATTGATTTTTTTGAATCTATGTGCAGTAGCAAGAGTTTCGTTTATTCCCGATGCTGCTTGTAGATTTTTAAAATCATGAATTAATTCTGTCATGTTCCCAGCTATATCGTAATTATAATAACTGGCGTGTGTGTATGGACTCAATCTCCTAGAACTTTCTCCAAAAACTGTGCCTTCCATTTCAAACGGTATCGTGCGACCTTCTGTATATTGTACTGAAGAAATTCTGTTGCGCATGAAGGATTGTTTTTTGGAAAATTGAGATGAAATAATTGGATCATCTATTGCTATATCATACAGGATACGGTTCACTTCTTTGACATAAAATTTTGGATCTCTGGATCTCATTCTTGGCATAAATTCATTATAGAAGTTTACATTGCCTTTCTCTATCATTTCATTAAATCCTGAAGCTCCACCGACCACACCTGATTGGGTAGTTCTTCCTCGTGAATCATACAGGATATAGTTTCTTTCGTTATTTGCTAACTGCAATGCATCCTGTGAAAGAATCACTCTTCCTAAGTGATCATAACACCATTTGGTAATTCCTCCATCAGGAGTTCTTCGATGTAATTTTTGATTTAGAGAATTGTACCTATAGATGGTATAAAGTGCTTCGATATGATTTGGATACTCACTTCCATCAGTTTCATTTAATAAACGTACAGCTTTTGGTGGAACAGTTTTTGTCAAGTTTCCAGCTTGATCATAATAATATAAAGTAAAATGATAAAGTTGGCTGCGCACTGTACTTGTAAATTCTTCATTGCCATTTCTCATACAATGCGCTGTGTAAACTAACATCATACTATCATACATTAATCTAGCTCTCTCTAATTTTGCCGCAATGATATTAGACTGATGTAGAACTCTTGCTTCACGTTCACAATCATTTTCTGGGCTGGCTTGTGGCAATAATCTTTGGATGCAGTGACAATATTTTGGTCCTT